>DJZY01000002.1 GCA_002450655.1 Gammaproteobacteria bacterium UBA6940 | reverse complement strand
TAAATCACCGTGCAACAAGGCCAAGCACATACATAAAATATGTGCAATTTTTTCTTAATTTATAGTTGATAAGATAACTCAGGAATAACAATGTGTAAGGATCAAGCTGGTGAGTACGGCGATTTTTTAAACAAAATCTACGCATGCATAACATCCAGGTACACCGGAGTAGAATCAAAAAGCACATTACAGGATTATACTCATGAGCTGCAAAATACAAATACTACACTCTCAAGTGAAGATAAATATAGACTGCAAGACCATATTCAAAAGTGTCTTCATATTTTATCTCAGCAAGATAAAAACAGTGTAATAACTGAAAAAAAAGTCGATCGCATTCAGTTTCAAACGGACCAGAACGGTTCAATTATAGACTTTAATAATAGAGTTTTTACAACCTCAAACTTGCCTTTTTTGGTCCTTAAAGAAAGTAAACTTCACAGTATTAATATAAATGAGAACAATATTCTGGATCACTTACTGGTCGAGGTAAATACAAAAGGTTGCTTTCATTCATACTTTATTAAAAATAACAAACTCTATCACCTTGAAGCGAATAAAGTTATTTTTCAGCAATACCCAAGTCATTTTCAAAGGGAAATCTATATCTCTTATACATTTGAGCATATCCCTTTTATACAGAGGGAACACCTGCAGCTGAAGAGTTGTTTTCAAACACTCACACCCGCTGAAACTGATATTGTTGTCTTGCTTTGCTCTTGCTATAAACCGCAAGAAATGGCAAGCATTCGAAATAAAAGTGTAGCAACAATCAGAACACAAATTAAAAACATTCTTGATAAGCTCTCACTTAAATCAACTCAAGAACTCATTGCACTTGCTTATTCAAATGAGCACTCATATGAACGACACAACCTTTAAAAAAATACTCGATTTACTCTATCTATCCACGAGCTGCTCAGCCTATTGGATTGAATGTATACAACACATAATGCCCGTTATTAACGCAAAAGCTGGCATGATTGGTGGCGATCATATGTCGAGCGGAGCGCATTTGGGACGCATTCAATATGGCTATGATACGCACTTTGTTAAACGCTTAACAAAAGATTTAAAATTAACAGACTTATGGACAAAATCACTACTAGAAATAAGTCCAGATCATTGCATTTCTGAACAAGAATGTAATCTTGATATAACACAGGAAGATACACAATTTTTTTATAGTGTATTAAAGTCTATCGATGTGAAGCACACCATTGCTGTATTGGTTAAAACCGACAACAATATTTGTATACGTTTTGCTTTTCAACGCTCTGCAAGCCAGGGTATGTACAGCGCAAAAGAAAAAGAATGTCTCAATTATGTGCTTCCACATTTAAAACGCGTTGTGCAGCTTGCAGCCACCCCCTCCCAATTCACACAAGACATGGAGCTTAAACTCCAGTCTCTTGAAGCATCTGAGCGAGCGCTGCTTATTTTCAATAAAAACCAAACTCTCGTTCGTATCAGCGAAGGTGCTGTACCACTCTTTGAAAAAGGGCTTTGCTCTTTTAAAAACAATACTTTTATTCTTTCTCACTTTAAAGAATCTATAATTAATAGTGCCATTCAAAATTGTTTAAAATCTAATATATTAGATACTTTACCTTTAGATGAGCTTTATCCAGATAGTAAAGATGCGCCCATTTCTAGCATCTCTATAAGTCGCATGCACTTGTCCTATGATATTTTTGCTGTTGTCGAAATTAAAACAAGCCTCGCTCTTAAATACACTGGTTTCACTCAGCTTACAGCAACTGAAAAAATAATTTTAAACCACATAGCCCATGGTTCTACACCAGACTACATTGCCCATACACTTCACAAAAGCCCCCACACCATACGCACACATATTAAAAACATTAAGATGAAGTTAAATGCTTCATCTGCAGAAGAGCTTGTTGTTTTTGGAAATACAATAGGATCACAACTGACAAACACACAAGTAGACATAGTTTAATAAGGACACACCTATGATAATGCCCCTTGCTACTCAGCTTATTAACCCATGTAGTTTTAATCTCAATGAGCAACCAGTATTAGTACCTATCCCCGGCGGACCAGGGCTGAGCCATCATATCTTTCGTCCAAACCTTGATGATGTGGCAAAGCAGATACCAGTTTTATATATAGACCCTCTTGGTACAGGTCAATCTCCAGCCCCACAAACAACTGCATCATATATTGAGTCCTGTGCCCAAGCCCTTCTTGCGACTTTACAACAAAAAGTGATTTGTAGGGCAGTACTATATGGCCACTCATCAGGGGCTCAGATTGCAGCTCAAGCTGCAGTCTTAGATACTCATAATAGAATTGAACACATTATATTGTCTAACCCTGTTCTGCTGAGCAAACAAACAATGTTGGACCACTGGACGGCCCTTGGTGGCGAACTTGCACACAAAGCCATTATGGATTTAGATACAAACGCGATTGATCAGTTTATGCTTGAAATTGCACCACTGTATGACACTGTGCCTCGTTCACTTGAACACGCAATGACACTTGAATTTAATAAAGATATTTTAATTAACACTATTCATGATTTTTTAGACAAAGACTTAGGCACCCTTTTACAAAAACTGCCTGTTTCTTTTGAGTTCTTTTTAGGAGTTCACGATCCTGTTTGTCGATATATCCCTACCCTAGATCGTATTAATACTCTTGGTATTACTATGCCTGTGACAACTTTTCATAACAGTGGCCATGATATTTTACTTTCTGAGCCAGAACAGCACAACAAGACAATTCTAGCAAAAGTGAGCCAAATCAAAGCACTGCAATAATGAGCTATAGGTATGCCCATAAAGCAGCCAAAATAGGCGCACAGAACAGGCACAGACTTAACACAAGTCCCTACAAAATACCTGTCCTAATGAAACTTTATGACTTTCGATTATCTGTACACTGTTAAACATTAATATCGAAGTGAGTAAAGTTTCATTCATGAATGAGCAGCACGCATAATGCTCTCGTTATAAAAGGAAACAGGTGTGCCACATTTAAAACAAACGATCAATAGAGTTCAAAGAAGAAAAAAAGCCTCTTTCTTCTTAAAGCAAAGGGGTGAGAGACGCTTGAATGCCCGCGTCAACACACAGCAGTATCTCTCTCTGAAAAATGCAAAAATGCCTTACACTACAATAATGCTTGATATTTTGCATGCTCATATAAGCCATGCTGAGGCAAGCTTGGAAAAGTTAACACTTGCCATGCTAAGCGTGTCAATTGAAGATCATATTTACAACTATGATTATGAGCTTGATCTAACGACTGTTGTTTGCAAACATCTCAAACGACAAGGCTATTAAGTTCACCTTAGTGTTTATTCACTTTTTAATTGCTTAATAACCAAACGTGGCTGGCTGGACTTATCATAAAATGTGATCTGCTGCTCTGGCATCATTTTGTAGTGAGAGATAGACGCAAGTGAGCGAAGAAAGACCTGCTCTTGGCTTGCTATATCAGGTACGCAGGCCATTTTTGTCATCACAGCTTGCCCAACCTTAATCTCATGGCCACTGGTTTCAATGAGAGCAGAATATTGGTTACAGCCAGTAGAGCCAACAACTTTGCTCACGACCTGACTAAAATCCATCGTGACAATGCTTCGCTGCAATGTAGAATTCCCATCGATTGATTTGACTTGCCACACACCTGACAATTCACTTGCTGAATTTTGCGGTGATAAACTCTGGCAACCGGTTAAGGCGGCGACACATGCAAGAATTGCAATTTTTAACTTCATAATAACTCCTTAGAATAGGCAAAATTACAAGGATTTTTCAAAAAATTTGCCTTGGTCAATTATTTTATAATGATTGATACTGTCTTAACTGAGCTTACTCGTTAGCATTTCCCAGTCTAAACCAAATTTAGCTAGGTATTTCACTAAACGATCCGCATCATTTTTGGATTTCTTTTTTAAACGAGACTGGGCAAAAAGAGCCCTGCCTGCATCGCTGACTGAGTCATAGCTTTGACATATTTCAAGCACTTTTTCAAGCTGAACCATATCATATAAATCAATCTCATTCAGCTGATCTTGCTCTAAATGCTGCTGAACTAATGTGAAATTATTTTCAGAAGGTGCCCACCTCTGTTCCAATAGTATTATCTCACGCTTCACATCATCAAGACGTATGCGCCCTGCTTCAGCTAGCGTTGCCATTCGTTGTATAGATGCAGATAAATCACGAAAGTTCGCCGTCCAAAGTGCATTGGCAGACATTGCAAACTGCACGTAGGCTTGTCTCGCTTCTTTATTAAACGTTACTTGCGTGCCTAGCTGCTTTGATACTTGTTGTAACTCATAATCAATATTAGGCGCAATATCCTCTCGACGCTCTTTCAAACTTGGCAATCGATACGACCAAATTTGAATTCGCACTAATAAATCTTCACGAAAACGACCTTGTCGCACTTCTTCTTGTAGGTCTTTGTGAGTACCGACAATCAGTTGAAACTGACTTTCAATCTCATGATCTGCACCAATAGGACGAAATCGCTGCTGTTCTAAAGCGCCAATCAACATGGCTTGCTCATCAGCACCCAACGCAGCAATTTCATCCAAAAAGAGAACACCCTTATCCGCTGTTTTTAATAAACCTGCACGAGCTTGTGCTGCACCTGCAAATGCACCTTTGACATGACCAAACAAACTTGCAGCAGCATCATGCCCTTTCAATGCAGCACAATTAACCTGAATAAAATCGCCTGTAAGTTGATGACGCTGTTTCTTCAACTCATAGAGTCGACGAGCCAAATGAGATTTTCCTGCGCCAGCTGGTCCCTGCAACATAACAGGCGCTTTAGTCAGGAATGCAACTCGCTCTAACTGGTGAATCACAGTATTAAATTGCTTATTTTCGGTAACAATACCTGATTTTAGAAACGCATTTGCTTCTTCTTGCTGTTCATTAAATCGCTGTGCAATACGGTCGTATTTTGACAAATCAAGATCAATTTGTGTCCATTGCCCAGCCTCATGCGTGCCTTTTCTTGGCGGAGAGCTTTGAACGAGCTGAGCTGGAAAATATCGTGCTTCCGCTAATAAAAACAAACAAATTTGAGCAACATGTGTTCCTGTTGTGATATGGACATAATAGTCTTCATGAGCAGTATCAAAACTGTATCCGCGACAAAACTGAAACAGTGCATTATAGACTTCCTCAAAATCCCATAAGTCATGAATATTTATTTCATGCAGATTAACCTGTGTCTCTGGGGATACTTGTTGAATATCAGAGACAAGCGTTTGAACTAAATGTGCATTTTGATCTAAGACCAATAATTCTAAGCGCTCAACAATCTTATCCTCATGCTGACATAAGCTCAGCGTGGGACGCCATTTAGTCCAACGATTTGCACCCTTTGGCCCTGCATCCAATACAGAGCCAACAAACCCAAAAACAATCACACCAACCTCCTGCTCTTTATTTTTATAAACCATTATAAATATTTCTATAAATTTTAGACACTGGAAACACCCCAACAGCATCAAAAAATATTTTTACCTATACTTTTCAATACCTTATATACTTTTTAGTTTTTATAAAATTAAAGACTTGCACCAAGCTTTCTCTTGATACCATAGAATTATGCCAAGTGATGAACAGGCACATTACACAATTCGAAAGACATAAAAAGGAATTCCAATGATGATGCAAGACCCTTCTATTACAACTTACCAGCACTATCAAATGATTCATTCAGCACCAGGACAGCCGATTAAAATGTGGACCAAGGGTGTACCTGTTGACCAAAAAGCCATTCTCCAATTACAAAATACAGCCCTGATGCCATTTATTTATAAATGGTTAGCCGTGATGCCCGACGTGCATGTGGGAAAAGGCTCAACGATAGGGAGCGTTATTCCTACAAAAAATGCCATTATTCCAGCTGCGGTTGGCGTTGATATAGGCTGCGGTATGATGGCCGTGCGTACATCCCTAACAGCTACAGACTTACCAGACAACCTAAAACCATTACGAGATGCCATTGAACGAGCAGTTCCACACGGACGTTCCGCCAATCGAAGCAAGCGTGATAAAGGTGCATGGGGTGATATTCCAGAACGTACTGCGCAAGCCTGGGCATCACTTCAACCAGGTTTTAGGCGAATTACCGATACCGTACCAAAATTAAGCAATACCAATAATGTGAACCACCTTGGCACTTTAGGTACAGGAAATCACTTTGTCGAAATGTGCTTAGACCAAGAAAACCGTGTATGGATCATGCTTCACTCAGGTTCGAGAGGCGTTGGTAATGCCATTGGTTCCTACTATATAGAGCAGGCGAAAAAAGAAATGCAACGCTGGATGATTAATGTACCTGATAAAGACTTAGCTTATTTTCCTGAAGGGTCAGACTATTTTAACGACTATGTATATGCCGTTGAATGGGCACAGCAATTTGCTCGGCTTAATCGCGAAGTGATGATGTTAAACACCATTGAAGCTGTTCGAACTATTATCACAAAACCCTTTGATGCCGAAGTTGAAGCGATCAATTGTCACCATAATTATGTAACCAAAGAAAATCATTATGGCGATACTATATATGTGACTCGCAAAGGCGCTGTGCGTGCACGTAAAGGAGATATGGGGATTATACCTGGTAGCATGGGGGCTAAATCATTTATAGTGCGCGGCCTTGGAAATGAAGAAAGTTTTTGCAGCTGTTCTCATGGTGCAGGTCGTATTATGTCGCGAACAGAAGCTAAGAAAAAAGTATCAATGGAAGAGCATATTGCAGCAACTAAAGGCGTTGAGTGTCGTACAGATAAAGATGTTATTGATGAAACACCATCAGCCTACAAAAATATTGAAAAAGTCATGGAAGCACAGTCTGACTTAGTGGAAATCATGCATACATTAAAACAAGTACTATGTGTAAAAGGATAATAATGAATACAAAAAGCGAAGTCATAACAATTGATGGAAATACAGGTGAAGGCGGCGGACAAATGCTCCGCTCTGCTCTCACGCTGTCGATGATCACACGTAAGCCGTTAAAAATGATTAATATTCGAAAGAAGCGCACAAAACCTGGTTTGCTGCGCCAACATTTAACGGCATTGAAAGCAGCACAAACCATTTGTAACGCCAAAGTTCAAGGGGCTGAACTTGGCGCCACTGAAATTATATTTATACCAAAAGAAATCAACGGTGGTGATTACACATTTGACATAGGCACAGCGGGCAGCACAAGTTTAGTTGCCCAAACAGTAATACCTGCTCTTGCTTTTGCAGATACACCATCAACACTTGCAATTACCGGCGGCACTCATACAGCCTTTGCGCCAACGTATGATTTTTTACAGCAGAGTTACTTTCCAATTTTAGAAAAAATGGGGTTAAAAATAACATCCACAATTGAAAGACATGGCTTTTATCCCGCAGGCGGTGGGCATATAACAATCACATTAGCGCCAACAAAAGGATTTCAAGCGTTTCATTGTCGAGAACGAGGCCAGCTGAAAAACCAAAAAGCTCGTCTATTAATCGCTCACCTTTCTCAAGATATAGCCCGTCGTGAACAGGCAATACTCAAAGAGAAAGGTTGGACTCATGTGGATATTGATTCAATTAAGTCTTGTCACAGTCCAGGGAACTGCATACAACTTTCCTATGAATTTGAGCACATTACAGAAAATTTTACATGGCTTGCAGAAAAAGGAAAACCTGCAGAAACTCTGGTGAATGAAGTAACACATGAAGCGACGCAATTTCTAGATTCAACAGCTTCAATTGGTGAGCATTTAGCCGACCAGCTCTTGCTCCCAATGGCGCTCGGTAAGGGTGGTGTTTTTACCACTACAGCGCCATCATTGCACACTCGAACTAATATCGATGTTATTCAACAGTTTTTAGATGTGGATATTCAGATAAAAAAAACAAATCTATGCTGGGAAATCACGATTCACCCGTCATCTCAATAGCATTATTTAAAGAGGTTGTAGCCTTAACAGCCTCTTTAAATATAAAACCCATGAGTCATAATTTACAAAAGATAACATCATTTGACCACATTAAAAAACTCACGCTATTATTAAATTAATCGAGGATATAAAACCTCCTTTAAATGTTTAAAATTCAACCATTTTTTAAGCTTAATTAATTTTTTAGACAAATTTATTCTACCTTAATCATATCGACTTAATTTTAATTCCAAGCATGTCTCTTCCTGTAAATATGTTTGGGTCACGGTATCTAAGCGTTTACGAATAGGTAAGTTTAAGATGGATTTTTGGCGTTTTACATCAGTCATTCCAGATCATTTGGTCGAAATCCAAGGCCATTTTGACAATACTATATTCTTTCTTTCGCTGCTTGTAGCTGCTTTATCAGCATATTCAGCCTTAATAGTACTTGAGAGAGTTTGGGCATCAACGAATAAAAGAATGCAAGAAACTTGGCTTTGGTTTGGCGCTATTGTTTTAGGTTCTGGGGTTTGGGCCATGCATTTTACAGGGATGCTAGCCTTTATGATCCCAGTACGCATGTCGTACGATCCTCTAGTCACATTTATCTCTGTATTACCAGCAATTGCAGCCTCTTATCTTGCATTGCGCATTCTAGCGCTGCGCCTATTTCAATTTTGGTGGATTCAGCTCGGATCGCTCATATTAGCTGTTGGTATCGGCTCTATGCATTATATAGGCATGGAAGCGATGAAAATGGATGCACTTATGGTGTACGACCCTACACTTGTGGTCGTCTCAATAATTCTTGCACATATTTTGGCACTTATAGCTCTTTATACACGCATATTAGTTCAAACAAATGAAGGATCTCATTCAGGCTGGCGCATTATCAGTGCGATCATTATGGGCTCTGCAATATCAAGCATGCACTACACAGCAATGGAAGCAGCCAGTTATTATGTAGTCGAAGGCACCTTGGTCGATCATTCAATGATGCCTCATAGTAGCCTTACAATTGCTTTGGCAATTATATTAATTGTGGTGGTATTTGTTGGAATTACCATGATAGGCAGTATTTTAGAAAGACGCCTTCAAATTGCAGAAGAAGCAGCTTCTGAACGCATTGCTCGTGAGCACACATTAATTGAAACCCTAGCTGATGGGCTTATCGTCATTGACCAAGATAGTGTTATTGAGACTTTTAATAGTGCTGCTGCAACAATATTCCAATACAATAAAGCAGATATTATCGGCTCTCAAATTAATAAATTAATTCCTAAAATAAGTTACCAACTTTTACTTGAAGACGCACAAAAATTAAACCAAGAGATTATCGGTAAAACAACTGAATTTGAGGGCATTACATCACAGAATAAACCTGTCCCCCTTGAAGTGACAATCTCTGAAATGAAAATTGGTTCAAACCCTATTTTCAACATGGTTCTCAGAGATACAACAGAGCGTCATTTATTGGAAGATCAATTACGCCACGCGCAAAAACTTGAATCAATTGGTCAGCTCGCTGCAGGTATAGCCCATGAAATAAATACCCCAGTGCAATATGTTTCTGACAACATTTCATTTATCCGCAAAGTATTTACTGGCATTTTAAATGTGCTAGAGAACAGTAAAATTGTGATGGAGACCCAGACAGACGAGACGCTAGAAGATCTTAAAAAAGCCATTAAAAAAGCAAAACTTCCATTTGTAACCTCTGAAATACCAAAAGCATTAGATCAGTCTATTGATGGATTGGAACGGATTGCAACCATCGTACGTGCGATGAAATCATTCTCACATTCCAGTGGCGATCAGATGAAGGAAACGGACATTAAAGAGGCAATCGAAACCACTGTAACAGTTGCAAGAAGCGAATGGAAATACGTAGCGGATGTCACTTGTGACTTTGAAGATAACTTGCCTTTAGTCTATTGCTTACGGGATGAGTTTAACCAAGTTGTGCTGAATATTCTTGTCAATGCTGCACATGCGATCGAAGATGCTATTAATGCAAACCAGAGAGACAAAGGTGAAATTAAGCTTTCCGTTAAAAAAGAAGATAATTGCATTGCTGTGACTATTGCAGACAATGGCAATGGCATTCCAAAAGAAATTCAGGATAAAATTTTTGATCCTTTTTTTACAACAAAAGAAATCGGCAAAGGCACAGGACAAGGCCTTAGTATTGCTTATAACGTGATCGTTGAGAAACACAACGGCAGTATCCATGTGGCATCAGAAGAAGGCAAAGGCACAACCTTTAAAATTAAACTGCCTTTAACTGATAATAATGAAACTTAGCTAAAAGTGTAGAGTTCATGAATATTGTTTTTGTAGATGATGAACCAATGGTCCTAAGCGCAATAGAGCGCGCCCTCTTTGATAGAGATTGGGAGATTAATTGCTTTACCGAAGGCAAAGAAGCTGTCAGTTTTATGCTGCAAGAGCCTGTGGATATTATTGTATCTGATATGCGCATGCCCAAAATGGGCGGCGCAGAGTTACTCGAACGTGTATGCTGCCTCTCCCCTGCAACAGTTCGAATTGTACTCTCAGGGCAAACAGATCAAGAGGCCTCGATTAAAGCCTGTATGACAGCCCATTACTGGCTGGATAAGCCCTGTGATAACGAACAACTGGCACAACTCTTAGAAAGAATTGAAACTGGCCTGAATCAAATGCCATCAACAGAAGTAAAAACGGCTATTGGTCGTATAAAACATTTACCAAGCCCGCCAAATGTCTATATTAGAGTTCGAGAAGTCATGGAAAGCGATTCAGTTTCAATGGAGAAATTGTCTGCAAGTATATCTGAAGATCCTGCACTAACCGCTAAGGTTTTACAACTCACAAACTCAGCTTTCTTCACCCGTGGCAAGGCGGTGGAAAATGTGCATGATGCAATTATGCGACTTGGACTCGAGACAGTGAGTAAAGTTGTTTTAATTGCAGAAGCCTATTCTAATATTCAAGATAATCCCCTCTTTGATATCTACGAAGTACAAGCACATAGTTTTGCAACAGCTCAGCTTGCATCACAGCTTGTCGAACCTGAACTGCAACAAGAAGCAATGCTTGCTGGCCTACTTCACCGTATTGGCGAAAGTATTTTATTGCTTGCCTATCCAGATAAAATTGATGAATACCTTGCCTATTTAAAAGACAACCCATCAACCACACACTATGATGCACAAAATACAATATTTAAAACAAACCATGCACAACTCGGTGGGTATTTACTTTTACTGTGGGGGTTTTCAATTGATGTTGTAGAAGCAGTGTTATATCACAGAAATATAGATCACTTACTCGGTGAATCCTTTGGCGTATCCGCTGCCCTTTACGTCGCAGACAGGCTTCTCCAAAAGAAATACATTGACGAAAAAATTATTAATCATTTTTCGCTGCAAGAACGTTTACCCCAATGGACAACTCTTGCGGAATCAATAGCAATGGCAAAGGTTATTGGATAAGTTATGCATAAAATACTCTGTGTTGATGATGAATCAAATGTACTCGATGGCTTAAGAAGAATACTCTTTGAGGACTACGATGTAGAAGCTGTAACAAGCGGTGCAGAAGCTTTAGAGTTAATGCAAGATGAAGAGTTTGCCTGCATCATCTCCGATATGCGTATGCCTGAAATGAATGGTGCTGAATTCCTCTCTAAAGCCCGTCAAATTGCACCTGACACTACTCGAATGCTTCTCACAGGCCAATCTGACATGGAATCTGCAATTTCAGCGATTAATGATGGCAATATTTTTCGCTTTTTGATGAAACCATGCCCAGAAGAAAAGCTACTCGGCCACATGAGTGAAGCAATTCGACTTTATGAACTCACAAAAGCAGAAAAAGACCTTTTGGAAAATACACTGAAAGGTGCAATCACTGTATTAACTGACATGCTCAGCATGATTGCACCTACTGCTTTCAGCCGATCAATTTACATTCGTGGTTATATGTCCCATATGTCTCGGATGACAAAGCAAGCAAATGCATGGGAGTTTGAAATTGCAGGGATGCTCTCGCAACTTGGGGCAATTGTGCTCCCACCTGACCTGATAAAAAAAGCCTTTAGCTCAGTGCCCCTCGAAGCTGATGAGAAGCAAATGCTAGGCTCAATTCCTGCTGCAGGGGCAAAGCTTGTTGATAGTATTCCAAGACTGCAAAATGTCGCACTCATGATTGAATCACAGCATGGTAATGATCGTGAGCTGCATAACACACTTGGAGGCCATGTTCTCATTGGGGCAAAGATGCTTCGAATAGCAAGCGCTGTGGATAGGCTCATTTTACAAGAAGGTGTATCAGTTCAAAAGGCAGTTGAAACTCTTAAGAAAACCCTAGTAACGCCAGATGATCAAACATTATTGACGTGCCTCTCGTCCTTTAAGCCAGACAGTGCGGATCGCGTTTTAAAATCAGTCAACGTCAATGAACTTGAAATCGGTATGATACTTGAAGCTGATGTATTGGCAAAAAACAAGAGCGTTGTATTGTGTAAAGGTCAAAAATTAAATGGACCTTTAATTGCCCGTTTAGTGAACTTTGCAAGACGCTCTGGGATACAAGAACCAATCGAGGTAACAGTTCTCGCCCCCAGTTCAGACTAACAGCGGTTGATACAGTACAGGGTAATTCAATCGCTATGGGGATAAATAATGGCTTGCAACCTGAAACCTTGCATAGAAGCCAATACAGACTAATCCCCAAATCAAGGCACTTGTAGCCCAAATTCGTTTATCGTACAAATCTATTTTTGGTTTCACTAAAACCCAGAAAAGATACCCCGGCCCCAACACTAATAACTCAAAATACTGTTTCATTCCATCCATCGCCTTAATGCTTCAACTGGCAAACACTGAAAGTTACCCTTCCCCGCGTATTGTCTTAATATCTTGCTCCGAAGCCCATTGTAAAACATCTTCACGCTTTAATGCAGTTGCCATTAAATCGGGGAATTGATCTGGTGTACAGGCAAACACAGGAGAGCCAATTTCAGCAAAGGCACTTGCCATCTTCGCATCAAATGATGGTCGTCCATCATCACAGAGTGCTAATAACGTAATCACATTGACACCTTGACGTACTAATCGACGCACCCGGGCAAGTAAACTTTCTTCATCACCACCTTCGTACAAATCAGAAATAAGAATTAAATGAGTTTGTGATGGCTTTTGAATTTTATTTTCACAATAAGCAACAGCCTGATTAATATCCGTACCACCACCAAGCTGAATTCCAAAAAGAACATTAACAGGGTCGGCTAATTCCTCAGTTAAATCAATAACTGCTGTATCAAAGCAAACTAACTGAGTTTTAACGGCAGGAATAGAGGCCATCACTGCTGCAAATATAGAACTATATACAACTGATGTCGCCATAGAACCAGATTGATCCACACACAAAATCACCTCCTCCAAATCTGCAAGTCGACGATTTTGACGCAAAAAACCAATGAGCTTTTCAGGCACAATCGTTTTGTGCTCAGGTTGATAGTGACGCAGATTAGCACTAATCGTACGCCCCCAATCGATATCAGCAAAGCGTGGCCTAAACGTTCTTTTTGATTTATTTAAAGCACCCCGAATGGCCTCTGCTGTTTTATGCTCTAACAGCTTCATGAGTTCATCAACCACTTTCTGGATCACAGGACGTGCAGTTTCAATTGTTTTTTCTGGCATCGCAGTACGTAAACTGACAAGATCAGCCACAAGATGCACATCAGCCTCAAGCGTTGCTAAAAACTCAGGCTCAAACAGCATTTGACGCAAGCCTAATCGATGAAATGCATCATGCTGAATCACCTGCACAACAGAGCTCGGAAAAAACTCGCGAATATCCCCCAACCACTGTGCAACTTTAGGGGCTGAACGACTTAAACTGCCTTTGCCCTTATTTGTTGCTTCAGATGTATCATAGAGTGCATTAAGAGAATCGAAGATTCGTCTGTCTTGTGTTGACAATGGTTGCTCATCATCAACCCCGAGCACTAACTGCCAACGACGGGCTTGTTCCTGGCTCATACTGTCTCCTCTGTAAATAACGCGCCAACCTGCTGCATCTGTTGCGACCAAACAGGAAGTATATGAGTCAGCATTCGATACTCTTGTCCCTGCTGCTTTTTATTGATAAGTGCATGCAGCAACGACTGTCGTTCTAGGGCATCTAAATTCATGAAAACACGACGAAATAAAGGGAGACACTCTATAAATTTATCTTCCTCAAGTTGTTGTATCCATTGATTCACTATGGCGAGTAACGATTTCTCATATCGAAGCACTTGCGCTGCTTCGCCAAAAAAGCCTTCAAAAAAATAAGCGGCCGATTGAACAGGTATTGCAGCAGATAAGTTTTTACCAAAAAGATGCTTTAGTTCATCATCTTTAAACCGTGAGTCTGCATACCAAAGGTAAGCACAACAACCAACCAGTTGCTTATGGCTTGACGAATGCTCAATTAATTGCCAAATGGCTGACCACCAATTGCATCGGAGGTCATCACTTAAATCAAATAAGTCAAACGCTCGATGAGCCTTTAACAGTAACTGCGATAAGGCAGCCGCCTCTTCCGCATCAATACCATGTGCAGCATATGGCAACGCAATTGCAGCTTGGGCTGCAAGCCGTTCAATAATGACAGCTATCTCATCCATGGGTAAAGTTCGAGCTGTTCCATAGCGGTGTATATCAATCAGAGATGGAATCGCCTTTAAAAGGCCGTTGACATCATTTGTCTGAGCTGCCACTTGGCTTAAGCGCTGAATTCCATGTGCTAATGCATTGCTTAATTGCGATTCTAACGTGCTCAAAACACAATCTGCTAACTGTGGTAGCTGTGTTTCATGGGCTAAAGCTTCAATGACTTTATTATTGGCTGCCTGCTCTAATGTGCTGCCATAGGCGAGATTCTCAACCAGATTAATCGCAAACTCTGGCTCCCAAGCCAGAACCCATTTCTCACGAAAAGTGCCACGACTCTTGCCCGCACCAATACTTTGCCCCCAAGGCACACCAAGCACTCGCAAACGATGCAAGAGTGTTGATTTGGCAAGCCCTATAGGTGTACGCAAATCAAGGCTCACTTCACGCTGCAATGCTTCTGCTTTGAGCTTTGCAGCTTTTTGCTGCACTTGTAGATCTTCAAGCAAAGGCACAAGTGGCACACTTGAAGCAACTCGGCCAACATCATGCCCCAAGAGTAGCGTCTCTTGTATTTGCTGCCACTGTAGAGATTCCCCATAACAAAGACACGCAATTACAGCTTCTCGTACTTCTTCGAAACCTGGGCGCTGCTTTTGCCGGAGGTGGGATAAACTATGGCTGAGGCGTGTCGCTTCAATCACTGAAGCTGTCGACACCACATGACCATTTAAACGCAATAAAGCCGCAATCTGAGCAATCCAGTGTTCTAGCTGATGAGGGTTATGCTGATGCTGCCAGAGGTGTTGATACCACATAGGGGCTTGAACACCTGCACCATAACCTGACGCCTTTGCCAAGCGTGGTGTTGTCCATGGAATCCATGTGGATTTAATCTGGCGGTCAGTCAGTTTTTTGGGTAACCCTTTTAGAAGTGCTTTATCATCTTTTAAACTGTGTTTCTCTTGTAATGCTGGTGTATGCCAAGCACCTGTCACCACAACAACTGGACCATCATGAGCCTTGCATTGATTTTTAATCTCAAGACGCATATACGCTTCACGTATGAGATCCTGCTGAGAAATAGTGCCTGTTTCAACAGCATCTTCTCGAAGGGCTGCAATGGCGTTCTCAATAGCGGCAAAAAGCGAGATGTGTGACTCTTGATGCTCTTCAATAACATCATTCCACCAAGACTCACCATCTTCATAACCAGCCGTTCGTGCAAGAAGCCCAATAGGGTCAACCTGACCACACTCTTCGCGCTGCTGAGCCTTATCGTCCTGCTTAATAGCTTGCGCTAAGCGATACCCCATGGGCAAATCAATAAAAGCAGTTTGAGCTCCTGTTTTCTGTCCCCACAAACACGCTTGATATTCAGGCGAATACTCAGCAAATGGAAAAAAGGAACTGCACTCTGCATTCGTGGCAGCATAGGAAAGCAATGCCACTGGCAGTGTTGTTTCTGCATTACAGAGTAACGGAATAAGGTCGCTGCAATCCGAAGGCCCCTCGATCAAAATGAGCGAAGGTTGAATGTCATTCAAGGCTGACACCAATAAGCGACTTGAACCAGGCCCGTGATGCCTTATTCCAAAGTAGTGAATCCTATCTGTCATGCATCACCCTTACAACACTTCATTCATTGTGTGGTAATACTCAGCAAAGGCTTCTCGCTTTTTCAAGACAGTCTCAAGATACTCTTCTAAAACAGCTTTATCTTGAACAGGGTCTTTCACAATAGCGCCAATAATATTTGAACTTAAGGCATCTGCGTTTATTTCACCATTACTAAACCAACTTGATTGGCTTAAACCTCCAATCATAACTGCGATAGCCTCAGCTGTAGAAAGGTTGCCTGTTGGTGTTTTTAATACAGTTTTGCCATCCAAAGTTTCGCCACCGCGAAGCTCTCTAAATATTGTGACAACTTTTTCAATTTCCGACTCAACATTTCGTGGCACTGCAAGATCAAGCCCTGCCCCCATTTCAGTCACACGACGAGCAACAATTGAAATCTCATCATTCATAGAATCAGGTAAAGGCAACACCACCACATTAAAACGTCGCTTTAATGCAGATGAAAGCTCATTAACGCCTTTATCCCGATTATTCGCAGTGGCAATTATATTAAAACCGCGTTGTGCATAAAGTGTGTCATTAATTTCTGGAATTGGGAGCATTTTTTCCGATAAAATCGTAATCAGCGTGTCTTGTACATCTGAGCCCATTCGTGTTAACTCTTCTAAACGACACAAAGACCCTGCTTCCATTGCCCTGTATAAAGGTGTTGGTACAAGTGCCTCTTTTGAAGGCCCTTTTGCTAATAACTGCGCATAGTTCCAGCCATAACGAATTTGATTTTCATCTGTGCCTGCGGTGCACTGAATCACACGTGTGCTGTCACCGCTAATAGCAGCAGCTAAATGTTCAGACACCCATGACTTCGCAGTGCCAGGCACGCCAAGTAATAATAGAGCCCTATCTGTGGCCAAGGTAGCGACAGCTGTTTCGATAATGCGACGATGGCCTACGTATTTTGGTGATATTTCAACACCGGATTGAGTAGTCCCACCCATTAAATAAGTGACAACTGCCTGTGGTGTTAATTGCCAGTTATATGGTTTTTTTCCTGTATCTTCATCCCGTAACGCTGCAAGTTCAGCTTCATATTTTTGTTCTACTGGAAGTCTTAATAGATCAGTCATGCTGGTATTCCTTGATTATTGTTCAGCCTTTTCACTCAGGGCTATTTTAAAACGTAATACATTAATTTCACTTTGCGCATCGCCAATATCAAGATCAGCAAGTAGCTCAAGCGCTGTTATGGCCAACGCTTTCGTACCAAAAAATGCAAAAGTACGAATAAAGCGACGAGCTTGATATTCGGCACCAATTCGATCTTTCCTTGTTGTATTTTGAAAGGCTAAAAGGAGTTGTTGAAATGCTTGATGTACATCAAGATCCTCTATCAACATGGAGTAGAGTTCAACATGCTCAACAGATGTAAAAGTGCTTAAATAAATATTGTCATCTTGATGCAAGGCAAGTGCTATTTGCACCTGTTTCATGTCAACAAGAGGAGCCCGGTAACGTAAACACAAGGTTATTAAATCAATACCGTAAGGTTTATTGTTGCTTACATATGGATATAAACAATCAAGCAATGTTTGGACGGCTGCTACTGGCGCATTTTTGACAATATTTTCAACGAATGGATGATTCGATTGGTGTGTATTTAGCTCAAAAGACCAAGCTCGAATAAAATCACAAAGCGACAGCTCAAGTGCCTGTGCTAATGTTGCTAAACGAGTTGCTGCAAAAGCCTGCAAAATATCTTCAGATTCATTTTTATTCTTCAAGTTATCTTTAAAAGCAATGGCCCTATGACCATTGGCCTGCTCCACAAAAGTCAATCGTTCCACCAGCGTATTGATACTTGAACTTATTGTTTTATGAACCTGCTCAAGTGCAATATCTTGATCTAAACGTTGCAGCAAGTTGAACCCAACCTGCTGCACCTTCCAAGATTTATCAACCAGCGCTTGCTCTAGAAAACCTTGATCCTTTTCTGATATATGAACAGCCAACACATGTAAATAATCAACTTTTTGAGCTGGTGTAGCTTGCGCAAACAAGGCTTTAATGTAAGCTCTAGCAGTGCAAGGTTCGACCTGTCTTTTCTTCTGTAAATACAGCACTCTTTTTCGTTGAGTGAGCGTCGTTAAATACGCTGCTGCATCACTGGGGCTTTTAAAAACCTGTGCACCTGCTGTACTTTCGAAAAGCCAAAGTTGAAATGGCAAAAATGTAGAGGTCACTTCGCTTTCGAGAGCAACTGGACACCAATCATCCAAGTGAGGCATATAACCATACTGAGCAGTAAGTCTGATAATCAAAGCCTGTATCGCATGATCATATGGATGCTCTGCCATGCACTGCTGAAACTGAAAACGTAAAGCTGCTGGTATACAAGTCAACTGAAGATCAGGCTTTCGCTGTAACCCTGCAGGTTTGAATGCTGGTACTTGCATTTGCAAAAGTGACTGCTGTTGGCTCCAAAGCGCTAAAGCTGCACGAGAAATTGCTGGTTCAGGCACATCCTGTAGCACAGCCTGCCATGACTGAGGCAAATGCTGATGTGTTAAAGGCCCCTTTCCTGTTAACCAATGCTGAGTCAAGGCTTGTGCCTTTTGTATGTCATTTTCGTAATGGCTATAGTCTTCTAGCATTTTATACGCCCCCAAGTTGCAGACAATGCACTTATTAATTCAGCTTGATGACCTTGCCAGACAATGAACACCTCTTCTAACACATCATCAAATAAGAGCGCTTTTGAAAGATTCTTATTCGCCAGAGGAATAATTTTGTCTTCATGTGATGCATCTTGCCACCAATACTGCCCTTGGTGATCTTCACGAATACGGCCTGGCGATAATATAAAAGGCAGTTCTTCAAGCCATGGCGTCGTTATGAGCGCCTGCTGATATGCGGTATAAATACATGGCAATGATTCTGCTAAAACAACCTTTGCTGCCTTTTCCCAATAGGTGTACTCATGAATAAATGCACGAGTTAAACTTTGACCTGGGTAAAAAACAAGTGTTGCTTCAAGCTTGCTTCCAAGGGTAAATGCGGCATTTCTTTTGCCAGCGACAGCAGGAAAATAATCCAACAACATGGCAAACCGAGGTTGTGAACCATGAGGCGTTTGGTCATCCGTAGGCACTTTCATTAACCAAGTCGTTTGACTGATTAAGCCATCTTTTCGAGTGTGTGATTTTTCACCCATCACTTGCCACACACCTGTCTCAACATGTTTATTATCTGTATGTAAAAGCGATTCTTTGGTTTCAGCTGTGATAATTGCCCGTCGAGCATCAAGATTATCAGGCTGCTTTATCCATGTTTGTGCTAACAGAATTAATCGACCAAGCTCAGTTAAAAGCGCATTCACTTGGTGTTCTTTTGGACGGCTCAAAACAAGGCTTGGTAGTTCATCGACTCTTGCTGCAAACTGAGCTGCTTTTGCATCAACAAGTCTTGCACTGATAAAGCGACAACGCTTTCGAAGATCTTGCAGCAAATGCACTACGCCAGTATGGAGCTGATCATCAAGCCATTGCTGAAAATCTGTTAAGCCTGTAACAACCATGGCATCTGTTTTAGCTTTGAGCTTTTGCTGCCTTTCAAGCGCTTTTTCTCGATCTTCTACTGAGAGTTCAGCAGGCGTATCTGTATTGCTTTCAGCTTGGCTCAGGCTTTTACCACTTGTCGGTTTTATTGGTGCTGCGCTGGTCTTTCGTTTACGACGCTGCATCCATTCACTAACCCATTCGGGCGTTTCTGATTCAACAAAATCATCTGGTGTTTCCGCAAACTGCCATAGCAAAGCCAGCACATGTTTACAGGGAAACTTGCGCGAGGGGCATGTGCATTTATAACCATGGTTCTCAACATCAGCCATTGCACTGTATGGCTTTGAACCTGAGCCTTGACACTGCCCCCAAATCGAATTTAATTGCGCTGCTTTCTGACGAACAGGCCATTTTTTTGGCTGCATCAACTTTTTAGCTGCATTCAGGGAACTCTGGTCCGGCGCTAAATCCTGAACAACTTGGAGAGATAATTGCATGTCACTCATACCTTGCTAAACAGGCACAGGCCTGTTAGAAATCAGATTAATATCACTATAAGAGTGAGCAACTATACAATGAAAGAAGCGCTTGTTAAATTGCATAACGCTTAAAAAAAAGACGATTCAATTCGAAATTTTCGTAAAGTAAAGCGAAGCAAGGTAGACTCAATTTGTTACACAAGGGGGGAGCAAGAAGAATTTGAAATGCCTCCTCACGTTTAAACTTAAGCACAAGATAAGAACGTACTTAAAAGTAAACGCCAAAGAGGCCAAGTAACGGAAAAGCAAGTTACCCCAAGTAATTTTTATTATCAATTAGATCATAAATATCACGTAGGCTTAAATCCATTTGCAAATCATCAATCATTAAGAGTTTCATCAATGTTTCATTCATAAAGCATTGGTAATGAAGCTCACCGGCAAAGTAGATATCATCTCCTGCAGGCGTATAAACCAACTCCTCCATTTTTGTCATTAAAGTTCGATCTGTAAACTGTGGCGCAAAAACATCTGAAGTATACACATCATAAGCAAAGTCAATTGCGTGTTCGATTGTGCCCAAACAAGCTGACATAGGCTTGTTTAAAAGCATATAGTCAATTAAATCTGTATCCTTTTGCGTGTCAAAACTGTAGGGTACATCTTGCACATCAGCAAGCACATCCAAGCTAAAAACAGTTTCATAAAAGAAAAGATTAGTCACCATCTCCTTGAGTAAAAATTTATCTTGCAAGCTTAAAGAAACATGACTCAGATAGTCATAAATTGTTTCTGCCAAATAGGTAACTGGCTGCTCTACGCCTCGTTTAATGGCGGATTGAAACTCAACAATATTAGGCACAGTTTGTATTTCAGCAATGTCATACACAATATAACCATCACTGCGCAACAGATTATTTTTCTCCAGATAAGGGTTTAAGATTTGTTGAGCGATAAGCTCGTGCACGATGTCCTCTGAGGCATCGAGGTTAGGTATGATCAGTTTATTCATGTCATGAACTGATACAAGATATGATCCGCATTCCGATGTCATGCAGTGTAATACGACATAAAGGTGTATTAATTCCTTTACGTTAAGTTCTCTTAAGCTTTTCGACCTCGCTCTAACGTTAAAGTTAAATTTCCGAACTTCTTTAGCAGACAGACAAGAACTCATCATAAGCCACATCCTTAAGCATTGTTTTACACAACCGCCTACTCGTAGGTCTTACTTTTTCCGTTACTACACTTTTAGAGTACACCAAAATTGGTTATATGATAAACTTTTCGTAAAGATGCTTACAATTCAGTGAGTTAAAGTGATATCACAACATTATTTCATGCATCAATTTAAAGCGAAATAGTTTTTCCTGCACAGATTTAATTCAAAAACAGTCTAAGCATAAGCTGGGCGTACGACGCTCTAAGCATCTGATTTATCATATTAAATAGGCATTTATTAGCTGCTACAATGCAACATATTGAGAAAAAGCCAACTCTCAGTTCTTGCGCATCAACAGCAATGCGCTTAAATGTGTTGGCATAGTATTGTTTTGTATAGATTAAGTTAAAAATGAATTGAAAAAATAGTGCCCTACTTGAATTTAGCCCAAGACTCTTTCGTAAGCACATATGCAATTAATGCACTAAATAAACTTGCAATACTGTTTGCAATTCCGAGCCCAATCATTAAATTTAAAATAAAAGTACATATAACTGATACATAAAAACCGTACACAGCCCACTTTTTCCAGTTCCACATCCCTATTGCTAAAATAAAATTTGCAAAACCAAAAAAACCAAGGGCATATGCAGTCACTTGCGTAAGCTGCGGCATGACATCGATAAGCTCTTTGTAAATGGTGATGTAAGACACTGCTATTAATGGATTAAAGAGCATAACAGCAATTAAAAACGAGCTCAGCCAAAAGCCTCTTTTGATTTCTTGAGTTTCTTTTTCTAAGCATAGGTCTTTGTCTTCTGAATCATGACTCATATTTAACACTAATCCCTTTTATTCATTTCTTTTTTTAACAACTCAAATATTTTTTTATCATCACACTGCGCCACATTAAATCGCATAAATGATTTGGCATAAGTAGAATGACTAAACGCAGGCCCTGGGGCCAGTACAACACCCTGTTTCAAGCTTGCTTTTGCAACGTCTGTCGCATCAATATTATTTGGTAACTCACACCAAATAAACATGCCTGCAGCAGGTTCAAGCCATGGATGTATATTTAATTCAGCAAGTTTCTGAATTGTTTTTACCCTTGATACTGCTAGCCTTGCCTTAATAGTATCCACATGTTTCCGATACCCGGCATCTTTCAGCACTTTTAAAATAATTTCAGAAGCCAAACGACTACTTCCAAGATTTGTCGCTACTTTTAAATCCACTAAATCTTTTAACCAATCTTGCCGTGCCGCAATATATCCACAGCGTACTGAAGCGGATATTGTTTTTGAAAAGCTTCCAACCTGTATCACTCGATTTAAACCATCAAAAGCAGCAAGACGTGGTATAGGCTGAATTTCAAAATCCGCAAAAATATCATCTTCCACAATAATTAAATCATGTAATTCTGCAAGCTTTAATAATTGATGGGCTACGGCAGGTGTCATGCATGCCCCAGTTGGGTTATGCACACCTGAGTTTGTTATATACAGCCGTGGACTATGCTCTTCTAATGCTTTTTTAAATTCACTCAGATCAGGGCCATTTGGTGTGTAGGTCACTGCTACAGCATTAACCCTATGGGCTTTTAATAATGTATGAAAATTAAAGTAACAAGGGTCATCAATAAGTACACTATCCCCAGGCTCTAGTAGAAAGCGACAAATTAAATCGATAGCCTGTGTGCCAGATTCTGTTAATAAAATTTGCTCTGGCTTTGAGATAATGCCCAAATTTAATTGACGGCGACAGAGCAACTGACGTAAAGCAGGATTTCCTTGTGGTATTGCATACTCAGTGAGCGCAATAGCATCAGAACGCGCCAAGCTTCTTAGCGCTCTTCTCATGCCCTGCTCAAATAACCACTCTGGTGGCAAACGACCACAGCCTGGCCTTAGAGTGCTTTCATCCTCTTCAATAGCCTGTCGTGACAGCCAAACAGGATCTATTTCACGAGTGACTGCTGGTTCAATCTCTTGCAATGCTAAGGGTGCTACAGGGCCTGATACATAAAAGCCTGAACCAGGTCTTGAAACCAGTAAGCCTTCTGCAACGAGCCGCTCATAAGCTTCCACTACAGTTGAAACAGACACATGCATTGCCTTAGCTTGCGACCTTACAGACGGTAAGCGTGAGCCATGAGCATAAGCCCTTGAATCAATTCTTGATTTTATATCAGACATCACTTGTTCAATTAACGTGCTCTTCTCATTCATCACCGCCCCCACTCCTAGCGTCAACTGTACACCTAGTATAACCAGTACAGTTCTTTTTAATTGTACTGCACTGTATATGGTTGTGATACTAGCAGAGATGTTTCACTAAAGCTCTACTTGGGAGCAAATACTATGACAACATCACGACAAGGGCTAATAAGCGGTTTATTGGGCATTACTCTTTTTGCAGGGTCTCTTCCTGCTACTCGACTCGCAGTGGCAGACCTATCGCCAACTTTTTTATCTGCTGCTCGTGTTTCAATAGCAGCGATTATTGCACTGGTTGTACTGATTGTTTTGCGACAGCCATTACCCAAGAAAAAAGACATTACATCATTAGGCATTAATGCCTTTGCCTGTGTGATCGCCTACCCATTATTAACAGCCTATGCCTTGCAACACATTACTGCAGGCCAATCAATTGTGTTTAACGGCTTATTACCATTATGCACAGCTTTTTTTGCATTTCTTGTAGGCGACGAAAAAATGAAACCTTTATTTTGGGTGTTTGCTGCAATTGGTGCATCCTGTGTGATTGGTTATGCCCTCTCTCTTGGTGGCGAAGGGACCATGCAAGGTAATCTTTTTATGCTGACAGCTGTTGTCATTTGTGGTTTAGGTTACACAGAAGGTGCTAAGCTTTCTCGTAAAATTGGTGGCTGGCAAGTGATGTGCTGGGCACTCGTTGTATCGCTTCCAATTATGTTACCACTGTGTTTATGGGCACTTCCAACTGAGCCAACATTAATCAAAAGCGATGCATGGTTTGGTCTCGGTTACGTTGCTATTTTTAGTTCTTTAATGGGCTTTTTATTCTGGTACAGAGGTTTAGCATTAGGAGGTACTGCATCTGTAGGTCAGCTGCAACTTATTCAACCATTTATAGGCTTAGCACTTGCCGCACTTGTATTAAACGAAGTGATTACATGGCCAATGCTTGGAGTTACGGTCGCTGCTATTATTTGTGTGGCTGGTGCTCGTAAGTTTGCATAAATAGGGTTGAATTTATTTAAACCAAGGTTTATAGTTTCACTATTCGTATTTCATAAAATATATACAAGAATTAAATTGTGAAATAATCGTGAAACCTATTACTCTTGAGCCACAAATTAATGCTTTTTAAACGCGTTCTACTTATGCTTGCTCTCCTACTTACTGTTGCACAGTCTTTTGCAGCAAGCACAAGCGTGGCCGATATTCATTGCCAAGAAGCTGATCTACAAATTGCATGTTTCCTTGATGAAAACGACTCCAGTCCTCACAATACATCTCTATTTGATACCCACAACTGTTGTCATTGTCACGGTAATGCACATATCTTTGTTCATGTGTCATACCATAATGCTCTAGAATTAAAACAACACTTTAATAATCAACACAATCTCGTACACTTCTACAACCTTGTTCTTCCACAAGAAAGCCCGCCTCCAATAGCATAATCCTTCCGATAATTAATACATTTTAAGTGATTTCATCACATGAACTTTATTGTTTAAAATTAGGATTATTCACATGAAAAAAGCACTATTTGCTCTCTTATTACTATCAAACTCAGTCTTTGCAGCAAGCCCACATAAAGTTGAGATTATAGATACTGACACTCATTGGAATGTTTATAAGGTTCGAGCTATTTCCAAAGATAACACCACTATTATTCGTGGAAAAATGACAGCAAACCAATCAACACCATTAGCTCAAGGTCACATAGATATTGCAGCTTTTGACAAAAAAGGCAATAAAATTGCGACGTCCACCGCAAGCTACACACCTGGCATTTTAACAAATCGTATCCGTCAACGCGGCGGAGTCACATTCCGTCAAGAGCTACCAAAAATTCCAGAAAATGCAATTATCAAAGTTGCATTCCATAAGAATGGTTACGATCAAACAGCGCCATCTCATGACAAAAACATAGCTCACTAATCACAATAACGAGAACATGCCCAAACCTTAAAATGTTTGGGCAACACCCTTCTATTGCCTTAAAAAAGGTTTTTTATGAAATTATTACTACAGAAATCGATCATCTGTGGTGCGCTTTTGTATGCACAGTATTCAACTGCATCAAACGCGTCTCAACCACTGCAATTAAAAGATGCAATTCAGTTAACACTTAACAACAATATAGAGTTCAAAAGCTTTGATTATAATATTGCAAGCCTAGAGTTTAATAAAGCTCAATCAAAGCTTAAACCTGGCTATGAAATAGGTTTAAGCACTGAAGGCCAAGGTGCAAATGAAGAGTACACACTGTCACTTGAGTCAATATTTGAAGCCCCGCAAAAATCAAAAGCTCGAGCAGCTTTTGCAACTTCACAACTCGAATCTCTACAAAACGATCGCAACATTAAAGCGCTCAAGCTTATTCAGGCAACAAGTACAATCTTTATTGAGCTTATCGCACACCAAGAAGAGCTTCGTTTACTTGAAGCACGAAGCCTGCATTGGCAAAAATTGCAAGTATCCTTACAACGCCAAGTCCATGCCGGTGCAGCTTCAAACATTGACTTAAATCGTATAAAAGCACAAGTACAGCAACAAGAGTTTGAACTCATCGAAATACAGAAAAAAATAAAATCAAGTCAAATTCAGTTATCAGAATTATGGAATAAAAAAAATACAAAAAAACTTATTGCTACTGGTGACCTTTTTTCCTATAACTCACTACCACCGCTTGAGAACCTTAAAGAAAAATTAATGCAAAGCCCATTGTATCAAGCTAAACCCCTTGAGAGACAACAGGCGGAGTCAGACTTATCACTGATAAAAACTAATAATCTTATAGATTACAGCTGGTCTATTGGTACTGGTTACAACACGGAGGAATCGGAACAAACACTCGAGTTTGGAGTTAACATCCCCCTTCGTACAAGACACTTAAATAAAAATAAAGTCTTTGAAAAAGAAGCATCAATGCAATCAGTTCAACTGAGTACAACTGCCGCACAACATAAACTTGAGCTTCAGCTACAAGAATTATTTGAGCACTCTCAATTACAACGTCAACAGTTAAGCATCCTAGAGTCTTCTTTACTTCCTGCTCTAGAACAAGCATACAACCAAGCAAAGCGCGCCTACCAAAAAGGAAGCCTTAGTTTCCAAGACTTTCTATCAATAGAAACAGATCTTTTTTCTGCTCGACAACATTATATTGAGCAAGCATTGGCATTACATAAAACGAATATTGCTATTGATGTTTTAACTGAACTTAATTAAACATCAAACTTTGACACAACATGAGCAACAACATTTTAAAATAGGTTTTTATATGAACAAATTAACACTTTTAGTTGCTTTCCTCTCTATAATATCCCCCCCTCTCTTCGCTGCAGACAATCATGCCCATGAAGAAGATCATAAAGAATCAACACATCACGAACTGGAGGAAAACGACGAACATAATCACAACGGAGCAGAAGGTCTTACAATAGCCCAACAGGTTATTGATGAATCAAATATAGGCATAAAAAAAAGTGCATCAGGCGTAATTCATCAAACTATCACAACGTACGGTTTAATTAATGCGGATACTAATTCATTAAGTCATGTTCAAGCACGCTATAGTGGTGAGATCAAAAAAATTCAGAAAAATATTGGAGACTTTGTTACAAAAGGTGAATTCCTAGCGCGTATAGAGTCAAGTGATTCATTACAAGCCTATACTATTACTGCACCACTCTCAGGACAGATTATCCAAAAGCATGCCAATCTCGGTGAAATCACAAGCGACAAACCACTTTTTGTTATCGCAAATTTTGAAACATTATGGGCTGAGCTTAAAATATTCCCTAAAAATCAGGACGATGTAAAACCTAATCAAAAAGTGACTCTCAAGTACAACGGTGAAAGCATAGAAAGTGAAATTGCACATATCATCCCACAACTAGGCTCACCCTATTTAACGGCACGCGTCCCATTCAAAAATTATTTAAAAATCACACCAGGTATTTTTATTGAAGCAGATATCGCAACTGCATTAGAAACAGTTCCTGTGCGTGTAGAGAAAGTTGCACTTCAAACATTGAATGATCAACAGGGTATTTTTATTCAAAAAAATAATGAATATGTCTTTACACCTGTTGTTACCGGTGCGTTCGATCAAAAATTTATTGAGATTAAACAAGGTATTAAGCCTGGTGCTTATTATGCATCTGATAATTCTTATCTTCTACTAGCAGAGCTTCAAAAATCAGAAGCTGGTCACAGCCACTAGTACACTACAAGAGAACTACTATGATAAATGCAATTATTCACTTTTCAATACAACGGCGTTTTCTATCGCTTTTTTTAATGGTAATCATTATTGCAAGTGGTATTTGGAGCTATAAACATTTGCCTATTGATGCAGTACCAGATATCACTAATACTCAAGTACAAATTAATACAGCAGCACCGGGGTACTCTCCTCTTGAAGTCGAGCAACGTATTACCTATCCAATTGAAAATGCCCTCTATGGCTTACCTGAGCTTGAATATACTCGCTCGGTATCACGATACGGGTTGTCTCAGGTAACTGTGGTCTTCAAAGATTCGACAGATATCTATTTTGCCCGCAACCTTATCAATACAAAACTCAATGCCCTATCAAGCGTTATTCCCGAAGGGACCTCCCCAGAGATGGGGCCTATATCAACAGGTCTTGGTGAAATTTTCATGTACACACTGGAGGCAGATAAAAATGCAGTGAAAGATAATGGTGAACCCTACAGCATCACTGATCTTAGAGAAATACAGGACTGGATTATTAAACCTCAACTTGCCCAAGTACCAGGTGTTGTTGAAGTTAACAGTATTGGCGGCTTTAACAAGCAATATCATATAGAGCCAAACCCTGCAAAAATGCTCTATTACAACATCAGTTTTGAAGATATTGTTAAAGCACTGAAAGCCAATAATGAAAATAAAGGCGCAGGCTATATCGAGCTTAATGGGCAGCAACTTCTCGTGCGTTCTCCGGGGCAACTCACTTCAATAGATGATATTAGTAACGTTATTATTAAGGAGGTTGATTCGACACCTGTAGCCATTAATGATATTGCAACTGTTGTGATTGGCCGAGAACTGCGATCAGGTACGGCAACTCGAAATGGACATGAAGCTGTACTTGGAACAGCAATGATGCTTATTGGTGAAAACTCAAGAGAAGTCGCACAAAATGTAAATCTTGCCCTTACAAAGCTGCAGTCGTCATTACCACAAGGCGTTTCTGCAGTGCCTGTTTATGATCGTACACAGCTTGTAGACAAAGCGATTCAAACCGTCAGTAAAAATCTTATAGAAGGCGCTTTGCTCGTTATTGTCATTCTTTTTCTCATGCTCGGTAATATTCGTGCTGCTCTCATTACTGCGGCCGTGATCCCTCTTTCAATGCTGATGACAATTACAGGCATGGTTCAAACACGAGTGTCAGCAAATTTAATGAGTTTAGGTGCACTTGATTTTGGCTTAATTGTAGATGGTGCAGTAATCATTGTAGAAAACGCAATTCGCCGCTTGTCCCATGCCTATCAACTGCAATCCAGTTTGACACTTAAAGAAAGACTGAATATTGTCTATGATGCGACAACTGAGGTTATCAAACCAAGTATATTCGGTATCATCATTATCACAGCAGTTTATATTCCTATTTTCACCCTATCTGGTGTCGAAGGTAAAATGTTCCACCCGATGGCAGCTACTGTTATTATGGCGCTCATTGCGGCACTTTTACTTTCACTGACGCTTATTCCTGCAGCTATTGCCATATTTTTAAATAAGCCGATTATTGAAAAAGACAATATTGTTGTTAAAAGCAGTGTTTCACTCTATAAACCAGCTCTTTCATTCTGCTTGAAATACCAAAAATCTGTTTTAGGTGCCGCTGTCGCATTAGTAGTTCTGTCTGGATTTATAGCAACACGCCTTGGCTCTGAGTTTATGCCACAACTGGATGAAGGTGACATCGCATTGCATGCAATGCGTATACCTGGCACAAGCTTAGAACAATCCCTTCAAATGCAAGAGATTCTGGAGCAAAAAATTATAGCATTCCCAGAGGTAAAGGATGTATTTGCACGCATTGGTACTGCCGAAGTTGCAACTGACCCAATGCCTCCAAATGTTGCAGATAATTTTGTTATTTTAAACCCAAGGGATCAATGGCCAAATCCCAATAAATCAAAAGAAACTCTTGTGCAAGAAATAGAAAAAGAGCTAGGTTCACTTCTTGGCAACAATTATGAATTTACACAGCCAATTCAAATGCGTTTTAATGAATTAATATCAGGCGTAAGAGCAGATGTTGGTATTAAAATCTTTGGCGATGATATGGATACGCTTCTTTCGACTGCCAATCAAATTTTAACAATTATACAATCGATTGAAGGTTCGGCAGACGCTAAAGTTGAACAGGTCTCAGGTTTGCCAACGGTGTCAATTGAACCAAATCGAATAGCGTTAGGGCGTTATGGTCTTAATGTGAGTGATTTACAAGAATGGATTTCTGCTGCAGTAGGTGGTGAAAACGCTGGTCTTCTCTATCAGGGGGACCGCCGCTTCGACATTGTGGTAAGGCTAGATCAAAAGACCCGAACAGATATTGAACGGCTTAAGTACCTTCCTGTGCCTCTGAATAATGGTGAATTTGTTCCACTTGAAGAAATAGCCACCATCTCGATTGCTCCAGCCCCAGCACAAATCAGCCGAGAAAATGGAAAACGCCGTATCGTTGTCACTACAAATGTTCGAGGACGTGATCTTGGTAGCTTTGTTACAGATGCTGAAACAGCCATTAACCAAAAGTTAGCCATTCCTGCAGGTTACTGGATTGATTTTGGTGGTACATTTGAGCAACTTGAGTCCGCAAGCCAAAGGCTGGCTTTAGTGGTTCCTATAACCCTCTTATTTATATTTGGGTTACTTGTAATGGCATTTTCCTCAATAAAAAATGCTCTTATCATCTTTACAGGTGTGCCTTTAGCATTGACTGGCGGCGTATTAGCTTTGCACTTAAGGGGCATGCCACTTTCTATTACAGCAGGTGTAGGTTTCATTGCACTTTCAGGTGTAGCCGTTCTCAACGGACTTGTAATGCTTTCCTTTATTCAAGCACTTTGGCAACATAAAGGATTTACACTGAGCCAAGCTGTTTACGAAGGAGCGATGACACGCTTAAGACCTGTACTAATGACCGCTCTTGTAGCAAGTTTAGGCTTTGTGCCAATGGCAATAAATACGGGCACTGGTGCTGAAGTACAAAGGCCATTAGCAACAGTTGTGATTGGAGGTATTATCTCCTCAACGCTACTAACGCTCTTAGTATTACCAGTCTTATTCCAACGCTTTCACCAAAGAAAACCCGTATAAACTATTAAACAAAAAAAGCGCTTTAGGTTTCCCTAAAGCGCTTTCTCAAAAGACAAGAAAAGATTAAGCGTTTGCTGTACTTAAAGCGAGTGCAGCTTGGTGATTACCACCATTTGCTTGCAACTCAGCAGCATGTGCACGGGCTTTTTCTTCATCTTTAATTCGTAATTCACCATCTTTAATTTCAAGCGTACCATTATCGACAAGCGCTTGTGCAACTGCAGAATCAGCTTTACCATCAGCACCAGCTGAAAGTAGATCATAAGCAGCACTATCAATTTTGCTCACACCTAAATCTTTTTTAATGGCCATAAAGCCTTCAATTTTATCATTTAGTGATGTTAAGAAAGCTAAGTCTTTTAATTCCGCTTTATCTTCACCAGAACTTAATACAAGTAACTTTGCACTGGCTTCATCTAATCCAGTTTTTTCAGACACCTTGCCTGTAGTTTCGATAAACTCTTTTGAACTGCTATCGTCTTTTGTAGAGGCATCGTCATTACTATAGGAGTCGGGATAAGACTGCGCATTAGTTCCCTGCGATTCTACGTTTGCCCATGACATAGTTATTATCCTCTCTTTTTGTTCAAATTACTTTACAAGGTAGTTAGCAATAAGTCGTATCTCAATTTGCTCGATTTCATACATTTCCATAGTAATCAATCGTGCCATAAATGGCTCAAGCACTTGCATAATGTCAATAACGATGACATCAGGCATGCCAAGCTGCTCAAGAAAAATTGAAAACTCTGTAGCAGGCACGGAAAAACTCTCTTCACCACAAGAAGAGATGAACGCTCGAACTAGACGCATCAATCTCACTGTTTGAAGCACTGCTTCAGACAAGTAAGGCAAGCTTTCCTCCGCCAGGATAAAGTTTTGCTCGTTTTGATAAATCAAGTCCATATCTTCAGCGACTGCATTCATAACCATTCAACCTCACAGACCATAATATTCGCTATTCGTAGAGTACCAAAAATAACAGCTTCACAAGTCCAGTTTTGAGCGACTTTTGTTAAGAAAAGATATTAGTTTGGTTACATAACAAGGAAGCAGCCTTATTTTCAACCAACCAGTTAAGATCGACTGGCCCTATTATTAAGAAACTGATAAGCATTCACAATCAATTGCTTACAAAAAGAAGAATTCCTATTCACGAGAGAAGTTATAGAGCAGTAGTTGTAAAGTTTCTGTAAAAAACTTATTACAAACACACAACCATTGAAACAGGCCATACACAGAGATTAGCTGAAATAATGCACCAAGATGATACAATCTTACCAAGTTTAATTTATAAAGGAGGCTCCTGTGCTGTCGCCACTCGATCTTTGCAGTAAAACTCAATGAGTGCGGGCTTCCAATAAAGCTCAGTCAATTAATTGAGTCAATTTACACAGAAGCATTCCCTGAAGCTGACTGGATTACTATGGCACTCTTAGAAGACAGCGAACTTGCTATTATCCAAAAGGATATACTTAGTGAGACTGGCTACTAAATATTCATATAAAAGCGCTTTGCATCAAGTTTGATTCTAATTTATCGAAACGAATAAAACTTACTTACAAAATACATCCATTTTAGCCAGCCTCTTAACATAGTTTTACCCACCTTTGGTTCATTGATTGCTAGAGTGTAAAAAGCCATGATCAGTATAAATTTTCTTATAATTTAGAAAAAAAACACCCGAGGAGAGATACCCATGGCTAAAACAAATGATGTTTCACTTGTTACATCCGACTCGTCAGCAGCGGCATCTGGTGAAATGGATCTTGCGGGTTTCCAAGCCTATGCAAAAGCAAAATATGATATATCAAGAGATACTGCAGCTTTAATCTTTGCTCGAAATAAAGGCAATGGTGGCCAGCAATCAGGCACACTTAATAGTGGACAGTTAGCGACAGCAGACCGTAATCTCAATGCATTTGACACAATTGTCGATAACCTTGGCATTACACATGTGAGTGAAGAAGCAGCAGAAATTCTCACTGGCGACATTGATGGTGAGATGATCACAAAAAACGTAAAAATTCTCATTGATAAAAATATTCTTAACTTAAGCGATTCTGGAGAGCTAAGCCTTACTGATAACGAAGGCCAAGAATTCTACAACTTCCTTTATGGCGAAGATGGCGATACAAACCACATTCGTGCAAAACATATAATTCATCACCTTGAGTCAATGGAACACAAAAAAATGAGTGCTGATTATGCAAACTACTCCGCCAGCACAGATAAGCTGACAACAGCAGCAAAAATTTTGTCTTACTACACAAACGGCTTACTTGAAACCCATAATGACGATGCAAGCTCATCCTTTGAAGGGCTTATTACAATGCACTCATCTGGCTTGTACCAAACAAAAACTGTTGGTTTGACATCATATAACACTATTTCATTCTATTATGAGAATGATTCATCAACTGATGACCCAGCAAACTTGTTCTAATACAATAAAGTACTCCTTCCCCCATGAAATTGATTTTTCACTGTAATATGCATCAAATTCGTGGGGTTTTGGCACAACTTTAAAAACATAATGTTTCACTCATATTCCTTAGCCACTTTCCCACCTCATTTTATCCAATCACTTAAACTGTATTTAAAATAAGCTATGCTCTATTGACACAGAATGTTTTAAATGTGATAAAAAATCACAAAATAAAAAACGTGAGTTTAAGACAATAATGATAGCCACAACCACTTCAAAAAAGCTTTTTGCCATACTTGTTATCTCTTTTTTATCCCCCTGTATTTATGCAAATGACTTTTCTTTAAATCAATTTTTTTCATTATATGCAGGCCAAGTCTTAGAAGGTGATACTTATGCTGGCTATGATGAGCAACTCAGCACTAAAACTGACAACATCTATGGTATTCAAGCAACGAATAGTTTTAATGACTCTTTATCAATAAGTGGACAATTAATTATTTCTGGAGAAGAGGATTATGACCCAAAAATATCATGGGCATATCTCACATATGAAGTAAACCCTTTTTGGAAAGTCAGAGCAGGCAAATTGAAAACATCATTTTTTATGTTTTCAGACATCATTGACGTAGGCTACACATACCCTTGGATTAGACCACCTATTCAGACATACAGTTTTATTCGGTATAAATCATTTGATGGCATTGATTCTCTTTACCAACATACATTTGGAGACTGGAATGGCCTTGTTCAAGTCTATGCAGGCCGTATTAATGATTCCATTTCATTCTCATATGGCAGTGTTGACCGCAGTGTAGATGAAATGGCTGGTATTTCTTGGTCTTTAACCTACGATTACACATTAACATTACGAGCAGTTATTCATACATCTCAATTTTCAACGACAGCACCAAATCAGGCCGTAACCAATCTACTGCAAGGGCTAGAAGCACAAGGCTATAACGACCTTTCTAACTCACTAAAAATAGAGGATGAAAGGCTTAATTATTACGGCCTAGGTGCACACATAGACACAAACTCTTGGGTTTTTATTTCCGAATACACTATTTTTGATTTAAAAAACCAATCTTTTATATCTGATGAACAAAGCTTTTATGCGACTTTAGGCTATAAATTAAACGACTTGCTCTTTCACTTTACTTATGATTATAAAAAAGAAACACCAGATACTTCAATTTTTGAATCTATACGTGATATCGCACCTACAAATTCTCAATACCCACTCAAAGTCGGCACAATACAAAGTGTCGGCCCTGAAAATACCAACACAGACTACACGCTTGGTTTTAAATATAACTTTGCTTCTAACTCAACATACAAGCTTGAAGTAACGAGATTTACTTCGCATTCAAAACAATTACCTTACTTAAACTCTCAAAGTGAATTTGAAATTCATAAAGGCATTTTAGTAAGCACAGGTATTGACCTTGTATTTTAGCAGGAAGCTGACATGAAAAAGGCATTAATAAAAACAACTCTTCTTTTAATGGCATTACTTTCACTTCAATCTAAAGCAGAAGTTGTTATTATTGTAAATAAAGACAACCAAGCCATACTGCGTAAGAAGGAAATTAAAGACCTTTACTTAGGCCGCATTATTTTTTTTCCAAATGGAAGAGCTGCAACCCCCTATAATAAACCTGAATCAGATGACACAAGAATTGAGTTCCAACGCCTATATCTCAATAAAGACAAAAATGAAATCAAGTCCTATTGGTCTAAGTTAATATTCACTGGCAAAGGTGCCCCACCACAAACATTACTCAATGATCAAGATGTAATCTCAATGGTAAACAGTAATATTAACGCTATTGGCTACATAGACTCCAAAAGCTTAGATGACAGCGTTCGAACCATTATCCCAAGATAACACTTACAGATAGCCCCCACATGCCAGCATTATTATAATAAATACATAAAAAGCCATATATACCTCCACCTTACATAGAATGGCTATGCTGCGTTGTAGCGCCTTACTAAGCAACGTAATGAGGCGCTTTTTTAACCTAAAACTCAATCGCTATGGGTATATTTCTCAAACAATCACCTCTCACTTACAAAAAGCCACGTTTCTTACTGATTTCATTACATAGTTTTACGTTATAGCTTGTGGGTATTGTTAGAGTTGTTTTAGCTATTCATGTAAACCGAGGGGAATGTAGTGTTAACGAAGTTGGATCATTTTTCGCTAGAAGATATTTATGAAGACCGTCTAGCATATGAAACTGTTGAGCGCGTTTTGCCAAAATTAAAGCCAAAAACAGTACAGCTGATCCGTATCTTGCGTTTTGCGCGTCACTACATTCGTTCAGGTGGCCAAGATCACCTTGAAATTCCAGTGTCAGAAATTGCAGACACCCTAGCACTCACTGGTGTACCTGATGTAATAGGCAAAAAAATTGAGCATGTTTATCAAAATAAGTTTCCATGGATTCATAGCATTACCATGCAACAACTTGAAGAACATGAACTTGAACTCATTCGACAAGAAATCATGGAAGAATATGAGCTCGAAATGGAAATGATGTAATTCTCAAATATGCAGTAAGAGAAATACCAATTTTATATGTACCGCAAGTGGGGAGAGCACTATGGCTTGGGCAGCAAACGAAGTAAATCAAAACGACATTACAATCCAAGAGTCTGATTCAGAATTTTCGACAGGCATGATGGATCTTGAACAGTTCCAAGAGCACGCTAAAGAAAAATATGACCTGCCAGAAGACGCAGCAACACTTATCTTCACTCGTAAAAACACGCAAGAAAACGGCGAGTTTGATACAGGTTCTCTTGACGAGAAAGAAGTCTTCGAAGCAGATCAAAATTTGCAGGCTTTTGATGAAATTGTTGACGAGTACGAGCTGACAGGTATGGATAAAGAAGCAGCTATTATCCTAACTGGAGATATCGACGGTAAAATGACGACTGAAAACGTCGGCAAATTAATCGACGAAGGCATTTTAGAAGTAAGTGAAGACGGTCAAATGTCTCTTACAGAAGACAAAGGTCAAGAATTCTTCGATTATCTAATGGATGGTGACGATTCTGATCTTATCGGTTCTAAGCACATTATTGAGCATTTAAATGATCTTGATGGCAACCAAGCTATTGACGCTGAAGAAGAAGCAGTAGCTGAAACCGAAGAAGAAGTCATTGAAACTCATAATGCTGAAGGTGCTTTTGAAGAAGTGATCACAGAAGATCCATCAGGCAAGTTCAACACTAAAACTGTAGCACCTGTGTCTTACAATACAACGAACACACCAGAGTCTCGCTCTTTCAATACGAAAGAAGTGACTGTAGCTGAGTTCAATACGAAAGACGTAACATCTCCAGAAGAGAGTGATGAAACTCAAGCAACAACAAAAGGCATTAGCCCAACTGACGTACAAGGCATTCAAGCCCTTGTTGAAGGTTTAAGCGCTTAAGCTTTTCTCGTCCTGAGAATAAAAGCCGATAATTTCGTATTATCGGCTTTTTTATTTCTTACTCTAATGAAGTTAACTTGTTCATTTTATCCAAGGCATACTCTGCAAAGTCTTCAGCAAGAAATAACTCACCGGAATAATAAGCCTTGGCTTCAAGTGCAATATCATCAACACTTGGCGAGCTGTAGCCACTTGGTTTATAGCGCGGACTAAAGTGCGTCAAAATAAGGTGTGGTAACTTTACGCTTTCAGCAAATCGCCCTACTTGCTCTGCATAACTATGTCCTACTGCAGGCCCTACTTTTTCAGCCACATCTTTCGTGTAAGTTGACTCGTGCACTAAAACGGCAGCATCTTTACAAGCTTCAGTTAAAAGCTCAGGTGTGTCATTGTCCCCTGCAATAACAATTTTACGGGATTGATCACTCATAAATGCATAATCTGAAGCCTTGTATTCTTGGCCATTAATAACAACGTTTTCACCCTTTTTCAATTGCCCCCACACTTGGCCTTGCGGCACTCTATCTTGCTTAAGCTTGGCAATATTTAAAACCGATTTAATCTCTTTCTTGATAAAAACATAAGCATAGGAAGGTGCCCGATGGGACAACAATACTGGATGTACACTGATACCTTGGATATCTAAAGTATTTAATTGCTCAACCTCATGCATTTCTATTTCAAATGAAAAATGCAGCTGCGTTAACTCAACTGTTGCTTTAAACCAATCTAAAACTGCTTTCGGTGCTACCAGTTGCAAAGGTTTTGTACGCCCACTCATTGCTGCACTTGCAAGCAGACCAGGTAAACCGTAACAGTGATCACCATGCAAATGTGTAATAAAAATAGCTCTTAAAGCATTCACTGAAAGTTTGACTCGTAATAATTGATGCTGAGTGCCTTCACCGCAGTCAATTAATGACCACCCACTGCCTTTTGAATCTTTTAATGCAATAGCAGTGACATTTCGTGAACGAGTTGGCACACCAGAAGATGTGCCTAAAAAAAGTATATTCATTGTATTTTACATCTTATGTGAAGAGGATAATGAAGTTAAATTGTTTTTATTTTAACCAAACATTCTAAAAATTAATCTTTTATTTTTTGAAACTAAACCATAATTACATTGGTGTTTTTCATTATACAATTTTATTAGGTCTATATTCCTACATGAAACAATATTACTTAGCAAAAACATTTATTCTAAGTGCAATATCATTTACTGCTATGGCAACAGAAGTGGAATTCAACGGCTTTCTTTCTGCAGGTGCTGGTCAAATTATCGATCATGATGATTTTAACGACTACGCTGGCTATGATCAGCATTTTAATACGTCACCTGATACCACGCTAGGCTTCCAAGTACGGGCAGAAATCAATGAAAAAATATCTGCCGCAAGCCAACTCCTTGCTGAAGGCAAAGACAGCTTTGATGTTGAAGCTGAGTGGGCCTACCTTTCCTATCAAGCAACACCCTATTGGACTATTCGTGCAGGCCAATTGAAAACTGCTTATTTTATGTTTTCAGATATTCTTGATGTTGGTTATGCCTACCCATGGATTCGCCCACCAAGTCAAACATATAATCCAATTCGACTTCCAACCTTTCAAGGCTTAGATACAGTCTACAACCATGCTATCGGTCATTGGGATGGGCTTTTACAAGTCTATTATGGTCGACTGAAAGACAGCATCATGAGTTCACAAGGCACTGTAGATACTGATATCGACACAATGGCAGGTATTGCTTGGTCAATGACCTATAACTACAAACTTACTTTGCGCGCGGTCTATCATACTTCTCACGTAACAACTACGTTGCCCAATGATGAAACAGCGGCTTTTGTAGCTGCATTAAGAGCGAATAATTATGGCGCTATTGCAGACGCCCTTGTCCTTGAAAGAGATCATATTCAATATTTTGGTTTAGGTGCACATTATGAAGATCAAAACTGGGTGTTCATCTCTGAATACACCCTCTTCGATGTAAAAGAGCAATCCTATTTATCTGATGAAAACAGCTTTTACGCAACCCTTGGCTATAGACATGGAAATATCCTCTACCATTTTACTTATGACTATCGTAAAGGCACACCAGATTACACCATAGCAAATGCTCTGAAAAATATTCCATCAACACAAAGCCCTGAATACGATTTAAGCGTTAATACATTTACCTATCTTGGGTCAGAGTTTCATAATAGTGACTATACTCTTGGTTTACGTTATGACTTTGCCAAAAACACTGCATTAAAAGTAGAGCTAACTCAATTTAACCATACACGCAAAGCCAATCCATATCTAGCAACAAATGCAGGTGAGCCTCAAGATTTAAGTGGATTATTAATCAGCACGGCGATTGATCTTGTCTTTTAACAAGGCCATACGCCATCAAACATCAGCAAAAAAAGGCTTAATTTCTACACCTTTTCATTCCGTTTTTTTGGATATTAAGTTACATAAAGCGTCATTTTTTTAAAGGATCACGTATCTTAACGCAAAAACCAATAACGCTAAACACAATAATTACAGTAACTTAATCAACAAAATCGTCTTTTTTTTAAGCTATTACCTTTCCCGAACAATTTGAAACCCACCACTGTGTAATGCGTCCGTAAAATCACATCCAAGGACAGCTTGAGGCGAACATAAACTCGTTTAAAGCCACGCTCTTCTGAGCCTATAAAAAAGCATTATTAAGAGAATTACACATTCCAGATGCAATCCCTATCAAACATAAATAATAAGGTCTGTATACATGTCTGACTTCAATCCAGCTTACTCATATCAACCAATGCAATTTGCACAAAATGACGTTCAAGAAGAAGCCGGTGCGCAAGGTGCACGTTTCCAAATTGGCAACCAAGAGTCTTATGATGGCTTCTTTAAAAATACTGGAGTAGCGGCGTCTTCCGAAAGCGCGTCTGCTGATCAAAGACAAAGAGCGATGGATTTTGCAGGCTCTCTTGGTTATGAAGAAGGCTCCGAGCTTGGTGAAAATGAATTCAGAAACATGGGCGACCTTGTTAATGGCGACACAGACATGAACACATTAGCAGAGACTGGTGAAATTGGCCCAAATGCTAATTACGCTGAAGCTGAAGAGCATATGCAAGCGTTCCGAGGTGGTCGTGGTGGCCAAGGCGGCGGTGGCTGTGGCGGCGGACAAGGTGGAGGCCGTGGTGGCTGGGGTGACTATGGTTCTGGCGAGGAAGAAGTGACGAGCACTGGTCCTACTGGCGGTTCTACCGAGTCAGACAGCGAAGTCTCAACAGGATCAGTAACACCTAGCAGTACTGAGTCAACAGGCGGTTCCGAGTCAACTGGTGGAACAGCTTCCACTGGTAGCAATGGCGAACTGGTTCTTGGTAACACATCCATCAACCTTACTGGTGGTACAGATGCTGAGCGTGCCCTTGTAGAAGAAAGTTTTGCTTCCATGTATGAAAACAATGCAGCCTTTAAAGAAGTAATCGACTCAAAATCTGGTACAGGTATCACTGTTAACTTCCAAGAGTTCACAGATAATACAGCAGGTATGGCTACAGTTGGCGGTACAGACATGACTATGGATATCGGTTTCCTTAACGATAACCATGATCCAGCCTATGTTGCAGAAGTTATTGCTCACGAAGTTGGTCATTTAGCAGGTATGGGCCATGGTGATGCATTAGATAGCTTTGCAGTTACAGCAGGCCAATCAATTGCATAATATAAAAAACATTTGGTTTTAAGAGGCGCCTACTACGCCTCTTTTTTTTGCCTTGTATTTAGACATTGTTTCCATATGAACAAGCCGATAGAATATCGCCACAATGCTTTAATCCAAAGCGACCTATTCAATAGAGAGAGAACACTATGGCTTGTACAGATGAGCAAAAACAACTTTTCGCCAGCCTTGTAGATACAATGAATGACTTAGTTGGCTTACTTCGTAAAGTTGGCGAAGATGAAATGAGCTACAAAAGCATCAGTAAAATCAAAAACATGGCTAAAAACAACGACATCAATGGCCTACACAAGCTACCGAAGTATTTAGACGGCCTTTATACAGTCATGAACGACAATAAAATTTACACTCGTTCCATGGGCTTAAAGCTTGATAAAGCCTATGACCTCTACGAGCAACTTGGTGGTGAACCTGTTGCATAATCAAAGCAAGAGACAATACCTTCTCGCAAAGAGCCCAGATTAAAACTGGGCTTTATTATGCCTTCTCCTCACAAAAAACCCCTATTACAGCCACTTGCCATGGAATCCTATTTATAGAACACTGAATGCTATATTTAAATATTGTTTTATATATGAATCACCAATAAGCTATTTAAATAGTCTACGGAGATTGGCATGACACAAAAACGCTACTTATTTATACCCCTTATTTTTTTGCTTTGCCTTGTGTGCTACACAAGCTGGCATTACCTTAACAAGCAGAGCATCACAACTGAGGATGCTTATGTTTCAGGCAATATTATTCCTGTTACATCACAAGTGAACGGCACAATTTTAAATATAGAAGCAGATAATTCTGACTTTATAGAAGCTGGTGAACCACTGGTGCTGATTAATCAAATTGATGCAAAACTTGCACTGCAAAAAGCACAAGCAAACCTAGCAACAACACTGCGCAGCGTTGAAGATCGATACGCTCAAATCGCAACACTTGAAGCATCTATTGAAGAAAAAAAATCAAATCTACAAAAAGCACAAAACGATTATCAAAGACGTGTTGAGCTTATCCAGAATAATTTAATTTCTAAAGAATTACTTGATGAAGCCAATAATAAGTTACAGGCCAGCCAAGCAGCTTTAAAAATGGCGCAAAGTGACTTACAAGCAGCTCTCACATACACAGCCAACACAACACCAAAAAACCACCCTGCAGTACAAACAGCCAAAGCCGAATTACAACAGGCTTGGCTAGACTGGAACCGCACAACGATTAAAGCACCTGCATCTGGCTATATTGCTAAACGCAGCGCGCAAGTTGGTCAACGCATCAGCGCGGGTACCACAACCATGTCAATCGTGCCTTTAGACAATGTATGGGTCACTGCAAACTTTAAAGAAACTCAAATAAACACGATTCAACAAGGCCAAAAAGTCGTCCTCACATCTGATGTCTATGGTGACGACATTGTGTATCACGGTATTGTGCAGGGGATTGAACCAGGCACAGGCAGTGCCTTTGCTCTTTTACCTGCGCAAAATGCAACAGGCAATTGGATTAAAGTGGTACAACGTGTTCCTGTACGAATTCTCTTAGATCAAGAAGAATTAAAACAACACCCGCTTCGCCCTGGGTTATCAATGGCGGCAACAGTCACGCAAGAAAAAGTATCTGAGCAAGAATTAAATGCACTTGTCAATAAAAACCAAAAATGGTCAACCAGTATATTTAAAGATGAAACCGCAATACTCAATAACATGATTGACCAAATCGTAGCGACCAATCTATAGGCAGTAGTTCATGAATAAAACCATGCAAACACCATTTGTTGAATCAGTATTCCAACAACGAATGCTGTTTATCACCATGTTTTTACTCACAGCAATTGAGTTCTTACAAAATGGCATGTTTGCCTTTGCTGCTAGCCCAATTATGGGTGAAACAGGCATGTCACCTGAAGAATATGGCTTAGTCACTGTTGCTTATGCTTGCGTCGCAATCGTCACAATATCCAAACAGCGCTGGATTATTGAGAGAACTGGCTGGCGTCAATACATGTTAGGCTCCATTTTAATTTTTATCACTGGTGCCTTTATGTGTGCGCAAAGTGACACCTATCATGGTTTTCTGTTTGCCAGAATTATTATGGGCATGGGTGGTGCAGCCTTTATGACGGCATCACGTGTACTTGTAAATTTAATTCCGCCAAGCCCACGGCGTTTTTTAGGGATTAAAGCTTTTTCAGGTGGCCTTATTACTGGTATTGCCTTTGCACCTTGGCTAGCAGCACTTGCAGTTACCAATGACACCTACGCCAGTCTCTATTATATTTTAATTGTCATTGCCTTGGTTGTAATGCTTTTTAGTCTCTACAGCCTGCCTAACTCAGTGCCTGCAAAAGAATTACGCAGCCAATCACACCCATTTATGTTAATGCTATTAACTGCTGGTGTGTTCTGTTTACTTTGGGCATTTCAACGCTCTCGATATGACTTTTTCTCTGACACACTTATATTACTCACTGTGGCTGTAACCGGCTTAAGCGCTTGCTATTACTTTTTTAGAAGCATTAAACGTTTTAATGGCCACCCTTTTTTAATGCTGGAAACACTGATCAGCAATAAACGATTTATGGTAGGCATTATCTTATACGCTGTGTGCTATTTAGTGATGGGTGCGAATAACACTGTCTACCCACAGTTCGTGCAAAATGCCCTTGGTTTTACTTGGGCGGCGGCTGGTAAATGGCAAACCATAGGTATGCTCACCATTTTTGTCACATGGTTTACCATGGACCAAATTATGCCACGCCGACCTTCTAGTAAAAAATTCTTTGTGGTTGGTTTTTTAGCTCTTGCTGCCTATGGCTTTTTTATGACTCGTATTACTCCAAACGCCAACCTTATAAAAGATGTCCTACCAGCTCTTGCGCTTAATGGCGTCTTTTTAATTCTTGTCATGGCGACCACCGCAATGCAGACCTTTCGCGAAGTGCAAGATGATGAGACTGTCTTCTCACATGGGCAGCAAGTGAAAAATATGATTGCACAACTTTGTATGGCCCTTGGTATTGCCTTTGGTACGCTGTTAATTCAATGGAAATCAACTGTGCATTATGCTTATTTAAATACTCGTTTAAATACTGCTGATCAAATCTACCAAAGCACCACACAACAGATTATGTCAGCCTATGATCAGTACGCTAATTCAATAGATACGCAAAGTGCAGCGCTATCATGGGTTGCAAGCTCAGTGAAAACCCAGTCTCTCCTTTTAGCATGTATTGATTATTACTGGGTGGTCTGTATTCTTGGCATTACAGGCGCTACGATTATGCTCAAACAAAACTTTATGAAATAAATGTGCAAGGCATTCAAAATATGATGGACTTTAATAATCTCTATTACTTTTATCTTGTAGCTGAAAATGGCGGCTACACAGCAGCGCAAAAAGCATCAGGCATTACAAAATCACTTCTAAGCAGACGAATCTCAGATTTAGAAGAGCAACTCAATGTGCGCCTTATTAATAGAAATACCCACTCCTTCTCACTGACAAACACAGGCCAAGTATTATTTGAACGAGCAGAAGCCATGGTGCGTGAGGGCATAAACGCTTATGAATCAGTATCGGCACTGACCACAGAACCAATGGGCGTTATACGTATCAGTTGCCCACCTGTACTCGCCCAGTATCACCTCGCTCCTCACCTGCCTGGCTTTATGAAAAAATACCCAAAAGTCAGCGTTAATATTGAAGCGACAGACCGACAAGTGCATCTCATTGAAGAAATGTTTGATGTGGTATTACGAGCTAGCTCTAACTTTGATGATGTACAAGGCTTAATCGCAAAGCCAATTTCTACAACTCAGCCATTATTAGTTGCAAGCCCTGAGTTCCTTAACACCTATGGCTGCCCTGAGACACTGCAAGATATAAAAAACTTTCGAACTATTAGCTCAGTGGTGGATCAATATGAAGGTGTACAGAAATGGACTTTTACACATAAAAATGGCGATAAAAGCGCTGTTAAGCACAAGCCAGTGCTCTTTTGTCGTAACCCACGTGTGCAGCTGGAAGCTGTCCTCAATGGTCTAGGTATAGGCTTAATTCCGCATTTTAGTGTGCAAAAACACATTCGAGATAAGAAGCTGGTGATTATTTTGGAAGACTGGGCCACGGAGACTCACTATATTCATGCTTTATATCAAAGTCGAAAACACATGAACCCAGCTGTAAGAGCATTTTTAGATTATATGAGTGAACCACTTCATACATCTTTGGTAAATTCTTAAATAATTAACGTTCATACCAAAATAGATTACGCTTAAAAAAGTCTGTAGCAACTTTTTCGTGATCTTTTGAGGTAATACCAGATACGGATAGAAGATAAACGACACTATCTTTAACAGCCCATGAGAACCACTTTACCGCGCCATTAGAGTCTTTTGCTTGCACTTCACGTACAGAGAAGCCCGCAGAGTTCAATGCAATGTTTGAGGTCACTTCAAGGTTAGACTTCTTCAATGCAGTATCAGAATCATATTCCATAATACGGTCATCACTGCCCTTAAAACCGGCATACTGAGATTCTTTCACCTCAAAAATAAGACCAGCAAAGTCAATAACATAGTTGATGGAATTGATTTGACCAAAGTACGTCTTCTCTTCTTCAAGACTGCGCTCAGGTTTCATCGGAAAACGGTAACGCAATTTGCCATTAGCACTTGTAGTAGACAAGCTATAGGGCTGAGGTGCAGTGTCAACAGGTTCCTCACTACACCCTAAAGAAAACACTAAAGCCAAAGTAAGAATTGATAAGCCTTTGAACTTACGCATAACCGCTCTCTCGTAACCCCTTAAAACAACCTAAACCACTGTATTTAAAGGTAAATTAACATAAAGAGCTCAGATACAATAGTAACGTTATGTTCTTATTTGCAACAAAGAGATGACAAGGTGATTTAAAGACTTATGAGGCTTAACCAAGGATTGACAAGTACTCTCTTGGAACAGCATCAACAAGCCAAACATTATTGGTAGTCTTGTAAAATATGCAACCATCTTTTGCCATGGCGGCTGTATTAATTTGCAGCAGAACAAGCTTCCCGTATCGCTGCCCTACTGCTTGAGCAACATGGGCAGACTCGGTTAAATGCACATGATGCCTATTGCCCTTTATGAGACCCTGCTTTTGAATAGACTCTAGAAAACGGCTAGCAGTGCCATGGTATAAGTATGAAGGTGGCTCATGAGGCGGTAAATCTAAGTCAACATGAATTGAATGTCCTTGATTTGCTCTTATCTTGGTTTTGTCTTCATTAAAAGCAAAGCGCTGTTTATCGTTCATCTCAACGAGAATATCGAGCAAGGCATGGTTCAGCTCAAATGTTGTGGTATTGGCAATAAGGTCATCAACGTAAATCCAGCCATGATCATCAAGGTTTAAACCGATAGAATCAGGCTTATGACGCAAGATATAGCTTAAGTATTTAGATATTTTTTCCATAGCGATTAGTGAAACTCCATCAACAGTTCAATCATTTAAATCTACAACCATGCCATATTTAGACTTATATTCAAAAGACATACCCCTATAAGAATATTGTCTATTTTTTCATCGCAATTTCTAAATATTCAATGGGGTTTAAATAGAAAGCTTTCTTCATACCTTGAGTTGATGAATCCATCAGGTGAGGATAAGGTATTAAGCTTATAATCGAGTAATGCAAATGTGGTGGCTTGCCTTTTGCGTTGCCAGTAGCACCAAGAGTAGCAATAACTGAGCCCGCAGAAACAGATGTACTTAAGTTTTCAGCAATCGAATCTAAATGGGCCAAATAATGCAGACGCCACTTCGGCCCAAGCCCTAGAATAACCTTGCCACCTTTCTTGAGCTCACCTTGATAGAGAATCAATATATTGGTTGGGGCAAGAACCTCGGTGCCAGTATTTCCAAAAATATCAATGCCTTTATGCACACCAGAGGAGCCCCATGGCTCATACCAAAATGTATCTTTATGCCAGTCTGCGGCTGTTGCCCCTTTAACAGGAATAAAACGAGGCTCTGGCATAATAAAACCAGTCACTACTATTAAAATTAAAACTGTGAGAAACAACCATCTTTTTTTAAAAGAAAACATACTACTTATATATACCCATAGCCTTATCAATATTGAGTTTTGTTTAAGTGCATACAATCAGGCTGACTCTTGTACAACAGACTATAAGGCACCATTTTTTTTATAATACAATAAAAACATGCCTTTTTTGTATCTTCTAACATACTTAAGCCTATTTATCCAATATCATTCCAAAAAACAAAAAATATATTCTTTTCTAACAGAACCTAAGCAGATTGATTATGGCTACTACTATTAATTTTAAAGCAAACAATACAACTCAGTATTCAATAAACGGAACAACGCTTTCTTCTATTTGCAAAAAATTAAGCTCATGCTCAAGAGGTATATCATCAAGCAAGCTATTGATCAATATAGAGGAAAGAGAGAAAAAAGCGACTATTATTTATGCACACATCAAGCGTGAAGACACCAAAGACATGTGCAGCCAAAACCCACACATTCATATTAATGCAAGATCACTTTCAATTATTAACAATATTATTTCTAAAAAAAGAGCTTTTGAATTCAAAGCGATACAAACTGCAATTAAAACAGGCCATATTAAAGATATAGCCCTACTCTTTGTTATTCTAACACTTAAATCAAAACCATCACTCACAGCACAAAAAGCATTATTATCCAAAATCAATGAAGCTAAGAATTCAGGCAAAGAGCTTGGTGTCGATAATATTATAGAGTCAACCCTTGTTTTAAATATTGGTTCAAATGAAAGAACGCCAGCTTCGAGAGAAATTTTATACACTTATAACGACTTAAGACAAGATCAAACCAAGAAAACAATAGATCAAAACAATGAAAAAAATCATTTATTATCGTCCATCCTGCAAACATTCTATGCTTTTCGTCATATAACATTTGCAGCATCGGGTATTCAATCATCTAGCTTATAAAAATAACTTAATACTCAAGCATGTTTTTGTTTTATAGATACCGACCTAACACTGCAACTATCCAATAAAAAAGCCACTCAAATAACAGAGTGGCTTTTAAACATTAACTTAATTTTTTAATCAGTACTGCTTCACTGGAAACCTAACGCTCAAATTTAAAGTATCAACCCCTTCTCCGCTTAACCAAAATCGCTGTAGATTAAGCCCTACACGAGTGCCTGAAGCCAAAGCTCTTTCAAGCCCCGCCCCCATATAAATATCCATACCAGAATCGCTAAAGCTTCGCGTATCTGTCGGGCCTTCCAAATCAAAATGAGCCACCCAGAAAAAACCACCAGTATGAACAACAGCAGTCCAGTCTTGTTTTAGAGAAAAATGATAGGCTGTACCAAATGTAAAACCATGCCCAGATTGTGGATGTACCTCTTCAACATCAGCCAAAAAAGTAGCAACATCACCAGCTAAGCCTCTTAAGTGAGTATCAACGCTGCCAAGATTTTTATAACCCAGTTCCAACATAAACTCTTCAGTTACAGGGTAGCCAAGGTTAAGACCAAACCCCATTCGGGACGCCTCTTCATCGAGAATAACGCCATTAATACCTGAATCAGTCAGCTGCTGATTTAAGTCTGACTTTGAAGTATCACTGTGCACATAACCTAAGTTAAAACCAAGTTCATATTGACCGGGTTCAAGCGCCTGCGCTTGACTGCTAGCCCCAATTGCTGCAAGTAACAACCATTTCTTGTTCATTTTTCGAATAACAGGAAGAAGCATGAGCATTAACCCCCAAATCGAAAGACTACCACCTGAAGAACTCACATCGATATTGCTTTTAGTACCTACACCACCAGGGTCAGATACCGCACCATTCGTTTCACCATCTGCATCGTTCGGGCCACCATCTTGAATCGTTAATTGCACACACCAATCACCCTCAGTTAAACCTGCAGAGTAAGCAACATCACCAGGTGGTGGACAATAGCCTTCAGCGCCAGCAGCAGAGGCAATGCTATCAACTCCATTTTCAATAAAGGAGCGCCAAACACCATTGATAAATTTGCGATATACCGCATCTGCAGGAATCGCCGCAAATTGCGCCACTACAATATCAACGGTTTGGCCAGACTCTGGTAAGCCATTTACATCAAAGTCAAAGTACCCCCCCACATTGGCAAAGAGATCCACCTCTGTTGCTGTTTGATCCGCAATATTCGTATCCGATACACCACTGGCATTAGTACCACTTGCTAGAGCGACACTGCCTAGTTTGAGCTGTAAACCTGGGTTAGTTTCCATTACAAAACCAGCAGACTCACCAACTCGCTCTTCAACCCGATGACTTACATCAATGGCATCAAGATAATCAGGAATACCATCAGCATCTGCATCCCCAAACCCTTCAACACTATCGTCTTGGCCATCGCCATCAGAATCCACGCCTGTTTGAATGACAGGGGCTGAGGCTATCACACGCATACGCATTGATGCCGTTGTTGAAGCTGGTGGTAAACCATTATCAGTGACAAGGACACCCACTTTATAAAGCCCTTCTGGTAAAGACGCTGGATCAAACGTAAATGTATTCGCAATACTATCTAAATCAATTAACGATGAATCTGTTGTACTCCAATCAAAGGTATGGCTATCACCTGTATTTGGGTCAGTCACATTTGCAGTAACAACCACTTGTCCATTTCCATTCACAATGAGACTTGTGTTACCACTGCCTTGTTGATCACTACTTAAGACTACGCTTGGTGCTTCATTGATTTCAGTAATCGATATACGATGGGTTGTTTTAGCCCCTGCTACTGCATTTTCAATCTCACCCAATGTCAAGATAATCTGCTCGCTATTATCACCTAATCCATCATCAACAATGTCAAATGTCAGGCTGGATTTCACACCAGAATTGAGAACAAATGAACCATTCGCAAGATTATGATCTTCAGGATTAGTCGCTGTACCTGAAACGGTATAAGGTACTGTCACTGGATATGTAGCTGCCTCACCATTTAAGTAGACAGAAACCGTTACACTCGTACCTCCTGCTTCACCCACAGTTTGATCCTTAGCAAAATCAACCATTGGTACCACATGGATTAGCTGCGTATCCGATGCACTATTACCAGCAGCATCCGTAGCACTCCATGTAATAGTATAAGCACCAGGCTTAAATCGACCACTTTGGCTTGGTGTTGCAGTGACGTTGCCATCAAGACCATCAATCGCTGTCGCAGTTCCTAAAGTCACAGGTGTGAAAAGCTCAGTAGAATTAATTGTTAAATCTTGAGGTGCAGTGACAACAGGTGGAATATCATCAACAGTTGGATTGGAATTATTTAAATATTCACTTAGATTTGTATCACCGTCACTATCAGAATCCATATCACCATCTGACGCATCAGATGGATTTAATCCATAGAGAACCTCCCAATCATTAGGAATGCCATCTCCATCGACGTCATCATCAAGACTGTCAGTAATACCATCACCATCTAAATCTGGCAGAACATTAATTGAAATCAGCTGATAACTTGATAGCCCATTTGCAGTTGCTGCTATTTCAACACTGTAAATAGAACCACCCACTAAGCCACCAATATCATTAAAAATTAATTCGCCATCAACAAGACTAAATAAATCAGCATCAGCACCACCTGAAATAGCAATTGAAACAGTATCACCATTTGGATCTGTTGCAGCTATACCCCCTATGACCTGCGCACCTTCAATAATATCAAGACTCGGGAATCTTACGCCCTCAAAAGAGCTAAACACTGGTGCACTGTCAATTGTTATAGAGGCAGTTGCACTACCACTACTACCATCTTCAGCTTGTGCAGTGACTGTCAAAGTGCGTGCAGGAATTGGTGGATTTGTACTGGTATTTTGATAACTCACCAATCTTGCAATATTTAATGCAATTGCATCACTAATGCTGCTACTACTAATAATTCTTGCATTATCGACATACAAACTTGCGCCAACAGCAAGCCCACCACTTGCATCATAAGTACCAGAAATAAATTGAAATTTATAAGTGTCGTCTTGTGAGATATTAGAGGTAGAAGCTGAAAAACCCTTGGTATCACCACGCTGAGCAAACAACACTTCTTGAGTATCATCACTTGTTCCAAAAGTATCGTCAGCACCATCACCGATCAGCATTCCTATAACTTCGTACCAATCCCCACCATTGGCTGCAGCCCAATCAACTGAAATAAGATCGCCATTAAAAGCTTCAAAAGGCGTACTTTCAACATAAGGACCATAAGTAGAACAATAGCCATCGGGAAGTGTTCCCTGGCGGGCAACACTGTTAGGACAAGACAAACCCCCGCTACTAAAAAGTCTTAAAGCATAGGTGCCAGCACTTATAGGTGAAGTTACAACGCTTATTTGTGCATTTATACTTGAGGTTGCACCAATTTTTATAGAACCAGTCCCACTCGTACCAGTCCCTGAACGTACCCAATTAATGCTATCCCCTTCAAAATCTGTTTGACTTGCGTAGGTCTGTGCATAGGTTGTCCAACCTTGTGTGTCACCTGTCTCGAAGCTGCTATTAGCAAGTGGACTTGAAAATAAAATCTGCAAATCGGCGCCAGCTTGACCATTATTAATAGCATCGATAGCACCTACACGGTCTCGACCTGAACCATTACCTAGATAAATGTCACTACCATCAACAGAAATTGCGCCACTGATATCAGGGTCTGGATCAGAAGTTAAAGCAAAATAATCATCTGATGTGCTTTGGGCTAAAGAGAAGGTAATTGAGCCATCTGTATAGGCATCACCACCAGCAATAGAAAGAACTGAAGATACAAGACGAGCTGGTTCTTGTTGGTCTAATGCAATATCCGATAAACCAGTAATAACTGGTGTGCCAGCATGAGATTGAACACTCGCAAATGTACAAAGAACACTCAAAAAGCTAAGGCCTATTTTATTCATATGTGGAACTCCCTGTTCTCACGAAAACATGATTGAGGTAATAGGCCTGGTGTTATTAGTGTCAAGAAACTTTGATAGACCTTATTCAAATAAGGCTAGCAGAATATACAAAAGTTAATAGCTATCAAATCCAAAAATCATTTATCAAATCCAAGATGAACTCGCAAACATAAAAGGCATTACTGGGATTAGAAGCGTTTATAACTTTGCTAACTCATGCCGTACCATGCGGGAACTTGCACTCAATAGATCTCGTTTGGAGGGAATTGCAACACATCTACTGCAACTGGAAAACACAAGTCAAAATGATCAACAGACTTTGGATACATCTGCCAATAAAAACATCTACAAAAATGAAGTCAAAAATACAGTAAAGGAAGTGAAAAACCTGTTCCCTGAAAATTCTGTAGAATACAAGCTCTTCGAAGAAGCAAAAAATGAGGCGTATGATGAATTAACCTCACGTTTTGAAGCGAAAGCAAAGCAGCCTTTATCAACTGAAACAGATGCTGAGCACAGTCCTATTGAAAATGATTTATTGACATTTTTCCAAAGAATCGACGTTCCATTTAAAACACGTTATGCTGCTGAAAAACTCTATATTCATGAAATTGAACTCGGCAAACATGATAAAGATATTCTTAATAATGATCTGATGAATCAATTTGCCTTCAATTTAAGTCATGATATCAATGAAGCAATAAAAGAAAGATATGTTGCACTCGTCATAAAGGGGAAAGAAGCAACAACAGCAGCTGAACTCAAAGATGTCTTAACCTCAATCTTTCTTAGATGCAAGGTTAAAAATGGCATTGATTTTAATTTCAAAGTTGCTATGCATCAACTCGACAAGCATTATGTTAAAAATATAATGGGGAAAACAGACATTGATAAAAAAATAGTGGCAGTCCTCGTTGAAGAAATGCCTAAAATATCTAAAACAAGGCTCAATGCAAAAATGCAATTCAAAAACTTACCACCGCCTGAATTAACAACGAAGAAAGTGTCAGAGATGGCTTTAAAAGCATTAGAAAACATGTGGAAACGTTAAAGTAGCACCACAGGCAACGCGCCCTCAAATTTGCAGGCTCTGTTTAGAATTAAAATACGCTCAAAAAGGCTGAAAAATCAGCCTTCTTTAACATAACTCTGCGAATCCATATCGATTACCTCAACAGTAATAGACGCTCTTTCCAGATTTAATCGCTTCAACTTACTTTGAGTATGAAGCGACAACATTCGTTTTTGATCTGCAGATCGACCTGCTAATAGTCGAATAGAAACATGAATAAAGTCGACTTTCTCACCACCGACAAGGTAGTATTCATAAGGTTGGCTACGTACTTTAATATCCTTGCCATCTTCTGCAAAAAGCTTAGATTCATGGGCCAGCCCTTTCAAGGTGAAAAAAC
>DJZY01000013.1 GCA_002450655.1 Gammaproteobacteria bacterium UBA6940 | reverse complement strand
TAGCGTGTCAGGATGAGCGCTTTCTTGCGAACCACCTTCAACTTGCATTACAGCCAGTGTTTTACCTTGAGTAGGGCGTACAGCACCAATTGAGAGAGGCACCCAGTCTATTTGTGCCTTCATAATGCCGGTCATAGAACCATGACGTTCAGGAGAGCACCATACTTGTCCTTCAGACCATGTCATCAAATCCCGAAGCTCTTGTACTTTAGGGTGTGTTGGTTCTTCGCTATCAGGTAGTGGTAATCCTTTAGGATCAAAAATCTTGACTTCGCCACCCATACTTGTCAGTAAGCGAGCACATTCTTCGACTACTAAACGGCTAAATGAGCGGTCCCGAAGTGAACCATAGAGAAGAAGAAAGCGTGGTTTATGAGTTGAAAACTCTTTCTTAAATTCTTGAGTTGATGGTTTTTGATATTGATCTTCATCAATATTTGGCATGGATAAATCATCCAACATAGTTGAAAACTCCGTTTAATTGTTATGTGACAGAGAGTCAATGGTAATCGATTTAAAGCGTTCAAGCATCAGTGTTTGAGCTTCGCTCATGACATCATCTAAAGCATGGTTCACCGCTTGTTCAATTTTGCATTGCGTATGTTCATCAGAAAGTCCAAGAGTAAACAAGCTGCCTTCACCTAAAAGCTTATAGATGTCGTAAAGAGTAATTGCCGATAAGTCTTGAGCTAGAGACCAACCACCATTGTGGCCTTTGATTGAGCTTACATAACCAACTTCCTTTAACAACGCCATTGTTCGTCGGACAACAACAGGATTTGTTTGCATCATCTTACCCATTTCTTCGGATGTCGCTGGTCGATCAAAATGTTTCAAATGCACTAAGACATGAAGAATTCGGGAAAGTCGGCTGTCTTTTCTCATGAGTTACTCTTTAAGTGAAAGGGGTAAGATTTGTTCATCATTTACGCCTAGATTAACATATAGTAAAAAGTAACAATTAAAGTTACATGTGTTGCTTTTGCGACCTATTTATGTAACTATTGATGTTACGTTATTTGATTTTAAAAGAGATAGGGGTTCAAATGAAGACTGAAGTACTCATTATTGGGGGAAGCTTTGCAGGTTTAGCAGCCGCTATGCAGTTAGTTCGTGGACATAGAGAGGTTGTTGTACTTGATGCAGGAAGGCCTCGTAATCGGTTTGCTGCACATGCTCATGGTATTTTTGGAATGGATGGTAAATCACCGGAAGATATTAAAAACATTGTATTAGATCAGCTTAAGTACTACCCAAGCTTTCAATATAGAAAGGGGGAAGCTGTAAGGGGAACTTATGATGAATTACAACAGCGCTTCATTATTGAGACAAGTGAGTTTGAAATCATTGCAAAAAAAGTAATTTTAGCAACAGGTGTAAAGGATCAATTGCCCCAGATAAAAGGCCTAACGGAGCGATGGGGTAAGACTGTTGTGCATTGTCCATATTGCCACGGGTATGAGCTTTCTCATCGTCAGCTTGGTGTAATTGCAACTCATCCTTTGTCTATACATCAAGCTGCTATGATCCCAGATTGGGGGGTAACAACCTTATTTACTCAAGGTATACTTGAGTTGGATTTAGAGCAAAGAAAACTGTTAGAACAGCGTCAAGTTGTAATCGAATCATCACCAGTTTTAACCGTGAATGGTCAAGGCAGCGATATAGAATCTGTAACTTTAGCAAACGGAACAGAGGTTGCAATCAAGGGTATTTACGTGGCACCTTCAATTGATATTAGCAATCCTATGCTTGAAGCATTTAAGTGTGAACTTGAAGAAGGGCCTTTAGGAAATGTGATTAAAGTCAATGAATTTAAGGAAACATCATTTCTTGGTTTATTTGCTGCTGGAGATGTTTCAAATATAATGCAAAATGGCACTTTAGCAATAGCCTCTGGAACTATAGCTGGTGTTGGTGCTCATAAATCATTAATGTTTGGCGAGTAGGATTATATCAAATGCCGCAGCGAGCTAATTGGAGTTATACCTCAGCACAGGTTACAAGAGTTAATTAAGGCCAGCGGTTTTCATAGTTCTTTTTGTTTTTACCAAGCTGGCCTAATACAGGGATTCATGAATTATCTCGATATGTAGTGCTCAATAAATGGGTTTGGAGACCTACAGGGTTGCGGAGTAATTGCATCTAAATCACTAATATCAATTGATGGAATATGATCAGCAGGTAAATCATAGGTTTCTAAAAAGCGCTGGATATCAGGCAAGTGCTGTTGCTTGGCTTTTTCAATCAGAGAAGCTTTGTAATAAGGGTTGCTACTCAATGTAATATCATGCTCAGCAAGCAATTTCACCATTTTTAAATGACCTTTATGAATGGCAAGGCTAAGAGGTGTTTGTGATGTGCCTGTTCTAAAGCCACTGACTTGAGCGCCACGTTTAAGTAAAACTCTTGCAGCATCATAAGCGTTATTTTCGATTGCGCAGGTTAATGGGGTTTGATTAAAGGTGTTTTTTAAATCTATGTTCTGTGCATCTGGAATCAGCTTGAGTAATGCATGAGCATTATTAACAGCTGCTGCAGTGTGAAGCGCAGGGGACAAGGCTTGATTATTAAGTAGACTATTGCGATCGCTGAGACTGAGTTGGTCGTAGAGTAAATCGAAAGCTTTTTTATTATGCCCAGTCAGTGAAGCCAATAAAGGTGTAAGACCCACTGCTGAAGCTGTATTTAAGTTTGGAGATGCTTTAAGCAAACGGTTAAACACCGCAATTCTTGCTGAAGATAGGGCTGCGATTGCTAAGGGGCTTACTTGGTTAAAATCAGTAATATCAGGGTTAGCTTTATGCTGGAGTAAACTATGCAGGGTTTCAATATGATTAAACTGACAGGCTTTCCATAGAGCGGTTTCTCCAGCTTTATCTTGGGCGTTAAGTGGTATACCTGTTTTTAATAATACAGGGATATATCGAGCATGACCTAATTCTGCCGCAGTGTGCAAGGCTGTTTTTTCTGTTGCAGGGTTAATAAGCTTTGCGCCATTTTTGAGTAAGAACATGAAGCAATTATTACTCTTATATTTTATTGTTGACTCAAGTAGTGTTAAGCCAGACTTAGGGTTAAGAGTATCAATATTTAATTGATCTTTTTGAATAAAATAAGCAAGCGCATTTGGCTTGTCGTTTTGAATTGCATAGTCAAAAGCAGTTGTGTTCCACTTATCTTGAGTCGATTGGCTAAAACCATGCTTGATAAAGATATCGATTATTTCAGGTTTGTCTGCATTAATTGCGTCAAATAAAAAGGTCGCTTTTAAAGGTAGTTTCTGATGCTGCATATGTTCGAGAAGTTGTGTTAACGCTTCTCTATTATCAGATTGGATAGCTGCATTAATAGCTGACTTTGGCTTTGAATATGGATGTTCTATTTCCGCACCATGTTCGAGTAAAAGCGTCACTAGCTCTGGTTGTTTAGAGATGACTGCATGCTCCAATGGCGTTCGCTCCAGTTCTTTATTGTATTGCAGGTGGGAAAAGCCAATGGAAAGCATATGTTTCACCATTCTTGTATCACCCTTTGCGATAGCTGCAAACAAAGGCTTACTCTTATCAATCACATCATACATGTGAATATTGTTTGCTTTTGTGATTGATCGTGCAGCTGTGGCGTTTTTGAAATGCAGCGCTTCTTGTGCAAATTGTTTTGCTTTAGGGACTTGAGCGCCATGTTTTTGTAAAAGTGGAATAAGGTGTTGATTCTGTGCTTTGAGAGCATGCTGTACAGGTGTTAAGCCATTTTCATCTTTGATATTGGCATCTACATGGCAGGTTTCTAATAAGAAGTGAACAATTTCTTCATGGCCATTTTCTATTGCATAGTGCAAAGGTGTCTTACCTTGGAAAAAAGCATCGGTTTGTGCTCCTAATCGATAAGCCGCTTGTGCAGCTTTAAGTAAGCCATCTTTTGCTGCCTTGATAAGAAGACGAGTTCTATAGCCAACTTCTGCTTGAAGTGTATCATTAATATCTTGAATTTTAATTGCTGTAGGTGTTGCTGCAAGGCTTGGCAAGTTTGTGACACTCGCTATGCGGGATGATGTTGGTGATATGCTTTTAATTGCAGATAAAGTCTCTGAATTAAAGTGTGTGTTTTGGTGAAGTTGATTTTGAAAAAAACGTTGAACGCCGGAAAGAAGCATAGATAAGTCCTTATTTTGGCAGCAAGATAGAAATCCGTTCTATCTAGAACTTTTGTTATATAAAATTTCTAAAAAACATTTTTAGATCTTTTGCTCTAAAAATAGCTTTTTTTGCAGTGTAATTTATTCGTATGACGAGTCAATAAAACAAAAAGCACAAGAGAGGAAAGGTTTAAAAAATTTAACGCAATAAAATAGAGAAGATTTAATTTAAGTAGTTGAAAGGTATAGGTTTTGTGTGGTGGTAGCAGCTTTCTAAACACGCGTGCTCATTAAGACGTAAGAATAGAAAACTTTGACTCACTGGTTTTAAGAAGATGTAGGTGGTTGACGATACGCTATGGGTATATACAGCTGCCAACAACGCCATTAACAAGATTACCATTCATATACTGCTCCAAGACAATTTATTGGTTATTCTTTTTTGAGCAGTATATGAAGTGGTTTTAAGTATTAATATATAACTTAAAGTTAAATTAGTGGGTCGACTTATGGTTGTTAAAAGCCATTAATGGTTAATTGATCAAAATCATAAGGCCAAAGCCTGCAAATACAACAGCACTTGTTTTTTCAATTTTAACAATATGTTTTTGTAAAAAGCGTTGAGCTGTTTTTGCGCCTAGAACCAGCGCAGCTTCAAAGCCTGTTTCCATAAATGCAAAAGTAGCAATAATGAGAGCAATTGTTTGCCAAGTGAGTGTATCAATAGCAACAACTGTCGGAATAAAGGCAACCCAAAATAAAATAATTTTTGGGTTGGATATAGCAAGTAAAAAACCTTGAGAGAATAATCCTTTTGGTTTGACTTGAGTTGCTTCTGGTAAAGAATGTGTATTCCAGAGTTTATAGCCTAAATAAAACAAATAAAGGCAACCGCACACTTTTAAACCTTGCATCAATATTGGGTTTTCAGTTATAAAACTGGCCAATCCTAAGAGTGCAACTAAGATTAAACTCATAAAGCCAACGGCACCACCAAGTACACCCTTTAGTGTTGCTCTCGGGCCGTATTTAATTGATGACGTTAGTGCAAATGTTGAATTAGGACCAGGGCTACATGCAAGTGCAAAACAGGCAGTAGCTAAAATAAGCCATTCTTGTAAATTCATATCGGTTACCTCGCTCTTTTTTGTGATTCTAATAGGTAAAACCTGACAAGATGAGATAGTATTTAGACATTATTGATTAAAATTTGGACATAGCTATGTTGCCCCATTTTAGCCTTATACCTCTGCCTGAGTTTGCATTGCTGCCTTATGCAGGTTTTATGGATAAGCTTCGGTTCTCTGCGGATGAGGGGGATTTAAGCTCCCATAAATATTTAACCTTCAAAACCTATGGCTTTGGTTGCACATCGGTAAAAGCATCGAGTGGTATAGAGCTTAATGTTGAATCTATAGCGTCTGCAGATGATCTTTTGCAGAGTTGTTGTGTGGTTTTTTTTGGTGGGCGCAGCGTGGTTAACACAATGGGGTATGTCAAACACTTTAAACCACTTATAAAAAAACTACGTCAGCATAATATTAAGGTTATGGCTGTTGATACTGCTGTTTTTTTATTTGCTGCTGCAGGTATTTTAAAAAATAAAAAAGTCTGTGTGCATTGGCGGCATCAAGATGAGTTTAAGGATTTATTTCCAAGTATAAAAATTGCTACAGATTTAACCTATACGTTGGATGAAGGCATTGCCACTTGTGCTGGTGGAACGACTTCAATTGAACTTGCAATTGATTTGATTAGTGATGAAGTAGGGCGTGCCAAAGCCACTAAAGGATTGGCAGACATGTTGATAGAGCGGCAGCGTAGCAATCAAGAGCTTGCTCATGTTGCAGATGTCCCTAAAGTTCGTGATGCAGCTGTACATCGAACTTTATTGATTATGAATGATAATCTTATGACAAAAATGACCATTGAACAGATTGCAAATATGGTCGGAATTAGTCGGCGACAATTAGATCGAAAAATGCAAACAGAGTTTGACATGTCAGCTGCTGATTATTTTCAGCAGCTAAAGTTAAAGCAGGGGAAGTGGTTACTGAAAAACTCAGCACGTACTGTCGCAGATATTGCTGAGTCTTTAGGGTTTTCCTCAGACAGTTACTTTAGAGCCTTACTCAAAAAACATTTCAATACAACACCGACTCAAATTAGGCGGCGTTAGTGGCTGGTTTGATATGAAATAATTTATTTTTCATATGCTTTAAATCAAATACAAAAGGAATTTCTCTATCGCCGACATCTCGAATATGCGTTGACCAGCCTTTTGCAGCAATATCATCTTCGCCCCAAGCGACGGTACCTCTTTTTATTTCACTTTGAAAGTTTTTTAAAATAATTGTTTGCATTACGTCATGTGGGGAAATTGTGAAATAGCGCAGATTGACTGCTTTGGCAGATTGCATTGCAACGAGTGTTAAGGCAGCCGAAAGCCATAAGTATATGCTTTGTATGTTCTGCGTAAGACCTTAAGTTCTTGAGGTTTATGTCTTCTTTTTGTTGCGTCACAATATGATCTAAAGCAAAATCAGTAATTGGTTTTGATGAGGCGTAGACAGCATATCTTGCATGTTCTGAAACATCAGGTTCAGCATAAAACACTGAGGAGCCAATACTGATATTTTCCAAACTCCTCATTGTATCTTCAGCTTTCTCTGGATTCAGTCTGAGATGAGAGACGAGGTCAGCGGTTATTGCTTGGGCAGGAAGTTTGTCAAAGCAAACTTCGGCTTTATCCTCTGGTGATAAGTCTGAATCTAGATCGTCGGTGTCAAAATCAAGATTAAAGTGAGATGAGATCATATAATTTATACCATCACTCACGTCTTCACTCGCATCGCTATAATGATCCCACAAGATAGCTCTTTCTTTGTTCATTTGTTCGTGCCCAAAATATAGAATATTATTATTTTTATCTGCAAAATGACACTCTAGTAGTCCTGGCTTCACCTGTCTAAGCTGCCCTTGTGTCGCAAGTTCTTCAGGTTTTGCTTTTTGAAGCTCTGGCAGTAAGGTTGTTGCTACTTGAGAAAGCCTGTCACTCTTGTTTACATATGTTAGGGGTAATGCATTTGGGTTTTTAGCATTTAAGTTTAAGTTATTCACTTGCTGCGTTATATCTGAAGCTTGTGCTGACTGTGCTTGATTTATACGAACCATGTTTTTACTCTTTTTTATTTAATTTAAATAGTATTAACGCCACAACTCATTTGTCATAGAATTGAGTTTCAGCACCATTGGCACTTCACCTTCTTCAGATTCTCTAACGCAGCGATAGAGCTTTGCTTGTTTGAGGGCTTTAGTGCCAACAATAATATTGCCCTTATCTATATCATCATTTTTATTATGCGCAAGTATGTTTGCCATCGAATCTACTGGGGAAATGGTGCCATACTTAATACCCTCAGCTTTTGCGCAGGCAAATCCAAAGAGTTGTAATGCCATTGAGAGTCCACCTTTAGTGATATTTCGATCTGAATAATCTGGCTTTACTGCATTCATCATTGCGAATGGTGTTTTAAATATACCTCTGTGTTCATGTACGTTATCCTCTAGGCCTGAGGTCACGGCCATTTGAATATGGCCTGCATGTGCTGAAAACTCTTTAAGCTGATAAAACTCTTCATAATCTGATTCTTCTGGTTTAATCAAGTGGTCCATTGCGAATCCTGTAATTGGTTTACTTGACACATACATCACATAACGATTGTCTTCTTCAATACTTTTAAAGGGATTGAACACTGATGCACCGATACCAACATCATCCATCTGTGCCGCAAGGCTTGTAGATGTTTCAGTTGTTAACCCAAAGTTGTGGACGAGGTGGTTTACAACAGCGTTTTGCGGTGCTGTATTAAAGAAATAGTTCATTAAGTCTTTTGATGCTGTATGACCTTCAGGCTTTGACTTAAAGTAGCTATAGAGAGCTGTTCTTAGGCACATGGCTACTGCATTTATGTGTTTACCAAAGTGGGTCCATACAACTGCTCTATCATCATTCATTTTTTCACGGGCAAAGTAGAGGACTTTATTATTTTTATCGACCAAGTGACCAAGTGAGAGGTCAGGATGAATTCTTTTAATTTGACCTTGCGTAGCAATTTCCTGAGGTGTTGCGGTTTTAAGATCTGTTACTAATCCTGCAAAAGGGTGGCTTTCTATAAATTGCACTCGTTGAAATGACGCAGTGTCTGTCATGCCTCTATTGGCAGTAATTTGAGATATTATGTCTTGTGTAGATGTAATGCTGCTTAATGCTGTATCTTTATTAGGAAAGAAAACAGGTGTACTTGCATTTGGGGAAAAGCCTGATACATTGCCTACTGGAAAGTTCTTCATTTTGTTCTCTTTTTATGCGAATAATTTATTAGGAATTTTTCTTAAATCAAAGACCATCGGCTCTTCGACTTCTTCTTCATAGTCTCTTAAATGACCATTCCAACCCTTTGCATTGACTTGGTCTAAGCCAATTGCAATATGACCTTTTTGTATATCAGTTTTATGAGCGCCTTTAATAATATCTGCCATTGCGATAACAGGAGAGACAGTAAAGTATTTCATGCCTCTCTTTTTTGCACAGTTCCAGCCAAACTCATGCAGTGCCATTGAGAGACTTCCACTTGGAATACCCTTGGATTTGAAGTCGGCATTGCGGTTGTTTAGGATGGCTAATGGTGTTTTAAAAATACCTCGTAAGCGCTCATTCTAAGCAAT
>DJZY01000037.1 GCA_002450655.1 Gammaproteobacteria bacterium UBA6940 | reverse complement strand
GATTGCTTAGAATGAGCGCTTTCGATTTTACAAGCTTGTTACGATGCTGATGGCTTAGGGGTTTTGTGGGGCAGTTCAGGTATATATTACTTTAACGCTAATGGTAAATTGCGTCGAGTTGTCAATTTTGATAATGGTGCTGATTACTTCAGTGAAGGGTTAGCCAGATCATTATGGAATAATAAAGTTGGCTATATCAATAAACAACTCGATATTGTTATTTCACCTGTTTATGATTTTGCATACCCATTTAATGATGGTTTAGCTTTAGTTTGCAGCGGATGCGTTGATCAACGGATTAAAGAGTATAGTTCTAGGGTAGGAGGTCACTGGGGTATTATAAATCAGCAAGGGGAGATCGTTGTTCCAATTTCTTATACAAGAGATGTTGCTATTCAAAAATTAAAGCGTAACTAATTGAGAATGGTGTATCAGCTGATCTGTTGTTTCATTGTTAATGCTAGTTGCAGTTGTACCTGTATATAGCCACATGATACTCTTGGCGCAACACAAGGTGATCAGACACCTGTGTAAAGCGCAGTAATAAAGGAATACATGTATGATCACGCTTACTTCAGCCAATAACTCTGCTGTTGATCTTAACCAGCAGGTGAGTGATACCGCGACAAATCAAGAAACCCCACGTCTTGCTCTGGTGCAAGCTGCATCTGTAGATCAACCTTCTGTAGCTCATCACGAACCTATGGCTGCGCCCACTGAAATTGAACGTAAATGGCATATTGAAACCTTACCAGACCTGTCCGGTCTTAAAGCTAAAGCAATTACACAAGGTTATCTTGCTATAGGTAAAGATGGAACTGAAGTGCGACTCCGCCAAAAGGCCGATCAATACTTTCAGACAGTGAAGAGTGAAGGTGGGCTTGTTCGTCAAGAGTTTGAAACAACTCTGAATCAAGAGCAGTTTGATACTTTATGGCCGGCTACAGATGGGAAGCGCTTAGAGAAAGATCGCTATAAGATTCCTCATGACAATCATACTATTGAGCTCGATGTCTATAAAGGTAAGCTAAAAGGATTGGTTGTAGCCGAAGTTGAATTCAAATCAATGGATGAAGCGAAAGCTTTTTCTACACCTGCTTGGTTTGGTAAAGATGTGACTGATAATAAGGGTTTTAAAAATAAGAATCTGGCAATGTTGGATGCAGCGCCACAAGCGCCATCTCAAGAACCAAAAGTAAATGCATCTAAGCATCGTTCTTTAGTGAGCTTCTTTAAAAAATATCTTTAATCTGAGTTTGGTTAGGCCTCAAGGCTTTAAGAGACTCATCTCTATAAAGCCTTTTTGAGTCCATTGATTTATCTTTTTAAGAAGACATGCGAGCAATAACAAATTTTTGATGATCATTGACCAAGGCTTGTGGCATGTTCATATAAATTGCCAAGCCTGTTGCTTGCTGCGTTGATACTTTTTTGGAAGAGTCTGCTAATGGTTTTAAGTCATTTAATACTCGATTCACATTAACAACACCATTAGGGCAGTAAGTTTGCGTAAAGCTGAGATTTTCATAGGCTTCGCCTGCTCGTAAGCTTTTAACACATTGTGTAAATGGAATGTTGCGCATAAATTGTTGTACAAGCTTTAAAGCTTCTGCATTTGTGTTGACGCTGTTATTTTGTAATTTATCGTAGAATGCTGCAATTTGCTTCAGTTGCGTTTGTCTTTCTTGTTTTGACATATTAAATTTCCAGCCTCGTGCATTGCCATTATTGTTTAAGCCAACGCCATGTTTCAGTTCAGCTGGTTCACTGTTGCTTTTATCTTGATGGTATTCAGCTAACAAAAACATCTCTGGTTTGCTGAGTAGCTCACCAATAAAGGCAAGGTTATTCATTTTGATTGGCTCTTTTGATGTGCCATTATCTTTAAAGACTATATGGTTATTGAAAGTCGCATTTAAGAAACCGGCAATTGAGTTTTGGTTCTCTGATGCATGCAAACTTTGCTCAAAAAACTTTGTTTCACCAGTAAGAAACCCATAGAGTACGACATCATTCAGCTGGATAGTTGATGATGATTTTCCTGCTCTTTCAATCTTGTCTGTTGTTGCGTCCATCCCCTCAAGTGTGTCGAGCGTATTTGCAATCCACTGCGCATTTTGTACTTCATATCGATCAAGTGCTGAAAACATAGTTTTGGTTTTTGTGCTGTCCGTATAGTCTTGAACAGGCTTCATATCTACAACATCAGTGGGCGCTTCGTTGTTATCCCAGTTTTGGACTAAAACAAAGACATTATCATCATTATTTGCGCTTCGCATGTCAGGTTGTTGCGAATGACTTGGTAGCTTTAAGTTATTGTTTTGAGGGCTCAATGTCTGGATTGTGGCTAAATTTCCACCAAGAGTGGCACCACTTTTATTTGAACTCTGTGGGATGTGTGCTGTAGCAGTGTTATTGATGCTCAGTTGATTGGGCATGAGATATGTCCTTTGTTGTTACCTCTATAAATAATCGCTTTCAAATAAGTTCGATCATTACTTGTGCCAGATTTTATCAATACTTTCACAAGAGTATGCGTTTTCGTAACATCAATATGCCTTCTTGGGTGCTCAGGTTACAATAATGATGCTCTACTCATAGGGCCTGCTATGCTTCAATGATATATTGAAACTTTTGATTTTGCGCTTAGGCGCTTATTTATCATTTTGTTGTGGCATGATTTAGTTGAGAAGGGCATTTTCATGAGTAACCGAGTTGTTCTTGTCAATGGCAACCAAGCAGCTGCAGATGGTGCTGCTGAATTTATTATGGGCACTTATGTGGGGGTTGGTGCTGTTCTTTATGGTGTCTACTGGCTTGTTGGGTACTTTACACCTGTATTACTTGCGAACGACTTAGGGTATTTAACCTATCTTGTGACGCCTTTAGCTATTATTCTCTCTGCCTTTTTATTGGTTGGCGTGCTTGTCTGTGCAGTTTCTCTTGAGGATCTCGTAACGCAAGTTGCTTACTCTTGCGGCTTTAGCTATTTAATTATCCCATTAGTTCAAGACGCTGGTTGGATAGGTTACAGCAAACCAGGTAAAATTATTGGCTTTATTTTGGCATTTCTGATCGGGTTCTCTATTCTTCACTCTCTTATGAAACACAAGATATTATTAAAATGGACAAAGAGACTTGGTGGGGTTGTTGTATTTAGTTTTTTGCTGATGCCGTTCTGGGATACAACCTCTAGAATATTGAAAGTCTCAGGCTGGCTGTAATGTCGAAAAGCACCAGTGAAAACCTAGAATTCATAGGTGCTTTTACTTTGGTTCTTTACTTCTTCTCAAATAAATAATGCCCAACGACCCATTCTTGGCCATTTTCATATCCAAATAATTCCGCACAGGCCATAAAGAAGATTCGCCAACGTTGCCACCAAATATCTGCATCTGCTTTATAGGTTTCTTTAAAGAGAGGCTCAAGTGCTTCTTTGTGTTTATCCATATTATCAAGCCATGCTTCAGCAGTTTGTTGATAATGAGTGCCGGACCATTGCCATTGGTTTTTGATGGTTAAATGTTCTTGGAAGTTTAAGAATGTTGATGCGGCAGGCATGACACCCCCTGAGAAGAAATATTTCGACATCCAATCATCATCGTCGATCACTTCAAATGGGTAGTGCAGAAAACGGTGACAGAAAATATGACACCAGAGCAGGCCATCCGTTTTCAGCCATGATGATATATTTTGGAATAAACCTTGGTAGTTGCGAACATGTTCAAACATTTCAACTGAAACAACACGATCAAATAAGCCTTCTTTAAAGGTAAGCGTATTAATATCTTGTGTAAGTATTTCAATATTATTTAAGCCGCGAAGTTGCGCTTGTTCAAGGATATAAGTGCGTTGAGTGCTAGAGTTCGAAACACCTGTAATTTGTGCTTCTGGGTATTGGCTCGCCATCCAGAGTGTAAATGAACCCCAGCCACAGCCAAGTTCAAGAATGTTTTGGCCGTTGGCAAGCTGTGCTCGCTCAGAGTAGATTTGCAATGAGTCTGCTTCGGCTTTATCAAGGCTTGTTTCTTCCGTTGCAAAGTATGAGGCGCTGTACTTAAGGTGTTTACCGAGCACTTTCTGGAAAAAGGCTGTCGGCACTTCATAATGCTGTTCGTTGACTTTATCTGTTTCTACTGCCATTGGGCTTTGTTTTAAGCTTTGCAGTACTTGCATGTATTGCTGCGGTGCGAGCTCTGGTGCGTAGCGGCCTTCTTGTTCGAGGCGTTTTTTACAGAGCCTTCTAATTCCTTGGCGGATAATAAAGTCTGGTGCGTAGCCTTTCTCAGCACTTTGGAAGGCCATGTTAAGTAACTGTTGTTTCATGTTTCGATGTCCTTTGGTTTCCATGGGAAAAATGCTGGGGTTTTTTCTTGGTATCTTTTGTAGTTATCGCCTTTAGAAAGAAGCGCTTGCTTTTCACTGAAAGGAATGCCTGTAAAGTAATACAAAAAAACAAACATCAGCACAGGGTATATCCAGAGTGAATAAAGACCTGCAGCTAAGCCAAGTAGTGGGTAAATTATCCAATGGGTCCATTCAAAAAAGTAATTTGGGTGTCTTGAATATTTCCATAGCCCTTGATCCATGGTTTTGCCTTTATTTTCACGATTTTTCTTAAACTCATAGAGCTGATGGTCTGCGAGGCTCTCACCTGCAAAAGCCAGCACAAAAATACCAAAGGAAATACCAATGAGTGTATTGAGGGATGAATCCCATGCATTTGCTGGCTCGCTGAGCAAAAGCACAATAGGTGCTACAAATAAAAGAATTAATCCCGCTTGAAATAAAAAGAATAAGAGAAATCCAATATGTTGAAATTTGCCCATGGCTTTGCGCATAGTCGCGTAGCGAGAATCTTCTTCCTCTTCATTGATATAGCGGCGTAATAGGTGTACACCGAGGCGGATAAACCAAATACTAGAGGCTATACCAAGAAAGAGCCGTAATTGAATTGGGCTTTGGTCCAGACTGATAGCGGCGATAATTGTATTGAGCCCTAGACCTAGTGCCCATGTTACATCCACAAGACCTGCACGCTTATTAGAGGTGCAGACAAACCAAGCTAAAACCATAAGAATGATATTAATTGAAGTAAGCATCATCCACATGAGGTTCGGCCTTCTAAATCATTATTTTGAAAGAGGAGGTGAACATTGCTGATGACTTTTTCTTTAAAACCACCTTCGCAATAACAGAGGTAAAAATCCCACATGCGAATAAACTCATCATTAAAGCCAAGGGCTTTTACTTGTGGTAAGACATCAAAGAATTGTTTACGCCAATCATGAAGTGTTTGAGCGTAGCTTAAGCCGATATCATCCAGTCTTGTAAGTTGTAGCTTATTATCCGCTGCGGTTTTTGTCATAACGCTAATGCATGGAATAAAGCTGCCTGGAAATATATAGTGTTTAATAAAGTCAACTGTATTGAGAGCTTTGGTATAACGGCTGTCTTCAATAGTAATAGCTTGAATTAAAGCAAGGCCATCTGGTTTAAGTAGTTTACGAATTTGGTTAAAATAGGTGTTTAAATAATTAGCACCAACGGCTTCTATCATTTCAATGGAAACAAGCTTGTCATATTTACCTTGCAGAGATCTGTAATCTTCAAGTTTAATATCCACAAGCGCTTGTAAATTCATGTCTTGAATACGTTGTTCAGCTTTGGCAAACTGTTCTTTGGAAATTGTAATAGTCGTGACTTTGCAACCATAATGCTTTGCAGCATAACAAGCAAAGCCACCCCAACCAGAGCCGATTTCTACAAGATGATCTGTTGGCTTAAGTTGAAGTTTTTCGCAAATTAATTGCATTTTATATTCTGAAGCAGCTTCGAGTGTTTGATGTTGGCTATCGTACACTGCACTGGAATACATCATGTGTTTGTCGAGAAACAGCTCAAAGAAGTCATTGCTTAAATCATAGTGCTGGGCAATGTTTTTCTTACTGCCAGAAACAGAATTACGTTGGAACTTATACTTAATATAAAGCAGAGCTTGCTTGGCTCGTGCAAAAAAGATGTTGTTAAGTTTGTCTAAAAGCTCTCTATTTCTGGCAAGGATCTGAATAAGCGTAACAAGGTCGTCACACGTCCAATAGCCTTTAATATAAGCCTCTGCAGCGCCAAGTTCGCCATTTTTAAGAATAAGGTTGAACATTCGTTTGTCATGCACGTGAATGGTTGTTTTTAGATGTTCATCTGAACCTATTTGCCATTTAAAAAAACCATCAAACTTAATACAGCCATGTCTAAGCTGTTTCAGTGGCTGTAAATAAAACGGAATGTCCTGATCTACTGATTCATGAGCGACTTTCGATGTCATGTTTTAACCTTCTTAGATGGATGAGTAAAAAACGGTATTCTTTTTAACCATAATCGTAAGGCTTGCCAGTAAATTGCGAGAAGCATTTTAACTGGTTGAAATAGGCCCATTAAAGCGTACCAATGTTGCTGTGAATGCCGTGTTGCAGGTATTATTGAGTACTCCATTTTTGCATCAAATACTTTTATATCCTGCCTCAGTAATTTCATATAAATAATGGATTTATCGTCGTTTAAATGAAAATGCCATTGATAGGTTAAATTCATTGGCATAAAAGGGGAGACGTGGAATTCTTTTTGAAAGTCAAAATGAAAGGTGTTTGGCTGGTTTTCAGTGTGTGGCTGTGTAGTACAAGCATGAATATAGGCTTTTTTTTCACCCCATGGCGTATTTGTAATTTCACTGACTATATAAATAGGTTTTTGATCTTCAAAAATAAAATAAAAAACAACAGAATTAAAGGCATATCCAAAACATCTTGGAAGGGCTAATACGCGTATCTCAGATGTTGATGGTAATAAGAGGTTTTGTTCTTGTTGAAACAGACTGTTGAGCTTGTCTCGAATTGTCTGGCCTTGATAGTCTGCTAGAAAATCTGTTGGCTTGAGTGCAAGTAAATTCCATTTCTTACTCGACCATAATGGTGACTTCTCACAGTGATGCTCAATCTGATCTGGGTCAAACAATAAATACTTTAATTTATAAGTAAACTCATGTCGCTTTGGTTCAAAGCGGCGATGCTGAATGACGGCTGGCGCAAATGCGAGCGAGGCCATATGCTTCATCGCTGAAGCCCTTTAAGATGATCTACAACTCGCTTCGCACTTTTGGCTCCATCTTCATGAAAGCCCCAACCCCAGTAAGCGCCACAGTATGAAATTCGATCTATACCGTTTATATCGTCCCAGCATGATTGCGCTGCGAGTGCTTTTGAATCAAATACTGGATGTGTGTAGTGGCGTTCAACATAAATGTGCTCATCCTTGATTGGTAGCGGGCAATTTAAGCTCGAAAAGACCTGTGCTTTTGAACTAAGGTTTTGCAGTTTGTTCATCCAATAGGTATAGCCATAGTTTGGTTCGCCCTGTGTGTCTTTTTGAACATGGACGTGCCAGCTGGCCCATTGGCTTTGAGCGCGAGGCATAATGGATGTGTCGGTGTGGACAATCATGTTGTTTGGCTGGTATTGAAATGAACTTAGAATTTCATGTTCTTTCGCATGTGGGCTGTGCAGCATCTGCAGTGTTTGATCTGCATGAGATGCCATAATCACCCAGTCAAACTCGTCACTGCCGTGCTGGTGGACAACTTTAACAACATCAGTTTCACTCACGTGAGTGCGGTTCACTTCAAGCACTTCTGATGTTTTCCACTGGATATCTGGACATTGTGCTTGAATAGCTTTGATATAGGTATTGGAGCCGCCTTTAATAGTCAACCATTGTGGTCGATGATCTACTTGCAACATATTGTGGTTTTGAAAAAAACCAACAGCAAAACGAAAAGGAATTTTTTCAATTTGCTCACCTGTGGCTGACCATAAAGCACCACACATAGGATAAATATGTTCTTCTTTAAAAGCGTGTGAGTAATTATTTTGAGTTAGGTATTGGCCAAGTGTTAAGTTCACTGGAATATCAAGGGTATTTATATCGATATTGTCTTTATAGAAGCGGAATAAGTCTTTCATCATGCTTCTAAAGCGTGGCTTAAAAATATTTGCAGGTTTTGCCAACAATGCCCAAAGGGTTGAAGGGTTATAAACAAGGCCAGTCATGAGATTATTGACTGAAAAACTCATATTACTCTGTTGCCAACTCACGCCAAGCTTTTGAATCATGTCGCAAAACACAGGGTAGTTTTGTTCATTAAAAACAATAAAACCGCTGTCAATGGCCTGTGGTTGATTATTAATATTGAGTTGGTGCGTGTCTGTATGGCCACCAAAGTAGGCATTCTTTTCAAAAACTGTAACCTGGTGCTGTTTGGACAGTTGCCATGCACAGTAAAGCCCCGAAATACCTGATCCAATAATTGCAATCTTCATTTAATGGAGAGTCTCGTGTTGATTATGATTAAATACTCTAAAAGAGTTGTAGACTTTGTCTGGCACTGGTTTTAAATCCCAGACGAGTCCAAGCCATGACATGCATTTGAGAATGAGATACACAGGGTCGATCTGCCACCAAAAGAAACCTTGTTTTGCACTGCCTGCATAGAAATGATGATTATTGTGCCAACCTTCGCCAAGGGTAATAATGGCGAGAAATAGATTGTTTCGGCTTTTATCCTTGGTCTTAAAATCTTGTGATCCCCACATGTGGCCTAGTGAATTAATGCAAAGTGTGGCATGAATCAGTAACACAGTCGAAAGTACAAATCCCCACATCAATAGTTGAAGACCATTGGTGCCAAGTGCAGGGAAGGCATAGGCCAAATACTCACCAAGGGCATAAATACTGAAACCTGTAAGTAGTACAATTGGTGTATCAAAACGGTCTAACCAGATAAGCTCTGGGAACTTAAGCCAATCTTTGACCATTTCTTTTCTGACTTTAAAGTTGTAATCGTTTAAAAACCAGAGGATATGACTGTGAAGAAAGCCCTTGGTCGAGGAGTGTGGGTCAAGGTCTGTATCTGTATGACGATGATGATTGCGATGATGTGCCACCCACCATAATGGCCCACGCTGACCACTCATTGTGCCTATAAGGGCAAAGATGAACTGCATTGCTCTTGATGTCTTGAATGCTTTGTGTGCGAAGTAGCGGTGGTAGAAACCTGTAATTGCAAACATGCGTAGCAGGTAAAAGCCAACCATAAAAGCGAAGGCAAACCAAGAAAAACCAACAAAAAACACACCAATGCAGGCTATGTGTAAGAGAATAAAAGGGATAATTCGGAGCCAGTTTGTCTTTTGGTTGTCTATCTTGTGTTGGTTATCGCTATCAGCCCAGCTATCAATCCAGCCCCAAATGAGTTTTCGCATTCAATAAATACCCTAGTGTAATAAAAGTCACAAACTTTAAAAGTGTAGGTTTTTTTACATCAACTTTATGTGAACCCAATGTTGTATCTTTTCTGCGCCATATTGTTTTGGCTGATCAGTTACAATTGTGCTGCTATGTTTGATTGATTATTGCTCGAATAAAAGGAAATTTATGCCGTTTACACCATTCCATATGGGGCCTGGAATACTCGTTAAAGCCTTGTTGAGAAGCTCATTTAGCTTAATGGTCTTCGGTTGGGCGCAAATTGTGATGGATATACAGCCTTTGATATCCATGATCACAGGTAAGGGGGATTTGCATGGCTTCTCTCATACCTACATTGGTGCGAGTTTGCTTGTTATTGTATCTGCACTTTCTGGTAAGTATCTTTCGCAGTTTGGGTTGTGGGTGTTACGTATTCGAGATTCAATTCATCATCAAATCTCTTGGGGTGTGGTGTTTTTAAGTGCCTTTGTTGGGTGTTTTAGTCATGTGCTTCTGGATAGTATCATGCACTCTGATGTTCAACCCTTTTACCCTTTTATTCAGGATAATATGTTCCTTCGTCTTGTTTCTGTTCCTGTGCTCCATAAAATTTGTTTGTACACTGGGTTGTTGGGTGCTGGTATTTATTATTATTTGGAATGGAAACTTAATTCGAAGAGAAATGATCAGTAAGATGACGAAACATCTTTAGATAAACCTAAAAAAGTGATAGCACAAGAGCAAAGTGACAAAAATCATATAGGCTGAGAAAACACGTTTAGCTTTTGAGCTCTTTTTACTTTTAATCATAAGTGTATTAATGAGAATGAATAGAGATGAAAAGAAAAGAGCAAAAAATGATTTCATTACTGTTAAATCATCGTATATGAGTTCCGAATCGCGCAAATGATCATCGTAAGCACCGCCCATTCTATATTCGTTTCTAGGGAGTATAAGGAATATGAATACGATAATGCTGGTGACGCCATACATGAGTTGACCAAATGCTATTTTCAAATATGACTTTATTTCTTCTTTGCTGTTATTCATGCCTGTCCTAGTTGTTTGTAGGGTGTATGTTAATTTTTTGCCCCAATTCTAATATGTCTTTCATGCTTGTCGTTTTTGAAAAGTGTGATGTACGTCACACTTTTAACGAGCTGGTTTTTTTATAAGCAATTTTTAAAGGATAATATGATATTTTTATCTAAGTTTAAGTCGAACTCAAGATTCGACTGTCTTATTTGCTTTAGGTTTAGCATGAAATATTGTATTTCCATTCTTTTAATTGTTTTTTCTTCAGTGCTGCTCGCCAAGGAAAGTACCTGCTATGGCACCAGTTCGAATGGTCGGCTTGAGAATGCAGTAGAGCTTCCATGGAGTGGTAATAACTTTGTGGGCTATAGTCTTATTGCTCGTTCATTAGGGCGTACTTATGTTCATTCTAGTGTTCGAGACATTGTACTTGATGCCTATAAAATGCTGGAAACAGAGCAGCCAAATAAAGTGTTTAAATATGCAGAAACAGGCTTTAAAGAAGGTGGACAGTTTAAACCGCATAAAACTCATCGAAATGGACTTTCTGTTGACTTTATGACACCCGTTGTAGATGAGTCGGGACAGTCTGTTCACTTGCCTACAAATCCACTTAATAAGTTTGGATATAACATTGAATTTAACAAAGAAAGTCAGTTTGACGACTATTCAATCGACTATGAGGCTTTAGGTGCGCATATTGTTGCATTGCATAAAGCTGCAATTACCAGAAATATCAAAATATGGCGTGTCATATTTGATCCGCAGTTGCAACCTCAACTTCTTAAAACACAGTACGGTGCCTATATCAAAAAGCATATTACGTTGTCGAGTAAGCGCTCTTGGGTTAGACATGATGAACACTATCATGTGGATTTTATTGTGAAGTGTAAACCTCTATAGGTGATCTATGAAATATGTATTTTTTGCTTTGAGCTTATGTTTTTGCACATTTCTTCAAGCTGCTGATGTTGATCGAGTTGTTGTTGATAAAAGCAAGCATCGTTTGTTGCTGTTGAATGGGGATACTAGAGTTCGTGAATTCTCTGTTGCTTTTGGGGGAGAACCTCAAGGTCATAAACAGCAAGAAGGCGATCAAAAAACACCAGAAGGACTCTATATCCTTGATTATAAGAAGGCTGATAGTGCTTTTTATAAAGCAATCCATATTTCCTATCCAAATGCTGAAGATAAAGCACATGCTGCCAAAAAAGGGGTTGATCCTGGTGGTTTTATTATGATCCATGGCCAAAAAAATGGCTTTGATTTTTTAGCACCCATAATGCAGTTGTTTAATTGGACAGATGGTTGTATTGCTTTGAGCAATAAAGATATGGAAGACTTGTGGAATCTAGTGCAGGTTGGCACACCTATTCAAATTAATCCTTAATTTACATTTTAATTGGTTAGATATTATGAAGTTTTCTTTTGCCATATTAGGGCAGCTTTTGGGAGGGTTCGCTTTACTCTTAGCGTTAGTTCATTTTTGGGCTGGCCCATTTACACCAACCCCAAGTCTTGAGCAAACAGTTGCCGAGAAAGTGTCCTCCGTACGTGAAGCTGCTCTGGGTGCTTTAAAAGGTGAAAGATTTCAAGAAGTAGATCAAACACCGCGCTTTGATGCCGATCGAATTGCACATATTCTTGTTGCCGTTTGTGGTGGCTTTGCGCTTATTTTTGCATCAATAGCATTTTCAAGACGGGAGCCTTCAAGATTAGTAATAGTGGCTACAGTTCTAGGTGTTGCAGCAATAACCTTTCAGTTGTTTTCGTTCTACGTCATGATGATTGTTGCTGCTGCTGCTGTTTTTATTATTGGGTTGCTTGGTTTACTGGGATGACATTTATTTAGTCTTTTTTTATAAACAATAATTTTGGTGTTGTATGTTCAAATTTATGTGTATTTTTGTTTGTCTATTTATCTCTGTTGGTGCAAATGCAGAAAAGACCAAAAGAGAGTACGTTGAGGAGCTTCTCCATGCAACAAAAGAAGTTCATATGCTTGATGAGGTTTTATATAATATCAATAGTTCGGGGAGTTTTC
>DJZY01000043.1 GCA_002450655.1 Gammaproteobacteria bacterium UBA6940 | reverse complement strand
AAAAAGCCGCCATTTGCGGCTTTTTTTTTTGCCTGCGGTTTATGCTCTTAAAACTAATGCAATAAAAAAGCCGCATGTGCGGCTTTTTTATATAGAAGAATTCAAAAAGTTAAGAGTTGCTTTGTTGAAGCTCAGGATTATTTTCTGATGCAGCTTCAGATCTAGCTCGACGTCTACGACGAGGCTTTGATTGTTGTTCAGGCGTAACAAGCGAGTATAAGTCCTTAAAACTCTTCTCAATATGATTCACAAGAATCTGAGGGTCTGGAATAATCGAGCTACAGGAGTTAATTGCAATACTCATAGTCCCATTATAAGAAAGCACAACAATGCTCAATCCCATTCCTATGAAAATAGGAGCGCTTCCATATTGCTCTAATAACTTCGCCTTGCCCATGTACAATGGAATCTGAGGACCAGGTACATTGGTAATAACCAAATTAAAGAGCGGGTTGTGGTAATTAGATATATGCCAGCGGGTATAAAGCTTTGCAGCTATAGATAAGTAGATGTTTGGCAAAAACTCAGTCAGCTGGGAAATCTTTGTAGTTTTCTTATTGGAAGACTTAGCAGGTACTGTATTTTGCCTGATCATTTCAATTCTATCGAGAATGCTCATTTCTGCAGTTGCAAGGTCAACAAGCATTGCAGCAATTTCATTGGCGCCTTGACGGTTTTCCTCTCCTTGCTTTGGTTTTCGACGTCGCAAGGATATTGGAACAAGGCTGACCAGGTTATCTTTTGGAACAGCATTTTTTTCGACAAGATATTCTCGAAGCCCTGAAGAAATAACGCCTAAGACTACATCATGTAAAGTAGCCTGAGGGCTCAGCTTACGACAATCTTTAAGCTGGTGCAGAGGAAGCTCCAGAGTGCCAAAAACTCTATCGTCACTGAGGTCTCGCTCAAAAAGTGTTGCTGGAGCAAGTTTAAATGAAACTAGCTTCTTTAAATCGCCAGCGGTCTTCTGAGCTAAAATTTTGGCGCTAGCCGTCGAGGCTTTAGCTATAATTTGGGCCATCTTTGTAGGGCTTCTTAATGCTGCTCCATAAGACTTCATAAATAACTTAAAACCACTAGGTGGTGTCTGTGGGGCTGGTGGTGTTACTTTTATTCTATGGTTTGAATCAGGGCTAAAATCTAAAAGTTTAGAAAGAAGCTCTTCGCCGCCCATTCCATCGACAATTGCATGATGAATTTTACTGACGATTGCAAAGTGGTTTTTGCCTGAAAGGCCTAAGCCATCAAGATTATCTATAAATGTGAGCTCCCAAAGTGATTTTGATCTATCCATTGGTTTACGAATAATTTCACCAACGAGGTTATTCAATGCTGTTCTATCACTTGGTGCAGGTAAACCAACATGGTTTAAATGAAGGCTTAAAGAAAAGTCAGGGTCATCGACTAAATAGGGGGCATCCAAATCAAATGGGATAGACATGAGTTTTTGAGTTAGCACAGGAGCTAAATGAATTCGCTCCTCAACACGCTCTTTAAAGATTTCAAAGCTAGCATTTTTTTTATCAGGAGATTCAAAAATATGAAGAGCACCAATATGCATTGGTGTTTTACTTGATTCTAGAAATAAAAATGCTGAGTCGAGATTACTCAGTTGTTTCATAAGTCGCAGTCCTGTGCAAATTAAATGTCTTTAAGAGAATACCAAGTGTGTGATTCGCTGACAATTCAACACGATAATAAGAATGGATACAAGTTGTAACCTGTTTAAATTTAAGACTATTTTTATGGTTTTCTATGAAGGCTATTCAGCTGAAATAGCTTAGTTGGTTTCTTTTTTCTATGCAAAAAAAGGGAACAAATGTTCCCTTCTTATATATGTAAGCCATGCTATAAATTGTGAATAATCTTTAGTAATATGACGGCTTTTTAAGACTGAGCTTCTGGTGTATGTGTGATATCTTCAGAAGGCTTTGCAGGATAGAGGCATTTTTTTGCCATTCTATCGAGCGTACCATACTGACTGCTTTCTTTAAATTTTTGTAGAGCTATACACCCAGCCATGCGAGAAGTCCAACGTAGCTTTTCACGTAGAGAGTAGGTAGCTGTATCTAAATTGCGAATAAAGGCAACAGGTGTAGCATTTTTACGAGTGAAGGATTTGATAAGCTCAGGCATTTGTTTCCAAGACGTCATATGCTCTTGCTCAATGCCAAGCTCATGTGCAATTGCCACAGTTTCGGTCTTCATATAATTGAAGGTTTCATCAAGATTGGATTTCCAATTTTTAGTCGAAAGCTTTTGGTTTGCCATAGTCAAATACCTCTAGGGTTCGCATGTGTAGTCCTTACTCACAATTTGAGTGTAAGACAAAATTTAACCAATGCAAATAAGTTTAGCTGGACTGACCAGTCTAGCTTAAAATGATGGCATTTAATTTATCAGCCTCTCCTATACTAAAATTGATAAACATATGAGCGAGATGGAAATACATGGAAAAGCAGTTCGCCTCTGAGGGACTTGTCATCTTTGTGGATATAGCAGGAAGCACGCAGTTATATGAAAAACTGGGTGATCTAGCTGCCTATACTCAGATAGCAACAACACTTGCCCAACTGGGTGATATTGTTCATCGGTATGGTGGTCAAGTTATAAAGCACATAGGTGACGAAGTTCTGTGCTTTTTTGAAGATGTCGTAGCAGGAATTCGTGCAATGGTTGTTGCACAAATAGAAACGTCTACAGCGCATAATACGCAGCTAGCAATCAGAGTAGGTTGTCATTACGGTCCAATCCTAAGTCGTAATAATGATATTTATGGTGATACTGTGAATATTGCTGCTCATTTAGCAAGTTTAGCTCGTGCACAGCAGATTTTAACTAGCGAAAAAACTTTAAATGAATATGAAGTTTCGAAAGATAAGCACATAGGGCATTATCAAATTCACGGTGCATTAGATTTCTCTCAGCCATTGCAACATCGTTTTTTAACTCAGTTTTCCCCTAAGGGAAAACAAGAATCTATTAATGCAGTTTTGCTTTATTGGGAAAGCTATCTTGAAGATGCTGTAGCTGATTGGACATTTGTCCATCCTATTCCTGACTTAGACATACAAGCAAAAGAAATCTTTTGTTTAGAGTCGAAGGAGCAACACTTTAAAATGGCGTCAGGAAAAACAAAAGCGCTTGTAGGTCGTGTGCAAGAAATGGATGTACGTGTTTTCAGCCGTAATGTTTCAAGGCAGCATGGTATGTTCGAGCTAAAGGATGGCCAGATTCTGTACACTGATCAAAGCAGTAATGGTACTTATATCCAAATGGGTTCTAATAAAATGCAATTTATTCATCGACAAACGGTCGTGTTAACAGGTGAGGGGCGTATTAGTTTTGGTGTAGCGGTTGATGATTCCCCTGAATTTGAGTTTAAATACTTCTTTAAAGAAAACACTTAAATTATTTGTATTATTAACTACCAATAAAAAAGCCATCTTTCAAAGATGGCTTTTTTATTGGAGGAATTTTACTTGGCTGGATCAAGTAATGACATAACTGAACGAATTTCAGTTTGTGCCTGTTTAATTGCTTCTAAACTTTCTTCAGGTGTCATTTCAAGTTTTTGAAAGGAAGGCACGTTACCCCATTTGATATTTGCCAGAGGGTGATCAGTATTACGAATCGCATGTAAACGAGCAATTTGGATAATGTCCGTGTAATTAGCAGGGCCAGCATGTGATTTATAAACATCTTGAATAAGCACTGGTACGCATGAAAGGTCTGGTCTTAAATGCCAATGTTCCATAATCCACTTGGATAGTTGAGGTTCAAGGTTAGTCAGAACTTGATTAACAGTTGCTTCATTCGTAACGCCAAATTTTGGTTCAGCAAGCTTATTAAGAAGTGGAACAGCCCCGATATTATGAAGTAGACCAACGAGAAGTGCTTCAGATGGATCAATACGCCAACGACCTCGTGCAATTACCTCACCAATAGCGGCAACTTTTACAGAGTTAGCCCAGCATTGACGAAGTTTATTTTTAATAATCGGGTTGGATTTCACATGAAAAAGTTTATTTACTGTAAGACTGATAACAAGGTTGCGAACACAAACCAGGCCAAGGCGAGATATTGCTAACTTCAGATCTTCAATTCTTTTAAGGCCCTGAAATATGGGGCTGTTAGCAACTTGAATCAGACGGCCTGAAAGCACAGGATCAGCGGTAACAATTTTACTGACTTGGGCAATAGTGACATCAGGATCAGCAATTGCCTTACTGACTTTTGCAGCAGTATCTGGAAGAGCGGGCAGTGAAAATTGTCTATCTTGAATTTCTTGCTCGACTCTTTCTAAAAGTTCAGTGTCAATTTGTGGCAACTTTTGTGGCGCGTCTGTCATTGGATCCTACCTGCTTTATTATTTCCCTCTATAAGACGGTTCTCCATTAAGTGTAGTTAAGGAAATTCAGATAAGTGAGATAAAGCCACTAAAATTCAATTTACTGGCACATAATGGCTGTTTTGGGTACACTGCAGTGCAACAATAGTCTTCAAAATGACAGGTAAAGAAGCCTGGCAAGGTGTATGTATGAGCCCCCAAGAATCTAAATTTATTACTGTATTAGGGATTGAGTCCTCTTGTGATGAGACTGCAGTTTGTCTCTATAAAGGGCCTCGCAAGTTGCTTGAAAATCAACAAATGCAGCAACCCCATGGTGAAGTATTAGCAGAGCCGCTCTTCAGCCAGATTGAGTTGCATCAAAAGTGGGGAGGCGTTGTTCCTGAAATTGCCTCTCGAGATCATCTACGAAAGTGTTTAAGCCTGATAGACACGGCATTACAAGAAGCGCAGCTTTCTAAAGAAGATATCGATGTTATTGCTTACACTGCCGGTCCAGGGTTGATGGGGGCATTGTTTGTAGGCTCTTGCATAGGTCGTAGTCTTGCATTTGCGCTTAATAAACCTTTTATACCAGTTCATCACATGGAAGCGCATTTGTTAGTTCCAATGCTGGATGAGCCAGCTCTCAAGCCTCCATTTGCAGCTTTGCTTGTAAGCGGTGGCCATAGTCAGTTCTATGGTGTGAAGAATATAGGTGATTACCAATTAATGGGTGAGACCCTTGATGATGCAGCAGGTGAAGCATTTGATAAGGTCGCAAAAATGCTTGATTTACCATACCCTGGTGGCCCATCACTTGCAGCACTTGCAGATCAAGGTGAACCTGCTTTCAAGTTACCTCGCCCAATGTGTGATCGACCAGGGTTTGATTTAAGCTTTTCTGGGTTGAAAACAGCAACGCTGCATTTAATTGAAGACTTAAAGGCAAAAGGCGAGCTTGAAGCACGTAAAGCAGATTTAGCCGCATCCTTTCAAGAAGCTGTTGTAGATACACTCTTTAGAAAAGCAAAGCGTGTCTTAAAAGAGCTCAATATGAAAACCATTGTACTCGCTGGTGGTGTAAGTGCTAACAAGCGACTACGAGCTCTTTTCCAAACATTAGAACCAAAAGGTTATAAAATTCATTATCCAAGAATGAAGTGGTGTACTGATAACGGAGTCATGGTCGCTTATGCTGGTTGGCATGCATGGCATCGAGGCTTTGCTCAACATGACCATACAGTGCCACTCGCTGTAACGCCACGTTGGCCACTTTCAGATTTAACATAAATTGCACAAGTCTCATGTTAGAAACTCTTGTTTGAAAAAGGCCACCAACAAGACGGTGGTTTTTTAGAAATAGATCCAATAAAAGGAATAGCGTCTCATGCTAGCTGAAATAGCGCAGATATTATTACTGGTGACAGCTGTTATCTTAGGCACATTTAGTGCGATATCTCTTGCCAGTTTTGGAGGAATAATCCCTTCATTGCAAGGTGTAACTCGACAGATGTTAAGACCAGCAGCCTATGGGCAGTGGTTTTTAATGATGACGAGCTTCGTGATTTTAATCAGTCTGTTTATAGGTCATGACTATTCGATTTCGTACGTCGCATCAAATTCAAACTCAATGCTGCCTTGGTACTATCAGATATCAGCAGTATGGGGTGGTCACGAAGGTTCACTTTTATTGTGGGTCACAATACTTGCAACTTGGTATGCCTTAGTTGTGCGTTTTAGTGAAACCTTACCTGAAGAATTACTTTGTTTAGTTGCCGGTGTACTCGCAGGCGTTCAAACAGGATTCCTAGCCTTTATTCTAGTGACATCTGACCCGTTTGCATCACTGCCTTTGCCTACGCCAATGGATGGCAATGACTTAAACCCATTACTTCAAGATATTGGTTTAATTTTACATCCACCATTGCTCTACATGGGCTATGTCGGTATGTCTGTGGCTTTTGCTTTTGCTATCGCAGGTTTAATCCACGGTGGAATTGGTAGTGCTTGGGCACGTTGGACTCGTCCATGGACACTCTATGCTTGGGCATTTCTCACAGTTGGTATTGCTCTTGGAAGTTGGTGGGCTTACTACGAACTAGGCTGGGGCGGCTGGTGGTTCTGGGATCCAGTTGAAAATGCCTCTTTGATGCCTTGGCTTGCTGCTACTGGCTTAATACACTCCCTTGCTGTTACAGATAAGCGAGGTGTTTTAAAAGCTTGGACACTCTTTCTTGCCATACTTGCATTTTCGCTCAGTCTATTAGGAACGTTCCTTGTACGCTCAGGTGTTCTCACATCTGTACACGCATTCGCAGCTGACCCAAGTCGAGGTATCTTTATTCTTGGTCTGCTTGGTGTTGTTATCGGCGGCTCTTTACTTCTTTTTGGTTTTAGAGCGCATCTTGTCGAATCTAAAGTAGGGATAAGACTTGCTTCCAGAGAAACAGGCTTACTTGTTAATAATATCCTTTTGTGCACAGCAACATTTATTATTTTAATGGGTACACTCTACCCATTATTCGAAGAAATGATGGGGCTCACACAGAGCTCTGTTGGAGCTCCATACTTCAACGCCATGTTTACGCCGTTAAGCCTAGCAATGCTCGCACTTCTTGCTGTGGGGCCACGACTGAATTGGAAGCGTCATGAAGGTAAAGCTGCACTGAAAATGCTGTCTATAGCACTGATTGCAGGTGCTGTTATTGGCGCAGCTGTATGGTTTATGACTGGTTGGCATCTCATGATGATCGTTACTTTTATCTTAGTAGCGGCTGTGGTCTGGTCTATTGGTACAGATATTCGTCACCAGATTCGAAATGCATCCAGTATGCTTGCTGGGCTTAGTCGTTTAAAACCACATTACTGGGGGATGCATATTGCTCACACAGGCCTTGCTGTTATGGTGATTGGCGTTGTTTGCGTTAGTTATCTTTCAACGGAAGAAGATATGCTCATGACTGTTGGTGAAAGTTATTCAGTAGGTGATTATCAAGTTACTCTTGAGGCTGTGAATGATATTCATGGTCCTAACTACCGTTCTTCACAAGGTGTCGTTACTTTTGAACTCAATGGGCAGAGCACAACTTTAAAGCCTGAAAAGCGTTTTTATATTGCTCGAGAAGCAATCATGACTGAAGTTGCAATGGATGTTGGCTTGTTCGGCGATCTATATGTTGCTCTTGGGGATGCTCGAAATGATACGCAATGGACCGTTCGAGTCCATGATAAACCAATGATTCGTTGGGTTTGGGGTGGTGCGCTTTTAATTGCCTTTGGTGGTGTGTGGGCGAGCTTTGATCGTCGTTACAGAGCCAATAAAGAATTGAAGCAAGGAGCTGCAGCATGAAAAAAATCATGCCTTTAATGCCATTTATAATTTTTATTCTACTCGGCATTGTGTTTTATCTCAGTATTGGTCGTGATCCAACGTTAGTTGCTAATAACCTAGTAGGAAAAGACTTCCCAGACTTTCAGCTCGAAAGTCTTGCATTTGAAGATCAAGAGAGTCGACCTTACTCACTACAAGGTTTACAGCGTGCACTTCCAGAAGGGCAGCCTTGGATTCTCAATGTATGGGGCAGCTGGTGCCCTCAGTGCTATGTTGAGCATCCATTTATTACAGCCTTATCTGATGCTGGTGTTGCTCTTGTGGGTATGAACTACAAAGATGAGACTGCTAAAGGTCAAGGTTTCCTTAAAAAAATGGGGAACCCATATCAAATTATTCTACAAGATATGGAAGGTAGTTTAGGGTTAGACCTAGGTGTATCTGGTGCGCCAGAAACCTATTTAGTATCTCCTCAAGGTGAAATTTTAGCCCGTCATGCTGGAGTTCTTGATAAAGCTGTCTGGGATCAAAAGTTTGCCAAGCTCTGGCAAGACAACAATGGCCATCAACTTTTTTCCAGACAATCAGAAGCAACTGAAGAGCAGGGGGCGGAATAATGGTAAAAACAGCATTTAAGTTATTCTGTTGCCTCTTTGCATTACAGTTGAGTTCACAGCTCTTTGCAGCGGTTGATCCAGTTGATTTTTCACAACAACCAGAGCTGGAAGAGCGCTATAGAGCCTTAACTCATACTCTTCGTTGTCCTAAGTGTCAAAACCAAAGTATTGGTGGCTCTGATGCACCAATAGCGTTAGACATGAGGCATAAGGTTGAAGGACTGCTGCGAGAAGGTAAAACCAATCAAGAAATCGAGCAGTTTATGATTGATCGATATGGTGATTACGTGACTTATGACCCTCCATTTAAGTCTCGAACCTATTTGCTTTGGTTTGGCCCATTAATATTTTTAATCATCGTTGTGTTTGGCTTTTGGATGACCTTTAGACGCAAGGGCGATGATGTTATATATGACGACGATGAAGACAGTTTAGATGAGGATGATCTCCATCCTTCAAAAGGGGGCCAGAAGTGACTCTATATTATGTAATTGGCCTTCTAATACTTGTGCCGGTCGCGATTGGCTTAATGATGAAGCGCCAAGGAAAGTTTGGAAAAGGACCTCTTGTTATTGCCGTGTTTATGGCTGTAGTCAGTATCGGTATCTATGCAACGACAATGTATGATTCTGAGCACGTAGCTTGGTTAGATCAGCAAGAAGCGCTTTTACCTGATGTGCAAACGTTGCTTGCAACTGATGAAGCACCTGAATCTTTAAAGCAACTTGATGGTGCTCACTTTTTAGGTCTTCTGAGTTATTATGCCAAAGAATATCCAGAAGATAGCCGTGTGTGGCAGAAGCTTGCAGTGGTTATGGTAAATCTACAAATGCCCGAAGAAGCGCTCAAAGCAATTCGACGCTACCTTGCACTTGATTCCAGTAACCTTCAGGCTCACCAACTTGAAATACAGCTCTTGAGTGAACTTGTTAACAGTAAGAGTATCTCATCTAGGCAGCTTTGGTTTGCACTTGATAAGCTTAAGGATATGAATGAGTTACAGGCGCAAGATTACTTTTTCTTGGCCGGACTTTCTCGTCAACATGAATTCTACGATCTAGCAATTGAGTACTGGGAAAAGGTCATTGCAACTGACTCAAGGCCTGATGAAGCCTTAACACCAAAAGCGCTTCAAGGTAGAAAGCTTTTACAGCGAATGATTGATGATGCAAAAAATCGTTTAGAGCAAAAAGAGACTCATGTCTTTGCAGCAGAAGAGAGTAATGATGCTGAGGTTTCGCCAACAGAGCCTGAAGATCAAAAAATGATCGTTATTAATCTACAGATTAAGCCAGAAACAGCAGAGGCTATAAATGAGTATTTAGAAAATTCTGCTAATGCGACTTATCAAATGTGGGTGAGTATCCGACAAGACCAACCAGGGCCACCACTTGCTGCAAAACTTATTTGGTTGAATGCTGAAGATTTAACAGCGTTGCAATCTGGCTATGAAGCAATGTTAACAATGGATGACTTAATTATGCCAGGTACAACTTGGCCAACAGGTGAGAATGTAACAGTTAGTCTTTCAATGGTTCTCAGCCAAGAGAAGAGTGACCCTATTACAGCTAAGCAATCACCATATCGACAAACACTAACACAAGTACTTTCGAATGAGGTTGTTTATCTCTCTTTTTAATTGAAAACAGCTTGAGTTGAAGAGAACTGCTGTTCAACTCTGATGTTGTTAGTGTAATAATACTCAAAGCGAAGTGATTGAAATTGTTTATTAAACCTCCATCCTCTGCTTGAGCAGCTTGAAAGTCTTGGCCTAAGAGTGTATTTTTGCTATCTTGGCTTGAGCTCACCATCGCAGTGAAGCATGTTCAGGCACCCGGATTTTTGGTTAAGAGCTGCTCGACGCTGAGTGCTAGGCATCGTCTTAAAGTTGTTATCTAGTATTCGGAATTGCGAATGGCATTTATATGTATATCTAAACTAAGGTAAGAGTTATGCGCATTATATTACTTGGACCTCCTGGTGCAGGAAAGGGCACACAGGGGCAAATGTTGACTGAGAAGTTTCAGATTCCTCAAATTTCCACTGGCGATATGCTTCGCGCAGCAGTGAAAGCTGAGTCTGAGCTAGGTCTTGCTGCAAAAGCGTGCATGGAATCTGGTCAACTAGTACCTGATGAACTCATCATCGGCCTTGTAAAAGAAAGACTAGCGCAAAGCGATGCTGCTAATGGTTGTCTTCTTGATGGTTTCCCAAGAACAATTGCTCAAGCAGATGCACTAAAAGCTGCAGGCGTGAAAGTCGATCACGTTGTAGAAGTTGCTGTTGAAGACGAAGTTCTTGTTAAGAGAATTTCTGGTCGTCGTATTCATGAAGCTTCTGGTCGTGTTTACCATATTGCAAACAAGCCACCAAAAACTGAAGGTCTTGACGATGTTACTGGTGAGCCTCTTGTGCAAAGAGCTGACGATACAGAAGAAACTGTTCGTTCACGCCTTAAAGCATACCATGAGCAAACTGAGCCATTAGTGGCGTACTATCAAGAAGTTGCAAAAGAAGACAGCTCAGTGAAGTACACTCGCGTGAATGGCGATCAACAAATGTCAGTCGTTTTTGATGAAATTTGCTCATCGCTTCAAGGCTAAGTTTTTAGTTTTTTTAAAACGAAGTCGAAGTTTAAAAATGGCCAATGCTGAAAAGCATTGGCCATTTTTTTTATGCTGAAAAAAATGGTGAGCCTGTTTCTAGAAAAATGTTTGAAGACGAGAAGGCCATAAGGTTATTTGTATCGTAAACACTATAAAAATAGAGCTTAAAAAGCGGTTGCAGTCACTATCGTAAGCTGAGTGAATACTTCATTGAGGGTGTTGAGATGTAAAAAAGAGAACTCTTTTTGTAAAAAAAAACAAAATAATGGCATAAAAAATTTGTATTTAATTTTTTTGTGCTACTTTTTTAATTAACCATCTAAAAAAATGAACGTAGTATTGTTCATTTAATTCGAGGTTTCAAAAGGTGAGTGCGGTGTTTTACTGCAACGCATTTTAAAGAAAGGTGTTTATATAATTGACTAATTTGTCTAACAAATCAAGTGAATTTAAATAAATATCTGAAATTGTTTTAAGGTTTTGTAGTTTAAGCCGATAAGACTAAAATGCATCGCCTGATGAAGGGACGTAAGTCGAGCGCGGAAGGTTTATTTGTTTTGAGTGCAGAAGTATTAGATTCAAATTTACCTCAGTCGCTTCGCATGCAGAGGAATCAAAGGTCCAACCTACTTTGGTGAGTTTGTTGGCGACTGAGGAGTTATTTATGAATATGACAGAAATGAAGAAAGCATCAGCTGAAAAAATCAAATCTAAAGCAGAAGCACTTGCTAAATCAAGCGAAGCTGCTTTGGATAAAGCCATGAAAGCATTTGAGAAAAAATGGAAAATGGCTCGTAAAAAAACTGATGCAGCAAGCATGAAAAAGTTTAAAGAATCTGAAGCTAAAAAAATGAAAATGGCTGCAGAGAAAGCAAAGAAAGCAGCAGCTGCTAAAAAAGCAAAACCTGCAGCGAAAAAAACAGCAGTTAAAAAAGCACCTGTTGCGAAGAAGACTGTAGCAAAGAAAACAGTTGCCAAAAAAACTGTAGCAAAAAAAGCACCAGCTAAAAAGACTGTAGCGAAAAAAGCACCAGTGAAGAAAGTTGCTGCTGCTAAACCAGCAGTTAAAAAAGCACCAGTAGCGAAGAAAGCTCGTGTGAAAAAGCCTGTTGCTAAAAAAGCACCGGTTGCTAAGGCAGCAATGGCTAAGAAGCCTACAGCAGTTAAAACAACTGCAAAGAAAACAGCAACTAAGGCTCGTGCAAATGCACGCAAAGCAGTAGGTGCAACTAAAAAGGCACCAGCAGCTAAGAAATCAGCTTAATCGCTGATGCCTCGGCTTCACTGAAGCCAAATAAAAAACCGGCGATCATTTCAGATCGGCCGGTTTTTTATTATTGGGTGTACACCAGTGATGATAAAACTATATAATCAGTGCCTTTATAGTTGATACAAGAATACTGATTATGGCTCGCGATCACATACTCCTCATTGATACATCAGAACAAGCATGCACACTTGCTCTTTTTAAAGAAAATCAAGTTGTTGCTCATATATCAGAAGTTCAGCCACGAAAACATGGCGACTTACTACTTCCAACTTGCCAATCTCTATTTGAGCAAGTATCCATTGATTCAACTCGAATTCAAGCGATTGCAGTAACAACAGGGCCTGGTGCTTTTACTGGTATCAGAATTGGCGTTGCTATGGTTCAAGGTCTCGCATATGGTTGGGGGGTACCATGTATCTCCATGAATACGCTTGATCTTTGGGCTGCAACTGCACTCAAAGTTAATCCTTCTGCAGACTTCTTTCTTGCTGCAATGGATGCAAGAATGGGGGAGATATACACGCGTCTCTATAAAAAAGACTCAACAGCAAAACGCGTTGAACCTATCACAGACTCACTCTGTGTGAGCGCAGAAAACCTTGCCTCTCATTTTGAACATCACACATCTTTTTCAGGTTCTATTCTAGGCTTAGTCGGTAGTGGTATTAAGCCTTATATGGAACAATTAGAAGCAGTTATTGCAAATAAACAAGGGAAAAGCCTTGCTCTAGATCTTGAGCTTTCCTTACAAGCCTATGGTGAGCTTGCTACAGAACGCTTCAATCAAGGGCAAACAGTATCAGCTTTAGAGCTCGACGCGCTGTATTTAAGACCTGCCGTTATTTAAAAACATGATTTAAAGTACTTTGGAGTAGTCTACCTACATGAGTAATTACAGTGAAGTTAAAAAAACAGGAAAGAATCCGAAGAAACCTAAGCCACAAAGAAGTGGATTTACTCGTTTCTTATTGAAACTCATGGGTGTTCTTATTGTATTAAGCATCCTTGCAGGCATTAGTGGTTTTATCATGCTGAAGTGGAGCGAAGATAAACTTGCTCAACCTATGCCAGTAGATACTATGTTTAATGTAAAGCAAGGTTCTAGTCTACATAGTGTCATCACTCAGCTTTCAACCGCCAATCTAATTGAATGTGAGCCATGTTTGCGTTGGCATGTGCGTATCTTTGGTGGAAAAAATATCAAAGCAGGCACTTACCAATTTAAAGGAGACATGTCGAGTATGGATATACTCAACATGCTTGAAAAAGGCGAAGTTGCTGAATTTAAAATTACGCTTGTTGAAGGTCTCACGCTGGATGATTGGTTAAAATCACTTTGGGCTCATCCACAAATTGTCAAAACAATTGAAGGTGCAGACCGAACAGCACGTTATGCAGCAGTTGCTCAAGCTCTCGAACTTAAAGAGATGCATCCAGAAGGCTTATTCCTGCCAGAAACATACACATTTGCTGCTGAGACAAAAGACATTGAAATATTAAGGCGTGCGCACCAACATTTTGAGTCAGTACTGGCAAAACTCTGGGAAACTCGTCAAGCTGATCTTCCACTGAAGACCCCATATGAAGCAGTGATTCTTGCTTCTATTGTGGAAAAGGAAACTGGCCAAGCCTACGAACGACCAAAAATTGCAGGCGTCTTCATTAATCGGTTGAATAAAGATATGCGTTTGGAGACTGATCCAACTGTTATCTATGGTATTAAAGAGTATGCAGGTAATATTACTCGTGCTCATTTAAGAGAAAAAACCGCTTATAACACCTATACAATGAACGGCTTACCACCAACACCAATCGCGTCGCCAAGCCAAGCGGCTTTAGAAGCAAGTCTGCAACCTGAAGCGACAGATGCTATTTTCTTTGTTGCAAAAGGTGATGGAAGCCATGTGTTTTCCGCCACTTTAAAAGCGCATAATGCTGCAGTTCGAGAATACCAGCTTAAACGTCGAGCAAACTATCGTTCTGCACCAACAGCACAGTAAAGAATACTAAGGGATATACATGAACACTTCGCAAATCAACAAGCAAGGCCGCTTTATTGTCTTTGAAGGTGTTGAAGGTGTTGGTAAATCAACACAAGTGAAACTTCTCGCACAATGGTTAGAGTCACAAGGGCATAACGTGATTACAACTCGTGAGCCTGGTGGCACGCCCTTGGCTGAGTCCATTAGAGAGCTCGTATTAACACCTCGTGATGAAGATATGTGTTCAGAAACAGAGCTACTTCTGATGATGGCCGCTCGTTTACAGCACTGGAATGGGCATATTAAACCAGCACTTGAACGAGGCGACTGGATTATCTGTGACCGTTTTATTGATTCGAGTGTTGCTTACCAAGGTGCTGGCCGTGGTATGTCTGAAGATTTTATTCGTCAAATTCATCATGATATTGCACCAGAAATGAAACCTGATTTGGTTCTTGTTCTTGATCTATCCCTTGAAGACGGCTGGGCTCGTGTTAAATCTAGAGGTGAAGCTTTAGATCGAATGGAGCAGGCGTCTGCAGACTTTTTTGTTAGAGCCCGTCAATGTTTTAAAACTGCTGCAGCGCTTGCACCAGAACGTTACGCAATGATCGATGGTGCTCAGTCCATGGACGAAGTTGCACTTGCTGTTCAAGCACAGATTCAACAAAGACTTCAACAGAACTCATAAGGCGAGGGTGTAATGACGCAGGCAATTCAAGCCTTACCATGGATGACTGATATTAATCAGCAGGTTGCGGTGCTTTGGGCACAGCAAAAAATGCCTCATGCAATTTGCTTGCATGGCCAGCCAGGTTTAGGTCAAAGGCATCAGCTTGCCTATATGACATCCATGCTCTTTTGTGAAAATAAATCAGATCCTGCTAAGCCTTGTGGCGAATGTCGACAATGTATTTTGTTTAATAACAAAGAACATCCAGACATGCTGATTTTAGCGCCAGGTGATAAAAGCACATCAATCGGTATTGACCAAATTCGCCAGCTTACAGATTTTGTGATGGGGACAGCTTATTTTGCACCCATGAGAATTGTGATTGTTGATCCGCTTGAGGCGATGACCGTTGCAGCATCAAACGCATTACTCAAAATGTTGGAAGAGCCGCCACCAAATGTCTATTTTTTGGTGTCAACAACTAAGCTCAGTCAGCTCATGCCAACAATTCGCTCACGACTGCAGTTTTTCTCAGTGTTACCACCAGAATTCGGTGCTTTTTGTTTATGGGTTCAGGCTGTACTTGAGTCACTTGAAGAGCCTAAGTGCGACCACGAAGTGCTTTATAACGCCTTCTTACTTGCACAAAAAGGGCCATTCCTAGCACTTGAATACATACTTGCTCATACAAAGTCTCAGCATGAAACCACAGAGCTTCTTTTCTCATTTAAGCGCGATCCAAAACAAGCAGATTTAGTCAGCGAATATCTTCGTTTTCAAGAGGTTATTAAAGGGCCGCCTGCAGCAGCAACGATGCACTTGGGCGTTCTTATCAAAACTGTTGGTGTTCAAATTGCATTTTTATTCTTTGATTTGTGGTTAGAAGATGCTTTGGCGAGCTTGAAGGAGCAACCGGATGCAGCTGCGCAACATACACGAATCGAAGTCTTGTGGCAGGCTTATAGTCGTATACAACAAATGCGAGAAGATTTAGTGCGTTCACCCCAGTTAAATAAGGTTTATTTGGAAAGAGAACTCCTTGATATTTGGGTGGCTACAGCAACTTGATACGATTGCTTGAATAGTGATCACTGCCGTGCGAATATACTGCAAAATTCTTTAATATAAAGTATTTATCTATAGAACTATAAAGGAGAGAGCCATGTCTGGTAATGATTCAATTGTATGGATTGATGTAAGAACTGCAGAAGAGAACGCTGCTCGTTCAATTGAAGGCCACATCAATATTACACACGAAGAAATTGGTCAAAAAATTGGTGATCTAAACCTTTCTAAAGACCAACCAATTCGTCTTTATTGTCGAACAGGTCGTCGTTCTGGTGTTGCTACTGATGTATTAAAATCAATGGGATACACTGATGTTGAAAATGCCGGCAGTATTGATGCTGTTATTAATGCCGACGATTAATATCTTTTTCAGATAGGTAAAGCAGTATGACTCTAATGCAAATGATGTTACTTGTAAGTGGTGTACACTTAATTGCTGTTGCCATGCCAGGGCCAGATTTTTTCTGTGTTTCGCAAAGCTCAATTAAATATGGTCGCAAAGCCGGTTTTGCTGTTTCTGCTGGTATTTGCGCAGCAATGGTATTTCACATTCTTGCAGGTATGCTTGGTTTAGCGGCTTTACTTGCAAACCCTAAAGTCTTGATGGTGATCAAACTCTTATGTGGTGCATATTTACTTTATTTGGGGTGGAAGGGCATTACTGCTAAGGCATCAGATGGGGCTCCAGAAACAGAGCAAACTCTTAATGTAGAATCAAATTACGCATTATTTAGAAAAGGGTTCTGGTGTAATTTATTGAATCCAAAAGCACCAATTTATTTTCTCTCTTTATTTACGGTTATTTTGCCGCAAGATATCACCTATTCAGAAATTTCTGCAGTTGGCGCAATGATGCTTGTTATCGCGTTTGCATGGTTTGGTTTTGTTGCAACTCTTTTCGCAACACCACGTGTGCAGCGTCAATTCCAGAAAATGGGTGTTTGGATTGATCGAGTTGCAGGAACCTTGTTTGCAGGTTTTGGAGCAAGCGTTGTTCTTACTGCACGCCAATAATGAAAACTGCATTCGGTTTAAAAAGCGCACAAGTTGCGCTTTTTTTGTTTGCCCAGCAAA
>DJZY01000079.1 GCA_002450655.1 Gammaproteobacteria bacterium UBA6940 | reverse complement strand
GTACAAGTTTTGGGGGGCACTTCACTAGGTTGCGTTTTTTTATGGCAGGTCAAATAGGAATAGATCTGTTACCAGTCCTCATTAAGGAAATCATCTTCAGCTTCAGGATCAGTTTTCCCATCACGCACCATAGCTTCACGTCGTTGAAGGTATGCATCTCGGAAAAAGAGATAATCATCCCCTGGCGCAATGTTATCTAAAGCTAAAAGCTGTGCACGTAAATTGACAACATTGAGTGCAACAGTAGCATTCCTAGAGCTGTCTGGCTCAATATCATCATAAGGGTAATTAAGCTGGCTAAGCTCAATCCCATAAGCCACTGTATCTCGTACACTTGATGGCCCCAAAAAAGGTAAAACAATATACGGCCCTTGAGACATACCCCAAACACCCAGCGTCTGCCCTAAGTCTTCCTGATGAGCAGGTAGACCTATATCAGTCGCAATATCGTAAAGCCCAAACCCACCAAAGGTAGCATTGAAAATAAAGCGAGTAATGTCTTGGCCTGCTTTCAGAGGCTTACCTTGTAATAAGTTATTTGCTGCAGTTGGTATATTGCCAATATTACTGAATACATTAGCAATGCCACGCTCTAAGATATCAGGCGTAACAGCTTTATAGGCTTGCGCGACTGGCTTCATCACATAACGGTCTGCATAGTCATTGAACTTCCAGACACCGCGGTTGAAAGATTCGTAGGGATCAACATTTTCATTGGCAAGAGCGACCTTACCAAAGGACAGGCTTCCAAGTACAATAACAGCACCAAGCTTACATTGCTTCATAACAACTGAGGCAAGATGCTGCCCTACTAAAGACTTCAACATAGACAATGACCTACTTGTATATAATTTATTCTCTATTGGGAATAACGATATTGCGAGTGAAAAGGTAATCAAGACTTAGCTTTCCTGCTCCAGTAAAGAGCAATGACAGCAGCATCGATAAATAAATAACGGCGAACTCAATACCATTATTAAGAATAACAACAGAACCCTTTTCTGTCAGATATCTGTAATTACCATGCTCTTTTAATATTGCCCTCATTCGCTGTAAGCGTTCTTTCACTTCAACAGAGTTTTGCAAACTTTCTTTTGCACCGGGAAACCCAATATGTTGCGTGACTTGTGCAATATTTGTTTGAGGATCACTCGGTGCAATTGCATTCCAGCCATTATCTATATGTGCGGTAAAGATGGCAACTATCATCGTAATAATCAGAGGAATGGATACAATTCGGGTTAAAAATCCGAACAATAGGCATATTCCACCAATAATTTCAGCACTAATAGCTAAAAAAGCGAGCAGCGCAGGCATAGGTAAACCTAATCCCCATTCAGTGTTACCAAACCACTGCACAGTAGACTCAAAGTGCATTGCTTTATTGATGCCAAAGGTAAGAAATATCGGTGTTAAAAATAATCTAAAAATAAGAGGTGCTAAGAACTGTACTTTTTTAAGGTGTGTAATCATTTGATGATAATGATTATAGAGCCCTGCAAAAAGCTGTTTTAGATTATTTTGCCCTGTGCCAGGGGCATCAGGTCGGTCATTAATATGAAGCATGTAAATTCCTTGCTATGAACACGCTACTGGTATGACAAGCTTATTGAGCTGGGCCTGGATAAACTCAAACCCAAAAGCACTTAACTGCTCAACTGGCATGGAGGTCATTTCAGATAGGTGTGAAAATGCATCTAAAGGCGTGTTTTCATTTTGGAATAATTCAAGAAGGGCCATTGTCATCGGCGCTAAGACTAATGCCTGTACTTTACCCTTAGTCGATTTATAGAAGGCATAAAATTGTGGCAACTCTACTTTCTCGCTCAAAACATCATGCCACTTCTCAGCAGTTATCATTTGTGCAACATCATATTCAAATACTTTTAAAGAAACACCTGCTTTTAACGTGAGTGGTGTCTTGGCCGTTAAATTGACACGGATAAGCTGTGCAGCTTCAATCTGTAAAACTTCAACATCAAAAAGCGCTTGCTCATACTCAGCCAGTGCAATTAGTGATGGTTCAATTGGTGTTGCAGTTTGAAGATAATTTAAAAACTCAGATGAAATACGATGAAAATATGGTGACTGTGCAAAATAATCTCGATAGAAAGAGCGCTGTAAATGAACCCATTTATCACCCATTAGCTTTTTAAGTTGTGGGAAGGCTTCATTTAAAAATGACTTTACACAATTAAAAAAGAGATCTCGATAGACTTGCATTCGCTCATCATCGATAGCACTTGGTTTTGCAACAGTATCTGGTGAGCGAATATGGGCTGCAAAGTTTTTTTGAAGTGCGAGGGACTCTTCAAGAGATAATGGCATGATTTTCATTCCCGATCATTTGATTTTGCGTGAGGCGGATCTGCTGCAACTCTGATGCAAGCTCAGCAAAATCAGGATAATTGAAATCACGTTCTAATAATGTTCCAAGAGCTCCATGGTGGAGATAAGCACACTTAAGCAAATCCCATACTTTCGGTATAACGGCGGCACCATGAGTATCGACAATAAGTGTCTCTGATTCTTCATAGTGACCAGCGATATGCATATAAGCAATACGCTCTGAGGGAAGACCTGCAATAAATGACTTTGCATCATACTGATGATTAATTGAATTCACATAGACATTATTAACATCAAGCAAAATATCGCAGTCTGCTTTTTTTACAACGGACAGAAAAAAATCAAATTCCGACATTTCTTGAGCAGGTGTTGCATAGTACGAGACATTTTCAACAGCAATACGACGACCTAATATATCTTGCACTTGCTGTATTCGATCAGCCACATAATCAACCATGGCATACGTTAGAGGCATTGGCATCAAATCATACATTTGACCACCATCAGATGAATAACTTAGATGCTCAGAGTAAATCAGCATTCTTTTTTCATCGAGAAACTGTTTTACTTCTTTTATAAAATCATAACGTAAAGGATCTGGCCCTCCTAAAGAAAGAGAAAGGCCATGACTGACAAAAGGATGAGCTTCTGTCAGTTCATCAAAAGCACGTCTATGTGCCCCACCCCATTGAATCCAGTTCTCAGGTGCTACTTCAAAAAAATCCATAGCAGGCTGAGTTGAAAATGCTTTAGCGTCCTCAAGGTGCTTATGAATTGCTTTCATAAGCCCTCTTCGTACACCTAAGCCTGTTTTATTCAAAAGTAGTGAAGACATTTATGAACCTTAAATAGTGTCTTAATTTATTCTTGCTCGTGATCACCCATGCTGCCTGAACCGCATTTGCCTTCACCGCACTTACCTTCGCTTTCTGTACCAGCTGAATCATCTTCAGAGCTAGCACCGCATTTACCTTCTCCGCACTTGCCTTCGCCACACTTACCTTCCATACCTGCCAGTTGTACGCTTGCATCTGCATTCATAGATGTAAATGGATTATCTGCGGCATGAGCTGTAGCACCAATAGCAGTTGCAACGATTGCTGCAGAAACTAAAGAAGATAGAGCTGATTTTTGCTTAGACATGGATTGACTCCTCAATGAGACGAACTGGTTGGTTAAAATGTAGTCCAAAAATTCGCCTAAAATAATGAAATTAGGCACTTTATTCTTAATTTAAAGCACCGTTTTAAGTGTAGCAAGCGCATGACCTTATTGAAATAAAGTGTATCTTGCGACCCTCTATAGTATTAGTCGCTCTAATTTAGAATTTCTTACAGCTTTTTTTGAAAAAAATTCATTTTTTTTCAAATTATTGTTTTAAAGCTTCTATCTGCATGATTTTTAGCCACAAAAAAAGCCTCTTACGAGGCTTTTTTTGTGGCGTTCTGAATATTTAGCTTACTTAAAATCAGCAGCTGATCGAATCCATGGTTTTGCTGATGCTAATTTACTCGGCAGATTACCGACTGCAGCTGAAGCTTGCGCTCTTGAAGCATAATCTCCATAGACGACAACGTACCAAGGCTGTCCTTGACGACTTGTTTCAACATACCCCATTTTATGCATGTGCCCATTGTCCCTAATAAACTTCTGGACAGCCTCCTTGTTAGCGCCTCCAAGAAGCTGCAAGGTAAAATGACTATTTGGCATTGCCTTAATCCAGCTTGACTCGCCAGTTGAGGCTTGAGTGCGTGATGCACTAGGAGTGGACTTTTCAGCTTTAAGCATAGCAAGCTGGTCAGCCATACTTACCTTTGAAGGCTGAGCAGGCTGTGGTTCTGGTTGCTGTACAGGCGTACGCTCGACAACTTTTGGCTCAGGTGCTGCTTCACGAGCATTAGACCTGTAGTCATTTTGAACTTCACTTGCTTCTTGGTAATTTCGACCGTATTGCGAACCTTGCATATCACTTGAAGATACTCGGTTTGCCTCATTTGCTGTTGAGTTAGAATAGTCTTCAGTACCTCTGAAGCGTGGCTGTTCAACTTGACGATCATCTGCAGATTGCGAAGAACCTTGATAACGATCTTGGTTGTAACGACTGCCATACTCAGCATTATAAGATTGCTGCGCCTTTTGATCCTCAAAACTTAACTGAGGTGCGCTGCTATAATCTTCGACTTGCTCTGGAGCACCTCGTACACTATCTGAGAAACGACCGCTGTCCGTTTTCTTCTCAGGGTTACCAAATACAATCAGTGCTATTACACCTGCAGCAACTAAACTTAATGATACTAAATGCCACTTTGGCACGATTTCGCTCCTTTGTTTTCCTTCTTCAACTGGCGCTTGAGCTTGTTCGTTTAAAGCATCTTCAAGCGCGTGAATAATTTTCGCGGGAACACCTTCGCTCACCTGATATATTTTGCCTTGCAGCTGAGGGCTTAGCTTTACCCCTTCTCGCTCAGACGCAATCAATAAGAAACGGACGTAGTCACTGGTTTCCCTTGAGTTGAATTGTCGTAATGTAATTTGATGACCACACTCACCAAGATAGTCTTGTAACTCAAAATCTGCCATTAAAACTGGCGATGAAGGTTGTGCTAAAAAGACAACTTGAACCTTGGACTTTGGCGTGGCCTTTAAAAACTCAACAAGAATAGCAATTGCTTCTGCAGACAAAGCGTGAGCTTCGTCAATAATCATCACAATTTGAGATTGCACATGTGCAGCTGCTCGATGGGCCAGTGCTTCACCTGAATCAAGTGTCGCAATCTCATCGTTCGACATTTTGAAATAACTGCCGAAATGCTTGTAAAGCTCCTGCTGGTCAGTTGATGACAAATCATGCGCATCAACGCGAATTGTGGCAAAGCCAGAATTTTGAGATTGAATAAAAATTTGCTGTGCAAGTATGGTTTTACCCATGCCTGTATCGCCTTCAATGACAACACAGTTTTTTCCTTCCATTTGAAGTAAGGGTAAAATATCTAGAATTTGGCCACGATCGCCACCTTCAAAAAACTGATGACGGCTACCGGAGCTAAAGCCATTTATACTGACCTGTTCAATTGAATCATCATGCTGAGATTGCGGCTCTGACTCGCTCTCAAGAGGTTGCTCTGCTTTCATTTCGACTCCTCTTCGAATGACTGCACATCTTACTCAAGTGCCAGCAATTGACTGGTCTGCTAGATCCGTGCAGCGTTCTCCGTTTTAATTTTAGTTATACGATCAATTATAGGCCAATATGGACTTTTTTAAATAGTGTAGGTTCAATTCGGGCTTATTTTTTAAGCGCCGAATTTTTGTGCATTGAGAGTTTCTTTTAAAGTCTCAAGAGGTACATCATCAGCAATAAACGCGTCTCCTACAGATTTTAAAAGGATAAACCTCAACCGTTGGTGAACAACTTTCTTATCGCGAGCCATATAACTCATAAAATGCTCTTCTGTCATTTCTGCAGGAATAACAGTAGGAAGCTTTAATGCCTCAAGTAAAATTTCAATTCTTTTAACTTCTGCTTGCTCGATGTAACCAAGTCTCCAAGATAAATCTGCAGCCATTAAAAGACCTAAACCTACAGCCTCACCATGCAGCCATTGACCATAACCAAGATGAGATTCAACAGCGTGACCAAAAGTATGACCTAAATTAAGAAGAGCTCTCACACCAGACTCTCTTTCGTCTTCTGCAACAATTTCAGCTTTCATGCGACAAGATCGAGCAATTGCATGAGAAATACTTGGGCCATCAAGGGACATAAGCTTTTCTGCATGTGCTTCAATCCAGCCAAGGAAAGATTCATCACCTAGTAATGCGTACTTCACGACTTCTGCCATACCAGCTGAAATTTCACGCTCAGGCAGTGTCTCAAGGGATTTTGTGTCGATAAGAACACTTTTCGGCTGATAAAAGGCGCCGATCATATTTTTACCTAGAGGATGGTTAACACCTGTTTTACCACCAACACTTGAATCCACTTGAGATAACAAAGTTGTTGGGATCTGAACGAAATCAACACCACGTTGATATGTCGCAGCCGCAAAACCAGTCATATCACCAATAACACCGCCACCTAAAGCCACAAGCTGTGTTTGTCGGTTATGGCCTTTTTCAAGCAGCGCTGTGAAAATCTGATTAACAGTATCAAATGTTTTGTAGGACTCACCGTCAGGTAAAATGCAAGTATCAAGCGTCTTAATACCAATTTCTGAGAGTTTATTAAGAAGTGGTTGCAAGTAGATATCAGCAATGGTTTTATTTGTAACAACCATAACTTGTTGGCTGGTAATTGCATTCTTTAATTGATTTGTATCTGAAAGCAAGTCATGGCCAATATGAATTGGGTAGGATCTGTTGCCTAAACCAACTTTTAAACTCATTAGATTTGTATCCACTGAAACCTCTTTACCCTATTTCCTAACATTTAATTGGAAAAAATAAGATGGGGAAATACACCACATATCATGTGATGTTGAAATAAAAAAACCCAAAGCCTGCTATCTAAAGCAAGCATTGGGCTTCAATTTTAAGCAACAGGTGCTGTACCTTGTGCTTGCTGACGCTTTTGCGCTTCTGCAAATAGAGCGTCAAAGTTAACTGGCGCCATAAGAAGTTGTGGGAAGCTGCCTTTACCAACAACATCAGAAACGGCTTCACGTGCATATGGGAAAAGAATATTTGGGCAATAGCTGCCTAGAAGCTGTTGAAGTGATGCTTCATCAAAACCTTCTGCATGGAAAAGACCTGCTTGTTGGACTTCAACAATAAATGCTTGCTCAGCAGCTTCGCCATTTGTCACAGAAATTGTAATTGCAAGAACAACTTCATATGTATTATCAGAAACCTTTGTTGTCTTGTTGTTAAGATCAAGGTTCATCTTTGGTTTCCACTCTTGAGAGAAGATCTTTGGCGCATTCGGCGATTCAAAAGATAGATCTTTAATGTAAATTCTCTGTAGTGCAAACTGTTGGTTTTGAGCTGTAGCCTCCGCCATAAAATCACTCCTTGTGTGAATTCATTTCATTTTCTTAGGGCCATCACAACCCGGTGATGGCAATTGTGTCATAGATTAATTTTGTCTTCTACGCTGCGGGTATATAATCTTGAGTCTTTTTTTGTATTTTTCAAGTCACAAGACGTATTGAAAGACTATTGCGCAGCAAGCATTTCATCGAGAGTGCCCAAACGCTCTAGAAGCATGAGGTCATCACAGCCACCAACGTGTTTGCCATGAATCCAGATTTGCGGAACAGATGTTTTGCCTGCCATCTCGGCCATTTCTGCACGCACTTGTGGCTGTCCGTCTACGCGAACTTCTGTGTATTCAACAGACTTTGCTGATAAAAGTGACTTCGCACGAATACAGAACGGACAAAAGTCAGATGAAAAAATAACGATACCTTCAGATACATCAACCATAATACTTACCTTTTATGACAGGACTACTTTGGTGTTTATGATTTTGCTTTTACAAGTGGAAGCCCTTGTGAGCTCCAAGCGTTAACACCACCAGAGAGTCTTAATACTTTTTTGAATCCAATTTGATGCAACATTTTACCAGCTGCACCTGCGTATTGCCCTAAACCACACACTAAGATAACTGGCTCTTCTTTTTTCGACTGAAGCTCACCTACTTTATCTTTTAAGTCTGCGTAAGGGATGTTTCGTGCACCAGTGATGTGCCCCTGTCTATAGTCTTTAGGGTCACGTAGGTCGATAACAAGGGCGTTTGATTGGTTTACATGTTGAACCAACTGCTGTGGAGATACAGTCTCTCCTTGCTTACGAGTTTCGTAGACAAACCATGCGCCTAAAGCACCTGCAAAAGCGCCAACGAGCTGCCAATGATTACCAACAAATTCAATAACTCTTTCAAAATCCACGACTTCACCTTGCTCTATTTGTTTGAAATACCCTTTAAATGCCAATGGGTATGTCTCAACTTTCTTCTAAAACAAACCTCATTTAGCAGGTTAAAGCATGATAGCCGCCCAACAAATCCTCTTGTTTCAGCAACTTACTATTAAACCTCACTGAGATTTGATTTCCCTTTATTCACTAGGCAACGTCCCTAAAGTCGTTGGTGGCACTGTTGCGAATTAAACTGTGCTCAGCAAGGCAAGTGATTT
>DJZY01000003.1 GCA_002450655.1 Gammaproteobacteria bacterium UBA6940 | reverse complement strand
CTTCCCTCCATGCAACAAGGCCGTGTTAACCGTAAAAGTGCGAAAATTAAAGAGATCTTTGAATTTATCAGAGGTTATGGCTGCATCGCAGCCTAAAAACTCAATGAACTATTGATGTATAAAAGACCTTATTCAAACACTACGGGTATATATATATTGCTGAATAATTTTAAGCATTTAGAAACACCTAAAATAAAAACATGACAGCCTTAACATGCCCCTTATTTAATTAAAGACAAGCATCCATTAAAATCACAGCTCAACTTAACATAATGAAGTAATAATACTGTTTATTGAAAGCGCTATTTTAATTGTTTTAATTAAAGAGGATCAAATTAATGATATTGCATCACCCTTTAAAATTGACTTAACAGGTGTTAAACCTTGATTTCGGCAAGGCCCAGCCACACACTGCCCATCTTCAATTTGAAAAAGCGCACCATGATTAGCGCAGACAATAAACTGTCTTTGATCATCTAAAAAGTGATCTGGCATCATTTCAAGTTGTATACCTAAATGCGGGCATGAGTTTTTATAAACTCTTGGCAAGTTATCTTCCCCAAGAGTAACAATGTATGACTGTCCATCAATATCAGCACCAAAAGCACCTGTTTCTTGTAGGTCTTCTAATTTACATAACTCTTTCATGATATAATCCCACTCTATATCTTTTATAATTTATATCCAAACACCTAAACCAATAGCTCCCAGAATAATAAGCCATGCTGGTAGCTTGTGTACACTCAGCAAGTAATAACCAAGTAGCACCCAGCCTACATCATAAGGACTTAGTATACTTTGCTGAACTACAGGTGTAATAAAGGCGGCAAGCAATAATCCTGCAACAGCTGCATTCACGCCCTTTAGAGATCGATACACCCAAGGCAATTCTCTGCATTTAGACCAGTAAGGCATAATGCCAAACACTAATAATAAAGATGGTAAAAATAGTGCACAAACACAGATAATTCCACCTAAAACACCCGCAATTTGCCCTGTGTTTTGAACATCTAACATAACCCCTAAAAAGGCAGACAATGTAAACAGCGGCCCAGGTACTGCTTGTGTCAGCCCATAGCCAGCTAAAAATGTATCATTACTCATCCAGCCAGGCTCAACAACCCCCGACTGAAGCAAAGGCAAAACCACATGTCCACCACCGAAAACCAAGGCACCAGTCGAGAAAAATGTACTAATAACGTCTAGCCATACAAATGAAGAAAAAGCACTCAACAAGGGAAAGCCAATGAGGCAGACTAAGTAAATGCAAAGCCAATATTCGCCGTTAGAAATTGTTGTATTAGTCTTTATTAATGATTTATTGACTGGCTCATTTTTTAAAAACTGCCCAAGGCATGCAGCCACACAAATAACACCCATTTGAGTAAATATGCCCTGAAAAGCGAATACAGCCATAACAGATAGCAGCATAATACCTATTCTCGGAAGATCAGGACACAGCTTAGGAAGCATACCCCGTAATGCATGAGCAACAACAATAGTTGCGACAATTTTTAAAGCATGAATCACACCGATAAGTGCTGCCCCATTAAAAAGACTAAGCCCTAGAGCTGCTGCCATTAGAAAAACAACAGAAGGTAAAGTAAAACCAGCCCAGGCAACACAGGCGCCTAATTTACCTTTCGCCTCTAGCCCAATCATTAAACCAACTTGCGAGCTTGCAGGCCCTGGTAAAAACTGACATAAAGCAACCATATCCGCATAATGAGCATCACTTAGCCACTGCCGACGACCAACAAACTCTTCTCGAAAATAGCCCAAATGTGCAATAGGGCCACCAAAAGACGTACAGCCTAACTTTAAGAAAATGAGAAATAATTGCCATAAACTCAAATCTTCAAAGTTTAAATTCATCTTATTTGATTGCATATCACCATCTCATTATTGTTTAGATATAATTTCATTCGATTTTATCCTTTTGATTTTCACGTTCGGAACTCATAAAACTGTATATACTCATAAGGCATGTCGTCTATTTAAATTATGCTGTATTAAAATATGAGGCATCACTTAAGTCTTACTGGTTTTAGAACTGGTTTATAAAAAACCTATAAAGGAGAATTCCATGCGTTCACTTCTTATCGCAATTCTAGCTCTTGGTGCTGTTACTGGTGCTCAAGCAAAAGACTACGGCCCAGCTGGTTGCGGTCTTGGTACAGAGGTCATTTTTAAAGATGCTAACGAATGGCATGAGCATGTACTTGCAGCAACAACAAACGGCACATCAGGTAACCAAACATTTGGTATGACATCAGGTACTCTTGGTTGCGATACAAATGGCCCACTTGCAAATGGTGTTGGTCTTTACATGGAAGAAAACCTTGATCAAATCGCAGCTGACGCAGCTCAAGGTCATGGTGAAAACCTAGACGCACTTGCTGAACTCATCGGTGTTCAAGGGCAAGATCAAGTTATTTTCCAAGCGCAAATGCAAAATAACTTTGACGCAATCTTTGCTTCTGAAGGTACTACATCACAATCAAGCTATGAGGCACTTGTTAGCATGATGCGCTCTGACGCAACACTATCTAAGTATGTAGGTTAATACCTTCTTACTTCTCAGGCCAGAAAGCTCTGGCCTGTTTTCTTCTCAATAAAAACAAAGCAAACGAATACACAAGAGACAACCAAAGTGCGCCTATTATCTTCCGCTATTATTGCAATACTATTAACATCGCCTCAAATCTCTTCTGCTGAATCAACGTTACCAACAAAACATGATATACAACGCGTCAGTGAATCACCTCAATGGCAGGGTCTTTTACAGTTTTTTAAAACTGGTTTTGGTATTACAAATACGAGTCAAGCAGATGATGCAGCTTTTTTTATAAGCCCTCAAGGCCATGCAAATGCAGCAGAAGAGCTTTCAGCAGAAATCAATCTATTTTCCAATAGCGCACACCCTGAATATAAAATTACAGCCTGCAAGTTTCCTGCACGATTCTTCTGGATACAGCAGCACTTTCCACAGCTACAAATGAAAATGCCAAGCTGCCCAGAATTCGAAGAATTTCAATCACGCATTAATATCAAAGATACTTATCTTGTATTTCCAGTAGCCTATTTAAATAGCCCCTCTTCAATGTTTGGTCATACTTTTTTAAGACTCAAAGCTAAAGATAAAAACAATCCGCTATTAGATTATGCAGTGAACTTTGCAGCAGATGCTGACCCGTCTGAAAATATGCTCACCTATTCAATACGTGGTTTAGCTGGTGGTTACCCTGGCAAGTTTAGCGTTGTCCCCTATTACACCAAGATCAAAGAATACTCGTATCTCGATAGTCGCGATATTTGGGAATATAAGCTTAATCTAACAACTGAAGAACAGGCTCAAATGGTCCGCCATATTTGGGAGCTTAAAAACACCAACTTTGATTATTACTTCCTTTCAGAAAACTGCTCTTATCGCCTTATGACACTGCTTGCTGCAGTATCAGACCGTGTTGATATTTCCGATGAATATAAATTTAGAACCATTCCAGCAGATACGATTCGACTTCTCGATCAGCAAATTGGCTTTAGCGCCATTAAATATCGCCCAAGCCAAGTCACAGAGCTTCGCTTTAGAGAAAAAGGTTTTAAACAGCAAGACATCAACATGATCAAAGATGCTGTCATAAACCCAGAGACAAACCCTACTCTATTGCTCGGACTGCATAATCCAATTGCAGCCTTAGATCTTGCTTATGATTATGCCCGTTTTGTTGCAGCTAAAGAAAAAAGTGATTTACCACATTTAAGTAAGCGCAGCATGCAGCTTTTATCCCTAAGATCAAAGCAAGGAAAGGCGAAAGAGCTCTCTATTCCACCGCCCCCTGCACGAGATGATCAAGGCCATAAAACCTTGTCTTTAACACCTGCTTTTGGTCATAGCTCAAGGGGCAACTATACAGACTTCAGTATTCGTGGTGCTTACCACGATAGATTAGATGTACCACGAGGCTATCCAACAGGTGCTCAGCTCGAGTTATTTAATTTAAAGCTTCGTTACGAACATGATTCCGACGATATTCAATTACAAGAGTTCGCATTTGTTAATATCCACTCACAAACACCTGTCACTGACCTTGTTAAACCTAAGTCATGGTCTGTCGGCTTTGGCTTTCAACACCAAAATATCGAAGATCGACTTGGAGGCTATGTTAAAGGCTCTGTCGGTCGTACCTGGGGCTGGGATAATCTCACACTGAGCTTGATGGCTGCGGGGGACCTAGTGGCATTTGATGACACAGGTTTTATTGAGCTTGGCCCTCAATTAGAGCTTAATTATCAGCACCATATTTGGAGTGGTTTTATAAATACAGGTTACTTTGAAAATATGAATCGTCAGCTTGAACCAGCCTTCAAAAGTGAAATAGGAATAGCAAAGCACGATCAAGACTGGCAAGTACGATTAACTGGTGAATATGAAAGTTCAAATGATATTGAATACAAAGAGCTTACACTTGGCCTTCGCTTTTATTTATAAGGCAAAGCCCTGAATAGTTTTTAGTCTATTTCGTATCTTTTTTATGACACTTGTAAACGCAGATTGCATGCGTAAAACCCAAAATGCTAGTATTCGAGGCAATCAATACAGCATTTTGGTTTAAACACTATGTCCATCAAGACCTTTCATTCAAGTTTCACAGCGCCATCTCGATCTCATAAAGAGCCTCAAATTAAAGACCATCATAATCAAACAATAAGTGCGATTAAATCTTTTCCAGGCATGAGCACCCTTAGGGCACTAGCAACAAGCAGTCAGGATATGCGAGATGCAATCATGGATGGCGCTTATAAGTATCTTGCACCAAAAGAACTTGATGATAATGATGTCTACGAACAAGCCATGCGTATCTTTGGCAATACTGATATTGCCCAAAAGCTTGAAAAAGACACAGAAACAAATATTGAGGCAGAAACAGAAGCTTTACAAATAGCAGAAAGCTCTACTTCGTCGCCCGATGATTTACACAGTCTACGCTTCGCCAGCAAACTCAGTATCTTGATCGCCTTGGCAAAAAATGAAAGATCAAGCAAAGGCACCATGCGTGAACTCTACGCTCAAGGCCAAATTCGCAATTTAAAAGGTGATTCACGCTTACTAAAAGCTGTCGCAAAGCATCACAACACACCTGGATTTTTACTCGATAACCTTGATGTCGAAAAATTCTCTGATGAACTCATGGAAAACCCCGAAACTCCAGGGCACATTTTAAACAAAATGCCTTTGAGCCGATTCTGGCGAGAGCTTAGTCAACATAAAAATACACCGCCTTTGCTATTAAGACAGCTCGCAAACTGGAATAAACCAGAGTTACAGCGCATGCTAGCAAAGCGTGCCTTTATGCCAACAGATAACCCTGAAGACCTTCTACGTAAAGCTTTCTCTCCTTTTGAGGAAAAAAACAGTGTTATTCTGCGAGTTGAAGACCAAGGGGAAGAGACACTCATTGCAATTCCACTTGATATAGCGGGCCAAAAAAAGCTCATCAAAGAACAGCCTTCGGAGCCTCTGTTGGAAGCGTTAGCTCATTACGGACCAGCAGAGTCACAACTTGAAGTTGCTAAACAGAAAAAGCTTTCCAGTGCTGTTATTCACCAGCTTGCTTTATCCCCTTGGGATAAAGTCCGCATGCGTACAGTCAAGCATCCAGACTTAGATGAAAAATCTGCAACGGTTTTTGCGTTTGATACCCAACCGTCTATAAGAGCAGAGGCTATCAAAAGCGGGCAACTGAATGACTCTATGGTTGAGTATATGCTTGATGATTTAGAGATAGACGTGCGAAAAGAAATTGCAAATCGACAAATACTCACAGATAAGATGCTCGACACATTAATTCGTGATAGAAGCCCTACAGTTCGTAAAACCCTTGCGCTCAACCCATGCACACCCTATAAAATAGTTCGCTATATGGCTGGTGATCGTAATCCACAGGTTTCAAGCGCAGCAGGCAAAGCACTGCAAGCAAAAGGCTTATCTGCGAACTACGCTATGAGCCAAAACTTTAAACAGTTTTTAAGTATCTTCGGCTCCTCTCAAGAAGAGCCAGAAGATGACTAATATCTACTATCGCATAAGCTGATCAAAAGCAGCCGTTGCAGCTGACCCTTGGTTAGAGTTTGTTAGTAAAAACTGATTTACAGGGTTTACGACACAGTGGAAACCACCTTGGTGGAAGTTATAAAGCGACAAGTCCAGATTCGCATGAACACGATAGCCTAAGCCCGTCAACTTTTCATACAAAGGCTGAAATGCCGTTTGCGCTCGCTCTAACACGTCTGGCTTCACTGTTCGCTGCTCAGTGCGATGCGCTTCTTCAATGGGCACAACACCTGCATGTGGGTAAGCAAGCACAATATCATTCATACCCACAGTAACCGCATTACATGCAAACATAGATGCCAATTCTCTTGGCACTTTAATACCAAATTCCTCTTTAATGCTTTTACTGCCTTTAAATAAAGCTTGATTGAGCTGTTGTTTACCTGCTTGATCTAGCACCTCGTCACAATACATCACATGGCCTGAAGGTAAAAAGCAGCAAAATAAATCTAAGTGAAAGTAATCAGAATCTTCAGGCATTTTGACAGGAAATACTTGTGCACCAGAAATATTTGCCACAAGGTTATGCGCCCCCTGTTCTCCTTTTTCGCCGGCACCCACTAAGATCATGTTACGGTTAAAGTTCACCAGATTATTGCCGTTACCTTCGAACATGTGACTTTGCGTCACGAAAACAGCACGATTATCATCAACCTGATTCATGATTTTTTCGCAGGTTGTATTTTGGTCTTCCTCAGCAATTGTATCCTCATCAAACTGACTTAAAATATGCAAACTTGGGCCAAACTGTTGCCCCGTAATATTCAAACGTTTAACTGATAAGGACATATCTGCCGCAAAAACTGATGAGTCAATGTATTCACCATTTTGCTTATAAGTCACATGAGCACCAAGATCAGTTAAGAGTTGGCCAAGGCTCAAAAGTTGAGATTGCAAATGAGGTGCTTCTGGGGTCGTAATCATGAAATGATCTCGATAGCCACCGCCATAAATACGGCGAGCACTAGCAGCATTATTCACAAGTATCTTTTTTATATCTTTAGAAGATGTTGCTCTACTCCAAGCAGCAGCTCGAGGAAACATGATAGGTGACGCTGTAGCAAGACGATTCAAATCAACCAGTCGCTGGGCTCCAGGAACAGGGCCATTCATACCATTAAAAAGCAGTGCTTTAGGCTGGCTATCTGTTAAGTCAGTTTGAAGTTGATGATATTGCTGAGCCGCAGGTGTGTAATATGATGCAGAAACGGTATAGGCCATAAAGTGTCATCCAAAAAAAACGAAGTCTGTAATAGCAAATAGCCCATTATACTGAGCACTTACACAAGACTTCGCTTTTAGTGACATTTAAATGCCATGAAATACCGAAATAGAAAGCGGGCATTTCAGGATAAGGGCTGAAAATCAGCCCCTTAGAACAGTATACTACTTCAGATACACATAGTTCTTCAGTGATTGAACCAACCACTTCTCAAACTGCTTGCGATCTTCATCACTCACATCCGCAGAAATACAACGGTCTTGGAGCTGCTTGGAAATAAGTTCTACATCATATTTCACATAATTCAATACGTCTTCGATTGAGTCACCTTCTTGCTGACCAAGAATCGTAAACTCTTCTTCGCCCGTCACCGCAATATTCACCGCATGGGTATCACCGAAGAGGTTATGCATATCACCAAGAATTTCTTGATAAGCACCAACAAGGAACAAACCAAGCACATCGCCAGACTTAAAGTTTGAAGGCATTGGGAAGGTTTGCTCGATCCCCATACCATCAACATAATCATCGATCTGACCATCGGAGTCACAGGTAATATCTTGGATTTTACCGCGACGAAGGTTTGACACAGAGTCAATATCTTTGAGTGGCATAACAGGGAAAATCTGTGCAATCCCCCACTTATCAGGAATAGACTGGAAGATCGAGAAGTTTAAGAACAGCTTCTCAGCAAGACGGCTGTGAATTTCATCAAGAATATCCTGATGGTTTTTCACTTTCGGGTCCATAGAGCGTCTTAATAGATCAAGACAAGACACATAAAGGGTCTCAGCAGTTGCTTTTTCTTTGATGGTGATCACACCACGAGGGAAGCTCTTCTTCACTTCATCAAAAGTGTAATCAACTTGATGGAATAGCTCTAATAAACCGCGAGGCTGAACACCTTCCTTCAAGCGGTTATAGCAACCCCATAAGGCTGTCAGTAAGCTTGAATCAGACTCAGGCTCTTTCGGGTTCACATTATCAAGTGGTGATTCAATAGCAAGCACAGGCACAAGCACACATGCATGGTGCGCTGTAAGATTACGGCCAGACTCAGTAATAATATTTGGGTGAGGCATGTTTTTTTGGTCACATGTCGCACGAATCGCTCGCACGATTACCGCAGCATACTCATCAACTGAATAGTTAATGGAGAATGTAGAACGGCTACGTGTACCTTCATAATCAACACCAAGACCACCACCAACATCAAGCCAGCTAAGAGGTGCACCAAGGTCGCGTACACTTGCCCACACGTTTGCAGCTTCAGCAACACATTCTTCAATGTCTTTTGCACTTGAAACCTGAGAGCCCATATGGAAATGCAGCAGTGTTAAACAATCAAGCATGTTCGCTTCAGCAAGCAATTCACAGGAAGCTAGAATTTTACGAGCATTAAGACCAAACTTCGACTTCTCACCACCAGTGTTTTGCCACTTTCCAAGACCAATGGTATCAAGGCGAGCACGCAAACCAAGGTTTGGACGAACATTTAATCGCTTAGACTCTTCAATGACGATCGGCAGCTCATCCATCTTCTCGATAACGATAAACACCTTAAGGCCAAGCTTTGTGCCAGCCAAGGCAAGACGAATGTATTCGCGGTCTTTATAACCATTACACACAAGAATACTTGGCGGCTCTTTCATTAATGCAAGACAAGCCATAAGCTCGGGCTTACTGCCAGCTTCAAGACCAACAATACGATTTTCGTCAGGGTTGTGAGCACCAATAAGCTCTTCAACAACCCAGCGCTGCTGATTCACTTTAATTGGGTAAACGCACACATATTGACCTTCATAGGATTCTTTCTCACGAGCCTTTTGGAATGCATTGCACAAACGGCTAACACGATCTCGAAGGATATGATCAAAACGAACTAATGCTGGTAAGGCCACGCCCTCTTCTTTCAGCTTTTCTACCAAGGTGGTTAACTTTAACGTCCCTTGCTCAGCCACAACAGATAAATTGCCATCTGTTACTTTAAAGTAGCCATCACCCCAAAAGGAGGTGTTATAAATGTTATCGCCAACCATTTTGGAATCAGCAAAAACAGAAGTAGAAAGACCTGGATGAGGGTCAATGTCTTGGGGCATAGTTGTCGCTCCTGAAACAAAGGCTGCAAAGCTGCAGCGGGGTGAAATTCTTTCGATGAAATAGACTGAAGTATAACGCTCATTATGTGATAGTAAATACAATGAAGCTGTTGACCTCAGGGATACTCTTAACCTTGCTATAATCCGCAAAGGCAAGAATGGCACATTATGCCTACTTTTTTGATGAAAAGCAGTAATTATCTCCGCTTCTATGATTGATATTTTGGAAGTATTGGTCTTATACTGCGGCCATCATCTCCAGAACTTACTAACACGGGAAGACGAACATGGCTGAAACCTCCTTTACAAAATGGTTTGACGAAGCTTTCGGCGACGAAGGTACTAAATTCGGCGTGGCAATCAAAGAAAAATGTCATGAAGAACAAACACCTTACCAAAAGCTTGAAATCTATAAAACAGAAACATTTGGCAACCTTATGGTGCTTGATGGCTGTTTCATGGTGACAACTCGTGATAACTTCCTGTACCACGAAATGATGAGCCACCCTGTTCTATTCACTCACCCAGCACCAAAGCGTGTTGTGGTTGTTGGCGGTGGTGACTGCGGTACTCTACGTGAAGTGCTGAAGCACTCTTCTGTTGAAGAAGCTTGCCAGGTTGAAATCGATGAGCGTGTAACTCGTCTTTCCGAAGAGTATTTCCCTGAGCTTTGCGAAAGCAACAATGACCCACGTGCTAAATTCTACTTTGAAGATGCTGCTGCTTGGATTAAAAACCAACCAGATGCAAGCATCGACGTGCTGATCATTGACTCCACTGACCCAATTGGTCCAGCGGAACAGCTTTTTGGCCCAGCATTCCTTGCTGAAGCTTACAGAACATTATCTAAAGATGGCATTATTGTTCAACAATCTGAGTCTCCACTTCTTCATGCAGACACAATTATTGCTGATCTTGAAGCGAAACTTACAGGCGCTGGATTCAAGCACCCACAACAAGTGCTATTTCCACAACCAAGCTACCCCAGTGGCTGGTGGAGCGCGACTATGGCTCAGAAATCTGAAGCACCTCTTGCACCACGTTATGATGCAATTGAAGCAAAAGAATTCAAAACACAGTACTACAACAGAGCCATCCATGATGCAGCTCTAGCTCGTCCTGAGTTTATGAAAAGAAAATAATCTTTAGACTTTATTTTCTTCCCAAAGCCAGCTGATGAAGATCACTGGCTTTTTTTGTGCAATTTTATAATCTACAGGCATATTTTCATTCTGCAGCTGCCAGTCATAATAAACCCCTATCCTAAAACGAATACCAATAAGAAGGAGTTTATTATGGGATTAGCACCTGTTATTCGTTCATCTCAAGTTTTTAACCTTGCAGCACAACCATTACAACAAGAAAGTATTAATGCATCACCAAAAGTAACGAACGCTCAGAGCATGAGCCAACCGCAAGCAAAATCCTATCTATCACAAATAGGCAGCAGCCTTTACTCTAGCTTCCAACATGCTGCACAGATGTACACGACTTTTGCTCATTACAATCAAACAAATAAGCCTGCTGATACTCAAGAATGTCTCAAAACACATGATCGATTAAATACACTTGCTGAAGGCTATAGCGACAATACACTTATTGAAATTGACACGCGAATTGCTCACCATAAAAACCAGCTTGATGTTCTTAATAAGCTACCATCAGGCACACGAAAACGGCCTGAAGTACAAGATGCAGTCAAAATAATAAACCACGAAATTGCCAAAAATAAACAATGGGGACAGCGCATTAATGCCATTGAAAACCATGCATCGCAAGTGGCAGAGCAGCTCATCAATAACCCAACAGAACGTCAGTTACGCTATTCAAATATTCAGCTTGAAAAAACTCGTCAAGCTTTTTATCAAATCCATGAAGATATGAACACTGACAAGCAGACTTCAGCACAGTCACGCCAAGAAGTGAAAAAAGTGACTAAGCAAGCACAATCACTGCTGGACAATCAAAAATCAATTCAAATACTTGCTGCCTCACTTCATCTTAAAACAGGCTGGAGCAGCCTATCAGCACTAAGCCATGATTTTGCAAATTACTGCATTCGTCAAGAAAAACCAGCAATTGCGAGCTTGGAGCAACAAGCAGCAACAAGTGCATCTCTTCATGACTCATTAAAAAACATGGTAACACTGCATGAAATGATTAAACCTGCACACGAAGCAGCTGAACATATACAAACAATGGTGGCCAATCCTAAATCGCTCAATGGCCCAAGTTATAATTCGAAACTTTTACTGTCGCAATTAAAGCGTACACAGCAGATGGAAAAACAATTACATCAATCCTATGCAAAACTTGAGCAACATGCTGCTGCAGCTGTAAGCTATGCAACAAGATCTCCACAAGAACATACACAGCGCTTAGCTGCAGAATTAGTGAGTAAGTTTGAAACTGCAACAAATGCAGTGTATGACTATAAAGATGAAACGAAAGGAACACTGCGGGATTTCTTTAAAGCTGCACAGGTTTTAGCAGGTTATGTCAGGCATGAGCCTTTGGAGCAATTAACAGCAAAGGCCCTTCAAGAGATTTAAAGTAATTTTAAATAATCTAGTGCCATAAAAGCTGCTCCAGTTTCAGTAAGCTGCCCACTTCGTGCAAGGGCTTTAAACTCGTCGAGACTGAGCAGCTTTACTTCCAACCCCTCATCTATTTCGCTTTGATCCAGTTTAGGCTCTGCTACTTTTTTACAATTTTTGGCGACAAAAACATGACGTGTTGCACCATTTTCGGCGGCAACATAATGAGAACCAACTTCAGTTAAATCACCTGAATAGCCTGTCTCTTCAAGCAACTCTCTTGCCATAGCATCAGCAAGAGGCTCATCATTATTAACACGACCAGCAGGTAATTCTGTTAATCGTTTATTTGGTCCAAAGCGATATTGCTCTACTGTTAAAATATTTTGAAACTCATCGAAAGCAACAACACAAACACTGCGCAAACCTGGGTTTACTATTTCATAGGTTTGTTCTCCACCGTTTGGATGTTTTATTGTACGACTCATAATATTTAACCATTTTTTATAAATCGTTTTTTCTTCTAGAATTTTAATCTCTGACATTGACGATAACCATTTTTATTTAAGTAAAATCTGCAATCATTTTTTTAACCACAGCACTTGAGCGCTTAAAGTTCGCCTGCTCTTCATTATTCACCTGTGGATGAAATACTTTATTAATACCCTCTCGCCCAATCACAGCAGGCAGAGACAGAAAAACATCGCTCTCACCACAGAAGCCATCAATATAACAGCTTACAGGAATGGTGTGTTTTGCATCCTTAACAATACTTTCAATAATACAAGCTGTAGCTGTTGATATAGCAAAATTTGTATAGCCCTTGTGCGCTACAATTTGGTTAGCAGCATCGACAGTTTCTTTAAAGAGCTGACGCTTTTCAGGTGTATCCTCCATTGCCTCACCGCCAGCAGTGGCGGTACTTATCAAGGGAAACTGGGTGTCGCCATGCTCACCAATAATATAGGTTCGCAAATCTGCAGGGTGAATACCAACTTCTTGCGACAATGCATGCCGATAACGCAAGGAATCAATAAAAGTGCCTGTCCCTATCACTTTACTCTTCGCAAGGCCTGAGATTTTCCACGCAAGATAGGTCATTGGATCGACAGGGTTTGTCAAAACAATTAAAATGGCGTTAGGACAATGTTCGGCGATTTGAGGTACAAGCTCTCGCATCAGTTTTGCATTTTCACGCCCTAAGTCTGCACGGGTCTTATATTCAGGGCGAAGAGGACAGCTCGCAGCAAGGCACACAATATGTGAACCTTCTATATCAGGCATATGCCCTGCTGTAATACTCATAGTATGAGATGTAAAAGGAATAGACTGCTGTAGGTCTAGTGCATCTGCTTGAGCTTTGCTATGAGTACGATTTACTAATACAAGCTCATCGGTTAACCCGCGCAGGGCTATTGTATATGCAAGTGTGCTACCAACGTTGCCGAGCCCAATAATTGAAATTTTCATGAATACATCCTTGCATCTATTTTTATTTTTCCATTTTAGCGTATTTCAACACTCAAAAATAGAATTACAAGCATGTTTGCCATACATTTAAATCTAATATTACATAATAAAAAGCCCCCAATTCATCTCTAAATTGGAGGCTTTTTATTATGCCAAGTTCATTATTTATCTTCTGGCATTTCAACTTCGACGTTAGGTACTTTAACAGTTTCTTTTTTCATTGTTACATCAACATTAGGTGTATCAATATCAACGTCCACATAGTGCAATTTAAGATAAAAAGTCTTATCCTGAGACTTTAGCAAACCGTGTTTCCGCTATTTGTGGTTGAAAAAACTCATCGACCACAGGCGATTGAGCAGAATGTAATTTGAAAAAATCAGCCCCACTTCCATATTGATCTAATTTTTTCTTCGTATCAGGAATCAGTGTAAAGATGGCCTTTATCAGCATATTCCGAAAACCGATAAACTTATTTTTGTTTGGAAAATACTGTTTATCATGTATTTTCTGTAAATAAAATGGCTGCCCTTCCACAATTGTCATGCATGAGTTCAACTTAGAAGTCATATCTTTCCACTTAGACCGATTCAATAATCGCGCTTCTGGCTCTTTCATTATTTCACGAGACATACCATTTACATGATCAAAAAGCGCAGGATGCCTCTGGTCTTGTGCAACATGAATCAACTCATGATAGAGCACTGATCTATAATAATCCGCAGTTAATCGATGATGTCGACTGCTATTTGGAATAACAACTTCTTTCTTACCACATAAATAAGCACCCATGACCAAAGATGCGCCCAACTTTAACACCCAGGTTTTTGGCATGAATTTATTCAAAGTTTTGATATCAGCAATTTTTGATTGCGTCACTTCTTTTGAATCAGAATAGCGTAAAACTGGCATCACTCTTTTTTGCAAGTCTTCACGCATTGATTGAGCAATACTGTTTCGATCAGTCACTCGAACTGGCAGAGTACCCGATAAGCTCCAGCCTGTATCCTTTTCAACCAAGGATGCTATACGAGGTAAATCAGTTAAAGCCTCTTTTAAGGGTGCTGATATAGTCCTTGGATTGATATAACATTGAAATCGAATCGGACCAGCCATACTAACCTCACTACAATAAATATCCTCTTATATCATAGCGTTATACTTAGAACAATAAAAGACATATATGGACGCTCCATTTCTGTCTTATTCTGTTTGTTTAATTGAAGACAAGGAGACTAGAGGCAATAAAATGAGTACTAATGGAAGAAATAGAGTGTGGAATACTAGAGTGTGGAAGAGTGTGGAAGACAGTCATTTCTTTCAGCAGGAGAGCTAAATACAGCCATGTAATATGCATTCTTGAACTTTTTCTAATTATCAATGAGCCCTGTGATACACATCACAAAAAAAGTTATTTAATAAGTTTACGCTCTTCAACATCATAAAAACCGCGGATTCAACTCGTTAGTGCA
>DJZY01000048.1 GCA_002450655.1 Gammaproteobacteria bacterium UBA6940 | reverse complement strand
CGATTTTAGGGACGTTGCCTAATACAGTTACAGTTAAAAAACAACAGCATACATTTAATCCCCTATAATAGCGCTGACTATTGATAAGCCAAGGAACGACATAACATATGATACCAAGTCTCTTTCTTGAACCTGGATTTCTCGAAGGTTGGGTTCGTCATCAGCGTTTTAACCCAAAACCACACACTTACACCATAAAGAAAGCCTGGGTTTGCATTGATGCTGACAAGCTCAACCAATTTGGCACAGGCATGCCTGGCTGGGATTATAATAAATCTGGCCTGCACACCCTCAAACGAGAAGACTTTATTGGTTCACCTAATATTTCAATTCGCATCTGTGTTGAAAGTGTTTGCCGTGAATATGGTATAACTCAAGAACTTGGCCAAATTCTGTGTATTACCGCCTGTAAAGACCTTGGGATCGGCATGAACCCAGCACAGTTCTATCTTGTTCACGATTTAGAGGCAAACCTTATTGCTATAATTTGTGAACTGACTAACAGTAAAGATGAGCACTACCCTTACGTTTTTGTCGTCGAAGATCAATACAATCTTACCTTCCAATGTGACAAAGCTCTTTATGTATCGCCATACACTCAGATGGATGCAGTTTATTTTTGGAGTTTTTACATTGGTAAGCGCCATTTTATGGTTAAGCTTGAGGTAGAAAAACCAGATGACCCTAACGAAGAGCGTGTAAACTCGCTCCTCTTTCCTGAAAAAGCGCGCAAAGATGCTCAGCGAAAAAAAATAATGGAAGTCACTTTGAGTAGCACACTCAGACCATTTAATGAAAAGGTATCAAAAGAATTAAGCTACAAGTATCTCTTCAGTGGTGTGACAACTTGGTTCCAAAAAATGTGGAATAAGCTTATCCTGAACGAAAATGGTCGTCAGCGTTATAAGCACCCCGAACATACAAAAGAGCCACATCCTCGCCGTATTAAACCGCCAGTCAGCGTACGAAGGTCAAAAAGATTCCGGTAAATTAAAGGTCAATCCTTTTGAGCCCTACTCCTTTTTGACTTAACGTTAACTTTTGATTTCAATCTTTATAGATCATTTGCTATGATCTACAGATTTTGAATCTAAAGAATGAATAGTCCAACTTGGTTTAAGCAGCTTAGCAATGACATTACAACACAGACTTCTTCGCGCTAACATAATACAAATGATTGCTATAGCAGTTGCAACACTTTTTGGTGTGGGCATTACTGCTGCTCTCATGGAGCAAGTGCTCTTAAGAACAGCTATTGCTGAAGAAGCTGAATATTTCTGGTCAGAGCTTGATAAAAATCCATTCCACGACCTTCCAAAAACAAAAAATATGATTGGTTATCTCTCCTATGATGACCCGTTACGCCAATTCAGAAGCTTTTCTTACTTTAGAAGAACACCTCAAGTGCCACCTCACCTTCGTCACTTGGGGCCGGGCTACCATAAAACATCCTTAGATAATGTTAAAAGACTTGTTTATATCAGTCAGCACGACCACAAAACCCTTTATTTAATTCTTGACGAAAAAGAAATTAGCAAGCTGAGCTTTTTCTTTGGCGTTGTGCCACTAATGCTTTCCCTCATTGGGCTCTATTTACTGACTTGGCTCACCCAGCGATTATTTGTATCAACTGTTTCACCTATTATGCAGCTTGCCAAGCAACTTGAAAAAACCAATATCAATAAACCTTCTGTTCTTGAGATCCCAGAAGTTGTCACCTATAAAGACACTGAAATTTTATCCCTTTACCACAGCTCACAGAAACTTTTAGATCGTGTTCAGGCTTCTGTTGCCCGTGAAAAGCGCTTTTCACGTGATGCAAGCCATGAGCTCAGAACACCATTAGCTGTGATGAAGGGCAGCCTTGAAATTATTGAAAAACAACTGAAACGATTGGATTTGCCAGAAGCACAGTTTGGTCGCTTAGATCGCAGCGTACAAAGAGCCTATAGAGCTTCGAAAGAAATGGAAAAATTAATTTCTGAACTTCTGATGCTTGCCCGTGAGGACTATGAGCATGTACCAGGTGAAGTTATTAATGCCAATAAACTGATTATGGGTGTTGCGGATGAGGTTAAACAAGCCTTCCCAGATTCCAAAGTAAAACTCAAGCTTGAGCACGCTGAAGAATGGGAAATTTATGCACCTCGTTCTGTGCTTCGTGTTGTTATTATGAATATCGCAACAAATGCAATGCGCTACACATCGGAAGGTCAAGTCACGATTAAAACCTGGAAAAATAACTTTGAAATTGTCGATACAGGTGAAGGCTTTGATCCAGAGTTTCTCAAGCATGCATTTACTCCATTTGCACGCCACCACCACGAGAATACACAAGGGTTTGGCCTTGGCTTATCAATTGTAAAACGATTTTGTGATCATTATGGCTGGCTTATTCAACTTGACTCAACAAGAGGACAAGGCTCTCGCTTTAGAATCGAAGTTTCAAGCTCTCTTGAGCTAGAAAAAAAGATAGAAAAAGATGAAGAGGATATGTTTGAAGACTTCTAAGAGCAAAAAAAAGAGTTGTAATAACAACTCTTTTTTTAATATGCAGTGTCACTAAACTCTTAACGATAAAGCTGATCTTCAAGCAGTAGTCGACGTGCTTCGTTTAAGCCATTTGGCGTTCGGATATTAGGAACAGTAAAAATATTCTGGATAATCGACTCTTTCATCGAATCCCAGTCCATAAAATCATGATAGAGGGCTACTTCATCAAGGTGTTCAGGGCTAAAATAAATTTCTGCAAAAGCAATAAAAAGCTGCTCAACATCATCTGGAATAATGCTATCACCAAAGAGTTCAGCAAGCTTCCGCTCATGTGCCTGCTCAATATTCTCAAATGCCAAGTCATCTCTTTCCAAGACATCTGGGCTAGAAACCCCGCCTGGCGAAAATAAATTAATCACGCTATTTCCTCGTTTAAATAGATAGGTTACCCCTTTAAAGTCAATCCTACTGGAGGGTATCAGGCAAAGAAAGAGCAAAAAACACAAGTTAGCAAAACACATACACTTCTTCACAGAAAAAGCGATAGGATCAAGTGTTTAGGGACGTAAGCGATAAATTTTTGACCAAGTTATCAGAAATGTAATGATAAATAGAACGACAAGCATGCGCAGAGAGGCAAAGAAAAAGGCCATGAATACACATATTCTGATGGCCTTATTAAAGAGACTGAGCTTTAAACAAACGTACTTTGTGCGTAGTCTTCAGCAGACATAATATTAATAGACTCACTTTCTTCATCAAATGTTAAAACAGCAGTCCCATTATCAAGCTGGGCTTTAACCTGCGCAACCTTTTGCTCAAGGCTGTATTCAGCACCATAATCGGTGCCTTCACGCTCCACAAAAGATTCGATAACACCACGCAAAGCATCAGCAGAAATAAGTGTATGATCAATCTTCACTGTAACCCTCTCTTCTTTATTCAAATGGCACTCGAATAAAGCCCTGCACATTTGTAAAATAGCCATCAAGGCTTTGCGTAGAGCTTGTACTATTGGAGCCATTCATAAAACCAACAATAGCATCACCGCCAAGTATAATACGTCTTTGCATCACACGAAATTCTTTTTCTAAGCCTAGCTTCACTGCATGCATATCTGCACCTACCAATGGCTCATTTTCAGGAAGATCCTTTATAGGATTTCGCCTAAATGAATAACCAAAAGTAGCCAAAGCATCGTAAGGCAGTGATTTTTTTAGCACAATATAAGGCTCAAAGGTATCTTGCAGCTGTAAACGGTGAGCCTCAAAAAATAAAGCATCCAGATTACCAAAGGCATCCACATTCAAAAATGGGTCATTGAGCTTTGACCACTGACTTTGAACTACACCAATATCATATTGAATACCAGCAAACTCACCTAAAATACCCGCTCGATTCATAGCTGGCACATAAGATATAGCGGTCTGCATTTCTATCAAACCCATATCATATGAGACAAAAGATAAATCAAGATCAACATCCATTCCAAAGTCTAAGTCACCACGAATCTCGGGAGAATAGCTGTAATAAAAGGTCTGTCCAAATAAATCATAAGTACCACCAAGCACCCATGAAAGCACGGGTCTTACCTCTACTTCAATTTCAGCCTGCATTGATAAACCAGACACAGGCACACGAGCTTGAACATCAACACGCTCTACCATTTTCCAGGCGAAACCAGCGCCAAGATTCTCTGTGACTTTTAAGCCTATGCCACCAGAACCAAGTGGCAATGTATCTTTGCCATAGGGGAAAACAACTGGGTCATTTTGATTTTGGGTTTCAAAGCGAAAACTTAAGGCATTTGCATTCACATGGATACCATAAGTAAACCAACGCAAGAGCTTTTGGCACATACCAAAGTCTAGACTGCCGTAGTTTCGGCCTTTATCTGCATTCACGTTAACACCACCATCACTGTTTGACTCTTGCAGTTCAAACTCAGTATTACGTGATGAAAAGCCAGTCATCGCCTGTGGTTTGCAATGAGTTAATAGCGCTGGATTTGTAGAGGTGACTTTTGGATTATCCGATTGTACGCCAAAATCGTACAAAATATCAGCTGCAGCTGAAGCCTGTTGAGAAAGGCTTGAGAAAAAAAAGATGCATGCGCCAGCCATAAGACTACGCATTGAGTCATTCAATTGATACACGATTACTACCGCCCACTGCCCTGTTGGTTTTTTATTCTTGCTATTAGAAGCGCCCCAAGCAACATTAGGGACATCACCTACAGCATATCTCTTATATAAAGCTGTCCATGGCATTGGCTCATACCAATGCCTGCTGGCATTTTAAACCTGACAGAGAATGAAAAACAACAGAACCTTAGGGATATAACGAGTACAAAAAGCTATGGTGTTTGTTTAAATCGATATAGAGCTAACAAACCAAATAAAATTAAAGGGGCCATTAAGGTAGGCAGTGGATGAAAACCATACACTAGACTCAAGAAACCAAACAAATCTTGCGCATAATAAAACCCTAAACCATACATTAAACCGACAGTTATCCTATACCCCATACTCACCATCCGCATAGAACCAAAGACTAAAGAGGATGCAAGCAAAACCATCACGGCATTCGCAAGAGGTTGAAGCATTGTCTTCCAAAATATAAGGGTATGTCGACGTATATCAAGCCCCTGTGAGCGGCGATATTCTATATAATGAACAAGGTCTGTTAAGGAGAGCGTTTCAGCATCACGACCTAGGAATTTTAAATCTTCAGGCCCAGCACTTGGAGCCCAAGAGTCACGACTCACCACACTGCGAACAAGTTTGTCTGAACTAAACGCAAGGTTATTAACCTGTTTTAAAACCCAATGCCCAAGTGCTTGATCAAAACGAGCATACTCAATAAAACGTACCCGATCTAATGTTTCATTTTTAACATCAAATAGAGTTAAGTTAACTAAGTCGCCAGCTGGCGTCACTCGGCCAACACGAGCAAACGTTTCCCCATCTTTGAACCAAACAGGATCTCGCTCTAAATCACCATGGCTTATTTTAAGTTGCGATGTCGTTGGCACGACATATTGTGCTAACCCCATGCTCATAAAAGAAATCATTAAAGCAGCAACTAAAGCTGGAAAAAGAATTTTGACAGGCGACCAACCTGCTGCACGAATAACAACAAGCTCTGAGTTTGTCGCCATCATGCCTAAAACAACAATAGCACCTATAAGACTGGCTACAGATGCAAATTCAATAAACCGAACAGGCAACTGCAGTACTATGCTGTAGATAACATCAAGAAATGTATTCTCAGCATTAATTGACCCCATGTCGTCAAGTAATGCAAATAAAAAATCAATGGCACAAATGACGCAAATTACAGCAATAATTGCCTGTAGTACTGACCAAAAAATTGTACGATTGATTATGCCGAACAAAGCCATTTCTTTCACCAAATAGTATTTTTTAACAATCTCTAGAGCATTTTATGAGTTTGAGGACTCAAGCTGCTTTTTTTGCTTAAAACGTAGACGACCATCACTTCGTAAAACTGCGAAGAAACCAATAGCAGCTACTGTTGCATGCAGCCCCCATAGCGCGCCAACAAGATGAACGCCCTTTTTCTCAATTTGCGATTTAAGCACCATTGCTAAACCTAAATAAACAAGGTAGATCATGATTGCAGGGAAAAGACGTAAAAAGCGACCTTGACGAGGATTAACCTTGCATAAGGCAAGCGCTAGCAATGCAACATTAGGAATCAATAATGGCAGCCCTAAACGCCAATGAAGCTCAGCTGTTGCTTTTGAACTCTTGTCATCAAGTAAATCTAAAGTTGAAGCGCCTTTCGTTCGGGTATTCTGCACTTCAAGTTCGCGATCAGCAATTTTAGCTCGATACCCCTCAAACTCAATAACTCTTGCCTCAGCTGTATCTGCTGTAAAGTCAAAGCGCTTGCCTTGTCTTAATTGCAAAAACTCATCACCATCATCAGAGAACATTTGACGTTTACCACTACCAGCAACAACCACAGATGCGTTCTCTTTTCCCTGAAACTCAGCAACAAATAAGTTTTCCATTTGATGACCTGATGAATCAAGCTGATTTACATAAATAACCCCTTCACCAGATTTAATTGGATGAAAACGTCCAGGGGCTAAAGTCTCAAAATCAGCTCGTTCTGCTTGCTTTTGAAAAACCTGATCCGTTTTATCAACGCCCAATGGGCCAAGGTATAAGCAAAGGCTACTCACAATGGCCATAAGTCCAAGACAGACCCAGATGAGACGTCGACCAATCCAAAGCAAGCTCATGCCAGCGCCTTCAATGACTGCAAGCTCACGTTCAACAGACATACGTCCTAATGTAAGCAATATGCCAATAAAGAAACCCAAGGGCAAAATCATTTGCAAAAACTCAGGAGAACGAAATAAGACCATTTTGAAGACAAGACTGGCGATAAGACGGCCTTCAGCTGCATAACCTAAATACAGCATCAATCGGCCACCCAAAAGAATCACAGCAAGTACACCGGTGACCACTAAACAGGTCATCAGAATTTCACGTCGAATATATCCGGCAAGAATCATAATTGAGTTGAATCCATTTCTTAAGAGCTGGCTCCACTGGAGCAGTTCACTTTTAGAGAATGTCAAAGTATATACTGTTCCCCCTCTTCTTTAACAGTTTATAAGGGGGAATTTCATTAAATCTTATGAAAAACAAGCCTTCATCTCTAAAAGACTTATAGAATTGTTAACAATATACCTTCAGATACGCTAAAATCCATGTAACTGAAAAGATAACTTAAAGGGAGTTTCTCATGAAATTTGCTGCTACTGCTCAATCTCCATACGGGATTAAATGCGATTGCCTTGTGGAGTTTGTTAATAAAAATGGCATTAACGCTATTGCTAAAGACACTCCTACTGCTGTAACACAAGCGATCAACCACCTGAGACAACAAGGTGACCTTTCCGAAAGTGCACATGCTCGAATGGTATACCCAGAAGGTGAAGCTTCTGCAAAACGAATTCTCGTCGTGCCAGTTGAGTTTGAACTCAAAGCAAACAGCCCAGCTCATACTACAGGTAAACATCTGAGTGGTATTGCAAACACTATTGCAAAAGCAATTTCAGATTATCCAATAAAAGATCTCGTCATTCACTTCGATGATCGGTTTATGCACTCTGCTCCACTGAGTGATCAAGATGGCGTTCGTGACGCACAAGTATTCACAGCAGCACTGTTAAATGCTGTCTATAAAAGTGATGCCTTTAAAGGTAAAGAAACACAAGATAAAAACAAGAAGAAACTTAAATCTCTCCCTGGCCTTGCAAAAGTAACACTTGCGACTCAAGACGCTGAACTTAAAGACGTTAAACAAGGCCTTGTGCAAGGTGAAGCCGTCGGTCTTGGCATGATTACAGCTCGCAATCTTGGTGATGCACCGCCAAATATTTGTAACCCACAATACTTTACTGCAGAAGCGAAAAAGCTTGCTAAAAAGCATCCAAAACTCACAGTTAAAGTTCTTGGAGAAAAAGAACTGAAAGCCCTAGGTGCAGGCGCTTACCTTGCTGTAACACAAGGCTCAGCAAACCCACCACAATTGATTACGATGGAGTATAAAGGCGGCAAAGCTTCCGACAAACCAATTTGCTTTGTCGGCAAAGGCCTTACTTTTGATTCCGGCGGTATTTCCATTAAGCCAGGCGCAGGCATGGATGAGATGAAATACGACATGTGTGGTGCTGGTAGTGTTATGGGTGTCATGCAGGCGGCGGCTGAACTTAAACTGCCAATCAATATTGTTGGTGCTATTGCTGCTGCAGAGAATATGCCTGCATCAAATGCGACACGCCCTGGCGATATTGTGACAACAATGTCTGGCCAAACAGTGGAAATCCTCAACACTGATGCCGAAGGCCGTTTAGTTCTGTGCGACACATTGACATATGTACAGGATAAATTTAAACCACAAGTCGTTATTAACATGGCAACACTGACTGGTGCTTGTATTGTTGCACTTGGACATCATACAGCTGCAGTCATGGGTAACACACCTGAGCTTACACAGGAGCTCCAGGAGCTAAGCTTAAAAGTCAATGACCCGATTTGGGAATTACCGCTTTGGTCTGAATACACTGACGACCTAAAATCACCATTTGCTGATATCCCAAATATTGCAGGTGGACGTGGTGCAGGTACTATTATTGCTGGCTGCTACTTACAGAAATTTATTAAAGATGTGCCATGGGCTCACTTAGACATAGCTGGTGTAGCATGGAATTCAGGTGCAGCGAAAGGTGCAACTGGCAGACCTGTACACCTTCTCATGCAGTACCTCTTTAAACAACTCGACACTAAGCCTGCATCAGATAAGGCTGCAGGTCCAGCCGTTCGTAAAAGAAAACCTACGGCGCGTAAAACAACAGTAAAAAAATAAGCCCCAACTTTAAACAGGCTTAAAGTTTAATGACGCTGTTTATAAAAAAGCCTTCATTCAAGTAGATTGAATGAAGGCTTTTTCTTAGGCGCTTATTCTTACACAATACCCTTAAGAACCAGTTTCTCGCCCTAAAACAAACTCTCGCTGAGATTCAATCAAAGCCATGACTTGAAAGGCATTATTCTCTGAAACACCTAATTCTTGCATTGATGATTCTAGATGTTCCGCAACAGCATTAAAATGAGTGTCGTTGAGACCCAACTCAACCAAGCGTGCATGGGCATGCTTCATTGTACGCCCAGTATAATCTGGCCTTCCACCTAAAGCGAATGCAACAAAAGCAGCTTGGTGTCGTTTTAAAGTAGCCATATCAACGCCAGAAAAAAAATAGTTAATTCGAGAATCAACCATTATTTTAGAATAAAAAAGCTCAACTAAAGCCTTAACTGCATCATCACCACCTATTTTATGAAAAAGTGTGTCCATTGAAAAAACCTCTCATTATTTTTAATAAATGAAGAAAGCCTTTAGCAATACAAACCAATTAAACGACTGAAGGCACAAATTAAAAAATAAAATATTTAGCTAATTTAATTAAAAAATAATTAAGCTATATCAGCCATAAAACTAAATAATATTACACAACCATTCAAAAGAGTTTCAAGAAGGCTCTTATGTAACCTTTATCAAATTTTATACTGTATTAAGTACGAGCAAAATTACTCACTACATTTAAATTGAAATGAGGTAAGACTATGACAATGCGGGCCACAGTCGTAAATACATACCAATTAAGCCTTGGCATGTTTGTTCAGTCTGTATCTGGTGGTAAATCGTCACATACATTTCCTTCAAACGGTGTTTTATTAGAAACAGCTGAACAATTAGAAGCATTGCAATCAATGTGTACACTAGCAACTATTGACTTAACACGCTCCTCGGATCGAGTTTATAATGTTTGGTCCGACAAGCTTGCACCAGAAAATTTTGAAAATATAGGTTTAGTTGAAGAAGTACAACCACAAACAATTTCACAACCATTTAAAGAGGATAACGAATATAAACAACCACATTATGCCCCAGAAACAGATCGCTATGGATACCAAGGCCGTCTAGTCTACCGTGTTCTCGAAGAACAACTACAACTATTAACTACTGGCGCTGAAATAAACTATGAGCTCTTTGAAAAACAAATTGCTGATTTTATAGCCTATACAAAAATCAATCCTGATTTACTTTTATTAGAAAGCCACATGCATAAAAGCAGCGCAACTCTTGTTGGCGTCGGTCTTAGAAGTTTAGTTCATTTAGCCATTTACGGCCAAAGTTACAGCAAGAATATTGCTTTTATTCAACCTGTCGCAATGACGATGCTTATGTTCACAGCGATTCTTGCACGCATGCCTAAGCAACAATCCCGTTTATATTGCTGCGAAGATGCAGTAGACCTTGCTATTTTTGCGAATGGTGTGACTCGAGAGTGTCGAAAGCTTGAAAAAACCTACAGCCTTCCACTAGGGATAAAAAAAACAATGCTTCATCTGCATGAACGTATTGATGGCAAAGGCCCTTTAGGTGTAGAGGGCATCAAAGTCGTGAGCAATGCCCAGCTTATCAACTGCATGTTTATGTTTGAACTGTTTCAATCCAATACCCTTGGAAATCGCAGCATGAGTGCCATTGATGCAACAACATCGCTGAAACGAATGTCTGGCTCATATTTTGACCAAAATCTTATAGAACGTATTTGCCAGGTACTTCCAATGTTTCCAACGGGATCAATGGTTAAAATTGGCAGGCATCAACGGGCTTTAGTAACTCAACAACACCCTTTACGTAAGCTAAGCCCACAACTACTGGCAGTTACAGATGAACAAGGGCAAAATATTGATAAAGCATTCTGGCTTGATATTGAATATCAATATGAGGGATTTAAACAAATCACGTCTGATTTAACACATCATCATGAAGCCCTTATAAGAGACAAAATAGAGCTTAAAATGCCGTGGTATAAAAAAATATTGTCAGTACAAACTTATAAGGCAATATTCCAAAAAATAGAATTAGTTGGCTAGCAGCCACTAATTCACCAAAATTACTTCAGTTATTTACCCAGATTTCTGTATACCTGGTTACACATGACTAACAAGTCACTTACATTCAATACATCTTTTTGGTGAAATTTAATGTTTTTTTGAGAAGCCTTCATACATTTCAAGAATCACTTAGTGTCTCAAAGCCCCTTCTAAAACACACAAACCTCTCTAGTACAGGGGGCCAAAGCCTTCTAGTGGCGCTCCGCCAATTATACTCTTCAAGCTATTTAAAAAATAGACCTCAAGTTAGCTTTACTTAAAAAGCAAATTAGTTAATGCTTAAAAACAGGTTGTAAATGCATTAAGAGTCTTTAAGCCTCTTTATAATTGAAGTCTCTTAAATATTAATCAATAAACCGTTACATTCAGTTCACATTAAAATATAGATACTATAATCCGAACACTGAATATAACAAGCAACTTAGTAGAAAAGCATTGATGGACACCCAAAAGAAAATAAACTTTCAAGTATTTGCACTAAAACAAGCAGACACACAAGCTGACGCAAATGTAAGAGAAGCTCTTAAAGCCCTTCCTCGACTGGCAAAACTTGCAAGCAAAGAAACGGGTTGGCCTGTTCTTGGAACTTTAACAGTGCGTGCTACGAACGCTGATAGGTTTAAAAGAATAAATGCTCAAGTTGACCGGGATAACAACAACACAAACTTAAATCAGATCAATGGCAACCCTTTAGATGGTCATATTTCATCACAGATGGAACAATCACAAGCTATGGCTGAAGACGGCCATGCTTTTTTCTCAACAGCTACTGCAACCATGCCAGACCAGATCGTACTGAATATCGATAATATACGTCAGCGTAAGATGACAGCTGATGATATCAAGTCAACACTTCTCCATGAACTTATTCACTATGCTCAAAGCCAAAACAACCACGAGCTGTTTAAAACAATAGGTGTGCTTCAAGCCAGCGCCTCCAAGGCAGAGTATGTATTTGGTAGAAACTCTAAAGAAGCACGAAAGCTTAACAATGCTGTAGACCTTCGACTCCAACGTCTTGAGGGCCAGGCAACATACATTCAAGAAAAATTCGATAAGCAGCAACCGAATAGTGCTTTAAACACAAATCTGCGCCAAGCAAAATTTAGACACAACCACAGCACACCTGAGAGCGCGCAACAGGCACTTTTCTACGCAAAATATGTCAAAGGGAGTGAATCGTACGAGCAGGCGCACAAGCAAGGCCAAAAAGCATCTGTATTTCTGAACCCTAAGCTAAGCCAGGGCGAGATGCGTACAATGGATAAAATTGAGAACCATAGCATCAGCCAATCAAAACTACTTAAAATTAAAGAAGTCTCTGCACGCATCAAACAGTGGTTTTCAGATTTCAACAGTGCTAAATCATATGATATGAGATCAAATTACTACGATGACGGCCTCTTAAGCCCACATCACACGACAGAATATTTTCATCAGCTTGCAAAAGATGCATGCGCTGATCTTGACAGAAGATATAATCTTAAAAGTTTAGGTTTTTAAAAAAGGGGTAACTTACCCCTTTTTTAACATTATGATGTCTTTACTTCTTGCTCATCTCTCAGCTTACGTCTAAGAATCTTACCAACATTTGTCTTGGGTAACTCATCACGGAACTCAACGATCTTTGGTACTTTATAGCCAGTAAGCTCCTTGCGAGCAAACTCTATAATTTCTTGCTCTGTCAGACTTGGGTCTTTACGAACCACAAAAAGTTTAATCTTCTCACCAGATTTCTCACAAGGCACACCAATTGCGGCAGACTCAAGCACCTTAGGATGACCCGCTACAACATCTTCAACCTCGTTTGGATACACATTAAAGCCAGAAACAAGAATCATATCTTTTTTACGGTCAACAATTTTGATATACCCGTCTTCTTGAATAAGAGCAATATCCCCTGTTTTCAACCAACCATCTTCTATCGTGTCAGCTGTAGCATCAGGACGTTCCCAATAGCCTTTCATAACCTGTGGGCCTTTGATGCAAAGCTCCCCCTGCTCCCCCATTGGCAATGTTTGGCCATCTTCACCAATAATTTTCGCAAGTGTACCCGCAACTGGTAAACCAATAGTACCAACCTGAATTGCATCTGGTGGGTTTGCACAAGCCACAGGAGAGGATTCAGTCATACCATAGCCTTCGCATATTTCACAGCCAGTAGCATCAGCCCAACGCTTTGCCACCGACGACTGCAAAGCCATACCGCCGCTCACTGTTAGCTTAAGGTTGCTCCAATCTACATCCTTAAAGCCTTCATTTTTCATCAAACCGACAAACAGCGTATTAAGGCCTGCTAGAGATGTGAATTTATTTTTTTGCAGTGTTTTAATAAAACCAGGTATATCTCGTGGATTCGTAATAAGCAAGGAATGACAACCCAGCTCAAGCACAGCCATACAGCTCACTGTAAAACAGAATATATGATACAGCGGCAAAGGCACGACCATGACTTCTTCACCACGTTTAAAATCGGAAAGGATGGCATTTGTTTGCATCATATTAGAAACAAGATTTCGATGGGTTAACATTGCGCCTTTTGCAACACCGGTTGTACCACCTGTGTATTGAATCACAGCGATATCATCTGCATTTGGCTCTGCCACCGGCGTGTAATCATTTACACTACCGTTCTTAATAATACTTCTGAACATAACAGCTGTCGGCATATTATATTCAGGCACCATTTTTTTAACTCGTTTTACTACAAAGTTGACGAGATAGCGCTTTAAGCGCGGCATCATATCACCTAATCGACAAACAATAACATTTTTAATGTTCGTTTCCGGCACAACTTCTTGAGCTAGGTTCGCAAAGTGATCTAGAACTACAAGGGCTTTTGCACCAGAATCATTAAACTGATGTTTCATTTCGCGAGCAGTGTAAAGTGGGTTTGTATTGACAATGACCAACCCAGCTTTAATAGCACCAAATAAAACCACAGGATATTGCAAGACATTAGGCAGCTGAATAGCAATACGGTCACCTTTTTGAAGATTTGTTTTTTTCTGCAAATATCCGGCAAAAATAGAACTGTACTCATCAAGCTCTGCATATGTCATTACATGATCCATATTTGAAAAAGCAGGCTTGTCAGCGTATTTTTTACATGACTGAGAAAATACATCCAAAAGATGTTTGTATTGATTAAAATTTAATTCACTATTCAAAGCAGGAGGATACTTTGATTTCCAAAAAGCTTCAGTTGGGACATTATCAACAATGTGCTCATGCTGTTGATCATGATTATTCTGACTGTTATCAGCCGTGTTTGATGACATAATTTGTTCCTTAAGTAACTGAAGCCCTTATTGAGCGTAATTTACCAATGCATTGTAGAGATGCAGAAGCATTATTTTAAGCCCTTCAAATCTTTTAGAAAATATACATTGAAGCTTAAAACAACGCAAATCTCAATATGTATAAAGACTTATAGTCAAGTATTTTAGTCGAACCTACTCCCTTTCAGGTAGTCTATTCCCTGACGAATGATCAAAACACATATAAAATAGAATGGATGCATAAAAAGGATTTACAAGGTATGACCCAAATGACACCACAACAATCGCAAGAAAAGTCCTATTTAGAGGAAACTGGTCACATTCCATTTAAGGGCCATGCGCTTTTTTACCGAATATGGCGCCCAAAAAACCGCCAAGATATAAAAGGCGCAATTCATATTAATCATGGTATGTCTGAGCACTCTGCTCGCTACGAACATTTTGCGCTGCTTTGTGTTGAGAGGGGCTTTTTAGTCATTGCACAAGATCACCCTGGTCATGGCAAAAGTGCTGAATTAATGGACTTGGGCCATATTAGCGATTTAAACTCATGGAAAACGCTTATTAAAGGCATAAAGGCCACCCAAGATTTAGTACATCAGCAATATGGCAATTTACCGACCTTGCTTTTTGGACATAGCATGGGCTCATTTGCCACCTTGAGTTTCTTGGAACAGAATCTAATAGATGCTTTACAAAAGAATGGATTGCCCATTATCGGCGTTGTGCTATCAGGATCAACCCAGAATCCATGGTACCTTAATAAATCATTACAGGTTGTTGCAGCTCTTGAACGATGGCGTCAGGGCCGTAAAGGTAAAAGCCGTATTATAAATCTACTAACTTTTGAAAGCTTTAATAAGCGCTTTGCTCCAACACGAACTAAAGCTGACTGGCTAACACGAGATGCTGCCGCTGTTGACGAGTACATGCAAGACCCTCTCTGTGGTGCGCAATCAACCAATCAAACCTGGTACGAGTTTGCTAAAGGACTATTACAGATATTTAGCCGTAAAAACTTAAAAAAACTCCCAAAACACGTCCCATTTCTACTCATTTCTGGTGACCAGGACCCATTGAGCGATGAAGGTGGATTTCATCGATTAGAGCAAACTTTAAGATCATCAGGTATTCAAAACTTACAGGCAAAAACATTTCCTCATGGCCGCCATGAACTTTTAAATGAGATAAATCATGAGGAGGTTGAAACAACATTGTTTGAGTGGATCGATTCGACTGCATGGTCAAAACATTTAGAGCAATTAAAAGTTTCATAATGTTACAAATATACGCCATTAATTGCCTATTACAGCTGAGTTAATTTGTTGTAAGGCACATAGGATATATTGTTATCTGCCATACTATATGTATAAGTACATTTTTTTGGAAAGACTATTTTAGTCATGACTTGCTATACGTGCAGTCACTATTAACAATAATGCAAAATGCATCTTGTAGATTTACACAACGCCCATGCGTTTTTTTCTGCCAAGGTATAGTATGGTTAATGAAACACATTTTTTAAGATCATTTTATGAAATTGCAACATCAATAGGTGGCACTCTTGATTTAGAGATTATGTGTCGAGCAGCACTTAATGCATTCCACCGCAAACTTAATTGTCACTCCTCTGCTCTCATCTGCGCTTTGAAAAATGAGCACTATCTTTATATTGCGACAGGCAACAAAAGTGAAATCTACCCAGAAATTATCAAAAAACTAAAAAACCATCAATTAAGTGGTCTTGGCCATCTCCTTTTCCAAGAATTAGAAGGTAACTTAAGTCATGCAGTATTTGAACTTCCAAATTTTGGGGTACTTGTACTTACACACGATAAATCTTCAAAAGATCTTGATTATTTAAAGTATGACCAGGATCTTATAATTCTAAATCACAATCTTGCTGCCGCAGCTATTGCCTGTATAAAAAACCAAGAGCTCAGAAATGCAGAGTTAGCAGCTCAAAAAGCACTTAAAGTTAAATCAAACTTTCTTGCAAATGTAAGCCATGAATTACGAACACCAATGAATGCCATCATGGGCTTTACAAGCTTACTGCAACGTAAAAACACTGAGTCAAGGCAGATCGAATTTTGCAAACGCATAAATGAATCCGCTAACCTACTCATGTCTTTAATTAATGACATGCTTGACTTTAACAACCTTGAGAACAAAGGCAAAAAGTCTGGATATAATACATTTAATTTAAAAGAAGAAGTGTCAAAACTACTTGCACCAATGCAGAAATTTGCGGAAGTGAAAGGCATTAATTTCATTCTTTCATTTGCACCTGAAACGGATAATCAGATTGCAACTGACATTAAACGCTTATCACAAGTACTGACTAAAATTGTCGATAATGCCGTTAAATTCTGCGGTGATGGCGATACAGTTCATGTCCAGTGTCTTGCTAAACCTATCAATTCTGAGACAAACGAATATTTACTAGGGTTTAGCATTACAGATACTGGGCCTGGAATTCCAAAGCTTTTTCAAGATACTATTTTTGAACCATTTCAAAAAGATCACAGCCTTATTCAAAATAAGAATCAAGGTGCGGGCTTAGGTTTAGCGCTCTGCAAAAAAATAATTTCACACATGGGCGGTGAAATATTCTTACAGCCATCAGCAGTCGGATGCCACATTGAATATACTTGGCCCTGTATTATTGAAACGACAAAGCCTATTAATGATTTAATTCTAGATGATAAACGAAAGCGTATACTTGTAGTGGATGATAATGACATCAACCGAGAAACCCTTGGTGGTTTACTACAAGTTTATGATGCTGATATATGCTTCGCAACTAATGGCCTTGAAGCCATCAACAAATGCCAACAGACTGACTATGACCTTATCTTTATGGATTGTCATATGCCGGTCATGAGTGGTTTGGATGCAGTTAAAGTGATCCGTAACCTGAGTAGCCGCTATCAACGAATCCCAATAATTGCAGTTACTGCAGACATGACAAGCAGCATAAAAGAAGCCTGCCACAAAGCAGGCATGGATAAACTACTCAGCAAACCTCTTAAAGAAGATCATTTAGTTGAACTTGCTAATCGTTTTATTCAAAACTCAGCCTAGCCAGAGATCAGAGTGCCATTTCTTTAAGTGTTGCAGTTGATGCACCTATGATAAAGACTGCAGGCTTTATTTTCTTATAGCCCTGCTTTTTAAAAAGTCGCACATACTCCGATAATTGTTCACCATAGGCTTGCTTTAGGTGCTTCTCAGAAAGAGGTTTATCTTCTTCTGTTGTTTTAAAATCAACAATCCAAAGGTGCTCATCCTCTTCAAACACAAGATCAGGCCGCAAGGTCATTAAAGACTTATCTTTTGCCAAGCACTGCCATGCCCGCTCTTTAAAACAAACATCACGCTCTTGTAATACCCACTTTAAATGATCAGATGAAATGACAGCCTCTAAACTAACAAGAGCTGCATCAATTAAATACTCTTGTTGTCTTATGCGCCAGCCAAAACTTTTAATCGCATGAGCAAACCATGGCTTCCAGTGTAAAAGAGGCTTATCCAACCAATCAAGCTGTGCTGAAGACAACCAATGGTGAATAAGTTCTCCTCTTGCACGTGGGATAAAAGCACCCTGCTGATGTCTCACATGAGCAGGCCAGTAATCACCTTTTTGAGAAGCACCAGCTTTAAAAGCTCTATTCTGTCGGGTTTTCAGCCATCGAGAATGTTGAGACACCCGTCTTACATGATCAATATCAATTGCTTTTAAAGGATGTATTACCTGTTTCACCTGAGCTGTAGTCTCCACCACTTCTGTGGTATCTAACACAGCAGGCTTAATATAACGAGGTATCAGCTGCTCCAAAATACTACCAGACTTGGGTTTTTGCTCACCTTTTGAATTTAACTCTAAAGTGGCACTTAAAAAGAGTTGGTGTTCCGCTCGAGTTACAGCTACATAAAATAAACGAGCAAGCTCATGATCATCTCGTTTATTTTGAATAGCTTTAAGAAAGCCGTTCACGGAATTCACTTCTGTAGCTTTCTTTTTTTGGTCTGCATCACTTGATCCACGCATACCAAATAAAGTTTGTGGTACATGCATATTACCGAGCTGAAATGTCAGAATCTCTACTAAACCCGACATACCTCGCCCTGAGAAATCTTGCATAAATGGCACAAATACAGAGCCAAATTCCAGACCTTTTGAGCGATGAATTGTCATAATTTCAATACGTGCATCAGGGTGATACACACTGGTATTAGATTTTTCTAACGCTGTTTGCAAACGTTGAATATCCACCCTACCAGCATCCGTTACTTCCTCCAATACATCCCAAAAGGCCTCAACAGGTGCTTGCTCTTCTTCATCAAGAATTTCTGGGCCAAGCATGGCATACCATAGACCACGTAAACGCTCAACAACAGAGAGATGTGTTGCTTCTTTAAATAAAACAAGAATTCGTAAAAAACAGGTGACACGTTCTTGCTCTATTGGTGGTAATTGCTGAAAGGATGCCGAGCTAGCATGAGTAAAACCAGGGTCTTTCTTCCACTCCTGTGACATTGACACAAGCCCTGAAAGACTTAAACCCACAAATGGTGTTCGACATACCGCCATATAGTGATATAACTGAGGTGTATCAAATAAGACTGCAGCGAGATGAAATAGATCTTTAACAGCTGTAAACGCCCAAAGAGGGTCTAAATCAACAGCGGTGTATGGAATATCAGCTCGTCGAAGAGCTTGAGTTATTGGTGGAACTTGCGATTTTTTACGTATTAAAATAGCAATATTGCCCTCTCCCTTTAAGCACTCTTGTATTTGATTTATCATCCATGTTATTTCATGCTCTTTATCTTCGAACAAAGCGCCATTAAGGAGAGATTCTTGCGTCTCTTCTTGGCTTTTAGCAACTGCTTTTGAAAATGTCACTTGATATAAAAGACTATCTTCTTGCGCAGGAAACAATGGTGCTAAAACAGCTTGCAACTCATTGACAAGCGCTGGTTTGGTTCTAAAATTTTGTCGTAACTGAAGAAAGTCTAAAGGCACACCAACCAAACCATTGTGCTTAATATCGTAAAATAAATTCACATCAGCTTTACGAAAACCGTAAATAGATTGCATTGGGTCGCCAACAAAAAACAATGTACGCCCATCATCATATTGCCAACCACTGATCAAACGTTCAAATAAACGAATTTGTGACAGCGCAGTATCCTGAAACTCATCCATCAATAAATGCTGAATACGATGATCAAAACGTAACATTAATTCAGTTGGCGTCATTTCATCGCCAAAGGCTTCATAGGCAGCTTGGGCTAACCCTAAAAAGTCGACTTGTCGGTGCTGTTTAAAAATAATGTCTAACGCATTAACAGCAGCCAGCCCTACTCTAAATAAATCAAAAGCAAGACCATGTTGTGGGTCATCAGTGTATTGTACTGGCGCTTTTAACAGCAGCTGTAAAATCATATTGATTAAAGGCCACTGATCCGCACCTGCAAGTCTTTGTAAAATTGCTTGCATTGCCTGCTTTTCGGCTTTAGCCGTCGTAGGAAATCCACTATTTTTATCAAGCCTTGCGCGTATCCCACCATCTTTTTTCAATATCACATGGGATAAGGCCTGCCAATCATGTGCAGTCAATTCTGCAGGACGAAGCCCAGAACGCAATACTTGACCAAGCTGCCCTTGAGCAAAACACACTAACCCCCAAAGTTCATCCCATAAATCCATCATGGCAAAGGCATTATGAAGCTGTTTGGTCAGCGCTTCTTTTAATGACTGCAAGTGCTGGTCGAATAAAGTAAAGACTGTATCTTCAGAAAATCGGCCGCTGGCAACACCATCTTGAAACACCTGTGCATCTGAAAGCCAAGCATCACGATTTGCCAATAAATCACTGAGAAGCTGCTGAAAATAAGCATGGTCAGTATTGAAATACATCAATAATCGCTGTAATGAAGGCAACCATTCACTTTCATAGTCAGAAAAGATAGTTTGCACCGCTTGACTATAAAGAGGCTGGGCATCTTGTGCAACTGCATAACCTGCATACTGAACCGCTAATGGCGACTGTTTCACAAGGTTGGCGCAGAGACTATCAATGGTCATTAAGCGCAATCGATGAGGACTGGCTAACAAGCCCCAATTTAATTCTTGGTTACGTTTTAATACCTCACGGGCTAAACGCCAACGGCTTAATGCTGGCTCTGCATCTGGTTGATCAGAAGATGAAGCTAAATGCAGTGCTTTAAGCACTCGATAACGCATTTCAGACGCAGCCTTACGAGTAAACGTCAACGCTAATATTTGCTCCGGCTGTTCAACTCGTGCTAAAAGTGCTAAAAATCGCTGGGTTAATACTTCTGTTTTACCTGAACCAGCTGGCGCTTGCATCAAAAAGCTACGTGAGACATCCAGGGCTGTTTTACGAGCCTGTAAATCTTCTTGTACTAATTCAGCTTGTGGTTTTCTATCCATGCTTAATGAGTTATCCATGAAGAACCTCCTCTTCACGACGGTATTGCACACGACAATAACTTTGATACTGGCAATGATTACAGGTTCGTTCACCTTCAAGAGGTTCTAATACAGCATAGCCAGCGCGCACCTCAGTCAGTGCTTGACTCAGTAAATTAAAGTCCTGCTCAAACCAGCCATCATCCTCTGCTAAATTGCACCATTCCACGCCTTTTGATGGGCGAACAGCAAAATAAACAGCTTCTGCAATAGCATCTTTAATTTCATCTTTACTAAGCCCAAGTATTTGGCCAATAGATAAGGCGTATAAAATTAATTGCGGGGCTATTAATCGTTGATCACTCACCGATGGTGGTGATGATTTATAGTCAATTAAAACTATTTTTTCACCTTGCCGATCCCAGCGGTCTAGACGCAAATCAAACTCGAAATCAAATACGTTTAAACGAACTTTTTGCTCAGTGGCTTCAACCACAAAGGCTTCACGCTCAAGCTCATAGTCAATACTTTTCATGACTAAGCCATATAAACGCTGCATCTCAACTTCTAACATAACTGGTGTCATTAAAGCTGGCATTGATTGCGACGCTTTTTCAAGCACTGCTTTAACAACTGGCATCACCTGCTTTCGATTTTGCAACATAAGATTTGGTGTAGACCAATCCTGCCAGAGAAGTTCAAGCACGCGATGCATCCAAGAGCCTCGATCCGCCCCCGACACTGCAACCTTTGCAGGATCAACAATACGAATGCCAGCTCTTAATGCTAAAGCACCAAGAAATGGACAATAAGCTTGCATTTGCAAACCTGATGTCGCCGACTTTAACGCCTGCTTGCCTTGAAGAGGCTCAAGAGACTCATCTATATCAATCCATTCAAGCTGCATACGACTGGTAAAGATATGCCGTTCAGATTGCTGCGGCGGCAATTGCCCAAACACATTAAACACTAATGGCGACAAGAACTGCGGCACATCATCAACAGAGGCTGGGTAACTTAAATTTAAGCTTGAAGTGGATTTAGCATAAAGCTTTAATAAGGCTTCACCGTACCAAATTTCACGTACAGGGGTTGACCTAGGCACCTGATGCTTGCGTTGTTCTTCGTAAGGTAGAAACGGATTCGGCTGGGAATTTGCCGGCCACTGAGATGCGCTTAATCCAGTTATATATACATCATCTAAAGGCAAAGCTGCAGCTTCAAGTAAACCCAACACTAAAATTCGATCCGTTGATGCTTCTGGCTGAAACATCGTTTCTCGCCATGATTTACGTATACGACCAATTGCCTGTAAATATGTCAATTTTTGACTCTGCTCTAAGGCAGAGTTAAGGCTTATTTCATCCTCTTCCTGCGCTAACCACCAGCTGTGCCAACGTTGAATAAGCTGGAAGTTTTCCGAATTTAACTCCTCTTTTCCAGGCCAGAGCAAGACATCAATGGTATCAAGGAAAATATCAAGCCATTCATGCCAACTCAATTGCTGAAAGGCAAAGGCTTGCCGAAGTTTTAAGAGTTGATCAAAAACAGGTAGTAATACTTGGAACGCAGGCGCATCAGCACTGAGGTTATCAAGCAACCAAGTTCGTACATCTTGCAGCTGCCAATCTAATCGCCCTTGCTGGCGCATTGACGAGAGAAGCGCAGGCGCTATAACTGCCCCAGCATTTTCAGCCCAGTGCTCTGAACTTAAAATATATTCCAAATCCACTTGAGCCACTTTGAAAAAAGTAAGATCTAATAAATGCAACAACAGCGATAAGAGTGGATAATCTGCCATTGGTTGACCAGCAGATAATGTCCAGGGGGAAGATGCTATTTCACTCTCATAGGCTTCAAAATCACCCTGCCATTGTAATACTTCATAAAAAACGGAACGTACAACCTCTTGATGCTGTGCAAGGTCTGGTATGACTACGGCTATACGTGGCCCGTTGAATAAATCATCTTGTTTTAAATCAGACCATTCCGGTTGTGCAGCAAGCTCAAACCAACGTCGACGTGCCCATTGGGCTGCGCCATAGAGCTCTGCATCAACATCAGTCCATTCATGTAACACTGGCTTCGCTTGCAGCTGCTGATCGAGCCCAAGAATACACTTAATATTCAGCTCTTTTAAAACTGCAATAAAAGCCTCTTGTAGAGGCGTGTATTCAATAAAGCCATAAAACAAAAGTGACGATATGTTTTTATGCTGCAAAAGTCGTTGCGTTATATCTGGTGCTTGCATCAACATCTTGAGCATATCAATCTGATCAATATATTGATGTTTTTGCTTTAGAGCAGCATAGGCTTCTTGCCATTTTTTTTGCTGTAGTTGATGATCATTACAACCGCTCGGCTCTTGCACAAGCCCCCAAATACGAGCCAGCTGATCTGCTTCAAGAGCAGCCTCAGCATGCTCCGCTGCGAGTGACTGCCAGAGCTGCACTTGCTCATCATGAGTTAGCAGAACAGGTGTGGATTCACCAAGTAATGCTTTTTCAAGTGTAAACCCTTGCCATAAGCTGCTTAACCAAGTCCCCCATGGACAGACAGCCAATGGCGCCCATACATCATGCACAAGAGACTCTTGCTGCGCCCAGTCTCTTGAAAGAAACAAGGCTAAACGCTGGTTAGGTGTAATAATTTGATCTGGCTGCTGAGCCATTTGATGCAGCTGCGAATGAAACCAGCTGCGTGCTTGCCTTCCTTGGCTCATATGAAAACTATTCCTTGTCTCCACTTAATCCGAACCATTGATTCACAACAGGGATACGCTTTTCATGAGCATCGTCTCGCACTTGCGTCTCTTCCAAACCTTCAAAATCAAATAGATTTCGATCCAGCATTTGGCTTGGCACAATATTTTGAGTTGCTGTAAACAAGCTGTCTACACGGCCAGGGAATTGCTTATCCCAGTCTTGTAGCATTCTTTTCACATGAACCCTTTGTAGGTTTTCTTGTGAACCACACAGATTACAAGGAATAATTGGAAACTCTTTCATCTCTGAATAGCGTTCAATATCCTGCTCTCGGCAATAAGCCAATGGACGAATAAGAATATGCTTCCCATCATCACTTTTTAGTTTTGCTGGCATGGCCTTAATTTTACCGCCATGGAACATGTTCAAGAACATTGTTTCGATAATATCGTCACGGTGATGACCAAGTGCAAGCTTATTGCATCCAAGTGCAGTTGCTGCTTTGTAAAGAATACCCCGGCGCAAACGCGAACATAAAGAGCACATTGTCTTGCCTTCAGGAATAACACGAGTCACTGTAGAATAGGTGTCTTCGGTGATAATTTGATACTCAACCCCTAGAGACTCTAGGTAGTTTGGTAAAATCTCTTTTGGAAAGCCTGGCTGCATCTGATCTAGGTTCACCGCAACAAGCTCAAATTTCACAGGTGCAGACTGTTGCAGCTGCATTAAAATATCCAGCATTGTGTAAGAATCTTTACCGCCGGACAAGCACACCATAATGCGGTCGCCATCCTGAATCATGTTGTAATCATGCAGTGCACGACCAACTTCACGGCGAAGTCGCTTGACAAGTTTATTCTGGCTTACAGACTTCTTTTCCTTCTTTTCATTTACTCCAGCCTCAGCCTCCACAGCCGGTGGCACATACTGACTGACAACTTCGGCAAACTGCTCTTCACTCATAACCTTTTGACTCTCTGGCATTTATCTATAAAAAGGGTCTATATTATAAATGTACCCAATGGCAAAACCTTTTGTTAAAACCACTGGTTATACTCCCCTGTTTTCAAGCACCGACAGTATGTGGCAATCAGGGATTCATATCAAGACAAGGTTGCAACACTTATGCAAATACAGGTTGTGCTGATAATAAATATCAACACTTTATTTCCACGAACCATGTTAACTTAAAAGTAAGCAGCTTTTACAAGAAGCTGACAAGACCATAAATATCACTCAATTGAAGGCGGTTTTAGTTACATATAAGGGCAAACCCAAATTGATACGCTGAAACTCTCAATGATTAGAACAAGGAGTTATATATGAGTGAAAAAACTGTTGAAACACATACAGCTGAAACAATGCCAGCAAAATTAGACGCCAGCATCTGGCCTGAGCGTAGTCTTGAAATTCTTTCACCACTTGAAGTACAGCAATTAATGGCGGCACACGACACACCTGTTTATCAAACATTTCGTCGCTGCGCTCTCGCAGTCTTAAACACAGGTTCAGAAATAGATGACCCTCGTGAAATCTTACGCATGTATCACGACTTTGACATTCAAGTCGATCAACAATCTCGTGGCGTAAAACTGGTCATGAAAAATGCACCTGCCAGTGCCTTTGTTGATGGCCAGATTATTAAAGGGATTAAACATCACTTATTCTCTGTGCTGCGAGACATTATTTATGTTGAAGCGCTTCTACCAAACAACCCACTCATTCAAGCAAAGCAAGAGCGACAAAACACTGATCTTGTATTCCGTCTACTGAGAAATGCGAATGTTCTTCAAGCAGGCAATATGCAAAAACTTGTTGTCTGCTGGGGTGGTCACTCTATTGGACGAGCAGAGTATGAGTACACCAAAGACGTGGGCTACTCCATGGGGCTTCGAGGCTGTAGTGTTATCACAGGCTGCGGACCTGGTGCAATGAAAGGCCCAATGAAAGGCGCAACTATTGCTCATGCCAAACAGCATATGCCAAACCGTCGTTATATTGGTTTAACAGAACCTGGCATTGTTGCTTCCGAGCCACCAAACCCAATCGTCAATGAGTTGGTAATTCTGCCAGATATTGAGAAGCGTTTAGAAGCATTCGTTCGCTTTGGTCACGCAATTCTTGTCTTCCCTGGTGGCGCAGGTACTGCGGAGGAAGTGCTTTATTTAATGGGCCTGCTGATGCATCCAGACAATATCGACATCCCTCTTCCTGTAATCCTGACTGCCCCAGAGGCATCAAAAGATTACTGGTCCAGCATGATCGAGTTCTTACGAGCAACCATCGGCGAAAAAGCTGTAAGTAAGCTGAAAGTGATTGTGAATGATCCTGAAGAAGTGGCACGAGCTGTTAATGAAGGTATTCAAGAAGTAGAAGAATTTCGTCGTGAGAATAAAGATGCATTCTACTTTAACTGGAAACTAAAAGTGCCTTTGGAATTCCAAAAGCCATTTATTCCAACCCATGAAAATATGGCACAGCTTGAGCTTCATAAGGATCAAAAACCTCACGAGCTTGCTGCTAACCTTCGCCGCGCATTTTCAGGCATAGTGAGTGGTAATGTGAAGGAAGAAGGCGTTTCAGCTATTGAAGAGCATGGCCCATTTGAGATTTCAGGTGATCCTGAAATTATGAACCTACTCGATAATCTGCTACGTGATTTCGTCGCTCAAGGGCGTATGAAAATTGGTGGTGGTTACAAACCCTGTTATAAAATAGTAACTGGCTCTTAAGAGACAAACCTATCTAACTTAATTTGTTAGCAGCACTTGATAGGCTGCTAACCTATCCTCATACTGCAGCCTCATAAAGGCTGCTTTAATCCACTTCATATCCTCTACCATAGCGTTTTAAAGCTTCATCATACTAACTAAAAAGGGCTACTCGACCTGCCTAAAGACCCTATTTTCCAACTTGGATAAGTAAATGACGAAGATTGACCAAAACGCAAGCAATCAAATACAACTATCTGCTGCGCAAAATAGAAACAGCACACAAGATTCTCAGCTGCAACACATTGAACCACAAACAAAAGGGAAATCTATTCTTGCTAAAGTCTCCAATCGATTCCAAAGCATGAAGCGACACACTTCACAGCAAGACAAAGCAACAGCAGCCTTTTTCGAGAATAAATCAATATCAACAGCTGGTACACGCCAAAAGCTGATTCAATGCTTTACAATCCTAAGTTTGCTCCAGGCTTTTTATCAAAATAATGGTGAACATAATTTACAAGAAGCTATTAACTCATTACATGACTTTTTAAAAGACAACGGTCAACAGGCAGAAACTTACAGCGAATTTGCAAAGCACTTAGAAGCTGAAATTACTCGAACAGATGAAAATCAAGCAGTATTTTCATCAAATACACCAACGGACACACTTCAACATTTTTTTGCCAAAACAATCGAAGCACATCATCTACAAACGTTTATCAATGATTTAAAAAAGATGACGTATTTGTCAAGAAAAACAACTGGGCTCGATCATTCTTTAATACAAACCCAAGATAACAACTGGTATGAAATGTTTCAAAAGTACAACATCGCAAATCCACGAGATGCGAACGTGATGCTGAACACCCATCAAAATATATTAATACCACGTCAACAAACCACGCAAGTCAACGGCGAAAATTATAAATGCTCTATATACGAAAGAAAAAACGAAGACACTAAAATTAGTATCACTTTGGCTCGAAATATTAGCGACCAACAGCTTACAGCTGTTAAAAAAAGACTTGAATATTACGATGATTCAGAAGGAAGAACGGAAGCCAACTGCTCAAAAAATATTAGCGATGGCATTAAAGAAAGGAACCCAAACCTTATTTTCACCAAAGATTATACAACAAAGAAAATAAAAAGTGGCTGGTATAAAAGTTATAATTTTATACCTTATATAGCAGAACCATCTCTTCACGATGAAATAAATCTAAATAGATTAAACTACACCCCTGCTTTATTTCTTAATTTTCAGCAGCGCAATTTTAATACACTTAAAAAGTTCTTTGAGGCCGTTATACAGCTTGAAAAAGAACAACTCATAGTTACAGATCTAAAACCAGACAACATGCTTGGTAACAACCTTATTGATTTAGCAGGTATTACAAGCACAAAGAACCCTAATGTTAGCCTAAAATATAAAACTGATATATTCACGATGCCTGTAGTATACAAAAGTCATTTGTCTGAAACTGAAAAATCCACCTACAACCGCTACTCATTAGGCGCAATGATCTTTCTATCGATTGTAATAAGACCACCTTCTGACCCTAAGAACCCCAAGGAGCTACAACCAATCAAGACATCTTATTTTGGAGGACGCCCTGAAAGTAAATTTTATCTACAAAGCCAAATAAATGATATACCAACACACCTCTATGGCGTTCAGATGACACCATATACAAAACATGCGATTGCGTTAGCTAAAACACTCATGAGCAAAAATAGAGACATAGCCGCTCAAGTTAATTTGCACCAAGAGCTCGACACATTAAAATCATTAAGCAATAACACTTAAAGCAGCCTTTCAAGTTAAAACACAAAAAAAACTTATTATTACAACAAGAAACAATATTAATTAGATTCCTGATGCATACACCACCACACTAAAAACATCCACCCAAAAAACATTATCTATACTTAAAAAATTAAAAAAACACATCCATCACGCACTCCTAAAAAGATACACCATAAACAAAAATCTATTTTTTTCTTTGATAAAAGCAAAGGAACCAAAATATGAGATCACTAGAGTTAGCACTACAAAACCAAACCTTTATCGGCAAAATAATCATCATATTCTGTTTAACTATGGTGCCCTTAATATGCCTAATTGGTTATCTTCTTTACACCAGTATCCTTGATTACCAAACGAGGTCATTGGCTCATGAAGGTATTCAATATCTAGAAAAAAGCCATGCACTCGCTGAAAATATTGCCATTCACAGAGGCAAAACCAATGTATACATTAATAGCGGTTCTTCAAATACTAATTTAGGGACAGAGCTTAAAGCTTTAGAAGTAAAAGTTGACGGAATCATAGAGTCTCTTTTATCAATGTCTATATCAAAACCAATTGAAAAACCACTTGGTTCTATCAAGAATTATTTTCAAGCACTTAAAATTGATTCTCTGAAAGCAAGCCAAAATAAAGTTGCATGGTATACAGGCTATGCATCTAACATACCATTTGCAGCACACAGTGAATTGATTAATGAAGTTATTGATTTACATTCATCTGTATCAAGTATTTCCAATCTGAGCGCACTACCAGAAAAACCTATTTCAATTATGCGTGATTTTTATCTGACTAAACTACCAAACCTTCTCAATGATATTGGTATAACTCGTGGCATTGCTTCGGGGGTTGCAGCTAAAGGTGAATTTACACCTGACTCGTACACAAACCTTATATCTAACATGGATACACTGAATCGTGATCTTGTGCTCGCAAAAACGAGAGTTGGATTCTTAAAAGGTGAATTTGAAAATGCACTGTTCGGTGTTTGTCAACGTACCTGT
>DJZY01000091.1 GCA_002450655.1 Gammaproteobacteria bacterium UBA6940 | reverse complement strand
TAGCGTGTCAGGATGAGCGCTTTCGTAAAATCACATCTTGGTCTATATAGCCATCTGTTTCGCTCGTATCGTCATTTATTGCTTTTGACTGGAAACAGCCTTCATTAGTAATAAAATCATCTGAACCAATTGAATAGTAGTGACACGGAATTAAATCACCTGCATAAGTGGAAACACTAAAGAACAATAAAAATCCAATGAAAACTATAATCCTTTTCATATTATGTACACCTAATCACTTTGAGTAGACCATTCAGCATAAACGTAAAATGGTGTTGGGTTTAATGCTGAGACAAGATTATCGTACATCTTAATTTTCATAAGACCAATTGGAACATAGGTATAAACGGTTGAATCTTCCGTTTGAGCAAACTGAATATGCGGATGATAAAGACGTACATTATTTTCCGTAACATCCAAATAATAGGGGTTAAAAACTAACGAAAGCCGCCAATCCTGCTGCTGTGACAATACTAGAGGACCATGATGACCACTACCATGTTTTGTAATAATACTCGCTAAATATGGACTGGTAGCAAAATACTCATGAGATAACCGAAGCTCACTACCATCCCCATAAATATAATGAAAGAGTAATTTAGAAGCTTCAGGGTATGGGATATATGAAACACTAATTGACGCAAGAGCAGAAAAATGCAGCACGATCCTATCAATGGTTGAAAGTGTACGTAACGCAGTTTTAGATGATAAATTCTCAATATAATTATTAATTTTAACTTCAGAATAAGACCTTAGCTGTTTAGATAGGCCATCATTTAAGGCAGTAATGGATAGAGTGAATATGAACACCAAGAGAAAAGCAGTAAGAGCAATTATTTTAAAGCACTTTTTTACTTTTATATTCATGATAATAGAGGGATTAATTGAGGTAGTTAACTAATGTCAATATACGGCTGAGTACTGCAAAATTGCAGCCCCCAACCCTGAAGTTATTTTTTAAGGAATTAAGATTTAGCTTGCATGAGAGGCAATATAAGCATTACCTGCCCATGTACCAGTTTGTATAAGATTCAATAATATCAACATAGCGCCAAAGCCTTGCGCATCAGAATCATTATGACGTAGACCTTCACCTAATTTATAAGCACCATCAAGCAAACCTAAACCTGTAAGAATCATACCAAAGTTTGATAATGCAATTTTACCCTGAGGATTATTAGCAAACACTGCCATACCAATTGTACCAACAAGCTGCAAACTAACTGATGCAGCAGGAAAATTCATCCAATTGCTCTTATCTAAACGCTGAGTTCGGGGTAGAACTTGCAGGTTATCTTGCTGGTGTTGTGGTAGTAAACTATACGAAGGCTGCCCTACAGGGCTCATTGAGTTTCCGATACTTGGCATAATATGATCCTACTTAAATACTCATTATTAATATAAAGGCCACCCTAAAGCGGGCCACTATTATAACATCGCATCTGTATTTATTAAATAAACAAACACTCAACAATGATTATTTATTATCCAAAATAACAGTATTGTTGTTTATTTGATCAATGCACATTAGGCAAGAAGTAAAGCTATACCAGCAGATAAGAATATGACTATGAATTAAAATAGTTACCTATGACTTGTACTTCTGAAGCCTATACTCCAAATTGACTTTTACACCAGCCCATTCTGAGTCAAGAATCGAAAACACAACTGTGTCCCTATAAGAACCATTAGGCAATTTTTGATGCTGCCTTAAAATACCATCTTGCTTTGCACCTAATCGAGCTATAGCTTCTCTTGAAGGGTAATTAAACCAGCTTGTTCTAAATTCAAAAGCAATAGCAGCAATTTTTTCAAATGCATGCTGGAGTAGCAGCATTTTACATTCAGTATTAATAGAGGTTCTTTGATAGCTTTTGGCATACCAGGTATAGCCAATTTCAACACGGTGATTGGTCGTATCAGCATTACAATAACGAGTTGTACCAATCACATTATTTGTATTCTTATCTATAACAACAAATGGTAAAGATAAGCCTTTAGATTTTTGATCTAAAGCAAAGGCAATATAGCTTTCAACTGAGTCCTGATTTGGTACAGATGTATACCAAAGAGACCAAAGATCACCATCAGAAGCAGCTGCAACAAGTTGATCCGCATGATCAGCAACTAATGGCATAAGCTTTACATGAGTACTTTCTAAAGCAACATCTTCTAACCACATTTTAAGACACCTCTCATCAAAATATTTTAATATGAACTTTAACTAACCTAGCTTCAAGCCAAAGCGAGAAATAAACTTAACAAGCATCAATGCAATAAACATATTCACTATAGGAATAACAATCTGTAAAACTTGAACAATAGAAGACAAACGAGAAGGAAAAGTCGATGGAACACCAATCGATATATAATTAAATAAGTATATAGCCCCTAAACTGAGCACTTTAAAAAATGTCTTTCTAACTGGAGCTCGTTCTTGTATAAAAAGGACAACAACAAGAGTTTGAATAATAAAAGGAATAGTATAAAGCAATAAATCCCTTACTATTAATGAATCACCAGTATCATATAAAAAAGGGATAGATATAATCAACTGACCATAAAACACCCCTCCAGCCGTAAACATTAATACAAGCGGGTAAACAATAAATGTAAATATAACAAATCGTTTATCTTCACGCATACAACTCAGACAACCTCAAACATGTCTTTTAACTCTAAACCAACAATATATTCTGCCCTTGCTTCTCTTTAATAAAATTTAAAAGCTCTTTAAAAGGCAGCGGTTCAGAAAACAAAAAACCTTGCTGGAATTCAACATCTTTTTGCTGGGCAAAATTCATTTGCTCTTTACTCTCCACCCCCTCTAAAACAATTGTTTTGTTGAGGTCTCGACAGAGATTGAATATATTAATTAAAACTGTCTTTTTCTTCTGCTCAGACATCCTGGCGGGCAATAGGGATTTATCAATTTTTATTTGATCATAATCATTACAAGTAAGTTCGTATATAGATGTATACCCTACACCAAAATCATCTATAGAAAGGACAAAACCCAAGTCTTTTAGCTGGGCAAGCATGCTTCGTGTAGAGCTATCATGAAGTGTTGACTCGGTCACTTCGAGTACAAAAGAGCTTGGTTTAAGACCATAAGAATGAATTATAGATTCGAACTTACTTGGCAAAATATCATTCTGCAATTGAATAATTGATATATTTAAATGCACTTTAATATTGTAAAAGCCTTGATTTCTTAATGCCTGTAAAACTCGACAAGACTCTTGCAACATTGTAAAACCTAGCTCATGAATAACATTAGTTTCCTCAGCCAGTTCAATAAACTCACTTGGCAAAATATAACTAGCATCATTACTTCGCCAGCGACACAGTGCCTCAATTGCGATAATCGTACCGTTATTAGAAATAATTGGCTGGAAAAATGCCTCAATTGCATTAGATTTAAGGGCATTTTTCAATGCCTGTTCTTTAAACAGGCGGTGGGTTACTTTATTATACAGTTTCGAAGAATAGCATAGGAGTGTGTTTCCGCCCTGCTCCTTTGCATTGTACATCGCAATATCGGCATGTTTTAACACATCGTCATACCCACTTGCTTCTGTTGAAGCCAAACCAATACTAACAGTAATATCTAAAGTGTATTCTGGTAAAGTTAAAGGTGCCTTCATAACTGAAAGCAAGGCATTAGCGATAATGCACGTGTCACTTAAAGTTTCAGTGACAATCATAACAAACTCATCACCACCCATGCGAAAAACCATATCCTCGCTTCTTAAGTTTGATAGCAAACGTTGACCAACTTCTTGGATAATGAGATCACCACAATCATGACCATAAGTATCGTTAATGTACTTTAATTTGTTAACATCACAAAAAATAACAGAAAAAAGAGTACCACTGTTTTTTAACTCAGAAAAAGTTTTATTAAATAAATGTCGGTTTCCACATTTTGTAAGTTGATCGGTATAAGCAAGCTCTTGTATATAGTGATCTCTTTGTCGAACCTCACTCACGTCCGACAAAGTCATAATAAAACCAACATTCGAAGTCACTGGGGAAAATTGTCGTAAAGTCATAAGGTAAGGAATGAGTTTACCTTCCGCACTTATTAAATTGACTTCTACATTGGTAAGCTCTTGCTTTAAATACAAGTCCAAATCATCTTTACGACTTATAGCAAAAAAGTCTTGAATGCCAGAATGAGTAATTTCAGATAAAGAAAATCCAATCGCTTTTGTAAAGGCGGAATTAGCTTTAAGGATATTATGCTGTTTATCTAGAATTACAACCCCTTCTCTCATCTGCTCAATAATAAGTGACGAGGTTTCAATAGACTCTAAAGAATGAACCTCATCAGTTTTATCAATAGCAGCGCCCACGTATTGATTTGGATTTTCAGGAGATGCAGGCAGGAAATGCACATATAACCATGCGGGGTTCAATGAATCAAGGTATCGAGCTCTCAATAAGGTTTTGACAGAGTCACCCTTTGAGATTCTGTCAAAAACTGCACTATTCACGTCATCCACAAATATTTGAGCAAAGCTTTCAAAAGACATTGTTTCTTGAAAGCCAAATCGAGCTGATAACTCACTAGAAGCTTTAATATGAATAGATTGCTGCAGGGGTTCGTAGGTAAGTGAAACTAATTGGAGAACATTGGCAGTTGCCTCATATCGTTTCTCACTTGTAATAAGCTTTTTTTCAAGATTAAAGCGTGCTATGGCAGTGTGTGCTGCAATTTGAATATCGATTGGTTTATAGGGCTTAATAATATAAGCATAAGGCGTCACTTCCATGGCTTTCGTTATGCTAGCACTATCATCATACCCCGTTATGAACATAATTGCTGTATTAATCTGCTCAAGTATAGCCTTAGAAACTTCTGCACCACTTCCGTTGTTTTTAAGATGCATATCCATAAAAATTAGTTCTGGCTTATGTTCAATAGCAAGAAAATAGGCTTCATCTTCTGTAGCTGCTGTGCCTATATGGACTAGATCTAAATCTACTATAATAATTTCGAGCAAACCCGCGAGTTCAGGATCATCTTCAACAATTAAACTTCTAATTCCTTTTAAAATACTCACTCGCTGACCTCTTCATTTATATCATTTATGCTAAATCATGACGATAAGCACATAACTTGTGCTTAGTCAGCCTTATTCCTCTCCTTGGCCTTTCTAAATTTAGACTCAATTCGCTTTTGCAATTGTGAAATCTTATCGATAACTCGCCATAATTGATGTATGTCTTGAGAATTAGTTTCTTTTTTCGACAAATAAAAGAAGCGCTTCCAAAGATCTTCTAAACGAACCGCACTAAAATCCGATTGAGAGAGATACGCCATAGTCCAAGATGGGAAACGTCTTTCATCAATAGAGCTATCGAAGGTTAATAGAACTTCATGCCGAGGGTCTTGAGTAATACTGTCCATCAGTTTTTTTACATGACTTTCTTGACCTTCGAGATACTGGATAAATGTATTTCTATCAAAATACAAATAACCTGTAATATCCATAGCCGCATTATTGGCTTGAGAGACCTGCAGAAGCGCTTCTAAGTCATCAAATGTAAAATCTATTTTTGTGGTGCTCATATATGTTAGACAGTACATATAAATACCTTTAATTCATTGTTATTAAGCCCCGATTAAGCGCTAAAAAGCTTGACAAAATGCCTTTTGGGCGACAGATAGCTGATCGGAAAACGCCTTAAACCCTGCGAGTTCGCACATCAGTTTTGGAATATCTGCAAGAGGCAGCACGTAGGACGGATGATCATTTAATATTGCAAAAAATGGCATTTCAGGCTCTTTGGCATCATCTGGCGACTGTGCAACAGTGATTCCGCCGTTATATGTAATTTCTCTCAACCCCTCAACGCCATCGTTCAGTTTACCAGTTAAGAGAATGCCTATTGCATTTTTCATATACTCTCTTGCTGCGGACCTAAATAAAGAGTTAATACTCGGCCGCCATACTTCATCACTTGGCTCAGTGCTCAGTATGATTCTATTGTCATGAATACGTATATGCTTATCGTCAGTGGGAAGGTAAATGTGCCCTGCACGTACAGGATCACCGTCTTCTGGGACGGTAACTTTCAGATGAGATTTATTGACCAAAATTGAGTGTAAAGTGCTTTTAGGGGTATTTATCATTCTTTTTCGATGTAATACAAAGAAAACGGCTGCAGGAAAATCCTTTGGTAGATTTTCCGCAATAACCTGCAAGGCTTTGACACCGCCAGCTGAAGCACCTATTACAAACACAGGGTTTGAGTGTGGATATAAAATGTTAGCTGCTTTCGACATCTTTTACCATATACTTGTCTAAGACTTGCTCTAACTGCTCGACCTCAAAGGGTTTCGGAATAAATTCTTGCATTCCTACCTCTTTGCATTTGTTAATAATATCCTTATGAACATGAGCTGATATAGCAACAACGCTTGCCTTAGAGTCAATCTGCTCTGAGGTTATCCGTTTAAAAAAATCAAACCCTGTCATATCATCAAGCTGTATATCAAGGAAAATAACAGCATATTTATTACGCCTTACAAACTCTAAGCCTTCTTCGCCACTCATGCCAACGTCATAGCTATAACCCCAGTCATCGAGATAAGAAGTCAATACAAATACATTGGAGGGATTATCCTCTACAATAAGAATCCGTCGAGACAAATCTTTGCTTTCAGTAGATGCAGCCGGCACTTTATCTTTCAGACGTTTTACTTTATCACTCCGCTGAGGAATAGTCATTGGTAGTTTCACATCTATAGTCGTACCCTTGCCTTTTTCACTTTCAACATGAATGCTTCCACTCATAATATCAACAAGTTCTTTAACTATAGAGAGACCCAAGCCAGTACCGCCGTAGCGTCTTGTAATAGACGAGTCCGACTGAGTAAATTTGTTAAATATAGTACTTAGCTCTTTTTCATCCATACCAATACCAGTATCACTGATAGAGATATTTAAATTATAAAGCTGACCTTCTCGGTATCCATTGATATCAAGATCAACCCGACCTTTGGATGTAAACTTAATCGCATTCGATAAAAGGTTGCCTATTATTTGTTTAACACGAAGTTCGTCGCCTAATAGCGTATCTGGAATATCTTTATCGAAGCGAATACCAAACTTGACGTCCTCTTCATTCGTTTGTGTCGCATAAATATTAACCAAACCCGTAATGCATTTTTTGGGTGAAAAAGAGGAAAACTCAAGTACAACCTGTTTTGCTTCCAGCTTTGCAAAATCAAGAAGATCGTCAAGCAAGCCTTTTAGGTTATCTGTCGCGTTTTCAAAAATAGTAAGCAGTTTTTCTCTTTTATCTTCATTATTAACATGACGCCTAAAGATTTCTTTAACACCATAGATGGCATTCAAAGGCGTTCGGATTTCATGACTGACATTCGCAAGAAACTCACCTTTCGCTATATTTGCTTCATTTGCAATTCTTTGGCTTTCAATAATTTCTTGTTTCTGATGAATAAGCTCAGTATTTTCAATAAAGCTTAAAATAACAGCATTTGTCCCATTATTTTTATATCTATGTGGCGTAATATGCAACCAATAGAAACGTCCATCCTTTTCAAGCTGAATTTTTTTAGTATTTTGTAGCTCAATAACATCTTTCACTTCTTGTGAAATATTAGTATCACTAAATGCAGCAGGCAAAAGATGATAGAAACCACCTGTGTCATCCACAATATTAAAGAATTCTTGAGCACAGGTATTAGACTTTATAATTTTACCATTCGCAGTTATATACACTAATGGAAATGGTAATGAGTTCTTGATATTTGATAGATGATTAGAGGTCTCTTCCAATGCGTTGGTTTTTACATTGAGCTCATCGTTCATTGTTGCAAGTTCTTCGTTTGCAGCCTGTAACTCTTCATTGGTCGTTTCAAGTTCTTCGTTCGATGATTGCAGCTCTTCATTTGAAGATTGTAATTCTTCGTTTGTTGATTGAAGCTCTTCGTTTGCAGTTTCCAACTCTTCAACAACAGTTTGCAGGTGTTCGCGAGATAGCGCCAGCTCATCTTCAAGCTCTTTAACTCGATGACCTGATTCACTCTCTTCAAGTTCTTCAGCGCCCTTTACATAAGGATTTAACTTATTAAAAGCAACAAGAACATATTTTTCGTTGTGGTCGCCCGTGGATAAAGGGTAAACACTGATACTAGCGTTAAAGACCTGGCCATCAATTCGAGTTTTACGAACATGCCCTACTGCAGCCTTGTGCGTTCTTAAAGCTTTATACACGAGTGGTCGAAGCTCTTGTTTAAAAGGCTCAATAATAACTTCACCAAGATTGAGCGATGGCTTACCTCTAGGAATTTTTGTAAAGTATTCAGAATCGCCGTAAACATGATCAATCGAAAGATTATCATCAATAAGAACAGCGGCATCGCCTAGTGAGTTAACAAACATTTCTGGCAAAGCTGGGGGCTTAGAAGGCTCATTTGAAGGTGACATTTTCAACATATCACTCGTACTACCAGTTGATTTAAGTATGAACTGATTAAGTTTTTTTGAGGCTAGTCTTCTTCTCTTAAAAATACGTTCCTTTGCAGCGACTGTTGCAAAAAGCTCTGAAACTTGAGTTGTAGACTCTGATTTGCCAAGGAACAGGTAACCATCAGTTTTAAGCGAATAATGAAAAATATTATACACTTTTTTCTGCAGCTCAGGCTCAAAATAAATCAATAGATTACGACAAGTAATAAGATCTATTTTTAAAAAGGGTGGATCTTCAATAATATTGTGTGGCGCGAAAAGAACGATGCTTCGAAGCTCCTTTTTAACCTCGTAAGTATCACCTTTATCAATTAAATATTTATCAACATACTCCTCTGGTATATCTTGAACAGATACTTTTGAATAAACTCCCTTACGAGCAATTGCAAGCGCATCAGTATCTACATCAGTCGCAAAAATTTGAACATTGCTATCAACAAGTTGCCCCAAATCACCAATAGCTTCACACAGTAAAATAGCAATAGAGTAAGCTTCTTCACCAGTGGCACAACCGGCCACCCATAAACGAATAGGTTCATGTTGATTACGTTGATTAACAATGGTTTTTATGAGATCTGCAAGTTGTTCAAAAGGCTTAGCATCTCTAAAGAAGTTAGTAACAGATATAAGTACATCCTTATACAGCAGCTGAACTTCCTCCTTGCTTTGCTTGGCAAAATCCACATATTCATCAAAATTAGTTATGTTATTTGCCAGCATTCTACGCTCAATCCGTCGCTGCAATGTTGGCTTTTTATATTGACCGATAGGAAAACCACACTGTTCACGCACGAGCTTTACAAGTTCAGAGAACTTATCACGGGCCTGAGGCTTTTTAAGCACATGTCGCATTTCTTCAGGCAGCTGAGTGCTTAGCTTAGCTAAATGCTCTCCTATTTCATTTGGTGAAAGCACCAAATCAACACACTCAGTATGCAAAGAAGCACTTGGCATTCCATCATAGGCAGCTGTCTTATCATCTTGAACAAGCGTTAACCCGCCTGATGCTCGAATCATTTTTATACCCTGAGCACCATCAGCACCAGTACCAGAAAGCACCACGCCAACAGCATGCTCTTTCTTTTCTTCAGCAAGAGACACAAATAAACTGTTAACCGAGGGCTTAGGAATTGCTTTATCATGAGCAGGCGCCAAGTGAATAACATCACCACTGATATAAACATCATTCTGAGGCGGCGTCACATAAATGACATTAGGCCTTGCTTTAACACCATCTTCAATTGTCTCACACTCCAGCTTTGTGGCTTTCTGGACTAGCTGAGTCAATAAACTCGTATGACGAGGGGATAAATGCTGCGCAATGATGTACACCATGTTTGCATTAAGAGGTAAAGAGCTACAAAGCTCTTTAAGTGGGTCCAAACCGCCGGCGGAAGCACCAATGCCGACCCAGTATATTTCGTTCATTATTATTCCTTGCTAAGGCTATGTTACATACTAGGAGATACAGCAGTAAACCTATAAACCATAATTACCCGCGATTATATAATATAAAAACAGAGTAAGATGTGAAAACACAAGGGTGTTAGAGCTGGCTACAAATAATGCCAACCCACATCACAACATCAATTAGGCATCATTCTCGCTTGCCAGCCAAGTTTGAATCACTTCATTTGCAGCACGAAAGGCTTCGAGACCTGCAGGTGCACCACAATAAACCGTGCAATGAAGCAACACATCCTGAATCTCTTCAACCGTACACCCATTACGTAGCGCTCCGCGGACATGCCCTTTTAACTCCTGAGATGCTTTGAGTGAAGCTAAAATAGCAATAGTAATAAGGCTACGGGTTTTATCTGGAATAACACCTTCAGACCAGACAAATCCGAATAGTTTATTGATTAGATTATTTTTTGCACAACCATGTACGTATGAAACTCTGGGTATTGATCAAATTCGAGATGTTTAATGGTGCAACCATGATTAAGAAGCACTTGTATAAAACCATTGGTACCCAAAGACGAGTAATACATCATCGGTCCCATAGTATCATCAGTATGATCTCCTGGCTCATTAACCCCACCAAATGAAAAGATCAACACACCATTTTCATTCAACGCACCAACCAGCTTTGTAATCACATTCACTTGCTCATCTAGTGGGATATGCCAGATACTATCCCAAGCACTGATAAAGTCATATTTTTCTGAGAGCTGATAAGAGCAAATATTCTCGTGATAGAAAACCCTTTCTGGATTACGGCTTCGAGCAAGCGTAATCATTTGTTCTGAGATATCTAAACCTTCAGGAGTAAAACCTTCACTGGCCAATAAATCCATTACTCGCCCTGTGCGACCACAACCAACATCGAGGGCCTTTCCTCTCGATTTTACGAAAGCAATTGCACGTTGATGCTGCTCAATACCATTTTTCATATTAAAGCGATCATCAGACCAAAGATGAGTGATTGTGTCGTAATTTTTACCAGTTTGTTCAGGAGTCATACTCTTCACCATAAGCGCCACCATTTTTGAGGCTTTAACTCTTTAGTCATTAAATGTACATCACACCTCTTCAGTAACGACTCAGCCAAATCACTTGGCATATAACCGCACACTTTTTCCCATTCCTCTTTCGTTATATTGATCAAGTCACTCACTGAGATCAAACCAACATGACTTAAAGTCGCAGAAGCATTGGCTCTTACAGACAAAATTCTTTCTTTGAGCCATTCAGGATCAAAGCCTGCCCACTCCCCAGCTACAACTCGAAGATTATCACCAACTGCAGGAAGCACCTCCTTCCAGAGAATGTCATGGATTTCTTGGGCTTCAAAACCAGATTTAGTCACTACTTTAGCAATAGAGCGATGAGTGGTATCACTAAGCTCCGTATCCAAAAAAAGATCAGATAAGGCATTCCAAACTGGAATTCGCTGCATAAGTTCACTTTCAGTTAACAATGTTAGGCCCTCAAAGAAGAAATAAAATAGAATAGACTTAAGAGGCTCTTGGCGCGAACATAATAATTGCCATTCCAAGCATAGCTATCGAAACACCCAAAATATCCCATAGGCTCGGACGAATACCGTCAACAACCCACAACCACAAAATAGCTGTAAATATATACACACCACCATATGCTGCGTAAACCCTGCCTGCTGCTGTTGGGTGCAACGTAAGTAACCATGCAAATAATGCAAGACACAAAGAGGCTGGAACCAAGAGCCAGGCAGATTTATCTTCTTTAAGCCACAGATACGGCAAATAACAACCCAGTATTTCTGCAATGGCAGTTACAAAGAAAAGTCCAAGTGTTTTAATTTCGAGCAACTGAAACTCCTATTTATACTAGGGCCTTACGCTATGAGTGTCTCCACCGAACAAGGCTACTGCACTCTTTAACAATCTTTCATAGAGAATAGAAAGTTCAATTAAATCATTCCCAGCATCAGCCGCTACATCTTCATCATCAGATTTAGCGTTAAGCACCTTCAAGCGTTGCAGCTCAAGTGAGAGTGATTCCAGAACATACCGAGTTTCCCACTCATTCAATTTAACATCCAGTTCACGAATACACGCCATCTATTATCCCTTTTTCAGCACTCAAACTGAAATTACTTTAATATTTTTTAAATTATTAATCCAATAGCCTATTTAAAAAATAATGGAACTACATTTTGGTAGAGGTTGAAATTCTTTGAGCTCATCTTCAGTAAGGTTTGGTATATCAGGGTCAGATAGAGTACTTCTATTAATATCAGCCTCACTTAAGTTTATAAAAATGTCTGGATCAGTCCTGCTTTGCATCTTTTTTATCTCATCAAAACTCACTCTAACATACACCATGTTAATTTCACCTAATTTTGGGCTTAAAATCATATAAAACATGCTCTTTCCAGTTTAGAATATCTGGATGTGAAGCATATGCTTGTATGGATTCCCCCATTCTGGGGAGCTTATACCTCACCAAAGTGTGCGAAACCATAGCTAAATCTTTTTCATTTAAGTACTTTCCATTTATCATTATTCCAGCTGACAAGTAAAGATCAGCTATTACTTCTAATGTTTCTTTAGGGAAAATACTGCCTGAAACATAGTGCCATTTATCGCCGAAACAACTAAAGGCATATACATTTTGCACGCTAACACCATCGGCCGTCACTAAAACAACGGGCTTTTTTTCAGCCGATCTAAACAAAGCAATTTCATACTTAGAAATAAGGGTGTCACCTTGCAATACCATAAAGTCATTTTTGACATCTAGAGTATCTATAGCAGCTTCACGCGCCTGCTTAGAGACCAGCGGCCCTTTTTCGTCATCAAAAATCACTAACATTTGAGATGGTATTGACAAAAAGTAGTCTTTCACGTTTTTATTAACAGCACATGTATCAGCAAGAGAATTCTGCCCAAAAACTAAAAGAAAAATAAATAGAAACTCTTTCATAAAAACCTACACATTCATAGCTTTGCTGCAATCTCTACTAGGCAACTTTTTCAATATAAAATATCAATTGAGCTATTGAGTAATCTTAGTAACGGGATAATACTTTCAATTTGATTATTTTTGATCACCCTAATATTAGATGCCACGAACACCGGTGTTTGTCAACGTACCTGTC
>DJZY01000106.1 GCA_002450655.1 Gammaproteobacteria bacterium UBA6940 | reverse complement strand
TGATACGGGGTGAGTAGTTACAAATAACCTTGATAAAGTTTATTTAAATCACAATATCTTGAATACCTTGGATTATCTCTTTCTATATTGCCAACACGATCAAAACATGCTTTTGCTTCATCTAATACATCTGCATTTAGATCATTGGTCAGCTGTATATTTTTTATAAGTGCTTGCGCTAAATTAAGATTAATAGTAATTGAGTCTTCAGCACCTTCTAACGCTAGCCTAAATTCGTCGATAGCTTTATCCAAGATACCTTCGTCATAGAGCTCAACTCCACGCTGGTTATTAACATTAAGAGAATTATGAAACTCTTTAAGTTCAGTGTTCGACATCATGGCATCAATACTTTTTTGAACTTTTTCAGCATTTTTTGCATCATCTAAATTCATACTTGTAAGCTGATTTAATAACATTGCTGCATCTTCGAACTCACCACATTCAAGCATTGTTTCAGCTAATTCAGCGACAACATCAGCCCCCACGTCAGTTGCAAGCTCTTCTTGCATTTTTTTTGCATCACGAGCGGCTCTAACAGCATCCAGTTCTTTTTTTTGAACCTTTAAAATTTTTGATTCTAAAATTTTTGAATACACATTCGTATTTGGGTCTTTTCTAATATCCTTTTTGTATTTTTCAAGAGCATTCAATGCATCAGCCCCTGCTCTTTTAGCAGCTAAAGACTCATCAATAGATGCTTTATCTTTTAAAGCTTCAACATAATCCAATACATTGGTTGGGTTTTGATAAAGGCCATTTTGACTGAGCTCGACCGTACGACGTAAAGCTCTTGTTGCAGTATCAATATCATTATTATCTCGAGCTACTTGCCCTAATTTATGCTGGCGCTGAGGTGATTTTGCAGACTTACTAATGGCTTTTGTCAAAATTTGCTGGGCTTTACGTGTATCCCCCATAGCAACATAATTTTCAGCCATCAAATCAAAGGCGTCTAAGTAGTTATCATTTTTTTTAACAATGGACTCAAGTAAATCTATCGACTGCTCAAACTCTTCTTTTTCGTGTAGAACCTTAGCCAGCCCCATTTCAGCCCAAACGACAGGTCTTGCTTTCATAACCAGCCGATAAATTGATTCCGCATCTTGCTTTCGGCCCATTTTAATTAAGGTATTTGCTTTTATTTTCAATGCATGAGATGACATTTTTGACTTTGCTGTAATCAGTTCATCACAAGAACGCAAAGTTGCTTCATGGTCTTTAGCATCCATCGCATAATTAACTCGTTCTAACTCATCTTTAATAGAACAAAGACGGTCAAGCCTTGCTTTTAAATCCTGCCGGGTAAATGGCTTTGTTAGATATGCATCAGGATTATTTTCCAACGCACCCATGACCATAAAGGCTGTATTTTCAGCCGTTAACATCATAAATATTGAGGTGTGTGGTAATAAACTATATTCTCTTAATTCTTCAAGTAGCTGCTGACCATCCTTTCCATCACCAAGGTTATAATCACAAAGCACGATATCAAACTTCGCACGCTGACACATTCGAAGCGCTTCTTCACCAGTATTAGCCATATGAATATCTGTTACTTTTATAGATAAAAGCATTTGCCGAATACTCATTCTAAACTCTGGAAAATCATCAACAACCAAAACTTTTTTATCTCGATATAAGCTCACAATACCTACCTACTTACACCATTTATAACCAGTTTTTTCAAATAAAAAGCTATACAGACTTTGAACCCCATACATACCTTTTAGTGATCTCGGCCTTTAAAATAATCGGAAGAAAAAATGAATATAAAACTATTAATAACTTAAACCAATTATCAACTAAAATAGCTTTTTCTTTCTTCCCCCTTCTCAAGAAAGTATAGATATAAAAAGAAGCTTTTGAGATAAAGAACCTTTCTCTTTACTTTTTTTCTGAGGTTATATTTGCAGAAGCTAAATTAGACGGTATCATGTGGCACATTGTCCCAAAGCGTTTAAAAGCTCTATGGATGGCGGACAACAGGAAGAAAATTGACTTTACAATAAGCGACGCCTTTATGAAAAAAACAATATCTTTTTTGGTAACACTTTTGCTTCTAAATTTTGCTTTAATCAATACAGCTCAAAGCGCTACGCTACTCGATGTGTATAGAATGGCACTGCAAAATAACCCTCAATGGAAAACCTTTGCACTTGAAAAAGATCAAGCAGACTTACAATCTGAAATTGCAAACGCTGCTCTAAAACCACAAATTGGATTAGCTGGCAGCATTGGCTACACATGGCTTGATTCAAACTCAGCGCAACTACCAAATTTAACCAACGACCAGTTTCTTGATCTAAATCAATGCCTTAGCAACAATAATGATTACAATTTTTGTTTAGGCCAGGTTTCTACAACAAACTGTGCAGATGAGCCGGCCTGCTTGATTGCAGAAAATGGTGCCTCTCAACAAATTCAACAAACACAACTTGGTCTTCAGCTAAGCCAAATACTCTATGCCCCTTCGACTTGGTACCAAGCAAAACAAGGACAACAGCAACAACAACAAGCTAAATATATTAAAAGCCAGCAAGAGCAAGCTTTTATCTTCACATTGATTGAATCCTATCTAACCGCATTAGGTCAAAGAGAAGAAAGTGAAATTGCAGATAAAGCACTTCAAGTTCACAATCAACAGGTTCGTTGGCTTGAAAAAAGTTTTGAAAATGGTTTAACAACAGCAGATAACGTTCTCTACGCTAGAGCTCTTCAAAGCTTACAACAAACCCAATTTGAACAAAGCCAAAGACAATCGAATGTTGCCTTTGCAACTCTCGAAGCAATCACTCAACAGACAATAGAAAGCCTTTCAAATATTGATAGAAATATTCCTATGCCACCACCAAACCCTGCTTCACCAGAAGCTTGGATTGAGCTTGCGCAAAAAAAGAGCCCTACACTCAAGCGTATGCAGGTTGCACTAGAAATGGCTGAAACTGAAACTAAAAAACGCCGAGGGCTAAGAAAACCAGAAATAAAGCTTGTAGCTGGTATTGGCACAAATACAGCAAGTACCAATAATGCCTTGAGTGACTCAAGTCAAACAACCAGTACAAATATCAATCTAGAACTGAGCATGCCTCTTTATACTGGCGGCGCTCTATCAAAGCGAGAACAAGAGTCTTTGAGTATTGCAAACCAGCTCCAGCTCAACCACCAGGTTGCACAGGCCCAGCTTGACCGAGATATTCGCGAATACTTTAGCATCGCAGAAGGCAGTTTAAGGCATATTCAATTGCTAGAAAGTGCTATCGAATCATTGGAACTTCAGGTTAAAAACCTTGAAAAAGCTTTTGAAAATGGCGTTAAGGACGCATCAACATTACTTGATGCACGGCAAAAGTTATTCGAAACAGAACAGCAACGCCAGATAGCACGATTCAATTATATTAAAGCAAGTATTAAGCTGAAACAGCTTGCAGGCGTATTGAATAAACAGGATATATTGGTAATCGCATCTTGGTCTGATGAGATAGAGCCTAACCAGAATAGAAGATCTCTTTTTGACCAATCTAAACCATGGCTTGCTTACTAAAAAGGAGAGGCAAGCTTATTGCTAGGCAACGACTTAGACGCGTTGCCTAGACGAGTACATCTCGACGATAAGCTTCCCATACCGCCATACCAAATGCATAAATTTCTGGATCAGTATGTTGTTGTTGACGCACACTCCACAGCCAATCTCTAAACCGGCGCCAGTTCGCATCCACATACTCATCCACACTCATGCTAAGACAGGTTGCTAGATCGACCCAATCATTATGCAGCGTAAATGTTGTTATCATACGGGGCACCCATTCAGGCTCAGGAATATCCATTTTACGAGGCAAGTGACGATACCCTAGTGTATCTGTTGCAGATAGCGTTACGTTTTCAACAGTTTTAAGATGTCCTTTCTTTTCTAATGCATTAGACCATCTGAAAGCTATTTTACATATATCTAAAAGCTCGCTCGAACTTTTACGTTTGACTTCACGTTGAGAGTAACGACTTGCAGACCAATCACCAAGTAAGTCTTGGCGGATTTCAATACGGGTGGTTATTTTTTGCGTAGGATGCACATAGTAGGCGACCCAAGGGCTGTCATTTGCTGTGAGCTGTTGAACCCCATTATAAAAGGTTAACAACCGAGCCTCGTTTTGCGGCTCTTGGGCAAAAATTTCAGTCATAGATGATCTCAGTTTTTATTGCTCAGGAAGAAGCCGCCTTCGCGTGCTTGAATTGCCTACTTATTAAATACACTAAAGTACCGTTACTTTTCCATTGGGACTGAATGATAAACAGACATAGCCTTTGGTTCAAGTTGAAATATATAAAAGCATCAGTATAATTCGATCGATTGAGTGTCTCAATTGCGTTTAAGTGACCAAAGCACTCACATTACAAATGAATTGCATCTCATAAAGATATAAACTTATTGTACTAACGCCAGACTTCACTCTCTTGGGAAACCTGTTAATGCTATCACGTCTATTTGGTATTCTACTTATTCTTGGTCTTTTCTGGGCCTTTAAGCGATACATATCGCAAAAGCCTGGCAACCATCATAGCCCAAATAATCATAATTCAAAAAAAACTGATGAAAATATAACCCAGGTTACACCAGATAGGGCTGAGGCTCTCTCTATCCTAGGCCTCAAGGACCCTGTTACCTCCAGTGAAATTAACGCTGCCTATAAAAGGCTTATGAATAAGGTCCATCCAGATAAAGGCGGTAGTGCTCACTTTGCAACACAGCTCAATAAAGCCAAAAAGATATTACTTCAAGGTAAACAAGCAAGTTAAAATGCTTATTAATTCTAAAACATGACCGTATAATAATGTCATTATCACCCCATCACATCATCAAGTGCTGAAATGTCAACAACCTCTGGACACTACTCAGTCTCTGGTGTATGGTGCGTTTTCAATACCATACTGTGCTCGAACACATGTGTGCTGCATATTTTTCATATATACCCTTGAGGGCTTTACATGACAACTCAAACTCCTTCAAAGACAACCAAGGCACCAGCTGTTGGCTTTATTAGCCTTGGTTGCCCTAAAGCACTTGTTGATTCAGAAAGAATTCTTACGCAATTAAGAACTGAAGGTTACCAAGTTGTACCATCTTATGAAGGTGCAGACCTTGTAATCGTGAATACTTGCGGCTTTATTGATGATGCAAAAGCTGAATCATTACAAACAATTGGCGAAGCCCTAGAAGCCAATGGCAAGGTACTTGTAACTGGTTGCATGGGTGCAAAGCCTTCAGAAATTAGCGAAATTCATCCAAAAGTGCTTGGTATCACAGGTCCTGCTGCCTATGAAGCTGTTATGGGGCAAGTGCATGAACACCTTCCTTATAAGGCTGCGCATGATCCAAAAATTGATCTCGTACCACCTCAAGGCGTTAAACTTACACCTAAGCATTATGCCTATTTAAAGATATCTGAAGGCTGCAACCACTCCTGTAGCTTCTGTATTATTCCTTCAATGAGAGGCAAGCTGGTATCTCGCCCTGCACCATCAGTGCTGGACGAAGCTGAAAGACTCGTTAACTCTGGCGTTAAAGAACTACTGGTTGTTTCGCAAGATACAAGTGCATACGGTATTGATACTAAGTACGCTCTTAATCTATGGCAAGGTCGTCCAGTTAAAACTCGCTTCCAAGACTTATGTGAAGCATTAGGTCACTTTGATGCATGGGTTCGTCTCCATTATGTCTATCCATATCCACATGTTAAGGATGTAATTCCATTGATGGCAGAAGGCAAAATTTTGCCTTACCTCGACATTCCGTTCCAGCATGCAAGCCACAGCGTACTTAAATTAATGAAGCGCCCTGCTCATGCTGAGAACACGATCAAGCGTATTAAAGAATGGCGTGAAATCTGCCCAGACCTCACAATTAGAAGTACATTTATTGTTGGCTTCCCTGGTGAAACTGATGATGACTTTGAAATGCTTCTCGACTACCTTGATGAAGCACAAATTGACCGTGCTGGTTGCTTTAAGTACTCACCTGTTGAAGGTGCAGATGCAAACCACCTAGAAGGCCACGTTCCAGAAGAAGTGAAAGAAGAGCGTTATGCTCGCTTTATGGAGCGCCAACAGCAAGTGAGCTACAACCGTCTACAACGTAAAGTAAATACAGTTCAAGACGTTATCCTTGATGGCCAAACTGAAGCTGAAGATGGTAGCCTCATCTGGGTTGCACGAACTAAAGGTGATGCACCTGAAATCGATGGCAATATGTTTATTGATATTGATGGCAACCCACTTTCATCAAAAGACTGGAGACCTGGCCAAATCGTTCAGGCAAAAGTTGTAGAAGCAGATGAATATGATCTATTTGGTGTACCAGTTTAATGCTTAGTTATAGACACTCTTACCATGCTGGTAATCATGCGGACGTTCTGAAGCACATCGTTGAAATCGCTGTGCTCGACTATCTTATTGAAAAAGATAAGCCTCTGACTTATATCGATACACACTCTGCTCAAGGGCTTTATGCCCTGCAAGGTGATCATGCATCGAAAAATAAGGAACACCTTGAAGGTGTTGCAAAAATAGATCACTCACAACATGAGTTACTCTCACGTTACGCCACTTTCTCTGATGCAAACTGGTATGCAGGTTCTGTCAATATTGCACAGCAAATTCTGCGCGAAGATGACAAACTTCGTTGCTTTGAGCTTCACCCAAACGATTACTCCATGCTGTGTCGAAATACGCAAGGTGACAAGCGAGTAAAGTGCTTTGACTCTGATGGATTTAAAGGCTTAATTGCTCAAGTACCACCTCAGACAAAACGTGCTGCGGTTATGATTGACCCAAGTTACGAGCTTGATAGCGATTACAACCAAGTGATTAATACCTTAAAAGGTGCATTGCAGCGCTTTGCTGTTGGTGTCTACATGGTTTGGTACCCTCTACTTTCAAAAATAGAAGTACAGCGATTCCAAAAGCAACTTGAAAAGCTCAGCGCAGCTGGTCAGCCAGTGAAGTTTCTTCATGCACAGCTTCAAGTTCGCAAGCCAAGCCCTGGCATGTATGGTAGCGGTATGTTTATTATTAACCCGCCATGGAAGCTTAAGAATCAGCTTCAAGAAATTTTACCTCAACTTGTAAAGCAACTTGGTGAGCCGGGTAAAGGAGCAAGTTTTAGTCTTTCAACGTCCAAAGGGCTTTAAAAGACCTAAATACTCAAGTCAAAAGGCGGCATAGACTATGTCGCCTTTTTTATATCGCATCCATTAGCCACTGAATAACTCGACGCTCAAGCCAATAGCCTTTGTTGTCAATAAAACCAACATGCCCTCCTCGATCATACCCTTCAAACTCAACACAGTTAGGCAAATCATCCAACCCAGGCCATGCAGCTGGTGGTACCAATGGATCATCCATTGCTTGCACCACCAAAAGAGGCTGTGTAATATTTTTCATTACAGGCCTTGAACTGCACTCTCTGTAGTAATGATGCACATTTCTAAACCCATGTAACGGAGCAACGACAAAATTATCGAGCGCCCAAAAACTTTTTAACTCTTGTGCAAAGTGCGCATTAGGCATGTTTTCAATGTACTTTTGCTTTAAAGCAATAATGCCTTTCATGCGATTTGCAAGATATCGTCGATATATTTTACCTAAGCCTTGATCAACAGCATCTGCAACCATAGCAAGATCAAATGGAACAGAAACAGCCATCACTCTCTCGACCTGTGGTAATGCGTTCACACCTAGAGCTCTCACCAACATATTGCCGCTAAGAGACGCACCGAACATAAAAATTCGTGCCTTTGGCCACTGCCGACGCACTTCTTCGATCGTATCCTGAATGTCGTCAACTAAACCAGCATGATATAAACGGCTTTTGTGACGTGCTGGACATAGATGCCCTAAGGCGCCTCGGTGGTTAATGGCTAAAGTCACAATATCAAGACTTGAATCAGCAATAGCCTTTTGAATACCCTTAATATAGTGAGAGTCTGCAGAGCCAGTAAGTCCATGCATCAAAACACAAATAATGCCACCCTCATCCAAAAGAACTCTCTGAGTATCCGATGCTGGCCAACTTAATTCGCATTTAAGCTGAGTATTATCCCGAAGTGGTATATCTATTGCTTCTACATTAACTGTGGTTTTTGGCCTAAAAAAAGACCCCCAGATTGTTTGCAAATGGCCACTTGAAAGCCATTTAGCTGTTTTAAAGTGTTGTATAGCCAAAAGTGTTCCTTTTCCACATCCCTAATCATTTGGGAATATTAAATTCAATAGGTTAAACTAGTAATAGTTGCCACTTATACATTTCATACGAGGGTGAATTAGCTTCCATGATCCATACAGTAAACGGTTCTGCAGACCCTGAATTTCGTCCAATTGTAAAAGTGTTTCAAAAGCAGCTTGAAGCATCAGGCGGTGGCGCAGCTCTTTGCGTATATCATAAAGGTGAGCCTGTCATTGACATATGGGCAGGCCAACGCACCAGTATGGGCGACCCCTGGCTTAAAGACACACCAGCAATGAGTTTTTCTGTCACTAAAGGTGTTCTTGCTACGATGCTGCATATCATTATGGATCGTACTCAGCTTGATTATGAAACACAAGCATCAAGCATATGGCCAAGCTTTAAACAAAATAACAAAGGTCACCTTACAATACGTCAATTCCTCTGTCACGAAGCTGGCCTGTTTTCCCTTGAGGACAATATCGATCACATACACGACATTTTTGACTGGGATCAAATGGTATGGCGAATCGCAAAAGCTAAACCAGCAATGAATCACCTTGGAGAGCCAAGCTACCACGCTGTAACCTATGGCTGGTTACTTGGGGAGCTTATAAATCGTCTTACAGGACAAAAGCCTGGTGAATTTTTAAATGCAGAATTAAGATCAGTTATGGGGCGAAACAACTTTATTGGTGTTCCTGAAAAAAACCTCAAAGATGTTGCCTTTATTTATCAGCACCCAGACCAAGCACCAGTGCAACTTGGTTGGAAGCAAAAAATGTCGAAGTACATCAATAAAGGGATTCAAAATGCGTTCTTCCACTCCCCTTTTACAGCCTCAGCTTTAAAGCCACCCACAGCAGAACTCTTAGACTTTAATAATCCTGAACTATTAAAAGCTCAAGTACCTGCAATGAACGGAGTCTTTACCGCTAGAGGCCTTGGTAAACTTTACAATGCCATTATTACCCCAGACGAAAAAAATGAACGCCTTATTTCAACAAAGCGTTTGGAGCAAGTTCAAGTTATTCAAAGCCACGGGCGCGACAAAATTATACATGTGCCAATGAATTGGCGACTTGGTTATCATCGAGTGCTTAATATGAAGACAAGGGCACCTCAAGGTTTTGGTCATTATGGCTATGGTGGAGCTGGTGCATGGTGCGACCCATCTCGCCAACTTGCAGTAGGCTTTACCCACAATGCACTTTGGAACACTCCACTGGGCGACTATCGAATGACTCAACTTTCCGGCGAAATTTTATCGCTCATTGATAAAATAACGGCAAAAGAAAATCGAGATCAGTTTTTCCTTTAAAGGGCCAATACCCAAAAGCTATGCCTTTCAAATTATGTCTTTTTAAGAATCAACAAATCCTTAAAAAGACATGATGATAAATGTACATTCACTGAATTTTAGGCAACGCCCCTAATGTCGTTGCGGGCTCTGTTGCGAATTAAAATATGCTCAGCAAGGCAAGTGATTTGCGGTTTGGCACTTCCAAACAAAAAGCACTTAACGAAGTTGAGCTTATTTTAAACGCAACCCTCTGGGCTGACTTGCTTTTTGTATTGCACAGCGTCAAAAAAGCCTTACAAGGAATGGCCTTGCTTCGTTTTTTTTCCTTGTTCAATACAAAAATCATTGTCAGCAGTGCCCCAAGCGACTTTAGGGGCGTTACCTATAGCTTTAATAGCTAAAACCACTTAAAAAACAGTATAAAACTTATCATTAAGGCAATTTGAAGCCTTTTTTTTCTTCATCAATCCTGATATAACTTGTATGTGGTCTACATAAGATTACAACAACAGCCAAAGCTGTAATGGGCTGAACTCTTTCAATTTATCATTCTAAAAGTTCTTTTTTCAGGATTGCTCCTGAACTTAACTCTGAGAAAACATTTGCTTTGCAATGCGTTGACACCATCAAACACCAAAGCAGAACCCTCATGGTTTTCTCATTACAGAAACAGCCCACGCATTCCATGGATTGGATTGCAAAAAACTTCGCTCACGAGAACCTCGTGACAACTATTTATCTTGCACAAACCTGATGTATACATCTACTGTCAGGCAATATCGATAAACGTGAAGGGAGTGCACTGAATGCCAAGAAAACATATTAACTTAAAAATTGAAGACACTAAATTTCAACTTTCAGTTTTAGACCCATACTTTCATAGAAGCTATAACCAAGCATGGGTTCCTTCCGAAAGAAACCCGCAACTTGTTGCTGGTGATGAATGGAAACAAACAGACCTGCCTTTTGATTTAACTCGAGCTATGGATCAAGCTGTACTGGCCTGCTCAACTCTATCGAAAAAGATTGCGTTAGGCGCTTATCCTCAAGTGAACAGCATTATTGTGCATATCAGTCGCAATGATGTAACCTACATGCTCGAACTCAATGATGGCTCAACAACAAATGATCTCTTATTGCAGTACACTTGGGATAAGAATGCACAATTAATTGAGCCAGAAAATTTTACAGAGCTTAGCAAACTTGGACTATCTCCAACTTGCCAGCAGAACCTCAAAGCAGATCTTACTCAGTCTAGTTTTGGTCGACTAGGATTGGTCGCTCGTTGTTTACGACTTATGGCAAACACTCCATACATTGACTCTATTAAAGCTGAGAATCGAATATCAGGGTCTCAAACAGCTTAATAACAGTACTTATAAAAAGTTTTGCCAGTTATAAGTTACAAAGTGATCTCCTGTAAAGTCGTTTACAATACATTTAGACAACTTTTATAGAGATCACTTTACTTATTTAACAACTAAACTGGTACCCATGGAAAACAAAAAATCTAGCAGTTCATTTTTTCTTATCATTGACTGCATAATGTTACTGCTTATTATTGCAAACCTTTCTTGGATCTTTTTTGATGCCCTGTTCGAAAGCCAAAGCTTTCGAGGTATTATAAACTGGGCCTCCCCTGCTTTTCATGACTTCTACCTTCCTATTCATAGTGACTTTTTGAAGTATGATCTCATTTTTGTATCTATCTATATTTTTGAGCTAGTCTGCCGTTGGATTAAATCTATATTAGATCGTGAATTTTCAAAATGGTATGTATTCCCATTTGCTCATTGGTACGATGTGCTGGGCTGCATTCCTATTGGTGCATTCCATTCACTACGAATTCTTCGAGTTGTTGTGATTTTAAAGCGTATGCAAGAACTTGGTTTTATTGACTGGAAAAATACATTTTTAATTAAAACTTACCAAAAATACATGGCGATTATTACTGAAGAAGTATCTGATCGTGTTGTGACACAAGTTTCAGACGGCATGGCATCAGAACTTCAACAAGGCACACCCGTGCTTCATCAAATAACAGAAAAAGCCTTATCTCCACGTACGCATGAAATCAGCGAGTGGCTCTCAAGCAGTGTCACTCAAGTTATTCACGATACCTACGATATACGACGCACAGAGTTCCACGATCATATTAGAGAGATGGTCACCATTGCAGCTGCTAAGAGCCAAGACTTAAGCCGTATAAAGCAAATTCCTCTTTTAGGTGATCATATTGGCGAACAGCTTGAACGAACAATTACTACAATGGTATTCGACATCACAGATCAAGTAATCGATTACTTACGAAGTGACCTGAGTACACATATTATTAACGAAGGGATCTCTACAGTAATAAAGCATTTAGAAGATCCAAAAAGTGATGCAAACCACTTGGTTCAAGAGATTTTGCTTGATACTATCGAAGTGCTGAAGCAACAGGTTCAAATACAACAATGGAAGACGACTTATGGCTGACTTGATCGAACTTATCCAAAGCAGACAAAGCAACCCGCTACTAAAGGCGCCAAGCCCAAGTGAGCAGGAATGGCAACGTGTAATAGAAACAGCATGCTGTGCCCCTGATCATGGCAGGCTACGCCCTTGGCAATTTCGTTTAATCGAAGGCGATAATTTAAAAAAGCTTGGAGAAGTCTTTATCACCGCACAAACAAAAGCGCTAGCAGATGAAGGACAACTACCAACAGAACAGCAAATTAATCGTACAAAAGGTTTGCCACTAAGAGCGCCAGCTATACTAGCTGTAGTCGCAACACTACAGGAAGAGCACAAAATTCCTGTTGTTGAACAAATTTCAGCTGTTGCAGCTGCAACACAAAATATTCAGCTTGCGCTACATAGCTTGGGTTATGGTTGCATTTGGCGTACAGGTGATTTTGCATTTTATGACGATGTAAAGAAAAGCTTGGGCTTTGAAGTATCAGATGAAATTATTGGTTTTTTATATGTTGGTACTCCAGATAAAGCACCAGCACCACGAACATTGCAGCCAACTGAAAGCTGCTTCAAACACTGGCAAGGGTAGTCAATGACTCAAGTTCCATTTAATTTAGAATTTACAAATACACTTAGAGCGCAAACTCAACCAGGTCTTATTCAACTCAAGAGTTTTACACTTTTAAGCTGTGAAGGACCTGATGCTGCTCAATTTCTGCAGGGGCAATTAACCTGTGATATTGAAAGTTTACAAACTGCTGGAGGCGGACTCAATACTGCATCCTTAGGGAGCTGCTGCACCCCTCAAGGCCGTATGATTAGTGCTTTTCACATTGCAAAATTATCACCTACTCATTTTTGGTTATTTCTACCTAAGGCAAACTACGAAAGCTGCTTTAATCATTTAAAAAAGTACAGCATCTTCTCAAAGGTCACATTGGCAGAAAATCCTGATAATGAAGATATATATGGTCTTATTACAGCTAGTGGTAATAGCCCTATTCAACACAGAGATACTGAACTCAAAATTTTCCCTTTACAAGATATCAATAGCCAGCTTTATATTATGACCTGCCCTCATAATCATGAAGTAGAAATGCCAAGCATTCACCTGACTGAAGAATTCTGGCGTTTAGGACTAATGCTGAGCGGGCTACCTCTTTTTGACGAGACTATTTCAGGGGAGTACCTGCCTGCGGATTTACATTTCGATGACTTAGGTGGTGTTAGCTATAACAAGGGATGTTATACAGGGCAAGAGCCTATTGCTCGAATGCATTTCAAAGGTAAAGCTAAATTTATGTGCCAACTAGCCTCATGGCCAAAAAATGAATTTAATAATGATTCAGCCATACTCATGAATGAAGAAAAAAAAGGTCAAATTGTTCAATTTATCTCAACAGAAAATGAAATTGTTGGGCTGATTCGCATTCGTATCGACTGTTATGACCAATTAGAACAAAATGCGCTGTATATTTCTGGTTTCCAAGAAAAAGCTGAATTATTAAATCTTGCTTATAATAAAAATATCGTTCAGAAAAATGAATTAGCCTAATTAACGATATTTTTGTCAGGGTATTTTACGTGAATAATGTAATACCTAGTCAGGCGTTTAGCATTTCTGAAGGGTATTCAATTGTAAAATATGCAAGGAAACTCATAGGATGTTAAACCCTGAGCAAATTATTGAAGATTTAAGACAGGCTATTCGTAGTGATGCTCTAGTACTCCCAACCCTACCGGAAGTTGCTTATAAAGTTCGCGATACTGCATCGGACCCAGATGCATCTGTCAATGAACTCACTAAAGTCATTGAACAAGATGTATCAATTACAGCACGACTTATTCGGGTTGCAAACTCACCCACCTATAGAGGGAGTAAACCCAATGACGATCTTAAATCTGCTATCAGTCGACTTGGTTTGAAACTAACAGCAAACCTTGTTACCAGCCTTGCAATGGAGCAACTATTCCAAGCAAAATCAAAAGTAATCGAAGAGCGTATGAAGGGTGTTTGGTCTAGAGCGACTGAAGTTGCAGGTATTGCTCATGTTTTAGCTAAGCATTACAGTAAGCTCAAACCAGACCAAGCAACACTAGGTGGCCTCGTCCACGAAATTGGCGCACTGCCAATCCTTACTTTTGCAGAAACCAAACCACCTCTTTTAGAAAACCCTCGCTTTCTAGATCAACTCATCACTAAAGTCGGCCCAAAACTTGGCTTAATGATTCTTCACCAATGGGACTTTCCAAAAGAGCTTCACAGAGTTCCAAACTGGGTATCAATGATCACCACAGAAACGCCAGGAGCAACGAACTATGTTGATATTATAGTTTGCGCCAAAATGCAATCACTTGAGGATACTGATCATATCTTAGCGGCAATGCCTTGGGCGCAGGTTCCAGCTTTTAAAAAGCTTGGCATTAATACAGAAGATCATGATGATGAACTTGATGATCTAACAGAAGAAATTGAAGCTGCTACCACAATGCTACAGGGTGGATAATTTTTTAAATTAGCTATTTAGGCCAGTACAAATAATTCAGCTTAACTATTTTTACTGTTTTTTAAATAACTTATTTATTACTCTCTTATTTCAACTGGATTTTTTTTGATATCAACTAAAATTACATTGAATACACCTTAAACATACATTTCTTCATGTGAAATGTATGTTTGAGGCATTAACACTTTCTTGGCTTAGTTAATTAGATGGATGGGCTCATGACAGGTAAAGGAAATAACTCAAACGACTCTCAAAACGCACAAGAAATGCTAGACCTTAAAGCTAAAATGTCGGCACTTGATAAATCACAGGCTGTTATTGAGTTTCAGCCCGATGGTACAATTATCACTGCAAATGATAATTTTTTGAGCGCAACAGGATACAGACTTGAAGAGATTCAAGGTAAGCATCACAGCATGTTCGTTACTTCTGAGCTCAAGCGTTCAAATGAATATCAGCTTTTTTGGGATAAACTGCAATCTGGTCAATTCCAGTCTGGTGAGTTTCAGCGAGTCACAAAAGCTGGAGATGACCTGTGGATTCAAGCATCATATAACCCACTTTTCAATGATGAAGGTAAGGTTTTCAAAGTTATTAAATTTGCATCTGATATTACAGATCAGAAGAAGAAGTTTAATGACTTTTCAAGCCAGATGAAAGCTATTAGTGCATCTTTTGCAGTTATCGAATTCAAGCCTGACGGCACAATTATTACTGCTAATGAAAATTTCTTAAATACTGTTGACTATAAGCTACATGAAATTCAAGGTCAGCATCACCGTATATTCATGCCAGATCAAACGGCATCAACACCTGAGTACAGACGTTTTTGGGATGAGCTTGCACAAGGCCATTTTCACTCAGGTGAATTTAGACGAGTCGACAAACATGGAAACGTCGTTTGGATTCAAGCCTCATATAATCCAATTTTTGACTTAAATGGTAAGCCATATAAAGTTGTTAAATATGCAGCAGATATAACAGATCAGAAAGTGAAAAATATTGACTTTGCAGGTCAAATTCAAGCTATCGGCAAATCTCAAGCAGTTATCGAATTTAATATGGATGGCACTATTATTACTGCCAATGAAAACTTTTTAAATGCTGTTGGTTACGACCTAGAAGACATAAAAGGTCGCCACCATAGAATGTTTGTAGACAAAGAGTTTGCAAGATCTCAAGAGTACGTAGATTTTTGGGCTAAATTAAACCGCGGCGAGTTTGAATCCAAAGAATACAAACGCTTTGGCAACCACGGTAAAGAAATATGGATCCAAGCTTCATACAACCCAATTATGGATGCCGCAGGTAAGCCATATAAAGTTGTAAAATACGCAACAGATATCACAGAGCAAAAACATAACTTCGAAGAAGTTTTACGTGTTGCAGACGCATTGGCCAACAATGATATGACAGCTCGTATTGAAGGCAATTACTCTGGTCAGTATCTGCAAGTGAAAAATGCCATTAATAATGCTGCTGATAACATGAATATGACGCTTACTCAAACAGCTGAAGCAGTTCGGGAAGTATTATCAGAAGCACAATCTATTTCTCAAGCCAGCCGCGACCTCTCCTCGTTCTCTGAAGAGCAGTCATCAGCCATTGAAGAAATTAGTGCGAATATCACGCAAACAGAAAGCCAAGTCCAATCAAACTCAAACAATGCCAACATTGCAAGTAACCTTACAAATGAAGCATCTAAGCACGCTCAGTCAGGCCAAAGCAAGATGCAAAGTTTGGATGAGTCAATGAAGGCGATTGAAAACTCCTCGGAAAGCATTTCGAAAATTATCAAAGTTATCGATGATATTGCATTCCAAACCAACCTACTTGCATTGAATGCTGCTGTAGAAGCTGCAAGAGCTGGTCAGCATGGTAAAGGCTTCGCTGTTGTAGCTCAAGAAGTTCGAAACCTAGCAGGCCGAAGTGCAAAAGCAGCTGGTGAAACATCGGAGCTTATCGCCAATTCGAACCACCGAGTCTCGCAAGGTGTATCTGTATCGAATGAGACATCTGGTGCCCTTGATGATATCGTGCAAAATGTATTGCAAGTAAAGGATGTTGTGAATGAAATCGCAGCTGCAAGTGAAGAGCAATCCAAAGGGATGTCTCAAATTACAATTGCGATTAATCAGATCAGCCAAGGTGTTTCAAGCAATAGCCAGAAGAGTGTTGAATTAGCACAAGCTGCAAATCAGCTCAGCAATTTAGCTGAAAACCTTAATGATCAAATAGGCCGCTTTAATCTTAAGCCGGTCAATGAAGATGCCTCTATGGGCGGTATGGAAATGACCCCAGAGCTCATGCAGCAAATCATGGCATACATGAATGCTCATAAAGCAGGCTAATATTCAAAATACAAAAGGGCTTCATTGAAGCCCTTTTTTTATGCCTTGCGAAAACTGCACCCTAAAAAGTAGAGATAACTTCCAGTAATTTTCATGAGATACCTGCCCTCTTAAAACCCTTATGGTTTTAACGTGAGAGGTAGATTGATCTTTTAGCTGTAAAGTCAACCAAGGCCAAGAAGCAAAATACACTAACGCTTGTGGCTGACCATTCAGAAACCAGCCTTGTTCGTTGAATGTAATATCATTGCTCTTAGAGGCACGCAACAAGCCCAATCGTGATAAGACCCGATCAGGAATACTGAGAGATATCGACCCCAGCGGACACCTTAGCGGCAACAGCACGCTGAACCTCCTGAATCATAGCAGTCACTTCAGGGTCACTTGTTTCTTCATACCCCATAAAATACGAATAAAGACTTGCATCGTCATAACCAAGCATGCGAACAAAAAGGCGCTGCTTTTCAGGGCTAAACTCATCATAGCAATACTCAAGAAATGGAAGTAATACGACTTCGAGCTCTTTCATACCACGACGACAATTCCAACGAATTTTATTTTTCTCAGGGAGTTCTCCCCCTTCACCGAATAAAGAAAGTTCTTCACTCATTGCTACATGCCTCTCGTTTAAAACGCTTGCTTAGGTGCTTATTAAGGCCTTTCCCCTAAATACAGACACCTGTGAATGGGATTATGATACCCTACTTTGTATACAATTGTGCAGCCCGCACAGGAATGATTCGCCACAGGGAAAAGGTAAAGACGACCTATGTTTTTTGATGAAAGCCCACAGCAACCAAGCCAAAGCGCCCCTACAAAGCATATATTTCAAGTATCGCAACTTAATACACTTGCAAAACAAACACTTGAAACTGAATTTGCCCAAGTTTGGGTTGAAGGTGAAATCTCAAACTTAAGTCAACCACAGTCTGGGCACATCTACCTCACGTTAAAAGACTCACATGCACAGGTTCGAGGTGCATTTTTTAAGCAGTCGCAACGAAACTCAAGAATAAAGCTCTCCAACGGGCAACAAGTCCTCATACGAGGCAAAGTAAGTCTTTACGCCCCTCGTGGTGACTATCAATTAATTATTAGTCACATAGAGCCAGCTGGTGCAGGTCAGCTTCAACAAGCCTTCGACCAACTCAAACACAAATTGCAGCAAGAAGGCCTTTTTGATGAGTCATTGAAAAAAGCCTTACCAACAATTCCTAAAGCAATAGGCATTGTTACCTCTGCAACAGGAGCAGCCCTGCACGACATTATTAATGTTCTTGGAAGACGCTTTCCTTGGTCTGAACTTATCATCTACCCTACTTTAGTTCAGGGCGCGACTGCTGCTCCAGCGATTGTGAAAGCAATTCAAGTCGCCAACGCTCGTAAAGAAACTGAAGTTCTTATTGTTGGTCGCGGCGGTGGCTCACTTGAAGATTTATGGCCATTTAATGAAGAGATTGTCGCACGGGCTATTATCGCGTCAGAGCTACCAATCATTAGTGCAGTGGGGCACCAAACTGACTTTACCATTGCGGATTTTGTTGCAGATGTAAGAGCCCCTACCCCTTCAGCAGCTGCTGAAATATCCACACCAGACTGGCAAGAGCTCTACAGCCAATTTTCTGGATACGAATACCATTTGACACAGCTGCTGAATAGACAGATTCATCAACATAAATTGAAGCTTGATGCACTTGCTCGCCACATAAAGCACCCTCGCTCTCGCCTTCAAGAACAGATGCAGCGTTTAGACTCACTTGAAATGAGACTGACTCGAGGTTTAGAGCGCCAGCAACAGCTTAAGCACCAGAAGCTTGAGCTACTTCGCACACGGCTTAAGCAAGCCAACCCTGCTCTGAGCTTAAAGCAAAATAAGCAACGCTTAGCTCAACTTGAGCAACAGCTCTTAAAAGCAATACAGGATAAAGTGAAAGCAAACAAAATTGCTCTTGATTATGCATCTAAGCGTCTTGTAGGTATAGGACCGCAACGTACACTTGAAAGGGGCTTTGTTATCGCCCAAAATAAACAGGGGCAAGTCGTAAAATCCAAATCAGATGTCAAAAATAATGAAGCCCTCACTTTAAGATTTAAAGACGGTACTCTTGAGGTTAATGCAGTAGCCCAGCCATAAAAATGGAGCTTAATTTATGCAATCATTTACACTCCCAACTTGGGTTAATTCTTGGCTTGAAACAACTGGTCGAGATTTAATTGCATCAGCGCCTGGTGATCAAGGCTATATGAAAATGGTCATCGCTCTTGCAAAAGAAAACTTTATGCAAGGCGCTGAAGGTGAACAAGGCGGCCCCTTTGCTGCTGCAGTTATTCATAAACCTACCGGCGAAATATTAAGTCTCGGCATCAATAGGGTTGTCCCACTCCATACATCAACAGCACATGCTGAAATGGTTGCACTTGCCCGTGCACAACAAACACTTGGCCAATTTAGCTTAAGGCAAGAAAATCACCTTGATGAGGATGATCGACCTTATACACTTTACACTAGTGCACAAATGTGTGCCATGTGCTTAGGCGCTGTTTGTTGGTCAGGTGTTGGAGAGGTCGTCTATGGCGCTAGAGCTGAAGATACAGAAAAGCTAACGGGTTTTGATGAAGGCCCTATCCACCCACATTGGAAAGAAGAGCTGGAAAAACGTGGAATAAAAGTGACTGGCCCAGTGTTAGCTCAAGAAGCCAATGCAGTATTAAAGGCCTATAAAGACCAGTCTCACATTATTTATGCTGGCTAAAATAGAGCATTTAAGTGAGCTTACTTACAAAGAAACCACTCCTTTTTTCAAAGATTAATTAAAGGCCATTAGCCCTTCATTTAAAATAGTGTACAGCACTACTAATTTGAATGAGGGGCATCAATGCAGCACTATTTCTCATCTTTAATCCTCATACTCTTTTCAGCAATGCTCACTGCATGCGGCGGTAGTTCTGCACCGATTAATACAGAAATAAATTTAGAAACATCAACAGAGAATACGTTATCTGCCGAAGAGGCACTGCCCACAGAAGATACTCTGTCTACAGACAATACAGAGTCGACTGAAAATACATCTGACAGTCATAATTCAGGCCTTCCTCAGAATTGGGCTGATTCAGCTACTTTTATTGAGATTTATGTGCGCGCCTATAAAGATAGCGATGGTGATGGCATTGGCGACCTGCAAGGTTTAACCCAGCAACTTGACTATTTACAAGAAATCGGAATAACAGGCATTTGGCTTATGCCAATCACAGAAAGCAGTGACAATGATCATGGCTATGCTGTTACAGACTATCAAAATATCGAAAGCCAATATGGCACACTTGAAGACTTTTCAACTTTCCTAACTGAAGCCCATAAGCGTGGTATTGGCGTTATTATGGACTATGTTATTAACCATGCATCAAGTTCACACCCCTATTTTACAGCCAGTAATAATTTTGACCCAACATATCGAGACTGGTTTATTTGGGAAGATTCAAACCTTGGCTGGCAAGGCTGGGCTGGCGATAGTTGGCACCAAGGTACTCATGGATATTACTATGGTGCTTTTTGGTTTGGTATGCCTGATTGGAACCTCAAAAATCAAGAGGTCATCGAATTTCATAAAAATAATTTACGATTTTGGCTAGACCTAGGCGTCGACGGCTTTCGGTTTGATGCAGTGGGTAACCTCATAGAAAACGGAGCAGATCGCTGGTACGGAGAAGAGGCCAACCATCAAATCAATAACACTATGAGAACACTTTTAGAGGAAGAGTATTTTAATAAATACCTTGTTTGTGAAGACCCTGGACACCCCAGTGATGCAGCTCAATCAAATTCATGTGGTTCAGCATTCGCATTTGGTCTTAATACAGCAATTTTTGAGAGCATTACAAATGGCTCGGCAAGTGAAATAGCCCCCTATTTTTCAGACTTTACCTTAGACAAAATGGCTCTTTTACTCTCGAATCATGATGCTTTCGCAGGCAGCAGACCATTCAATCAGCTTAACGGCAACGAGCCACAATTAAAGCTCGCAGCTAGTATACTCATGACGCTTCCAGGGAAACCTTTTATTTACTACGGTGAAGAAGTTGGGATGAGTGCAGGAAACGGCTTACAAGCTGATGCAAGCTTAAGGGTCCCTATGAGCTGGAACTCACAAGGTGGTTTTACAACTGGCAGCTCATTTCGCACTGCCGCAGCAAATAAGCTTGAATATAATGTTAGAGATGAACAACATGACTCAGACTCAATTCTAAGTCATTATAAAAATCTTATGCAAATGCGCATAAACCACCCTGTCATGACATCTAAAAACTACGGTTTAGTAACCGCTGGAGATATTCTACATTTTTATCGCTATACAGGTACTACCTACGCTCATATTATTATTAATATGACAAATAGTTCTCAAAACTACACTATTAATACAATGCAGTCAGACTTATCAATAACAGAAATATTTCCTTTGCAGTCATCTTTTATACAGACAAGCAACTCAAATTACTTAGATATAAACTTACTTCCCTTTGAAACTAAAGTTATCAAATACAGTTTGCCTTAGTTTGCATCTATACCCATAGCGTTAGAGATTACAAACATAATAATTCACATCGTGGTCACCTTTTTAGCTGCAAATTTAAGTCACCTATACATTTATGAGCGCCATGCCGAATTAAAAAAAATTTTTTTCTAACGCAAACATCCATTTAAAGCCCGAGAGCAACATCACAGCTTCTTGTCAATATTTCATTTCTAGTTTTTTTTAGATATACTAATTTTAATGTGAGCTGCGGTGTACGTGTTTTCGATTACGTCCCTGAGCCGATACTTCTATCAAAGGAAGGCTTACGCCTTACTATTGAGCAGGACCGCATTATAGCGGTAAGCCTACGGTAAAGCTGTGCCATCCGCCTTGAACTTACGGGTTCAAGGGCAACATCGATAGCGGCACCTTGGTTCACAGGTTTTCTTCTTAACTACTCTTCCCTTTTCATTTTCCAGCTTATGTATGATTATCAACACGAACGCAGAGCAACGTAAAATTTTACGTAAAAAAATTCGTCAACAACGAAGAGCCCTATCTCCTCAAAATCAGAGCTGTGCATCAAAAAAATTACAATATCAACTATTAAAAATAATTAATAAAAACCAACACCGCTTTAAAAATAAATTAATTCGCATTGGCACATATAAAGCAGGTGACGGGGAAATTAGCACAGCATACTTTGAAAAAAAAACCTCTTCTCGAAGAATTGAATTTTTATTTCCAATTATCCAAAAAAATAAAACTCTTTATTTTGGAAAAAAAATACGTAATAAATTTCCTCGATCGAATATGTATAAAATCCCTGAACCACTCAAAGAACAGCAGACTCATGTTAATGATCTCGATATATTGCTGTTACCTCTTGTTGCAGCAACTAGAAAAGGAACGCGCTTAGGTATGGGTGGTGGGTTTTATGATAGAACACTTGCGAGAATTAAAAAACCAGGCCCCTTGCTTATCGGTATTGCACACGATTTGCAAATTATTTCAGATATCCCAGAAGAGCCATGGGATAAACCTATAAATTATATCGCGACAGATAAACAGATCATTATCTGCCGCTCATAGTAAAAGTAAGATACCACTATTCTATAGTGCTTACTGCATCTTCTGCTTCAATACGAAATACTGTTGTTGTATTAACAAGGCTGCTAAGCTTTTCACCTGCCCCACCATTAGAGAGTTCATCTTGAGCAAGCTCAACGCCAAGCTCAATTGATGTACAAACACCAGAAACAAAGAGTGCGACACCTGCATTTAAAGCAACAATATCTCGTGCAGGATCATGCACATCATTTGGTTCTTTCTTGAAGATACGTTTAATAATTGCCAAGCTGTCTTCAGGTGAAGTCACTTTAAGTTCATCAAGTGATGCTGTTTTTAAGCCCACATCTTCTGGAGATAAAGTTGCTTCTGTAATAACACCATTATCAAGCAACGCATAGTGAGATGGGCCAGAAATCGAAAACTCATCAAGCCCACCATGGCCATTCACAACTACAGCTTTTTTAAGCCCTAAACCTTTAAGCACTTCAGCAACTGGGCGCACTAAATCTTTACTATAAACACCTAGAAGCTGATGAGGCACACGAGCTGGATTTGTAAGCGGCCCAAGCATATTAAAGAGCGTGCGAATACCAAGGGCTTTGCGAGCAGGCATTGCATACTTCATTGCCGAGTGATGTGCCGGTGCAAACATAAAGCCAACACCAAGGTTTTTAACGCAAATTTCCACTTGAGCTGGTGTTAAATCAAGATAGACACCTGCAGCTTCTAACACATCAGCAGCACCAGACTTGCTAGAAAGAGACCTATTACCGTGCTTAGCAACAGCACCACCTGCCGCAGCAACAACAAAACTTACAGCAGTAGAAACATTAAAAAGATGAGCGCCATCGCCACCAGTACCACAGGTATCAATTAAGTGTGGCACATCAACAACAACACCTTTAGAAAGGTTACGCATGACTTGAGCAGCCGCTGTAATCTCTTCAACGGTTTCACCTTTAGCTCTCAACCCCATTAAAAAAGCTGCAACCTGCTCATTTTGCCACTGGCCGGTCATAATATCCTGCATAGCCCAGTGCATCTGCTCTGAAGGTAAATTTTTACCGCAAGCGAGATCTTCTAGCGTATTGCTGATCGTATAACTCATGCTCATGTTCCTTTAGTTTCTTTCAGTTTGTAGTTCAGTGTAGCCTAACGCAGATTCATCTATAAATATGCCCTGCTCTTTAAAAAAAGCCCCAATCATGTGTCGGCCATAATCAGTGAGAAGAGCTTCTGGATGAAACTGCACACCATAAATTGGCAATGATTTATGCTTAATGCCCATAATCTCATCGAGACATTGATCTTTATCAAGCGTCCAACATGTGACCTCTAACTCAGATGGTAAGCTTGTTTGTTCTGCCACAAGTGAATGGTATCGAGTGACATTGAATGATTGAGGTAGCCCTGCAAATAGACCTGTATCAGAGTGAAATACCTTAGAGGTTCTACCATGAACGACGGTCTTTGCCCGTATCACTTTTCCACCAAAGGCTTCAGTTATGACTTGATGCCCTAAACATATACCAAATAAAGGTATTTTAAAAGCAAAGTGCTTCACAACATCAATGGATATACCAGCTTCTTGGGGTGTGCCAGGGCCAGGACTTATTAAGATGGCTTGAGGAGATAAAGCTTCGATTTCACTTAAGGATATCTGATCACTATATTTGATCAGAATTTCAACGCCTAACTCTTGGCAAAAGCGTACCAAGTTATAAGTAAATGAATCATAGTTATCTATCATCAGAATCATCGAGAAGTTCCAGTCCTGTCACCTATAAAATGATCAAATGATATCACACAAGATATGAGCATGCTGCTATGAGTTATGAAAAACTATATTCATAACTCATAAGTTTTAGACTTGAGATATATGATACTTATAGAAAAGACTCTTATAGGAGGCAATTTCACCAGCTATTTCAATAGCAAGATCATCAGGACTTACTTCTTGAACATCCAATGAAAGACTTGCCAATACCTGCAGAAACTCTGAATCATGACGAGCAGCATCGATAACATCCTTATAATAGTGATAGTGCTTCCCTGCCATTTGCTTTGGGGCCATAATACCGTACCAACCCTTAAAGTTCATATTTGCAACACCAGACTCAGCCATGGTTGGTATCTCTGGCCATGGTGGGTGACGATCCTTCGAGCAAACAGCAATCACTCTAAAAACACCAGAATCTATCTCTTTTTGCGCATTACCACTGACCATAATACAAGCAGCAAGCTCTTTGTGAAGCATATCCTCTATCATAAGCGAAGTGCCGCCATAATAGAGAGATCGTAAGGCAACCTTCTTTTCACGTGCAAGTATAAGGCTAGCTAAGTGACTTTCAGAACCATAAAAAGTATTTCCTATTTCACGGTATTCTGGGTTTTTTCTAACCCATGCAATATAATCATCGACGGTCTGAACACTTGCATCGACAGCAGGCCCTAGAACTAAAGCAAAGGCGTTATACCCAATCAACGATACGGGTTTAAAGTCTTTCAGCGGATGATATGGCAAATTTTTAAATAAACATGGAAAAACGGTCATTAGAGAACTAGTTACTTGTAGCAACTGACGTCCTTCCGGATTAGAATTTTGCACATGAGTTGTTGCTGTTAGTGTTTTTTTACCTGGCTCATTCACAAAGTTAAAGTGATGTGTATTGTGTTGCAGTCGGTAAAGTGTATCGACTAAATTAAAGCCAATTTTCGAACCAATACCTGTTTTACCATAACCAAAATAAATATCAGTTGTAGTGTAAGGCCCTAAGTTTTCTGCAAGTAAAGGATTCAACTGACCTATTGCTAAGCTACCAGCCAAACATTGCAAAAGAAATGCTCTTCTATCCATAATAAGAATTCCTATCGACGCAGCTCAGTTATAAGAATACGCCACAATTGGTTCCAAAAACTTTGCGCTAAGCTTTGTGGTTCGACATTAAGCGCTAACTCTCCTCTTAAGCTCACTGGTATATTTAAAGTTTCTTCCGATGTTGGCCTAAAACGAATTTTGTTTTGAGAATTAACAGGAACCAAAAGACCTTTATCACTTTTATTGACAAGAATGTCACCCCCATACTCCGATGTCAGCTCTGCTGGCTCAATATGAGTTGTTGCTGAATAGTCAAAACTAGTAATACTCACATCCGTGTATTTCCAAGCAGCATTATCGGGATAAAACCGCGCAATCTGCGGCATAATGATTCTGTTAAGCTGAGTTTCATCGATAAAGGCATGTCCATACAGCGCATCACTGACAACCAAACCAAGTATTTGCCCTTTAGCAACAGAGTGGCCAACTGCAATATCAGTCAACAAACCTGTTACCCTGCCTGTTATTTTAGATTTTACAATCAGTTTATCTTGTCGAAGCCTTAGCCCTTCTAAATCTGTAAGATATTTATCAAGCTCTTGTGTTAAAATCAATACAGCAGACCTGTCTTGTTCAGAGCCAGCAATACGATCAAGCTGCTTTTCTAATACTTCTATTTTTTTATAAACTTGATTCATTGCAAACTCGAGTTCTTTGGAATCAAGTTCAAATAAAACTTGCCCTTTAGAAACAAGCATACCCTCTTTAACACTGAGTGATTTTACTTCTGCATTTTCAAGTACAACTAGTTCCTCACTTTGCTTTAGTACGACACCTGGTATATGTAATGTTTTATTTAAGGGTAGAAAAAAAACTGTCAAAAAAAGAGCAAAACCAAAAACGTACGTTATCTTCCGTGCTCGACTCATACCGCCACCATCACTCAATAAATCCTTTATTCTTCTCACATACCCTAAACCCACAAAGTAATAAAAAATAGAAAAACAGAGTATAAGTATTGAAAAGTGCTGCACTGAATAATAAAGCAGCGCGCAAACTGTAAATATTATGAATATTTGATATAACTTAACACCCAATCCAAAGGCAGCCATTAGAAAAAGGCGTTTAAACGAAACAAGCTCTGCCTTTTTTTCGGAAAAACCAAGCAACAACATATCAACAAACCAATTTAGAGTGTAAACAGATCGTTGATGTAAATTCTCGATCTTTAAAAAGTCACACAGCAAGTAATAACCGTCAAACTTGGCAAATGGATTAAGGTTAATCGCAACACTCATAATCCAACTTGTAGTACCTAATACAAAAAAAGTATCTTTTGCAATTCCAATGGGCAGAAAAGCCCACAAAAAAGTACTCCAGCCAGCAATATAGATTTCAGCACAAACACCTGAAGCGGAAATACGCATTTTCTTTTTTGCGCTGTTTAACCGAGCCACACTGTCTAGCTCTGTGTAGAACATAGGCAAACCAAAGTACGTAGCGACCCCAAGCCTACCAATTTGACATCCATACCTATCTGCGGTGTGAGCATGAGACATTTCATGTATAAACTTTATAAAAACCAGGGATAAAAGATAACTAACAAGACCTTCAAATGAGATAAAACCTTTAAAAGAAACAACGAATAAATCAATTTGCCTTAAAGCAAAGTAGACACCAACAACACTACAAAAAAACCATATTAAAATCATTCCTTTAGTTTTTAAAAAACTAAAATATGGAAAGACATAATCCTTAAAACTATCAACTCGAACAAGAGGAAATTTGTACGTTAAAAAATCAGCAATACGACTATCTTTAGAACTTTGCACATATTGCGAGTATACAGACTGTCTATTTTCTTTAGTATCAATCTCGACGAGATAGTTATCCTTTAAAAAATGATACAAGCTTTTTAATTCAGCTAAATCTAGATCCTTATTGATTTGATCTAGGACTTCTTTCATTTTGGAAACACTTCCTAGAGACCACATTGATAATAAAGCAACATCCTCATCACCTATGATGAAGTATCTATTTTGTACAGGATCTACTACTCGCCACTGACGCTGGCCTTGTACACTTGTTTGTGCAGACTCAATAATAATATCTTGACGAAGTGGAGGTAACTTATCAGTACCAAGCCCTTCCCCTATCATAAGCCTAACCTCTGGCGCACAAATTGAAGTGGGCGTCTCACTAACTGCCAGATGAGTGGTGATGTACCACTGTAAATTCGAGCGGTCCCTCTTGAACCAATTCGAGGGTTATCACCCTCTTCCGGCATAGCTACAAGTGTATATGCCATTACACCACTTGCGGTTAATGCTGGCTTATAGCTGATTGAGTCTAAAATCGCAGTATGACCACCAAGAGGAGATGAATCGAGATATACCGTTACAGGAGTCCCTTTTTTAATAGCAATTACATCTGAAACAGGAAGCTCAATATGGTATTTTACTTTTTTTGGGTCAGCTACTTTTAATATTTGCTCCCCCATTTTAATACTTTTACCTTCCCAATCATTTTTATCCGTATAAATAGCAACACCATCAACAGCAGAAATTGCTTGGGTTTTTGCAAGCATTTCATCCGCATAGGCAGCTTCTAATTGTGCTAAACCATACTCTGTATAAGCAATTGCTTGATCATACCCAGCATCAATATGGTCAAACGCTAGAGCGGTAATATTTTCCAGTTTTGCATTTGCAACTTCTAATCGCTGGTAAGCTAAATTTTTTTCATTTCTGGCTCTTAAATCATCAAATTGAATAAGAAGATCACCTTTAGTTACAATACTATTCGTCTCAACCTCAATAGTATTAATAACACCATCAAACGGAGCAGTAACAACAAAAGGATCATCAGGAACAACTTCAACTGAAGCAAGCACACTATAGGGAATAGGGATAAAGAGTGACACACAAAATCCAGAAACCAGTATTATTTTGGCTGGAATGGTATTAATCAGCTTCCCTTTAAAAAAGCTACTTTTTTTGGGCTGCAAAGCGCCTAATGCATGACCATATGTCTTCGAAAGTCTTTGCAATAAAGACAAATGCTTATCAGTAAATTCTTTTTTCCTAAACAACAGAAGACCAACATTGAGCTCACCTGCAGAGATTATAGGCACCCACAAAATATTATTAAATGGGTATTTTTCATTTTCAAAGTTAATATCTTCTTTTAAACTTAACTTTAAAACATCTTTATCTTGAACATTTTTATCAGAAGCAAGCCAAGCATGTATTTTTTGAACTAATTCACTACTACCATCAGCGTCTGGTATATTTTTAACTAACTCCAACTTAAAAGTTCCAACAATATTTCGGACAAACAACATGGAACAGTCAAATGGCGCAATAGCACTCAAGTCATGAGCTAAGTGAAAATAGAGTTCAGACTTATTTCTAAGCTCTCGAATCTCAGATTCAAACTGGAGTAATCTTATAGCTGAAAGAGCAAGAGGATTATCTTTCGCTATATCTTCACGATTCCTTTCAAATATATTCACTCAATGCCTTCCTGATACATAAATTTAACTGAGCCACTCATACCGGGTAACAACATTTTTTCTTCTATATCTAATTGGCTAACAGCACCAATTACCTTTACCGTCTTACTAACAGCATCAATGTAGGGTCTAATAAATACTACTTCAGCAAAAATAACTTCACTTGTTTCATCTATAAAAAATTCAAAACTATCGCCAACTTGCAACCAATTCAACCATGAAGAAGGAATAATAACCTCAACATTCATTCGTCTTAAATCAACAATTTCGATCAATGGCTGATTCATAGCTACAGCTTCAAACTTATTCACTTTTTTATCTATAACGTAGCCGTCAAATGGTGCACGAATAACACACCCTTGATTTCGAGCCCGAATTGCATTCAGCTCAGCTTTCGCTTTACTTAGCTCTGAAACAGATGTAAGTATTTCAAAGGCACCAACAGACTCATGCTGCTGCAAAACTTTATTTGAATTTACTTTTTGTTGTTGAATATCTGACCAAGCTTTTGCAGCCTTTGCTTCTTGATATTGACGCACACAGTTAAACTTAACTAAAACATCATCTTTTTTAAACTCGGACCCAACAGCTTCAGGTATTTGTAGAATCTGAGCATCAATTTCAGCAGATAAAGTTGATTGATTCACAGCTCGAATGAGACCTCTAACAACTGTCTGTTTTTCTTTATCCAAATTCAGCTCTACAGCGTAAGATTTTGAATTAAATAATAAACAAATAGCAGCAACCAATATTAATGATCTAGCGAATTTTTGGTAATACAACTGCTCTCTCCTCCCAATGCTCTTTCAGTTTCTGAGCCAACTCATCTACCGACATATTGGAGTTAATTTCAAACCCATAATTATCAAGCCCCATAGCAGCATATAAATTTGCATATGAATTTTGCATATCAGCATAGGAGGAGTCGTAATTAATTTCGCTTAAAATGTAGTTTAGCTTTTCTTTAACAAGCGTTTGCTGACCAACCAACTTAGCCTCATGGCGGGCATCAATTAAAGCTAATATCCTGGATTGCACATCATTACCTTGTTTAATTGCTCTTAGTTCTTGCGCTTTTCTCACAAATTTAGCTCTCGCAACGTGTACTTGTGTCATAACTGCCATAATCAACGCTCTTTTACGAGCCTCAATAACACGCCTTTCTGCAAAAATAGCTCGCTTTTTAATTGGGTATTTAAATACTGATAACAGATCCCAGCTTACATTCGCGCTAAAGTTATACCATTGCTGATTAAATAGAAATTCATTTGTATCGTAGTTAGCCCCAAAAACAGTCCTGAATGTAGGTAATGATTCATAAAAAGCTCGCTCGAGTTTCTCATCATTAATATTTTCTGTATACAATAGTTCTCGCATTTCAGAGCGATAATACAGCGCTGTTTTGACAAGCTGATCAACTGAGGCTGGTAGCATTGGCACAACTTCTGTTCGCGTTGGAATTTCAAGTTTGTAGCGAATATTTGGAGGGAGATTCATTAAGGCAGCTAACTGATACTTAGATATAATAAGTTCTTCCTGAATTCGCTGCACATCTGCTTTTACTTTAATTAAATCTCTTTGGTAGGATAAGGTTGGAAGTAAAGTAACTTTTCTTGTATTTTCCAGTTCATACGCTTGAAATAAGGCTTCTTCAGCTAAGCTTTCTAATTCTAATAGTTTTTCAAATGTTCTCTCAGCACTGACAGCTCGCCAATAAGCTGTTCTTACATCTTCAATAATTCTGTTCAAAACCTTGCGATGTCTTTCATGAGCAATATATGTTTCAGCCTCTGCTTCTTTTGAAGCTATATATGAAATCGCTGACTCCAATATATCTAAACTCAAGGTCAAATCAGCTGACTGGCTATCTCTTTCTGCAGATGTTGAAGGCTCTAAAGACTCTCGTCCAGATAAAAGTGATCTGCTTCGAGAACCAGCATCATTATTACGAATTCCTGAATTTACTGAGCCTACGAGTGTTGGCCAAATACCTGTTTCAGATAATTTTTTAAGTAAATTTCTATATTCTGTTTCACGGCGCTCAACTTCTTCATCAAGATTAAAAACAATAGCCCTAGCCATTGCTTCATATAAAGTGATTGGTCTCTCGATAATATTATCTTTAGAATTTTCTATCACTTCCTTTTGCAAATACACAACGCCAATCTCTTCATCCATGTCAAGAGGTTCCATTGTTGTACATCCTGAAAGCAACAATACAATCATCAAAAAAAATCGCATACGTACTACTTACTATCCCTAAAATACTACATTCAAATTTAAGAAAGCATTTTTATGATATCCATAATCTCTTTTACTGGTAAATTAACGATGTCTTGGAGCTGTTCTTCGAAACCTTCTTCAGCATTTTCCAGCTCTTCTTCACCGTCAGCCCCGTCAAGCCCAGGTATTTCTAAGTCTTGGATATCTTGCGCGTCAAGAACACCAGTTTCAACGTTTTCAAAGTTATCGTAAAACTGACCTTCCACTTCAGATTCAAACCCCATACCATTAAAATTATTATCCGTAATTGAGTCGACTCCACCTAATGAGCTCATCATATTTAACGCAGCCATAGTAGGAGTTGCACTTGAAACCTCTCCTATACCTCCCAACTGATTAATTCCATTTACGGCCTCGAGAATTAGAGGATCATAATCAACGACTGCCGGTTCACTCAATGTTGGATTATTGCTTTGTATATTGCTCCGGCCGGAATCATCTGCAGCTCTATTTGAATTTCCAGAATCAGTTTCTGGACCCACAGGTGCAATATTTTCTTCAACAAAAACGTCTACGCTTCCAGTTGTTACTGCTCCATTTGTATCGGTTATTGTATAAGTAATTACATCATTACCGACAAAATCTGGATTTGGTGTGTAAGTAAGCTCTCCATTCTCAGAAAATATAACTGTTCCATTATCTGACGCAGCATTGACTAGTTGTATGCTGTCACCATCAACATCAAAATCATTAGCTAACACATTAATATTTGCTGGCTGACCTTGTGTTATTTGCAACGTATCATTTTCTGCTGTAGGACTATCATTAACGGGCAGAATATTTATTTCTATTTGGCCTGTTTGATTTTCACTTTCACCATCATTGAAAGTGTAGTTAATAACATCTTGTCCTGTAAAATTTTCTGCAGGCGTGTAGATAATTTGACCATTTTCATTAATTACCACGCTTCCATTTTCAGCACTTATACCTGAAAAATTAATTAAATCACCATCTAAATCTTCAACATAATTACTTAAATTTAAATTAATTGATTCATCTTCATTAATTTCAATAATTTGTCTTTCAGATGTAGGAATATCATTTACAGGCGTTACGTTTATTTCAATAACACCAGCCGCAGAGCCCCCATTCCCATCATTTACACTAAATCTTATAGTATCTGGCCCGCTATAATTTTCATTCGGTATATAATCAATGGTTCCATTCTCATTAATAATGACAATGCCATTCTCAGCATTAATAGCTTCAATTGATATATTATCGCCGTCAGGGTCACTCACATATGAAAGAATATCAATATTTGTTCTTGTGTCCTCACTGGTTTCCAACACTATATTACTTTGCACTTCAGGTGCATCATTAACCGCATTTACTGTAATTGTCACAGTGCCTTCTGTAACACCGCCATTACCATCTTGTATTGCATATGAAACCGTATCTGTTCCATTAAAGTCAGTATTAGGTGTGTAGGTAATAGACCCATCTGGATTAATAACCACGGTTCCATTTTCAGCTAAGGCTCCAGTAACTGAAATTGAATCACCATCAAGATCGCTATCATTGCCCAAGACATTAACTTGAACTGATGTATCTTCATCTGTAGATGCAAAATCATTTGCAGCTTGTGGTGCATCATTTACAGGTGTTACCGTGACTGTAACCGTAGCTGTTGAAGTACCACCATTGCCATCAGTAATGTTGTAAGAAATCGTGTCTGTGCCATTAAAATCAGCATTCGGCGTATAAGACACTGTACCGTCTGGATTAATTACGACAGTACCGTTTGCAGCACTTGCCCCTGTAACACTTAAGCTGTCGCCGTCAGCATCCGTATCATTTGCGAGCACATCAACCGTTACGCTGGTATCTTCAGCGGTTGTTGCTGAATCGTCATTTGCAACAGGCCCATCATTCACTGCATTCACGGTCACTGTTGCTGTGGCCGCTGTTGTACCACCATTGCCGTCACTTACCGTGTAGGTAATGGTGTCTGTGCCACTGAATTCTGCATTTGGTGTGTAGGTTATC
>DJZY01000105.1 GCA_002450655.1 Gammaproteobacteria bacterium UBA6940 | reverse complement strand
GCGTGTCAGGATGAGCGTTTTCCGTTCAATACCTTTATGGAGATCTTCAGTTAAAATTGCGTACTGTTGAAAGCTCTTATATTCAGGTAAAGGCATGGCCACAACTGGGGTTCCAAACCAAAAGCTTGTGACTATTCGGCTAGAAGACTTTGTACATTGCTGCGTGAATGGGGTGGCTGTTATGAGTGATGCATGAGCTTGCATGATGCATCGTCTTTGCAAGTCAAATGACCAAGGTAATAAATGCACCTTAATGTTAGACTTTCTGCGTTCTAAGAAGCTCAATAACCGATCTTGTATATCAGACGTTAAGTCAGTGAGAACGACAAGCTTGATGTGTAAATGCGAAGGCTGATCTAAAAAGCCTAAAAGTGAGTGTAAGCATGCTTCTCGGCCAGTCCAAACAAGTTGAAGGGGCATTGATTCGCAACGACCTAGGGAATCATCGATTGGCATCGCAGGTTTTGAGGGAAGTCCCTCTGGTGGGTTGGGTATTAATGTCGTGGACTTGGGGGCTGGATAGTCCTTCATAAAGTCAATAAACCTTTTTTGCAAAGACTCATTTGGAAAAACCCAGTGAAGGTTATGCTTAAAAAGAGGTCGATAGATTTTATTTAATTTATGATCATCAAAAATATTTTCGCTAACATCAAGCGCTAAGTTGTAACCTTGCTTTATGAGGATTTCAATATGATTGCTATGATTTTCGTAGAGCTGCCCTATGATAACAAGATCAGGATTAAATGCTGTTACCTTGTGAAAGACATCAATTGTTCTAGTGATGCTTGTTAAGTTTATTTCGATATTTTGAGCATAAGTATTTAGATATTGAATAATGTGCAAGCATCTGAGGCGGACACTTGCATGAAGAGAGGTTGTTTTTTCATCGTTGTGAATTAAATGACTCACAACCCAAAGCACTTTAAATCTATCAGTCAAGACTGTATTCACCTTATTCGTTATTCAAAAATCTCAATTGCTTGAACAAGCGCTTGAAGTCACCACTTGCTTACTCGGTGAATAGATGTTGATTAGGGGGATTGTCTTAATAAGTATAGAGGATATAAAAGGGGATGCTTAGCTATAAAAGCCTCTTAAATAGAATAGTTTAAGAGGCTTCATGGGCTAGGTTACTTAGTACCAATCTGATAGTAGAACGCCAAAGCCAATTCGAGTTAGCTTTTGGTTGTAGTCAATTAAACTGTCACCGTATCCATGGAATACTTGAATATAAGGTTGTAGTTGATGTTTGCTTGGAAAAATCCAATCTACAGCAATAGCGCCTTTATTGTCATTCACGTGCAGGTTGTTGCGAATAGTAAAGGCAAGTTGATTACGATGGTTTTTCATCACAGCTCTGAACTGGAAGTGTCCCATGTAGTCACTAATATCAGGGTTATCATCGCCATCGACTTGTGTATTATTTCGCTTGTGATCTTCAGGTAGTCTATACCATGGCTTAAATTGGTAAACCCAATTAGAGTCTTCCCATTCAAAACTTGCATAAATTCGATTCCAGCTTCTCGAGAATGGAATGTTTTGGCCATTGGATTCGTGACTAAAACCAAGTCTTGCATTTAGAAATTGAATATCAAGCGGCTTTATTCTAAATGGGAACTCCCAAAAAATTTCTGGTTCGTAATTGGTTTCTCTAAATGGGGATGACGATTTTTTAGTGTAAAGCTGCCAAAATGACTTTGCTGTAAAGCCAAAAAACACTTTACTTTTATATTTATCTGAAACATCAAAGAGTGCTGCTTTAAAACTAAATTGAAACATTGCTTCGAGATTGCGCTCATTGGGATCTGCTGCAGCATCTTGTTGAGACGGTGATGTATAGTACGTTGGAGAGTCGGATTTATAGCTTACAGGAATAAAATAATTAAGCTTGTGGGCAAGAATACCCCAATCATTTTGAATAAATTTATCTTCTGCGATTACCTTTTTTTCAATGAGAGATGGCTCTTCTGTGTCAGTGCGAGGCCCTTCGATGAGTTCATCGTTCTCAAAAGCTTTAATAAAGTCTTCAGTTGAATTTATCTTGACCTCTTGTTTTTCTGCTGCTTGGGCATTAGTGGCAAAACAGCCAAGAATAGACAGACAAACAGGCAATATTTGTCGGTAACTGAAGTGAAAGCTCTTCTGCATGATTTTGATGTCCTTTGCTAATAAGGGAAGATTATTTTGGCAACAACTTTAGGAGTACTGCCTAGTGAACCTATAGTACATAAGAGAAAGAGAATGCTCAATTCTAGCAAATCTTTTCAACATACTACTTGAAAAGAACTTCATAAATCATTTTGATAGAAATTATAAATATAAATGCTGTAAAGAAGTTTTTAAGTTTTTTTGTTGGGAGTTGGTGTGTGAGCTTTGCTCCAATCGGTGCTGTAACCACACTTGTAAGTATGATGCAGAAAAATGCTGGCCAGTGAACAAAGCCAGTTGAATAGGGTAGAGTTGCGTTGGATGACTGGCCTATGATCATAAAACCAATTGCACCTAAAACTGCAATAACTGGCCCCAACGCCGAAGCTGTACCTATTGCCCGAGCGAGCGGTACATTACATATTGTCATGTAGATTACATTTTGGACGCCGCCACCAACACCCATAAGTGCAGCAAGGGCAGCATTAATAGCTGCAATAATACTAAACCATGGTTGTGATGGCATGGTTGGATATATTGAGATTTTATTACCTCTTATGAGCATATAGAGAGCGAAACTGATTTGAAGTACTGCAAATGAGGCTTTAAGTGCTCCAGCACTTAGATAAAGTGCCAAAATGGAGCCTATGATGACACCGCCAACAATTCCAGGTATAAATTTTTGAAGCATTGGAATATCAACTGCACCAAGCTTATGGTGGCTTCGTGCAGATGCTGTGCCTGTGAGTAGAATCGTTAATAATGATGTGCCAACAGCTGTATGCATAGCAGCTTCGCTGAACCCAAAGTGAGTGTACATATAGTACAAGCCCGGCACTAATACAGCACCACCGCCAATACCAAGTAATCCTGCTAAAAAGCCAGCAATGGAACCCAAAGATAAGAGTGTAACGAAAGCAATGAAGAGATCAGAAGTTAGGTATTCGATGATGTGGATCCGCCAGACATTCGCATAAGAGTGGAGTGCGTTTTATGAGCACGCTTTGCGAGTGATTGTGGCAGATAATCAATAGCAGTATCAATAGTCTGATCAATCTTTTTACGAGCTTTTATCAAAGGACGTAAAGATGTATGTACAAGTAAGTCTAGGCGAGCAAGTTCGCCTTCAATACGGTGTTTTTGGACCCATGCTTGGCTTACAAGAGCATGTCTATTAATATTATTTTTAATACCCAGCTGATTTAGAGTCAAACCAATATTATCAACTTGTGATAGAAGGTGTTGGGCCATTGCATCTTTGTTTGTTGTCAGAGCTTTTAGTTTAATCATAGTTCTATGATTCCTTTGTCTGTCGCAGATAAAACTCATTTTAGATCATTGCCTGATCTTTATTAGTGTAGAAACGAATAAGACTTTAGGTCAATATAGACTTAAAACTCTTGAGTTTTAAGTCTAAACGAAAACATTTAGCTCTAAATGTAATGGCAGAAGATTAATTGTCGATCAAAGAGGTGGTTAACCAGTTTTGTTGATAATGTTGTAACTCCCGAATTGAGTCGCGAATATCATCAAGAGCTAAATGAGCACCACTTTTTTTGAAACCATCATTAAGCTCAGGTTTCCAGCGACGAGCAAGCTCTTTAATGGTGCTTACGTCAATGTGTCGATAGTGGAAAAATGCTTCCAATTCAGGCATGTGCTTCGCTAAGAAGCGGCGATCTTGGCAGATGGAGTTGCCACACATTGGAGATGCACCTTTAGGTACATATGCTTCAAGGAATTCAATTGTCTGCATTTCCGCGGTGCGTTCAGAAATCTCACTTTTCAATACTCTTTCTGTCAGCCCTGATTTACCATGCTGGCGAGTGTTCCACTCGTCCATGGCATCCATTCTTTCTTGACTTTGGTTTATTGCAAATACTGGCCCTTCAGCAAGAATTTCAAGCTTTGAGTTAGTTACTATGGTCGCAATTTCTATAATGAGATCATTCTCTGTGTCGAGACCTGTCATTTCAAGGTCAATCCAAATTAGGTTGTCTTTATCTGCAGTCATAGTAGTGCCTTTTAAATAAATTTCTGGATAGACGTTATTGTACTTAAGAATATGCTCTCATTAAAGGCAGATACCCATTTCTTTAATTTGATCTGTTAATACTTCGAAGTCGCACGAGCTCAAGCCTACATAGTTAAGAAGTGCTTCGGAGGATTGTTGCCACTCATGAGAAACATCTGTATTTCCCAATGTTTTATGAACTTCTGTCACTCTTTCGGCCATTTTTAAAACAGCTAAAAGCGTTTTTTTAGTTGGTTCATAATTCTCAAAGACGCTATCATTAAAAATTCGACTGGCGTTATGATGCTCAGCTATTGTCTCGCACAAAAGGGGGGGGCAATGCCATGACCTAGCTATGTAGTAGCCAACAACAGCATGGTTGGTTCGATAGACAGTGTTTTCGATATCAATAACCCTTCCAGTTTCATTTTGATATCCTTTTTCTAGAGTTTGAAGATAATCAGCATGTTTTTGCATGAGTAAAGGTATACCGCAGTCTCTAAATAAACCAAGGTTATAAGCAATTTCAGGGTTAAAAAAACCAATTCTTTTGGCTATCAGTGCGGAACAAAGAGCTACGTCTGTTGCTGAGTCCCAGAACTTTGTCATTTGAACAACAGTTTCGTCTGTCATTTCACCTTTAATAGAAAGGCCATTTATAATATGAATGATGCGATCTAATCCTAAAAGGCGACATGCTTGCGTAATACTATGGATTTCATTGCTGCGTTCAAAGTATTTAGAGTTTACAACTTTTAATACGCTACCACTGAGGCCTGCATCATGAGAAATAAGATCAGCAACCCGATGAATATCAGGGGTTGGCATGACTTGTTCCATATGTATATCGACAAGTACTTGAGGTTGTGGTGGTATAGTTACGCCTTGGAGTACGTGTTGAATTTGTGCTGTACTAATTGTCAAAATGCAACCCTCATAAAACAAATGAGCCGTTACTAGGCTCAAACTATTTTAAACTAGGTAATAATATATTCGAGGCATTACCTAGCGTTTGAAAAGTTTAGTTCTTTTAATTTTATTGACATCATAAGCAGATCTTTTATCGTATGATTTTGAGTAAACAAACTTAATATTCCGTGCATTTTCGTTTGTTTTATCTCTCATTATGCGAGCATATTTAATGGGAATGCCTGCGCGTAAAAGGGTGTACATGACAAGTTTGATATCGTTGTTGCGTACAAGATGACCATAGAAAATGGCGTTTATTTCAGGCTGTTTTCGTTGCACCTTCTCTGCCTCTTTGGTTTCTCCCGAAGCTGCTTCATCAGCGAGCTCTGCATCATCGGATTGATCTTCTGCTGTTTCCTCTTGTGCAAGGTAATCATCTTGAGTTTGATTTGCCCTAACAACGAACCCCATTTCTTCTAATGCAAATGTAAGCAGCATTTTATCGACGTAATGTGGTAAGTTTTCAATTACCGCGGGATGGTTAGCATTTGGCATATATTCTATAAGCTCTTGACGGGCTTCATCTGCTAAGTATGCTTCTTGGATGATTGGGTTGTCTGCAGACCAGCCAAGCCTTGTGAGATGCGATAGTTTTTGTTTTTGGGTTTCAGTTTTGGCACTCATTGAGGCAATCAATGTATTCATACGAGCAATCTGGCCAGTTTTCCAATGGTTGATTTGGTCGGTTTGCTGCTCTAGCGCATTTTTTTCTTTTATATGAGTGAATACAGCAAACTCATTGCCACCAAGCATGATGAGCAGAACCACTGCCATTCCGATAAAAATAAACTTCCCCTTAGGACCGTCTACATCAATAAAGAATGCGCCGATAGCTAAAGCGAGAAATAAAACTGGAAATATGTAGAGTAAGGCTGTCATGATTTTCCTAAAATAGTTGTTAAATTCTCATAAACCTCACATTTTTATTGCGATACTTCGTATTAGAAATGCCAGCATTCAGTTTTGTTTTTAATAGCAAAATATACAAATGAATGCGTAGGCTGAAGTTTTACAATAAAGACGCTCTGATGAACTTCGTGTTTGCCATCTTTTTTTCAATTAATGTGAGCTTATTAGAGTGTCTTACAATAAGTATAATAAAGAAGGGGCAAGTATGCTTGGACAAGAGAGGCAACTATTTTGCCTAACTTGTATAAGCTCGCTCATGGTTTGGCTTTAAGGATTTAGTTTTAGGGTCTGTATGGTACTTTAAGTGTATACTTCAAAAATAACATAGAGTGCCTTAAATAGTTTTACCTTACAGACAATAAGGAAAATATTTTGAATAACAGTCGTAAACCTGGTTTTAGAGTTTTTTCTCTTGCAAAAATGTCTTTGAATGTGGCGGCTGATATCGCATCACATAAAGCTAAAAGTTTGCTTTTTGGCGGTGACGATGAAGTGAGTAAAAGTAGATTGAATCACAAAGTCGGTCAAGAGCTGGCTCGAACTTTAAGTGAAATGAAAGGCCCTCTTATGAAAGTTGGTCAAATCTTTGCTCAAGTTAAAGATATTGTGCCACCTGAAATTTCTGAAGCTTTAGGGCAGCTGCGTCAATATGCAAAACCTGTTGATATTCAAGTCATTCGGGAGCAAATTAAGCAGAATTTAGGCGATTACCCAGAGTCGCTGTTTGAGTGGTTTGATGAAACCCCTTATCGTGCTGCATCCTTGGGACAAGTCCATAAAGCCAAGCTCAAGACAGGTGAAGATGTTGTTGTTAAGGTTCAGTACCCGGATATTCAGAAAGACTGCAGTTCAGATTTAAAGCATTTACGGCAATTATTTAAAGTGTTGCCCTTACTCGGGGTTGATAGTAAGTCGTTAGATCTTGTCTATCTTGAAATCGAAGAAGTGATTAAGCGTGAGCTAGATTACGTTCTTGAAGCGGACACCATGAAAGACTTTTATGAATTTTTCAAGGACTCTGACCAAGTTGTTATACCATTTCCGTATAAAGCATTATCAGGGCCATCGGTTATTACTATGTCCTTTGAAAAGGGAGAGTCTCTAGAATCTTTTCAAAAGATTAGGGCACAGGGTAGAGGCGAAGAAGCCTTAGTCACAAAAATATCAGAGAATCTTTTCTTTTGTCTTACTGAGCAAATTTTCAAGTTGCGCAAAATTCATGTTGATCCTCATGCCGGTAATTTCGCATTAAAACCTGATGGACGAATTATCATTTTTGATTTTGGTGCTGTTAAAGAGCTTGATGAAAAAGTCGTTGGTACCTTTCAAAAGCTTGTCGCAGCTATGCTTGCTTATGATATAGCGTCGATTGAGAAGTATCTTTTTGAAAAGGGTATTAGAAAAGAAGGTTCTGCTGAACTAGGTGCTGATTTTTATAACCCTTGGCTGGATATATTAACCAAGCCGTTTACGCAAGAAGAATATAGTTTTGAAGGGTGCACTATCCACAGCCAAGCTATTCAGCTTGCAAAAGGAAACTGGAAAGAGAATCAAGCTTATTTTGGCCCAAGCCGAGATACGTTACTTCTAGATCGACTTATCGTTGGGCACTACTGGAATCTTGTTCATTTAAAGTCAAATTTTTCATTGAAAAAACAGTTATCAATTTATATTAGCTAGTACTGAAATTAAATGTGTATTTTTTAATGAGAGGGAACTTTCATTAAAATCAAAGAATCGAATAAATGTCATTAGCTTTAAAATAAACTACCTGCATCATACATTCACTTCCTCAAGTGAAATATATCTAATGGATTAGAGGAGAGGTCAGCGTGAGGTTTAACGGTCAAAAGCATAACAGAGGTATACACTGCTTAACAAACGTGCAAGACCATCAAGTGTTAGCACGTGCTAGAGTGAAAGGGTTACTTATTCATCCAAGTGTTCTTGACTCAACTGGGGATCCTGCTGTTTTGAATGCCTCTAAATCAACTCGTCGAAGAGCCCCTACACACGAAATCTATTCAAAGCATTAAGTGTTTAGATTTTTTAGACTGATTTGTGTTGGCGAAGGCCATTCATCCGCAGTGCATTAGCAGAAGAGCGTGCACTGCAGCATATTACTTCCCTTTATAATACACAATGAGTTTGCGCTCTTTACTTGGGCTGAAAAAACTCGTTTTCAATAACTGGTATTGGTTATTGAGCTTTGTCTGTACCGATGTATTTAAATCTGCTTTCTCAAAGACATGGACGGAACAGTTTTTTGAATCTTGATCTGCTCCATCAACAATTGATAATCGTCGGTCTAAATCTTGTCTTCGAATAGATTGCACGAAAACCTGCTTGAACTTTCCTGTATAAGCAATGCAATCATCAGTCTTTGTGTTTTTTGTCTGATTTAAGATAAGTGTTGTGGCTTTGTCGATATTTTTCATTCTTGGAATCATGGCGTTGTATGTTTTATATGCGTGAGGAATACTTAGCATGAGAATTAAAAAGATACCGATAGCTATGCGAGGTACTTTTGATAAGGTTGTTCTGCTTTGAATAATGTCATTAATACCAATAGCTGCCAAAATGCTAATTGCAGGCATTACTAGGGTTGTAAATCGAGCTGACTTATTATCAAAGAATGAAAAAAGCACATAGAAAAGCACTAGCCAAGTAATAAGGGTTATCTCTACTAAGCTTGCTGTTTTACCTCTAACTCTTCTATATATACTGTAAAGCCCTACAAGTGCCAATAATGTTAACCCTGGCGACTCTCGAAAAAACCATTTGCAGTAGTATGTCCAGCCTTCCATTGACCATCGATCTAACCCTTTGTAACCTTGAACTATTGCAGTTGTGTTGCTACCAAATGATTGCCCTAAATTTGCATTTGCGGTTGTGAGTGTAAAAACAATAAGAGGTAATGCAAGGATGCTAAAAGATAGCATTGCAACAAGAGTTGGTTTTTCTTTGAATGTGGAAGGTCTTTGTATTAATAGCGCTGATGCAATGGCTAAAAGCATTAGGCTTGTTGTTTGCTTTGTATAGATCGAAATAGTAGCGACTACCACAAGTAATCCAAGCCAGCGTTTAGGTGTTGTGGACTCTTGCCACTTTAACGCAGTCCACAAAGTAGCAGTCATTGTTGCTACAGCAGGCATATCTCTCATAATTGTATTTGCTGAAAAAAAGAACTCTCGAGTAGTAAAGAGTGCGACTAAGGTTGCAAAGCTTAGCCATACATTTATAACGCGAGAGCATATTGATACGAAGCTAAGGCAAAAAATGAGGGTAAAGAAAGTGATACTGAGTTGAGCTGCAAGCAATGTTGAACCGAACAGGCCAAAAAAAATACTTTCGACTGCAGGCCAAAATGGTGGCCAGTAAACGAATCCAAGGGCAGGATATTGCTTATGGTAATTCAATGGATAATGCAGAAGCTCTCCAAGGCTTTGCATATCCCATAAGTCCTGACTTAGTAAGTCATAGAAAAATAGACCATCCATGACATTATGGCTTGAGTCAAGCCCTTCAATTGATGGCGTAAGTAATCCACTTATTGAGAAGCACAGTGCTATAAGTGTGCTTAAGGTGATAATAAGCGGGCGATGACCCTGATAAAACTGTTGGAGCATGTTATTGTTATTCCATTCATAGCTCTTAAGAGAGTAGATTGATGCTCACATATTAGAGCTGGTTAAGTGTGAAGTTCTTGCAAAAGCCCTGACGTCACTGTCCTGTTCATGCAAATTCTAATATTTTGCGATACGTATTAACATAGGGCAATCCTTGGAAGCCCCTACACAACAAGGTTGTATGCAATTTAAGCAAGTTAATTTAAAAAAAGTTAAAAAAAAGCTTTACAAGTTGTTCTGTATGAATGTATTATTTATCTCACGCGCTAGTGGCGGAACTGGTAGACGCGCTGGATTTAGGTTCCAGTGCCGAGAGGCGTGGGGGTTCAAGTCCCTCCTGGCGCACCAAGTTATGAGACCAGTCATAACTTAAAATTAAAAACAGCATTTATTGCTGTTTTTTTTGCCTATTAAAAACTGTCTGTTTCCTGTTTCCTGTTTCCTGTTTCCTGTTTCCTGTTTCCTGTTTCCTGTTTCCTGTTTCCTGTTTCCTGTTTCCTGTTTCTGAAATTGCTAGCTTATTTTTTAAAGAAATCAAATTTTTTTCAAAAAAAGGGTTCCATTTTTAAATTACCAGTGGTATTATTCATCGCATGCGCTAGTGGCGGAACTGGTAGACGCGCTGGATTTAGGTTCCAGTGCCGAGAGGCGTGGGGGTTCAAGTCCCTCCTGGCGCACCACAGTTAAGAAACTGCTTTTTTTAACAGCACTACAGGTGCTGTTTTTTTTTGCCTGCTTTTTTTGTTTCTATTTATGAAATATGTTCTTCTTTAAAGCCTACAGTCAGACTGTAGGCTTTTTTTTATGCTTTAAAAATAGTTTCAAAGCTTTCTTTTACTGTATTAAATAAACGAGCAGGGTCTTTTACATTTTCTCCGACCGTAATTTTAGGTATGCTCGAATCATCTGTGTAATCAGTTCTTCCTCTTATATTCTGATTGTCATCTGTATTTACATTCACTGCGGAGGTTCTCGTCTCATATTGTGAAGGATCGAGTAAATAAAGAGCGCAGTGAACATCATGCATGACGCCTGGAATGTTAAACTTTCTTAAATCCATTGCCTCGGACGCACCTAGTAATGTGAGTAGTGGTTTCTTTTTATTCTCAGGAATTTTTGCAGCTTGAATTATGGCTTTTTGTTCTGGGCCAAAGGTGAGTTGGTGTGTACAGTCCATAGGAAGAAGCGTGATAGGTAATCCACTTTGCAGTACTTTTTTTGCATCCTGAGGTGCATTAAAAAAGTTAAACTCCGCATTTTTCGTGATGTTGCCACGGCGAGTTGGCATGTCAACAGCTTTCATGTCTTTTAGACAGCCACCCATGATAATGATGTCTTTGACTCTTGCCATTGTTTCTGGGTCTTGATTAATGGCTTTTGCAATATTTGTGAGTGGACCGCTTGCTGTTATTGAAACACTTTGCGCAGGACGATTTTTTAATGTTTGAAGAATATAATCTACAGCATCTTTAGTTCTTTTAGGGGCGTGAGAATGGGGTAGTGTGACACCGCCTAATCCATTTGAGCCATGGGCTCCGTCTTCTTCTGTAGGTGTCCCGTCTGAATCACATGATGCTCCAGGATAAATAGGGATTTTATCCTGATTTAAGAAGTGAGTAATATCACGCATGTTTTGAAAAACTTGATGTTGGCCCACGTTGCCAAAGCAAGATGTTCCTGCAATTACTTTTACTTTGTCTGACGCTAAAAGAACGCCCAATAATTGTAGTTCGTCACCACCTCCATCGCCATCAACAATAACTGCATGTTGTACGGTATTAGGTCTGGCTGTATTAAAGCTTGAAGTCTGTAAAACCATAAAAGAACTCCTGTATCAAAAAATGGCATAACGATAGGATTCTACAGGTTTTTAATGCTGTATATGAGCGGTTTTTGAGAAGGGTCTCAATAGGAAAATTGATTTTTTAGATATAGGTGAATATGGTGAGAGGGAGGGCAGCGCCAAAGCGCCGCTATCGAGTTAAGCTGGTTCTGGTTGCTTTTTTGTTGTCTTAACAGTTTCTATTTTAAATGGTGTTACACCTAAACCAGGTTTTTTAATTGGGTACATAAGACCATTTTTAAGCTCAAAACCACCTTTAAATAGATCTTCCTGAAGATCAAAAGAGCCATCTAAGTCGATAAATCGTGTGTGTGGTTGTGAATATGCAAAGTTGAGAGCGGCGCTTATGCTAGCGCAGCTTTCATCCATGCAGCCAAACATAAGTTTGATTTGATTGCGCTTGGCAATACGTGCAATTTTGCTAGCATTTGTAATGCCTCCACATTTCATGAGTTTTATATTGAATATATGGCCTGGAAAACTATCATATTGCTCCCACTCGGCAGCTGTTTGATGATGCATAAGTGATTCATCGAGGCAAATAAATTCCTTTAGCTTATCGTTGAGTGAGGCTAATAGAGGTGCATCATCTACAGATACAGGTTGCTCTAAAAAAGCAATACCTAGGTCATGAGTTTTTTGTATAAACTTAATGCATTCTTCAAAACTATAGCCTTGGTTAGGGTCTACATAGAGGTGTGTATCACGTGGGATGCGACGCTTTACTTCTTGCAGTAGTGTTATATCTGATTGAAGATCAGTGCCGCCAACCTTGATTTTAATTGCTTTAAATCCTGCATCTACATACTCTTTAAGCTCAATAAGCGCATCTTCCAGGGAGTCTTTTATTCCTATTGTCACTGACGTTGGTAGTGCTGTATGGTGCTGACCTAAATAGTCTAAGAGTGATTTTTTCTCGCTTTTAGCAAAGGCATCGTAAAGTGCGATATCTATTGCAGCCAAAGCTGCAGGTGTATTAATGAAAGCACTTTCTATAAGCTCTATCGCTTTTTCTGGCGACTCTAATGATCTACCTAAAATTGGCTCTAAGTTGAATTCATTAAGTGCTTTAAGGCTTTCGCTGAGAACTTCACCTGTGAGGAAGTTTGCTAGTGTTCCTGTGCCAAAGCCTGTAACGCCTTCCTTGGTTTCAATATGCACTTGAATCATATCTACGATTTCAAAGTATTGGTTTGCAACTTTGTATGGTCTTTTAAGTGGAATGCAATGTGTACTGACATTAATATTGCTTATTGTAAGTTTATTCATTCTTGATCCCTCATGAATATCATTGTCTATAAGCACTAAGAAGCCTAACGCTATGCAGGCATAGCGAGCTTACTTAGAGATCATTTTTTTATTATTCTTATTAGTTGGATTTATTTTTTTCTAATACGTCTTGTACAACTGACGTCAATCCTTTGACTCCATCAATAAGTGGTGCAAAAACTGGTAGCTCTGTTTCTTCTTGGATCTGCTTTTTATAGTCTTGCATCTCTTTTTCAGTTGCATTTTCACTATTAAGAGATATTGCGATTACCTCTGATCCAAATAGCTTTATAAGCTCGATTTCGGATTTTAAGCTTGGCTGAGGTATGCCATAGCCTTCAAAGGAAGTACGGGTTGGTGCTGTTTGCAATACAACATATTTAGCGCCACCTGAAAGCAAAAATTCACCGCCACATGGTCCGGCAGGATTTCTAAAAGATGACTGGCCCTCAAAAAAGATAACGTCTGGATTTGTTTCTTCTGCGCATTTAAGAGTAATGTGCTCAAGCTCACCGCAGACAAAGTCATTGGGGAGGGTGTCTAAAATAAAGCAGTACGGCCAGCCTTGAAGCCAACCTGTTTGACCTGATGCAATCATCTGTGCGTTTACACCCTCTGATGACAATTGGTCTGTGAGCATCTTGGCAGTCGTTCTCTTACCAAGACCGCAGTCTGTCCCCAAAACGGCAATACGAGGTACCTGTAGATCAAGGATTTTTCCTGACCAGCTGTGAAGCTCATCTCTAGGCTTTGGCTGTCTAACGTCTATAATTTTGCAGTTATTTTTATTTGCAATTTCAACAAGCTCCGGGTCATCGTTGAAAAACGTATGCAGGCCAGATATAAGATCAAGCCCTTTTGATAGGGCGCTAATGAGTGTTTGACGTGCCTCATCAGAAATACGACCACCAATTGGTGCGATGCCAATAATAATTGCGGAGGCTTCTACATGTGTAAGAGCATCTTCTACAGATTTGAAAAATGGAATGTTGCGATGAATGCCATCAAGGGTTTCCCCTGCATCTTTGCCTACTAACGTAGAATCTAGAACACCTGTTATTTCAAAGCGTTGTGAGCCTCGAACTAAACCGTGTGCTGTCTTGCCGTATGGTTTTTTGAAATAGCCTTCTGCGAGAATAATAGCTTTTTGCATTTTTGCATCCAATCTTAATAAGCTGAAACAAGACATGTATGAAGCACTTCGCTTACAGAGTATGCTTTTAATGTAGAGGCATATGAATCAGTGGTTTATATGCCAAAATGTCTGTTGTTCAGTCTGTTGATGTTCTATTTTTGCAGTGATCTTATAGCTGGTTTTAATCTGAGCTGGACGCTGCAATTCGGTTATTCTTCTTTTTATATACTTCGTTATTTGTTTGTCATCTTAGCCAAATCGGTATTTTAAGTGACAAAGACCAATGTTATTGCTTTTTATCTTTGAGCTCAAGACTATGACCATCTGATTATTCAATGATGATTTTAAAATAATCATGCATATTGGATAACATACGAAAAGTTCTTGCATCAGAAAGCTGGTAAATGGTTAACTTGCGCTTTCTTTAGCTAGGCATTTCAAGTAGAATATGCGACTAGTTATTTATCCATTTGGATCCATTCTGTTATAGGGGGTGACTATGTTACGTATCAAAGAAGAGGCCCTCACTTTTGATGATGTTCTGTTAGTTCCAGGCATGTCTGAGGTGTTGCCGACAGATGTGTGCTTAAAAACACAGCTGACTCGTGGTATCTCTCTGAATATCCCATTTATCTCTGCGTCTATGGATACTGTTACTGAGTATCGTTTAGCAATCGCTATGGCTCAGGAAGGTGGTATCGGTATTCTTCATAAGAATATGAGCATTGATGAGCAAGCTCGCCAAGTACGCTTGGTTAAAAAGTTTGAAAGTGGTGTTGTTAAAGACCCAATCACAATTTCGCCAGAGAAAACAATTAGACAGCTACTTGAACTAACTCAAATGCACAACATTTCTGGTGTGCCAGTTGTTGAAGGTGAGCAGCTAGTTGGTATCGTGACAAGTCGAGACCTACGTTTCGAAACACGTCTTGATGCACCTGTTTCTCAAATCATGACGAAGAAAGATAAGCTTGTGACAGTTAAAGAAGGCGCTGAGTTCTCTGCAGTTAAAGATCTTCTTCATAAGCATAAAATTGAAAAAGTACTTGTTGTTGATGACTCTTTCAAGCTTCAAGGGATGATCACAAACAAAGACATCCAGAAAGCTGAAGCTTTCCCAAATGCTTGTAAAGATGAGCAAGGTCGTCTTCGCGTAGGTGCTGCAATTGGTGTTGGTAGTGACTCTGCTCCGCGTCTTGCAAGCCTTGTGGAAGCTGGTGTTGACGTAATCATTCTTGATACAGCTCATGGTCACTCAGCAGGCGTTCTACGTCGTGTAAGTGAAATTAAAAAGCAATACCCTGATCTGCAACTTATTGCAGGTAACGTTGCAACTGCAGAAGGTGCGAAAGCGCTTGCAGATGCAGGTGTTGACGCAGTTAAAGTTGGTATCGGCCCAGGAAGTATCTGTACTACTCGTGTTGTTGCAGGTATTGGTGTTCCTCAGCTTACTGCTGTCTCTAATGCGGTTGAAGGTCTGAAGGGCACTGGTGTTCCAGTTATTGCAGATGGTGGTATCCGCTTCTCTGGTGACTGTGCTAAAGCTATTGCTGCTGGTGCTTCTTGCATCATGATCGGTAGCTTGTTTGCTGGTACTGAAGAATCTCCAGGTGAAGTTGAGCTTTACCAGGGCCGTTATTACAAAGCATACCGTGGTATGGGTTCTCTTGGTGCTATGGCTCAAAGTCATGGTTCAAGTGACCGTTACTTCCAAGATCAAACAGCTGGTGCAGGCAAGCTTGTTCCTGAAGGTATTGAAGGTCGTGTACCTTACAAAGGCCCAATCGCTGCAATTGTTTACCAACTTGTTGGTGGTGTAAGAGCTGGTATGGGGTATACAGGTTCTGCTGATATGCAGGCTATGCAAACTAATACTCAGTTTGTACGCATTTCAAATGCTGGTATTGCAGAAAGTCATGTTCATGACGTCTCAATTACTAAAGAAGCGCCGAACTATCGTTCTTAATCGCGCTGCAAAATGGCTTAAAGAGAAATCTTTAGGCCATTCTCGTTTTTAGACTCATATATAGAAGGTTTTATCATGGTTAATGTTCATGAAACCCCAGTTGTTATTATCGACTTTGGTAGTCAATACACACAGTTAATTGCTCGTCGTGTTCGTGAGCTTGGTGTTTACTGTGAAATTCATCATACAGATATGACTGAAGAAGCAGTTCGTGCTTTTAATCCAGCTGGCATTATTCTTTCAGGTAGCCCAGAAAGTACTCTTGAAGCAGGTAGCCCACAGTTACCATCATGGGTATTCGAAATGGATCTTCCTGTTCTTGGTATTTGCTATGGTATGCAGGCAATGGCTAAGAAATTCGGTGGTGAAGTTGCTGCTGGTAACCATCGTGAGTTTGGTGCTGCGACATTAGTGATTGAGCAAGAAAGTGATCTTCTAGATATTACTCATGAAGGTGCAAAGCTTAAAGAGCTTAATGTTTGGATGTCTCACGGTGATCGTGTTGAAAAGCTTCCAGAAAACTTCGTTTGCATTGGTAGTAGTCAAAATGCTCCTATTGCTGCAATGAAGCATGAGTCTAAACCATACTATGGTCTTCAGTTCCACCCAGAAGTAACTCACTCTGAATTTGGTCTAGAGCTTCTTGGCAAGTTTGTACATGAAATTTGTGGGTCTAAATCATCTTGGACTCCAGCAAACATCGTTGAAGATGCTGTTAAAACCATACGTGAAACAGTGGGCAACGATCATGTTCTTCTAGGCCTTTCAGGTGGTGTTGACTCTTCTGTTGTTGCTGCACTTCTTCATAAAGCAATTGGTGATCAATTAACTTGTGTGTTTGTTGATAATGGGCTTCTTCGTCTTGGCGAAGCAGAGCAAGTTATGAAAACTTTCGCTGATAATATGGGCGTTAAAGTAATCTGTGCTGATGCTCGTGAAGCTTTCTATTCTGCACTGGCAGGTGAAGCTGAGCCAGAAGCGAAGCGTAAAATTATTGGTCGCGTATTCGTTGAAGTCTTTGATGAAGAAGCTGCAAAAATTGATAACGTAAAATGGCTTGCTCAAGGCACTATTTACCCAGACGTTATTGAGTCTGCTGGTGTTAAAAACGGTAAAGCTCATGTGATCAAGTCTCACCATAATGTTGGTGGTCTTCCAGAGCACATGAAATTAAAGCTTCTTGAACCTCTTCGTGAGCTATTCAAAGATGAAGTTCGTAAGCTAGGTATTGAGCTTGGCCTTCCTGAAACTATGGTTTACAGACACCCATTCCCAGGTCCAGGCCTAGGTGTTCGTATTCTTGGTGAAGTAAAAGAAGAGTATGCAGATATCCTTCGTCAAGCTGATAAAATCTTTATTGATGAGCTGTTTGAGCAAAACTATTACAACCGCGTAAGCCAAGCTTTCGTTGTATTCCTACCGGTTAAATCTGTAGGTGTTGTTGGTGATGCACGTCAGTACGAATACGTAGTAAGTCTACGCGCTGTAGAAACAATCGACTTCATGACAGCGAAGTGTTCAGCGCTGCCGCTTGAGTTCTTAATGCATGTTGCTAACAGAATTACGAATGAAGTACGTGGTATTTCTCGTGTCACATACGATCTTTCTTCTAAGCCACCTTCCACAATTGAGTGGGAATAAGCTTCGATAAGAAGTAACAAGATCAAAAAACCAGCGTTTTTACGCTGGTTTTTTTTTGGCAAATAAAAAGAACTGCAACTATTATCCTCAAGAGAAGCTGCTTTAGTGCAGGAGGATAATGTGTATAAAGATATAGTGGTTATAGTGCCTGCCCGTGGGGGCAGTAAAAGAATCCCCAAAAAAAATATAAAGTTGATTTCAGGTTGGCCAATGATCAGTTGGCCTTTGCGAGAACTTACAAAAGCGTTCTCCTCAAGTCAAATACTTATCTCGACGGATGATCAAGATATAAAAACTCTGGTATCGAAATATAATCTATCTATACCATTTAATAGGCCTACATCTTTGTCTGATGATTACACTGGCACGATGGCTGTAGCTCAACATGCTTTTGAATGGTTTGAATCCCAAGGTAATACAGCAAAGTATGTGCTTATTGTTTACCCGACAGCTGTAACATTAGATTTATCTGATATACGAAAAGGTCTTGATATACTTGAGCAAGATGTTCACTGTGATTATGTTTTTTCAGCAACAAGTTTTCCCTTTCCTATTCAGCGTGCAATCTATGAAGAAAGTAATCAAGTTAAAATGTTTAATCCAGAGCACTATTCGACACGATCACAAGATTTAACACCAGCTTTTCATGATGCCGGGCAGTTTTATTTGTGTCGAGCTGATGTTGTTCGACAAGGTAAAAATTTAACAAATGCATGTGCTCGAATAGTTAAATTAAAAAGAAAAAATGTGATTGATATTGATACACCTGAAGATTTTGATGTGGCAGATCAGCTGTTGAGGCTGAAAATTAAGAATAAAGAGCTTGCTCCATTTTCATTTCAAACTATTAAAGAAGAATAAATATGGAGATTTCTATACAAAAGGCAACACTAGATGATTTGATGGATATATTTGACTGGAGAAATGATCAAGTCACTTGTCAAATGTCACTTGATTCAAATCCTATTGAATTAGAAATTCATCGAGAGTGGTTTTTAAAAGCGATTAGCTCAAAAAATATTAAAATGTATGTCGCATTACAAGATGATGCAAAGGTGGGAGTTTGTAGGTTTGATATGGCTTCTAATGCAGCAGAAGTTTCAATAAATCTTAATCCATCTTTTAGGGGTAAAGGCTTGTCATTTGATATTTTGCAGAGTTCTATCGATGTTTTTTTTGAAGAAGTAGAGATTGATCTCATTGCCAAAATTAAAGAAGAAAATATTAGGAGTATTGATTTATTTAGGCGTTGCGGATTTGTTTTTGATAGGCAAGAAGTAGGGTTTAATATTTTTAGTTATAGTGTTAGCGATACAAGATGATGATTGATTTTGAAATTATAGATGGAACGACTCGGCAGATTCGCTTGCTGTATATTTTATTGGGGCTGCGAAAGTATCAAATAAGTCATCAGCAATGTCCTTCTTATAAAAAGCATAAGCAGTTTGTGCAGCAGCATCCTTACAGAGCTTGGTATTTAATTAAAAGCGATAATGTGTATATAGGAAGTGTTTATTTATCACATGAAAATACTATAGGTGTGAATCTTTTGGAAAATACAGCATCGATAATTTCAAGTGTTATTCACTTTTTTAAAAGTCACTATGATCCATTGGATGAAATTAGTTCAGTAAGGCCTGGCTATTTTTATATTAATGTCCCCAGTGCGAATACGGAGTTGCAACAGAGTTTAGAAAAGCAAGGGTGTATTCCAATTCAAATGAGCTTTAAAATTTAAAGGTGTCTTATGTTTAAAATTGGGAATGTCGAATTAGGTAGTCACTGCAAACCATTTATTATTGCTGAGCTATCTGCAAATCATAATGGCTCTTTAGATAAGGCTAAGCAACTGATTGCTGCGGCAGCTTCTGCTGGTGTTAGCGCGGTTAAAATTCAGACCTATACTGCAGACTCTATGACTCTCGATACAGATATGCCGGGTTTTAAAATTGAAGGGGGGCTGTGGGATGGCTATAGTCTCTATGACTTATACCAAGAAGCATCTACACCTTATGAGTGGCACCAAGCTTTATTTGACTATGCTGCTCAGCTTGGCGTTATTCTATTTTCTTCACCATTCGATGAAAATGCTGTTGATTTTCTAGACTCATTATATGCTCCTGCTTTTAAAGTTGCTTCTTTTGAAATGGTAGACTTGCCTTTAATTCGTTATATTGCTTCTAAGAAAAAGCCTATTTTAATTTCAACAGGTATGTCTAATGAAAGTGAAATAGGAGAAGCACTCGAAGTTGCGAGACAGAGTGGGGCAAGAGATATTTTGCTATTTCATTGTGTGAGTGGGTACCCAACACCTCTTGAAGAGTCAAAGCTTTCTAATATTCAGTTTTTGAAAAAACATTTTAATGTGGAAGTTGGTTTGTCCGACCACACACTTGGGCATTCTGCAGCCATAGCTTCTATAGCATTAGGCGCTGTTGCTATAGAAAAACATTTCACCTTGGATCGTAATGACAAAGGTCCTGATAGTGAGTTTTCGCTTGAGCCTGTTGAATTTAAAGCTCTTGTTGATGAGAGTTTTGGTATATGGACAGCATTGCAGTATTCACATGAGCTTAAAAGGTCAGTCGTAGAAAAACAAAACAAGCAGTTTCGTCGCTCTATTTATTTTGTTGAAGACCTCGCTGAAGGTGCCGAAATAACAAAAACTGCTATTCGGCGTATTCGCCCAGGGTATGGCTTAGCTCCTAAATATTTTGATGAGCTTATTGGGCGAAAAGTGTCAAAAGCAGTGAAACGAGGTGAACCTGTTAGTTGGGATGTTCTCAAGTAAGATGAGTAGGGGTATACTCTGGAGCTTTTGTTATGAGTGAAATCCAAAGAGCAGCACATGGGTGAAATAGTAGAAGTACCAGTTGAAGAACTCGATGAAAAATGGATGAGTTTTGCATTGACGCAAGCTCAGACTGCAGCGCAAGCAGATGAAGTGCCTGTAGGCGCTTTGGTTGTGCTGGATAATCAAGTTGTAGGGCTGGGGCGAAACTGTCCTATAGAATGCTCAGATCCTACAGGGCATGCAGAGATACAAGCAATTCGTAATGCGTGTCAGCATCAGCAAAACTATCGTCTTCCAGGCGCAACGCTTTATATTACGCTTGAGCCTTGTACTATGTGTCTCGGTGCAATTATTCATAGCCGTATTGAGCGAATTGTGTTTGCAGCAACTGAGCCACGAGCTGGTGCTGTTGTAAGTGCTGCGGCGTTGAATTTCTCAGCTTTTAATCATTCTTTAAAGTGGACTAAAGGTGTTTTAGAGGATGAGTCTGCTCAAATGCTAAAAGCTTTTTTTCGTGCACGTCGTAAAATAAAGCAAACAGGTGCTTCAAATGAATAATCTTTTTCAGTATTTACAAAGTGCTGATATTAAAATTGCAACTGCAGAATCATGTACAGGAGGTGCTATTGCGCAGGCTTTAACTGAAGTGGCAGGTAGTTCATCTTGGTTTGATCAAGGCTGGGTCACTTATACGCCTGAAGCAAAGCATCAGCAGTTAGGTGTTTCTCTTGAATCATTGAAAGAAACGGCAGTTAATGCGGAAGTTGCAGAGCAAATGGCATTAGGCGCTATTACTCTCTCTATTGCTGATATTGCTGTTTCTGTCACAGGTGTAGCAGGGCCTACAGGTGGTACAGATGAGCATCCCGTTGGGTGTTGTTGGTTTGGTTTCGCTTATAAATGGCCCGTTGGTTATGACAAGTTAAGACCTATTCTGTCGGATAATCTTGCAATTTCAAATGCTATTTGCACGCCAGAGTTTATCGACGGTGAAAAGCCTGAAATTCAAATACTCTCGGTCCGTTGTGATTTTAGTGGTGATAGAGCTGCTGTTCGCAGCTCTGCTGTGGAATTTGCTTTAAGCTTTATACACTCTTTGGCACTGCTGAAAGTACATCAACTTGAAAGTGCACAGTGATTTTTTGAGAGCTGAGTGCTGCAAGCGCTGCCTTCGCCTCTTGGCTGCCTTGCCAGTGAAAAGGTGTCATCGGAATCAAATCTTCCGTTAATGCTTTGCCTGATAGTTCAATTTCGTATAAAAGCTCTTCTTGATGAGTGATTTGAAAGCCTTCAGGTATTGCTGCAGGTTTAAATTCTTCAGCATTTTGGTATAGCTTTTCTTTGATTTCTTGATGATGCTTTGTTGCTGGGCCAACACGAATAAGAAGGCCTTCATCTTTAAGGATACGTTGCACGTCTTGCTCGTCAAATGGCGCAAATATGCTTATGGCAACATCGCATGAGTGATCGATAACGGGAGCTCTATAAGTACTGCCCACTGCGTATGCAATGTAAGGTTGTAGTGCTTTAGATTGCTGAGCTGCTTTTTTTACACCGGTTTTTGCTATATCAATACCATAGCCTTTAGCATCAGGTTCTTGTGTTAAAAGCTGCCTTAGGTAATAACCTTCGCCGCAACCCAGGTCTATGATAGTGTGGTTTGGTTTGATATAAGGTTGAATGGCTTTAATAAGTGGGTCATAGAAGCCAGCTTGCAAAAAACGCTGACGAGCTTCAAGCATTTCATCATTATCGCCAGGGTTTTTTGACTTTTTCTGGTTGTCGAGGAGTAAATTGGTATAGCCTTGCTTTGCTATATCAAAGCTATGATTATTGCTGCACTTCAGCTGGCGATTGTCTTGCTGAAGAGGTTCATTGCAGTTTGGGCACTTCCAAATCATTTAAACAACCTCAGTTTGATTATCAACGAGTTGAAATCTTGGTTGTTCAACACCATCTATAACAACAGTCTCGGTAAACATTGAAAGTGGTCGAACCCAGTGACTATGATCGCCATATAAGCATTGATAAACAACAAGCGCTTCTTGCGTTTCGGAGTGGTGAGCAACAAAAAAGACTCGATAGTTTTGGCCTTTATAGTGGCGATACGTACCTGGTTTAATGAGTTGTTGTCCGTCCATAATCACGATTCCTCTATGAAAAAAGGGTTTTCAAATCTTTATCGAAAAGTGTGCATCATATCACGGTTTACAGCCACTATTATCCGTAGACTATTTTTGGACACGACTTCCAAGTCGTGTAATAATTGAGAGCTATTAGGGACATTGCCTCGGCAATGCCTAAGACATATTCATTCGATTGATTCACCGGAGGACAATAATGGATCAGCAGAAACAAAAAGCGCTTGACGCGGCACTTGTTCAGATCGAACGTCAGTTTGGTAAAGGGTCCATTATGAGACTTGGCGACAAACAAGAACGAGTTCCAGCACTATCAACAGGTTCTCTAGCTTTAGATATCGCACTTGGTATCGGTGGATTACCTAAAGGTCGTATTGTTGAAATTTATGGCCCTGAATCAAGTGGTAAAACAACACTTACACTTCAAGCTATTGCTGAGTGTCAAAAAGCTGGTGGTACAGCTGCATTTATCGATGCTGAGCACGCACTAGATCCTGTATACGCTAAAGCACTTGGCGTTAACATGGAAAACCTTATCGTATCTCAACCAGATACTGGTGAGCAGGCACTTGAAATTGCAGACATGCTTGTAAGATCTAACGCCGTTGACCTTCTTGTTGTTGACTCTGTAGCAGCACTAACACCTCGTGCTGAAATTGAAGGTGATATGGGTGATTCTCACATGGGCTTACAAGCTCGTTTGATGTCTCAAGCACTTCGTAAAATTACAGGTAACATCAAGCGTTCAAACTGTATAGCAATCTTCATCAACCAAATTCGTATGAAGATTGGTGTTATGTTTGGTAGTCCTGAAACTACAACTGGTGGTAACGCGCTGAAGTTCTATGCTTCTGTACGTCTTGATATCCGCAGAACAGGTTCTGTGAAGCAGGGTGAAGAAGTAATCGGTAACGAAACTCGCGTTAAAGTTGTGAAGAATAAGGTTGCACCTCCATTCAAACAAGCAGAGTTCCAAATCATGTACGGTAAAGGTATTTATCGTCTTGGTGAAATTCTTGATCTTGGTGTTGCGCAAGGTATCGTTGATAAGTCTGGTGCTTGGTACTCTTACCAAGGCAATAAGATTGGTCAAGGTAAAGCAAATTCTGCACAGTACTTAGGCGAGAACCCTGAAATTGCGAACACAATTGAGCAGCAGATCCGTGACAAGTTCTTAAACTTTAGTGAAGCAGAGCAAGCGCAAACTGAAGAAGCAGAAGCTTAACTCCTGCCGTTAAAGCATGACTTATTACTTTAAAAAAAATGCAGGCCAGTCCCGACAGGGTTCTGGTCGTGCATCTTCAAAGAAGAAAATGACGCCCATGAATTATGGGCTTTTTTTGTTGGGGCGCCGAGATTACAGCGTGTCCGAGATTTATCAGAAGATGGAAACTCATTACAAAAATGAGCAGGAATCCGAGCAAATTGATGAGACAATAGATCGCTTAATTGAGCTTGGTTATCTTGATGATGAACGCTATGCACAAGGCTATGTTCGCCGTGAGTCAGGGCGAGGCCAAGGGCCAGGCAAAGTTCGTTGGTCTTTAAAACAAAAGCAAGTGCAAAGTAGTATTATAGAGTCTGCAATGGAAGACGTTGATTGGTTTGAAAGCTGCCGCATGGCTCTTGAATCACGAATCCACCGTTTTACTGCTCAAGATACGAACAAAATATATCGTTTTCTAGCAGGACGGGGCTTTTCAAGTGAGCATATCCAAGATAGTCTAAGCCGTTGTCATTTCAATGATAGTGAAATAGATTCAGAATAGAATAGATATTCAGAGCAGAGACACGCTTTGAAAGTGTAAAGAACAGTGAGGCAATAATGAAAAGTGCTGATATTCGCGAAGCTTTTTTGAGCTTTTTTGAAGGTAAAGGCCATGCAAGGGTCGAGTCAGGAAGTCTAATCCCAAATAATGATCCAACTCTACTCTTTACTGCAGCAGGTATGGTTCCATTCAAAAATGTATTTAATGGTTTAGAGAAAAGACCATATACAACTGCGACTACAGCGCAACGTTGTCTTCGTGCCGGTGGCAAGCATAACGACCTAGAAAACGTAGGCTATACGGCTCGTCATCATACATTTTTTGAAATGCTTGGTAACTTCAGCTTCGGTGATTACTTTAAGCGAGATGCAATCAAATATGCTTGGGGGTTCGTAACAGAAGTGCTTAAGCTGCCTAAAGAAAAGCTTTGGGTTACTGTTCATATTACTGACCAAGAAGCAGAAGATATTTGGGTTAATGAAATTGGTTTTGATAAAAGCCGCATGTCCCGTTTAGACGAAGATAATTTCTGGCAAGCTGGTGACACAGGTCCATGTGGCCCAAGCTCTGAAATTTTCTACGATCATGGTGAAGATGTAGCAGGTGGCCCTCCAGGTTCTCCTGATGAAGACGGCGATCGTTATATTGAAATTTGGAACCTTGTATTCATGCAGTTTGATCGTCAAGCTGATGGTGAATTTAAACCTCTACCCAAACCATCGATCGATACAGGTATGGGGCTTGAGCGTATTGCTGCTGTTATGCAACATGTACACTCAAACTATGAAATCGATGTATTTGCAACGATGATTAAAGAGATTGCGGAGATCGTTAAGTTTGATGCTAAAGCGTTAGAAGAAGCAGGCATTAAAGATGCGGATAAGTCTCTTCGTGTAATTGCTGATCATATTCGTGCAATTGCATTTCTGATGATCGAAGGCGTAAGACCATCGAACGAAGGTCGTGGTTATGTGCTTCGTCGTATTATGCGTCGCGCTCTACGTCATGGTTATAAAGTAGGTTCAAAAGAAGTATTCCTTTCTAAATGTATTGGACCTCTTATTGCGCAAATGGGTGATGTGGCTCCAGAGCTTGAACAGCAGCGTAAAGTGCTTGAACAAGTGATTGATCATGAAGAAAATCAGTTCAGACAAACCCTTGATCAAGGTATGAAGATTCTGTCTGAAGATATGGCTGAGATTAAAGCTGCCAAAGGTAATGAAGTCAGTGGTAAGACATTATTCGTTCTTTATGATACTTATGGTTTCCCTGTTGATTTAACAGCTGATATTGCTCGTGAAAATGATCTCAATGCGGATATGCCAGGCTTTGAAGCTCTAATGGAAGAGCAAAGAGCAAGATCAAGAGCTAATTCCAACTTTGAGCAAGCTGCCGCTGCTATTGCAGACCTTGAAGGTAATACACACTTCACTGGTTACGAGCAAAACCAAGATACAGCAAACGTATATAAGCTTGTTGCCGATGGTCAAAATGTTGAGCAACTTCAAGAAGGCCAGCAAGGAATTCTTGTATCACAGCAATCGCCATTTTATGGTGAGTCTGGTGGACAAGTTGGTGATACTGGTGTTATCTCAAGCGATAAAGGCGAATTCAAAGTTACAAATACAACAAAGCAGGGCTCTCATCACCTTCATCACGGTGTTGTAACCCGTGGAACTGTTTCTGTTGGGGATCGCTCAGTATTTGCAATTGATGCTCAGCGTCGTGCATCTATTAAGCGTAATCACTCTGCAACTCATTTACTTGATGCTGCACTGCGTAAGCTTCTTGGTGAGCACGTCAATCAGAAGGGCTCTCTTGTAGAAGAAAATCGTCTTCGTTTTGACTTCTCCCACCAACAAGCGCTGACTCAAGATGAAATCGCTGCAATTGAAAATCTTGTTAACGAGCATGTGCTTCATAACGAGCCAGTTGTCACTGAAGTTATGAGCATGGATGATGCTAAAGCAAAAGGTGCAATTGCACTCTTTGGTGAGAAGTATGATGATACTGTGCGTGTACTTTCTATGGGTGCATTAGAGCAAGAGTCTCATTTCTCAATCGAACTTTGTGGTGGTACACACGTTGCTGCAACTGGTGATATCGGTCTTTTCAAAATTACGAGTGAGTCTGGTGTTGCTGCAGGCGTTAGACGTATCGAAGCAGTGACAGGGCAGGCTGCACTGAAGTTTGTTGCAGACTTGCAAGCAGCACAGCGTCAAGTTGCTCAAACCCTGAAAACAGATCCTTCTCGTCTGCAAGAGCGCAGCGTTCAGGTTATGGCTGAGCTTAAAGAGAAAGACTCAACTATTGCAGCTGCAAACCAAAAGCTAGCACTTTTCAGAGCAAGTGAACTTGTAGAAGAAAGTGAAACAATTGGTGGTGTAAAAGTTGTTGCTCAATTTGTTGAAGGTATTTCTTCTGCAAACCTGAAGCCTCTTGTTGAGCAAGTAAAAGAAAAGCTCGGACAAGGTATAGTGCTTCTTGTTATTGCTGATGGTGAAAAAGTACAACTTGGTGCTGGCGTTACTTCTGACTTTACATCAAAAGTAAAAGCTGGTGATCTTGTGAAAACTGCAGCTGTTGCTGTTGGCGGTAAAGGCGGTGGTCGCCCTGACTTTGCAATGGCTGGTGGTACAGATAAATCACGAGTTCACGAAGCTGTTTCAGTTGCTAAAGATTGGTTGAATGAGAAACTTGCTTAAGTTTCTTGCTCAATCAGAATAGAGCAATCTAAAAAAGCCTGATGATAGAAATATCGTCAGGCTTTTTTATTTGAGCTCTATAGTCATTGCCACTGGACAGTGATCAGAAAGGGTCGATTGCACAACTTCTACATGAGATACCTTCAAAGATTGAGATACTAATATGTGATCGATATTTCTTGAAGGCCCCCAGCTTGGATATGAATTGAGTTTTAATTCAGGGAATGACAGTGATAACTCTTGCAGAGGGGATTGCTCGAGTTGTTGTGCAATGCAATTCATATCACCCATCAATACAATATGTTCTTCATTCTCTAGAAGCTCTTTTAAAAACTTAAGCTGTTTCATTTGTGCTTTTTCGCTTAACGCAAGATGCACACAGCAAACAGCAATTGAGCTTTCTTTAAACTTATATTTGGCGATGATTGCACCACGACCGGGGAGACCTGGAAGCTTATGATCTTCTACTTGAAATGGTGTAAACCGACTTAAAATACCATTAGAGTATTGACCAAAGCGACCAAGGTTTCTGTTGAGTTGTTGATGGCAGAACTCAAACTCACCGTGAGCTGCTAAAAATGAGAGTTGGTTTATATGGCCAGATCTATGGCTACCAGCATCGAGTTCTTGAAGCCCAATAAGGTCGTAGTCTTTGATAAGGTCGCCAATAGCACTAATATGAGGGATATTTGGTTCTGATGGTAAAAACTGACTTAGGCTTGATTTAACATAGTCAGAATAGGCTTGAGAATTAAGACCTGCTTGAATGTTGAATGTCAGGATTCTAATTTGATCTTGATTTATTTGAGATTGAGTCTCGATGTGTCGCAGTCGAACTGGACCTTTGGACTCTGTTGCGAGCCATCGACCACTGCTTAAGAGTGGTCGCAGCTGTCGCCATTTTTTCGCAAGCAGTTTGGGCTGCCCGCGAAAGGGTGGCTTTTTCTTCACTCAGCAGCCTGCTCAGCTTCTGGTTCTGGCTTAGCCATAAGACCACTGACGTATGCGCTAACTGCAAGGATCTCTTTATCAGAAAGGCCTTTAGCAGCCATTCTCATGATCATTGCTTCGCCATCGTTAGTTCTATACTTCGCGTTGATGTCTTCACGAGCAGCAGCACGGAAAGCCATAAGTTGCTTAGCAGTGTAATCTGCATGTTGGCCAGAAAGTTTAGGATAACCAGCAAGACCCAGGCCTTGACCATCTGGTTGGTGACAAGCAGTACATGCAGGAACGTTGCCATCTTCTTTACCCATGCGGTAAATTTTTTCACCAAGCTCTACTAGTTCTGGGTCAGCACCTTCAATTGAGCCTGATTGCTTCTCAAAATAAGCAGAGAGGTCTGCCATATCTTGGTCGCTTAGACCTGCAGCAATACCAGCCATCTCTGGTACTTCACGATCACCATTTTTAATGTCATGAAGTTGCTTGTTAACGTAACGAGCATGTTGGCCTGCAATTTTTGGGAAAGTCGGGATCATTGAGTTACCATCAGCACCATGACATGCGCCACAAACAGCTGAAAGAGCCTTACCTTTGTCGGCATCACCACGGTAATCGAATTCGACTGGTGCTGCTTCGTGAGCTTCTTTTGTCTCAGCTGCATGAACAGTAGCGGACATAAAGCCGCAGAAAAGAGCCCCAAGGGCAAGAGTGCGTGAAAATTTGGTTTGCATGAGCTTGAATCCTAATCTTTGAGTCTAAACAAATGTGCCAATAATGCTGATTACTTATACACCTTGCAGAAAAGTAATTGCCTGCAACCTTTATTACTATTTTTAGGCGCTGACTTCTAATGTATTACGGCGTCTGACAATGTCGTGTATTTTGGCTGTAAAATTCACATGACGCAACTTTTATCAAGTATATACCTTAATTCCAAGCCTGTTATTGCTTAAAGAGGTATGTGTGCATTGAGACGAGGAAGCTAAAGTAGCTCTAGCTTCCTAGGTGAACAGCCGTTAAGCTTTAGAATTTATGACCAGACATAAACTCAATAAGCTCTTGGTATTCTGCGTCGGAGCAGTCAGCACAAAGGCCTCCTGGAGGCATTGCGCCTTTTCCACCTTTAACGCTTGCCAGAAGTGTTTCAAGACCTTGTTCTACGTGCGGCGCCCATGCTTCAGCATCGCCAGTTTTTGGAGCGCCAGCTGCGCCAGTACCATGGCAAGCAAAGCAAGCGCTTTGATATTTTGCAGGTGCGTCAGCAGCAGTACTTGTATTTGCTAGACCTAAACTTGCAAGTGCAGCAAATGCTGCAATTTTTAATGTTTTCATTGAGTTGCTCCCTCAATTGCGATTTAACTTCATGGAAGTCATTCAAGAGCTTAAAATGGTTGCAACATTGCTCTGAAGGGCTTCCTTTTGATAGCTCAGCAGAAGCATAAAGCTTTCATATGCAAAGCTATAGAACTATATCTATTGAAATAGGCTGGTTGTGATGTATCAGCGCATGCTGCTTTCAACGAGCCTATCTTTTAATTGTATAAAGAAATATTAACAAATGGATAGTATAGTATCTTGGCACTAAGTTAAAGCTAAAAGCCGCAATACCTCGTGATTTTTTTTTGAGTAAAAGGGCATAAACGATTATCATGGCAATCTAACTGAACTGATTTCAGGTGTGAAGAGAGATTTATGAGTAGATTTGATGAAAAAGCTTGGGCACAAAGCGATATTGCCAAGCTTTTAAAAAAAGCAACGTTTATCACAAGTGCAGCAGACCCAAAGGGCTACCCAGAAGACAAAGGGGTTGAAATTGGCTTTGCGGGACGTTCAAATGTGGGCAAGTCCACATGCTTAAATGCAATTACACAGCAAACTCGTCTTGCTCATGCGAGTAAGACACCGGGTCGTACGCAACTTATTAACTTTTTTGAGTTGAGTCCATTGCAAAAGCTTATCGACTTGCCTGGCTATGGTTATGCCAAAGTCCCACCAGAGGTGAAGAAAAAGTGGGCCAAAAATATTGAAGCTTATTTGACTGAGAGGGACTCTCTCGCGGGTATGGTGTGGTTGGTTGATTCTCGTCGAGAATTAAACGGTGAAGATCTTATCTTATTGAATTGGCTTGTGTCCGAGCAAATCGAGACGCAAATATTGCTATGTAAGATTGATAAGCTTTCCCGTAATCAAGGTCAGCAAGCGCTTCATAAGCTCAATAAGCAATTAAAAGAATTAAATGTGCCTCGAGATCTTGTAAGTACACAGGTTTATTCTTCAACTTCTAAAGAAGGTCTTGTTAAATTAACAAACCGTCTTGCCGAGTGGTTTGCTCGTGTAGAAGAGTTAGATTTGCCAGTAACGCCGCAGGATGAAGAGCCTGACGAACATATTTAAAATATAATATACATGGCAACAATAAGACTTCTTTGATTTTTTTACTAAGCTTAACTTAAAGTCTAGTATAAGAGGTCTTGCCATGATGGATTGGGATATTACCAGCTGGTTGCTATTCTTAGGTGGAAAAAGTCTTTTCCTTGCCGTTGTTATTTTAAGTGTGTTGCTTTTTATAGCGAAATCGAGAATTTCTCGGTTACAGCAAGAGTTCCATAAGTTAGCAGAAAGCATTGGTGATATTCTCGCATCTGAAATGAATAACCCACGGGCTCAGCTTGAGTCTTTAATTGTACAAGCTGATGCTTATTTTAATAGCCAGGGTGTATCTTCATGGAATGAGATTGATCCAAAAGATTACCCTGATCTTCTCCCTTTATTCTTTAGAAGTGCAGTATTGCAAATTGAATTAAATCTATTAGACCATCCTGATCCTTCTCATTATTGGTACGATTTGACTCAAAGATATGACAATCTTATTTTCACTTATGGCCAATATTTTGAATGGATTGCTAATGTCAAAAAGCATGATGTAGAGGAAGATGTTGTTGAGGCGCAGCGGCAACGTATACTTGAGTTGGAAAATATGGTCAGATCTTTTAGGCATAAAATTTCTGATTTGCAATTATCTGATGAAGCTTCCGAAGTTATTGAGAGCGAGCTTGCTGAGGTTGAGTCCCGATTGATGCAAGATTTACAAATGGAAAGTACATCTCACTTTGTTGATCGAAATATTGCGATGTTGAATAATATTATCGATGATCAACAAAGAAGAATTAAGGCTTTAGAGCTTGCAAATCGTTCAGCAGAGCCTAGAGGTGAGGAGCAGCTAGGTGCCAACACTAATAATGAAGAGTATTTACAGAGCTTGCAAGCTAAGGTAGATCTTCTTGAAAAGCAAATTCAAGGTAAAGACCAAGAAATTGCCCAGCTGTGTATGCAGTTTGAGATGCTTGAAGGCCAAAGTGATAACCCAGGTGTCTTTCAATCTGATAGTGAAGATGAGGTTTGTCGGGCCCTTATTAGTGCTTGGGCCCATGCAGAAGAATCACTCTCTGTGTTGGAGCAGCGGGTGCTGAAATATAATCAATAGTAACCTGTGAAAAGTTATTTAATGGATACCCATGATTTTTTTAGCGCTTTTCAGCAATAAAGCTTTATTTATCGTCAAACTTTTCATATAGGTGAGTATTAATACCTACAACCATGACTCCAATTGTGTCTTCGCCATTAAGAATTGGAATTGATATCTGAACCAAGTTTTTTTGCGTGCTCGTATCGAATTTAGATTTTGAGACAAAGACAGTGCCTTTTCCTTTATTAAAGCATTTGGAAAACTTTTGTTCATCACCTTGCCAGTAATCTGATGTTTTAGATGTCATTGCGACATTTGCACCAAACTTGTCTGTAATAAAAATTTCTTTGTAAAAGGGTTTTGATTGCTCAAATTCAAGTAGCTTTTGAGCAGCTTTGCTTTCTAACATTGAGAGCATAAGAGGACTAATCCCTTGGTACTCTTGCCACTCTCGATCGAGTGCGTTCATTTCACGTCTTGTTTTAAATACTTGATTTGCATCGCTTACGGCGCTAACGATAGCGGGGTCTGTTGCCCATTCTTTTAAGTCGGGAACAAGCTCTTTAATTTCGGAAATAGGCAGGGCAAAGCTTGGTTGCATTATCGCTATAGCTGTTAAAAGTACTGATAGTTTTTTCAATATACTCATAAATAATCCTATTTTATGGTTTATTTAATGACTTGTTTAAGCTGTCTATTACTTTCTTAAAGTTTGAGTCGATCAGTGTGGATTGATTGAGTGCTTCTTCAATTGTAGCCATTTCTTGTACTAATAAAGATGTGAGTAACTTTTTAGATTCTGGGTCAATAGCTAATGTAGATACTTTTTTTTGAAACTTGGTGACGGTTGTGTTTGTAAGCTTAGAGATTTCCTCGTTTTTTTGAGATAATTTATGCTCTATCTTATGTAGGTTTTTTTGAGTGGAGACGACTAATTTATGTAGATTAGATCTTTCTTTTTCAGCAATGGCTTCTGATAAGATACGCCGGGTGCTTGCATTCATTCCTGTTGAGAACATTTGTAACATGTCTTTAATATCATTATACGCTTTAAAGTCAGAGTTATCGAAGCCTTTTACAAGGAGCTGAAAATGACGGGTATAGTAGCCAAGATGTTGCTCTGTTTCTAGTAGTGGCGACGACGCACTTAAGCTTTTAATTAAATTGATCTCGTCCTGTGAGCTTATGGCTTCGGTTGTCGTATGAATTTCATGATTGTCATTATAAAAGAAACTAAATAAGCCATTGAGTGACTGATTATGGAGTGTTTCAGTAACAAAAGTTGCAAGTTCTTCAGTTGACTGGCATTCAAAGGTATTGGTTAAAAGGTGGATTACGGCGCCTAAATTAGCGTTAGACCTTATTGCTGTGAAGGCAACTTCACTCATTTGAGCTACTTCATTTTGGAGGCTTTCAATAAGAGATTGATCATTCTCTTCTGCACCTCCTGATAGCCTTTCTATTTCGGACTCAAGGATGGCTTGGCATCCGCTTAACTCTTGAATTTGACGCTCAAGTTTCTCTATTAGAGCCTCTTTTTCATCATTATTGGAAGGGCGGGGTTGTGTTGAAATTCGTTGGTTTTCTTCTGTAAGTCTTTCTATTTCCGATTCTAATATGGATTGACACCCGTGAAGCTCTTTTAGCTGACTTTCTAAGGATGTAATTAGTTGAGCTTGTTCGCTCAATTTTTGGGATAGCTCCGGATCATTGTTACCTTGATGAGTATTGAGAGATGGGCTGCTAATATCTAAGTAACGATCTCTAAATTCTTCGAGATTAGCTATACGTTTACGCAAAGTGGCAACAATACCACCTTCATCAAGTAACTTTTCAAGAGGGGATAAATACTCGCTTGATGATGTCTGTGTCGTATCACTCACATTAAATCCATATCATTATGTATCGTGTAGCCGAAGTGCCGAAATTACTTTGAAACGATTTAATGATTATAGCTCTAATATATCAAATTATCTTTAGAGTAAGGTTTTCATATATTGATTGGGTATTGCTGGGGCTAAGTATGACTGAAAAAAAGTAACACCTCCACAATATACATTTTATGGAGGTATTGCTTTTGATAGTAGAGAGATTGTTTTTAGTGGGCTTCTAGCCAGTTGTCTCCATGGCCTACAGATACATCAAGCGGCACTTTCAATGAGCAAGCTTCGCTTAAAATGCGATTAGTATTTTCAATGACCCTATCCATTTCATCTTCAGCAACTTCAAGTACAACTTCATCGTGCACCTGCATAATCATGCGAGTCTTTAAGCCCTCATTTTTCAGCCATTGATGTAAATTAATCATGGCTATTTTCATAATGTCTGCAGCAGTCCCTTGAAGGGGGGCGTTAATCGCAACACGTTCTGCACCTTGGCGAATTGCATGGTTTTTCGATTTTAGATCAGGCAAGTATAGGCGACGACCAAATAGAGTTTCGACATAGCCTTTGTCTTTCGCCTTTTCCTTTGTGGAATCCATGTATTCAAGAACACCAGGATAGCGAGCGAAATAACGGTCGATATATTCTTGAGCTTCACCTCGTGTAATACCTAACTGATTACTCAAACCAAATGCAGACATGCCATAAATAAGACCAAAGTTAATGGCTTTGGCTGCACGACGCTCATCAGAACCTACATCTTCAAGAGGAACACCAAAGACTTCACTGGCCGTTGCACTATGAATGTCTTCATTGTTGGCAAAGGCTTGGCAAAGCTTTTCATCTTCCGAGAAGTGAGCCATGAGACGAAGTTCAACTTGAGAGTAATCTGCTGCAACAAGCTTAAAGCCTTTTTCAGCAATAAATGCCTTACGGATTAAACGACCTTCCTCTGTTTTGATAGGAATATTTTGTAGATTAGGGTCAGAAGAGGATAGACGTCCCGTTGCTGTAACTGCCTGATGATAAGACGTATGGATTCGCCCTGTCTTTTCATTAATAAGCTCAGGGAGTTTATCTGTGTATGTGGATTTAAGTTTTGACAGGGAGCGGTGCTCCAGCAAAATACGTGGTAAGTCGTATGTAAGCGCAAGTTCTTGTAATACACCTTCAGCTGTTGATGGTGCACCTTTTGGTGTTTTCTTAATAACAGGAATACCCATTTTTTCATACAGAATTACACCGATCTGCTTAGGTGAAGCGAGGTTAAAGCTTTCACCCACAAGATCAAAGGCCTGTTTTTCTAGATTACAAATGCGCTCATTTAGAATCTTTGTTTGTTCTGCAAGCTCATGCGGATCGATAAGAGCGCCTTGGTATTCCATATCTGCTAATACTTGCATGAGTGGAAGTTCAATCATGTCGTAGAGCGATTTAAGCTCGGTTTGTTTTTCCAATCCTGCATTGATTTCTTTATGAAGTAACCATGTGATTTCAGCATCTTCAGCTGCATAGTCAGATGCAATATCAAGTTCGATTTGATCAAATGTCTTTTGTTTAGCACCTTTACCTGCGATATCTGTAAAAGAAATTGTAGAGCGACCAAGATAGCGAGTCGCAAGGCTATCCATATCATGACGGCCAGCAGTTGCATTCAAAACATAAGATTCAAGCATTGTATCTGCGCCAATGCCTTGCATTTGAATACCGTATTGACGAAGCAGGTTCATATCAAATTTAATATTTTGACCAATTTTTAAAGGCTTAGATGCTTCAAGAACCGGCTTGATTACCTCGATAAGAAATTCTCGACTCACTTGCTCTGGTGCTTCACCTGTTTCAAGTGAAATATGCGCGCAAGGAATATAAACGGCTTCATCATCAGAGTAGGCCATGGATACACCAACCAAGTCTGAGCAATGTACATCAAGGCCGTTTGTTTCTGTATCAAAAGCAAGCCATTCAGCTTTTGCTGCACCAGCAATCCAATCTTGAACGGCTTTTTCTGTTGTCAGTGTTAGGTACTGAGCTTTTGAGGATGATGCTGAAGGAGATGCGTCAATTATATCTTCTGCTGTCACTTCTGAGGTTTTACCGGATGTAGCTGATTGCAGTTTTTTAAGTTCGTTCTTAAATTCAAATGTTGCAAAAAGTTCGGCAAGCTTATCTGTATCTGCTGCCTGCAGCTTTAGTGATTCGAGGTCGTTTGGAAGCTCTACATCGGTTTTCAATGTAACAAGCTGGATTGCCATATTAAGTCGATCTGCTTGCTCGCGAAGATTATCGCCAACCTTACCTTTGATTTTGTCTTTATTTTCCAATAGACCTTCAATTGAGTTGTATTCAAGTAGCCACTTCACGGCAGTCTTTGGACCAACCTTATCAATGCCAGGAATATTATCGACCTTATCACCAATAAGAGAGAGATAATCGATAATTTGTTCTGGCTTAACGCCGAACTTCTCTTCAACGCCTGCAGGATCAAGATATTCCCCTTGCTTCATTGTATTTACAAGGTGGATTTTGTCATTCACAAGTTGAGCTAGATCTTTATCTCCAGATGAAATAACCACATGGAAGTTATCCTGAGCCTGTTGGGCAATAGTAGCAATAACATCATCTGCTTCAATGCCTGGTAGTGCCATAAGAGGAAAGCCCATTGCTTTGACAAGCTCATGAAGTGGCTCTATTTGGCTAATGAGCTCATCAGGCGCTGCGCCTCGGTTAGCCTTATACTCAGGAAAAAGCTCATGACGGAAGTTGGTGCCCTTGGTGTCAAAAACAACACACATATATGCTGGCTGGTACTCGTCAACGAGTTTTTGCAGCATGCTCATAACACCTTTAATTGCACCAGTTGGCTGGCCATTTGATGTTGTAAGCGGGGGTAGTGCATGATAGGCCCTGAACAGGTATGATGAGCCGTCGACGATGATAAGCGGTTTAGAGTTTGCTGTTGTTGAACTTGACGCTGATGAATCAGCAGAAGACAAACCGGAATGAGTCATAGGTAGGTCCTTTTTTATGGCGGTATATACGCATTTATCCGAAAAACAAGTTAAAAATTTGATCCAAGCGTCGTATGGTTTGAACATTGTAGGTGTTAAACCTGTTGCTGAGGGTATCGAGAATAGCATTTACAAGCTTGATTGTGATAGTGGGCGTAGTTATGCCTTTGTCATCTTTGAAACACTTGAGCTCGCTCTTGTTGAAGCATATTGCTCTGTTTTTGAGAAAATTGATGAGGCGCTTCAAGCAAAATTATCTGATCTTAATGTACAAGTGCCGAGTGGTGTACGACTGCTTGATTCTGCATGTGTTCACTCGGGATCAAAGCAAAGACATTTTTCTTTGATGGTTAAAAGTGACGATGGGGTGGAAAAGCCTGCAGTGCTTCAACCTTGGATTCAAGGTGGTCATCACCAGCCAGATGCTAAGCTCTGTTCCGATCTAGGGAAAGTTTTAGGTATTGTAAATAGTCTTCGTCCCGCTCAAGGTGTAGAAGATGGTATTCCTTTAAATCAGCATTTATATCGAATTCAACTTGTTGAAGATACCTTGGCAGATTATCAAGAAGAAGTTCGCGCGCGCTTTTGTGCCTTTAAAACTGAGCTTAAAGATCTTTTAAGTGTTCATGATCAGTTTTCGATTGGTCTAGTACATGGTGATCTGTTTGCTGATAATGCGCTGATGGAAACAACACATCTAACTGGTGTGATTGATTTCTTTAATGCTTCTTGGTCTCCGCGTTTAATGGATTTGGCGATTTGTTTAATGGACTGGTGTGTGCGAGACGGCAAGTTTGATGAAAACCTGACTCGTTCACTTATTCATGGTTTCCGTCAAAAGTGTGAACCAATTCCGGAATTTGATTTGCAACATTGGGCAGACTTAGTGCGCTTAGCAGCATTTCGTTTCTGGTGTACTCGACAAGAGTATTATCTTGCATGTCAGGTTCGTGGTATTGAACCTGTTGCGAATCGAGAGCCATCTTACTGTGAAAATGTCTATAACCAAGTTAGCGAGCAATTAGAGTTTCTAAATGCTGTATGGTATGAGCCTTTAACTGTTTAGATTGTCATATTGAGATATAAATCTCTATCTCTTGATCGAATAATCAGGCAACGAAATAAATGAGTTTCACTTTTAATGTCTGGTTATTCGATTATGTCTACTCTCTCATCTTTTCAATTTAATGTACTGCAGCTTTGGTGTATGCCAGGTGTAGGTCATAAAACAATTCAAGCATTGCAACCTTTACTACATCAGGGGTGGTCCGTTGGGCATGAGGTTGATTTGGATATATGTCCGTTAAGTAATAAACAGATTAATGCTCTTCAAAATCAAAAGGCAGTAGCCCAAGGGCAACGGGCGACCTATCAAACCCTTGAATGGGGTGCGCTTAACAATCATCACATTCTCTTCTCTAAGAGCACAGAGTATCCAGATGCATTAAAAACAATTGATGAAAGTCCTCTGGTATTAATGGTCAGGGGGAATGTCGGGGCTTTATCCAAAAATGGAATTAGCTTAGTAGGGAGCAGAAATCCTTCACGAGAAGGTGTGCAAAACGCGAATATATTTGCGACATATCTAGCTTCGATGGGCTTTTCGATTATTTCTGGGGGCGCAGCAGGTATTGATCGAGCTGCTCACGAGGCTGCATTGAAAGTATCCAAACCTACTTTGGCTGTGTTAGGGCATGGCTTGGATCACTGCTATCCAAAATCTCATTTCAATTTATATGAATCAATTGTCGAGCAAGGTGCATTAATCTCCGAATTTCCTTTAGGTGTTGCCCCTAAACCATATTTTTTTCCACGCCGGAACCGAATCATTACAGGGCTTTCAAAGGGAGTGTGTGTTGTTGAAGCAAGTATGGGAAGTGGGTCACTGGTCAGTGCAAAATGGGCAGTTGATCAAGGTAGAGAGGTTTTTGCGATTCCGGGATCAATTCATAATCCGCGAGCGAAAGGCTGTCATTGGCTTATACAGCAAGGTGCAAAACTGGTACAATCGGGTGAAGACATCTTGAGTGAACTTGAGTATGTTTTGCCAGATTTAAAAGCTCAGTTAATTGGTGAGGCATTAAATAGTCAGAGCCCTGCAACAATTGAAATGCCTACTCGTGAAGTGTTAGTTCAATTACCCCTTGAAGAGGCTATATTAAAGGTTTTAAGCGTAAAATCCTTCTCAATAGAAGAGATTACAGCCTATATGGACTATGCTGATTTAGATCAATTAATGGAGACTATTATTTGCCTAGAGCTCGAGTCTCAGATTAAAAGAATGCCAGAAACTGGAGTCTTCATGATCTGTTAGCTGTTTTTTTTGAAACTGGTTTGCTAAAGGTGCTTCACTCAAGATATAGTCAAGAGTGTAGCTGCTTCATCCTGATGAACAGAAGTCGATATGTCTTGAAATAAAGTGTGTCGGCATAATTCATAAGGCGCAGACCTATTGGATCTACACCTAAATGTTAGTGTGTAAAAATAGAGTGCAATAAAATGTCTGATCAATACGATCTTCCAACCATTTTAAAAACATTTAAAAATGGTGGTGTGTTTGCTTACCCAACTGAAGGTGTCTGGGGCCTTGGTTGTGATCCATTCAATACAGCGGCAGTGGAAAAAATACTTGCCATTAAATCCCGTCCAATGGACAAAGGGCTTATTCTCATTACAGGTCAACTCAACCATGTTGATCAATGGTTAGTGCACCTTCCTGTTGAAATGCAAAATAAAGCCCGTACTTATTGGCCGGGCCATGTCACTCTTGTTGTACCTGATGAAACGGGAATTGCACCACAGTGTGTGAGAGGTCAACATGATTCAATTGCTATACGTGTCACAACACATCCATTTGTTCAATGGTTTTCACACAATGTGAGCCCAATGCTTGTCTCGACTTCTGCTAATAAATCTGGTCAACCTGCGTGCATGACTTATGATGAGGTCGTAGAAAAGCTTGGAGATCTTGTTGATTATGTTGTACCGGGGGAAACCTTGGGGGCTAAGTCTGCAAGCCAAATAATTCATTTAGAAACAGGTCGTCATATTCGATAGTTGTTATTAAATTCAACTTTATAGCGGTCACTATTTAAGAGGTAAAAAGTTGTGAGCGATTCAAGAAATACAGAAAGTCAGTTAGGTGTTATGGGTCAAGGTCATGTTGATATTGATGCGGTAAAAGCTTACTTTTTGAAACTTCAGGATGAAATCTGCTCGGCACTAGAACAGCATGACACAAGTGCGACCTTTATGACTGATGAGTGGGAAAGGCAGCCACTTGGCGGAGGGCGGTCGAGGGTCATCGAAAACGGAAGTGTATTTGAGAAAGGTGGTGTTAATTTTTCTCATGTTGGAGGTGAAAAATTACCGCCATCTGCTACAGCAGCAAGACCTGAACTAGCAGGGCGTAGCTTTCAGGCAATGGGCGTTTCTCTAGTTATTCACCCAAAAAACCCACTTGTGCCTACTAGTCATGCAAATGTCCGTTTCTTTATGGCAGAAAAGCCTGGTGAAGAGCCTGTTTGGTGGTTTGGTGGCGGCTTTGATTTAACACCATATTATGGTTTCGATGAAGACTGCATCCATTGGCATACAACAGCGAAAGGTGCTGTTAATAGTTTTGGTGCGGGCTACTACACTAAATTTAAAGAGTGGTGTGACGATTACTTCTACTTAGCTCATCGTGATGAGCATCGAGGTGTCGGTGGTCTATTCTTTGATGACTTTAATGAGTTAGGTTTTGATCAGTCATTTGAACTAGTGAAAGCAGTAGGGCAGGCTTATATTGATGCCTATGTGCCGATTGTTAATAAGCGCAAAGGGCTTGAGTATACTGAGCAGCAGCGAGAGTTTCAGTTGTACCGTCGTGGCCGATACGTTGAATTTAATCTTGTTTATGATCGTGGCACATTATTTGGGTTGCAATCAAAAGGTCGTACGGAGTCAATTTTAATGTCTTTGCCTCCGCTTGTTAGTTGGAAATACAACTGGTCGCCTGAAGATAATACGAGAGAAGCTGAACTCTATACTAAATACTTAAAACCGCAAAACTGGGTAGAAATGTAGCTCTAATCAACTTAAGTGCAGCTTTGTTCTTTAAAGCTATTGTAAAAAAATTGAAAAGAGGGTCAAAAGATTGTTTGATAGCAAATTATATAAGCTTGGGGTTATTGGGAATCCAATCAAACACAGTAGATCGCCTGAGATACATAGGCTTTTTGCAATCGAAGAAGGCTTGCACGTTGAGTATGATAGATATTATGCAGAAGAGAGTGAGTTTGAAACCTGTGTTCAGCGCTTTTTTCATAATGGTGGAACAGGGTTAAATATAACCTTACCGTTTAAATCTAAGGCGCTAGCACTTGCCCATGAGTTGTCAGCTAGAGCCCAGCTTGTTGGTGCCGTTAATACGCTCAAGTTTGCTGATGGGCAGATTTTTGGTGATACCACCGATGGTCAGGGTTTAGTTTCAGATTTAGAGCGATTAGGTTGGGCAGACAGCCTAGGCAAGAATATTTTACTTATTGGTGCTGGTGGAGCAATGCGAAGCGTGTTGCCTGATCTTCTAGGGTTTAACCCTCAAACATTAACTCTATTGAACAGAACAGAGTCTAAGGCGATTGACCTGATCAAAGAAGTTGAAGCTTGGCGTGAGCAGCTTGGCTTTACCACGAAGTTGAGTGCTGGAGCTCTTGATTCATCCATAGATAGCCAGCCAGATATTATTATCAGTGGTGCAAGCCAGTTTCAAGCTTTACCTGGTTGCAAAGATCTTGCATCTGCTTATTGTTACGATCTTAATTATGGAAGCAGGGCTGATCAATATTTAAGTTGGGCGCAGGCGTTAGGGGCTAAGCCTGAAAACTGCTCTGATGGTCTAGGTATGCTGGTCGGGCAGGCTGCTGTCAGTTTTGGCATTTGGACGGAAAAAAAACCAGATATTGGAGTAGTCATGAGCTTACTTAAAGACTCAAATCCTTGGTTAGAAGACTGGTGGCAGCCACCATTCCATCTTGTGGATGTTAGCCAAATTAATGATGCTGTAGTTACACGACTGCATGAAAAAGAAGAACAGTTCCAGCAGCGAATGCAGGATATTGAGGCTGGTAAAGTACCTTTGACTTGGGACTCGTTTGTCCGATGTTACGAGGAGCTTAATGATCAGCTCTCAAGAGTATGGTCTGTGTTAAGTCATCTTAATAGTGTTCGCTCAAATGAAGAGCTTAGAGAGGCTTACAACCGTTTGCAGCTTGAGCTAAGTGAGCATTACACGAAGGAAATGCAGAATCCTTTGTTTAAATCTTTAATCGAAAAGCTAACAGCTACAAGAGCTGCTGAGCGCTTTAGCGATGCGCAAAAAAAATGGTGTGCTAATAAATTGCTTGATTTTAAATTGTCTGGTGCAGATTTGGTGCTATCAGATCAAGAAGAGTTTGCAGCTTTAGAAAAAGATCTTGCCCAATTAAGCACACAGTTTTCTGATGCTGTGCTAGATGCAACAGAGGCGTGGTTCCTTGATATTTCTGATTTAGAGTTAAAGGGCATGCCCGTGTCATCTATTGATGCAGCTCGTGAAGAATACAGAAAGGCTCACGATAGTAAAGATGAGCACATGTGTCGTCTTACCTTAAAGGCTCCTAGCTACTTAGCTGTTATGCGCTTTTGCGCTAATAGGGAGGTAAGAGAGCAAGTATATGAGGCCTATGCTACAAGAGCGTCAGATAAAGGGCCTCAGGCGGGTCGTTTTGATACTACTCAATTTATTGAAGCGATATTGGTTAAGCGCTCAAAGCAGTCTTCCTTGCTAGGTTATTCAAATTTCGCAGAATACTCTTTGGCCACAAAGATGGCTGATACGCCGCAGCAGGTTATCGACTTTTTAGCAAATCTTGCTAAATTATCAAAGCCACAAGCTGAGAGAGAAAGGCAAGAGCTTGAATCTTTTGCAAAGAATGAACTTGGGTTTTCAAGTCTTGAAGCTTGGGACTATGCTTATATAGGTGAGAAACTTAAAGAAAAGCAGTTTGACTTAGATTCAGAAAAAGTGCGCGAGTATTTTCCAACAACTCAAGTATTAGACGGGTTATTTGAAGTTATTCATAAGCTATTTGGTGTAAGTTGCGAGATAGACAGATCTGTTCCAACTTATCACGAAGATGCCCAGTTTGTTAACCTTAAAAATGAGGGTGAAATTGTTGGTGGCCTGTACATTGATTTGTATGCTCGCGATCGTAAGCGTGGTGGTGCATGGATGGACGAGTGTCGGCAGCGTCATATTACTCGAGAAGGTACAGTTTTGCCCCCGATAGCGTACTTGGTGTGCAACTCTTCACCTGCAACAGAAAGCATGCCGTCGCTTATGACTCATGATGAGGTTGTTACGTTATTTCATGAGGCTGGTCATTGCTTGCATCACTTGCTTTCAAATGTAGATGTTGCAGAGCTTTCTGGTATTCAAGGTGTAGAGTGGGATGCTGTAGAAGTGCCGAGTCAGCTTATGGAAGGTTGGTGTTACAGGCCTGAGGTTATACCTATGTTGTCTAAGCACTACTCGACAGGTCAAGCATTACCGCAGGAAGATTTAGATAAGATCATTGATGCGAAGAATTTTCAGTCAGCATTAGGAATGATGAAGCAGCTTGAATATGCTTTATTTGATATGTCTTTGCATCAAAGTAAGTGTAATCAAGAGTCAGACGCCCCTAATTTTATTTCTGTTTTAGATAAAGTGAGAGATGATGTAGGGGTATTGCCTGTCCCTTCATGGCATCGTTTCCCTAATGCATTCTCGCATATTTTTGCGGGAGGCTATGCTGCGGGCTACTATGGCTATAAGTGGGCCGAAGTTTATGCTGCAGATGTATTTAGCGAGTTTAAACGGGCAGGAGTGTTTAACTTAACGCTCGGTCAGAGTTTAAAAGATGAATGGTTGTCTCAAGGTGGTGTAAGAGCAACCAAAGATAATTTTACCGCATTTATGGGGAGAGAGCTTCAATTAAAGTCTCTACTTGAAGATGTTGGTATACAAGATTAAGTAGAATTAATGGAATTAGCCGCATTGCGGAAATGAAACAATAGGCAGCCCATGTCAATTATGATTTATTTTTACCGTTTTAAGCTTCGTATGAAGTTCATGCGCCTACTGCGGCCTGAATTAAGACGGCTTATGGCTAATAAAACGGCGACTCTTGAGTTAGAGCTCGAAGACCGTTCAGTTTTTCTAGGCTTTAACAACGGTATTGTCTCTGTTTCGAAGAGTGCTCAGCATGAAATTAGAGCTAAAATGACGTTTAGAACTTTTCATCTTGCACAAAATGTTATCAGGTCGGCAATGGAAGGGGATCAGTTTTGGTTGGCAGCTATGAGAGATCACCGTGTATCTGTTACTGGTGATATGAGTGTTGTGCTCTGGTTATTTTCATTGTGTAGGCATCTACCATTGCGGTTGAAATAATTTACAGCCTTATAAACGAGAAAAGCGCCATCAAATGGCGCTTTTCTCGTTTATAAGGGAAACCTGCGGGTTACGAAGGATAAAAAAGTAGAAAAAAGTTAAAGAATGCTATTGACACTTTATCGAAATCCTGTAGAATGCATTTCCACAACGACGACAAACACTTACGCAACACAGCGCAATGAGCTGAAGCGAAGGTTCGAAGTCAGACTGAGCTGGAATAGAGAGAAGGCTCGAGATCATTAAAATGTTGAATACTCACTATCGTGTGGGACCTCCA
>DJZY01000052.1 GCA_002450655.1 Gammaproteobacteria bacterium UBA6940 | reverse complement strand
CTTCCCTCCATGCAACAAGGCCATCCAAATGTATAATAAAAAAGGCAATAGGCCTCTTATTTTTCTAAAAAGTATCACACTCGCCAATCACTATAAATTGAGACATATTATTGATAGCAAACAAATGCTGTGGCTTAATTATTGTTTTTCCCAGTAATAACTCTTGCTCATTTTCAGGCAATTTAAAGTCCTGATCGGCATTGATCTGCAAAGCATTAAATATCTGTGGCAACTGATGCGAGAGCCTATTGGGCACATCATCATATCCATTAAGATTTTGTGCATCAAAATCAAAAGCATCAATATCAACTGGCAGCTTTGGAATTTTTTGGGTGTTCAACATTAATGTAATAACAGGAGCCCAGTCATCAGTTTGATTTGAAAGAAAATGCATTAAAAAATCACACGCTTGTTGATTTGATTTAGAAAAGTCAATATGCAAATTAATCATATTTGGTTGATGACAAATAGATTCAAGAGTGAGCCCCCGACCAGTTGAAAATAGATTTGCAACCTCTGGTTTAAGAGTTGTACTTAAGAATCCATTATAAAGAATCTTTTCTTTATTAAGTAAAGACGTCAATAACGCAATTGGATTAACGCCTGTACGATAATATTGCTCCCCCAATCCAGTTGAAATACCTTTTACCACCCAAGCGTTCAACTGAATATTTAAATGTTTTATAAAATGCGTTAAAACTTTCTCACTGTCATGGCAGAGTTTAAACTTTGAATCGAGAAAAGACTTTAAACTTGCTTGGTTTCTGGATTCAACAGGCGCATGGAAATCAATCACATCTTTTTTATAATTTTGAGGCACTTGATTTAAGTAACTTTGAAAGGATGCATGTCCAGTTGCAGACGCATTGAACAAAGGAAATCCCAACAAATCCGTACTTGTGTAGTTGCAAAGCGCAATATACAGTAAGTTTTGATCTTGGGGCCTTAACTTACCAATCGCTGAAAAGGCCTTATCGATCGAGATATCCCAAAGGTTACCCTTTGCTTGCTGATGGATCGTTGTTTTTACCTGATTTAAAACTTGTTGACCTGCTTGACGCATATCATTAAGAGTCTGTCGCGATAAAGTCGGTATTTTGCTCGTTGCATAGCTAGGCTGGGTATTACCGAGGGTTAGTCGGCTCAGAAAACCATTAGCAGCGATAGGAAAGCTAAGATACTGCTTTTGCTTATAGTTCACAATATCAGCGTTGGTATGAATGAAATTATTTAGAGCGGCTTGAGCTTGAGACATGGTAGATCACTTGTACAAATTCAGTAATTGAGAATCAAAATTAAAATTGAGACTCTTTTAATATGACAGAGTATAAATAGCTGAATGAAAAGACTCAATTTACTCATACGTTTCGTTTACAATTGAGTAAAACCCTAAATTTCAAGTCAGTGATTACAGTAGAAATATGACAAGCACACAAAAAAGGCAATAAGACTCGAAACCAGCTTATTGCCTCCTAAAGAAACTCACAAGGGTCTAATGTCGACCTAGTCAGCACCAATCGCCTGGCGAACTTTCTTCAACATTGGCGTTGCCACTGCCCTTGCTTTTTCAGCGCCTTTACGCATAATCTCATCAAGAACTTCTGGCTGCTGTAGTAATGCTTCATACTTTTCACGAGGGCCAGCAAGATGGTTCTCAAGGGCTTCAAGTAATTGCTTCTTCGCAGTACCGTAACCAAGACCACCCTGCTCAAAGCCAGCTTTCATCTCAGCAACCTGCTCAGGTTGAGCAAAGACTTTATACAGCTGATAGATAGTGGATTCTTCTGGATCTTTCTTCGCTTCTGGTGGTGCTGTATCTGTAATGATCTTCTTCATCACAAGCTTTTTCAGCTCTGAAGCTGTAGAGAACAACGGAATTGTATTATCGTAGCTCTTGCTCATTTTACGACCATCAAGACCAGGAATAACTGCACCTTCTTCAGAAATAAAGCCTTGCGGTAATTTAAATGTTTCACCGAAGGCGTGGTTAAAACGACCACCGATGTCACGAGCAAACTCGAGATGCTGTGCTTGGTCTTTACCAACTGGCACAAGTTCTGCGTTAAGTGCCAATATATCTGCAGTCATGAGAATAGGATAATTGTACAACCCCATGTTCACACCGATATCAGCTTCTTCGCCAACCTTACCTTGAGCCGCATTTTGATCAACAGCCGCTTTGTAGGCATGAGCACGGTTCATTAAACCTTTTGGCGTAACTGCATTAAGAATCGTTGTGATTTCAAAAATCTCAGGCACATCAGATTGACGGTAAAGCGTAATTTTCTCAGGATCAAGACCAAACGCAAGGTATGCTGCGATAATGCGTTTTGTTGATTCACGCAGCTGCTTTGCATCTTTTACAGTATTAAGGGCGTGGTAATCAGCCACAAAGAAGAAGATTTCTTGCGAAGTGTCTTCAGCCATACGAAGAATATGCTGAATAGCGCCAACGTAGTTGCCAAGGTGAAGATCACCTGTTGGTTTAATCCCTGTCAGTACTCGTGTCATGGTGTTCTCTCATTCAATCAAAAAAATATTATCCAATAATACAATAGACTGATTGAAAGATACAGGGGCAAAGAAGCAGGGGCAAAGACACCCACTTTTTGGCACAGAACAAGTGGGTGTCTTTTATCTTTTATTTTATCTTTTAAGACACTTTACGTGGCGCCTGCTGTCGGAATGCTCGAACTTTCTCAAGAATATCGCGACGGCTGACCTGACCAACCAAGACTTGATCATCATTAATGACTGGAAAACGGCGTCGCCCCATATAGATAAATTTTGAAGCTACATCAATGAGATTGTCATCTTCATGGATAACATCCACATCACGTGTCATAAAGTCCTTCACAACATAAGCCATTTCTTGCTCGTGGTAGGCCATTTTTAGAACAGCCTTTAGAGCATCACTTTCAGAGATCACCCCAATCACTTCTTTTTTATCGTTAAGAACAGGACCACCAGAAATACCATATTCAATAAACTTATCCATGGCTTCCAGAATTGGTGTATCTGGTTTAAAAGTAACTAAAGATGTGCGCATGCATTCACTAACAGCGAGTTTCAATACCATAATTGTCTTCCTTGTTGTCAATTGCTTGGGCATAGACCTCTTCAATATAAACCTAAAGTCATACATACCCTTTTAACCTGCACTTCATTTTCTAATACTGCTTCCTATTAAACTGCTTCAGGTAAAATAACAATGCCATCTAAGTCGGCATAGCAGTAATAGCCAGGTTTTATTAGCTGTCCTCGGCAATAAAATGTGTCTGGATTAATCTCCCCCCTATTTTGTCTGATTGACTTACGTGGTGTTGCAGCTAGCGCCATAATGCCAATATCAAGTTTTTCCAAGATACTTGCATCACGGACACAGCCATCAATGATAATCCCCGCCCACCCCTGAGCTACCGCCTTTTCAGCAATCATGTCGCCTAGTAGAGCACAAGTAAGAGACCCCTGGCCATTGACAAGCAATACTTGTGACTCATTTGTATGAGGATGATAGCCAGGCGATTCGAGTAACTCTTTTACTTTTGAATTATCTTCAAAACAGTTGACACAGGCCAAAGGCCCGTGAAAGGCAGTACGCTTACCAAAATGGCGAAAAACTGGTGGTAGTAATATGGCAGAATCAGCGTAATCATCCATAAGATCTGCTGTTGCTGTTGATATCGCTGAAAGTGCACGTAATGAATTCATAAAAGCCCCAAAAATAGTGCTTGATCAGGCCATACAACTCATTAAGACCGATCGGTAAACATCCTTGTTAACGACCAAGCTCACAATGTGAGCCACTTAAATAGACAAATGAAGTCATTACTAAAGTCTAGATCAGACATTTGAATTCAGCCTAGTGATCTCGACGTAAAGATGACCAAGATTCAGCATTCTTTGATGCATGTTGCGTATGGATAACACCACTTTGAACTGGTGCCTTCTCCAGCCAAGTGCGTAGGCGTATTGCCATTTTGTCTGCCTGAATTGGCTTTGTGAGATAATCATCCATGCCTGCGGCAAAGCAGCGAGCTTCCTCACCTTCTGAAACATTGGCTGTGAGCGCAATAACAGCGGTACGATGAAGAACCCCAGGCTGATTCGAATCTAAAGTATGTTCCTGCTCATACTTTCTATACTCTTCTGTGATGCTATAGCCGTCGGTATCAGGGAGATTACAATCAAGTAAGACCAAGTCGTATCGGTTTTTCTTTAGTTTCTCAAGGGCATCCAAACCCGTATCACAAACGTCAGCTGCATAGCCAAGCTTTTTCAACATTCCTAATGCAACCATCTGATTTACTTTGTTATCTTCAACCAATAAAATGCGATGCATTTCGTTGCCGGTCATAGTTTCATCAAACCCATGCACCTGACGACCTTCATGCTCTGTCTCAGCATCGAGTAACTCCAGTAAAGCAAAGTAGAGATTACCCCGCGAAAATGGCTTCGTTAAAAAAAGACATGGAATATCTTTCCCTTCATGTTTCAGAGTTGCACTTTGCCCACGCTGAGTTACTGTGCACAAAATAATCTGTTTCACATCTTTCAAGATAGGATCTTCAGCCATGAGTGTTGATAATTTCAAACTCCCAACATACTCGAGAGACATATTTAAAATTGCGACATCAAAGGAATTACCATCACGTGCTTCTGCTCGCATCAGCTCCAAAGCCTTTTGATACCCTTGAATGGATGTCACATGCATGTTCCATGATTCAGCATCATTACGAATAGACGTTACAAGCCCAGGTGTCATATCAATCAAAAGAACTCGCTTATTGTAAAATACCGGTGGTGTTTTCGATTGAAAAGTTTGCTGAGTCGACAAAGTAATATGCATTGTGACCCAAAATGTCACACCATTTTTACCAGATGCGACAAAACCAATATTGCCACGCATGGCCTCAATAACCCCCTTGGCAATCTCTAAACCAAGGTGATTTGGTGACAATGTTTCGATACTTTCATGCTGATTTAAAAGCTGCTGTACTTCATCATGCACTTTCTCTGGGATCATGGCATTTTTCGATGAAATATGTATCCGCAATATCCCTTCTACGACCTGTGCTGGCGTCAAGTGCACATTAACGCTAATCTCACCACCTTCGGTGTAATCGATCACAAAACTGATCACATTCGAAAGCACCTGGCTTATACGGCGTGCATCACCACGAACCCGCAATGGAATATCAGGATCTGAAATATGAGTTAACTCGGTATTTTTGGCGTAAGCCATTGGTGAGAGTAAGTTTATCGTTGCATCAATGCACTGGCGAATATTAAAAACTGCGGAGTCAAGCACAAGCTTATGGCCAATAATGTTAGATAAGTCCATTAACTCATCTACAAGCATGACAATATTCTCACCAGACGCTGTTGCAATATTTTGCATACGGCGCTGCTCAACAGATAACTCTGTTTCGCTCAGTAAACGCAACATACCTAACACATTATTCATAGGTGTTCTGATTTCGCGAGATAAGCTTGCCAGAAATTCATTACTTAAATGCTGTTCACCTGAATGTCGCTCTTGAAGATTCTTTAACTCCCGCTTTAAGTTACGATGATCCCGTCGAAGTTTTTGCTCACTCCAAAGGAACTGCGTTAGCTTCTTGCCTTCAAACATTAAAGCAAGGACACCCAAGGTTAAGAGAATACCTGTCATCACATTAAACAGATCATACCCAATTAAAGACAAAGCAATAAAAGGCCCAATATGGGAGACTAACAGCAGTACAACACCATACTGAAATGGTGCAAATGCGCCTAATAGTAGAATTGCATGTAACAGGGAGAGCATAATCGCAAAAATAATGATTGATGGCATCGGGTGTACAAGACACAAGCCTAAAATCGTACTGGCAAAATAAGCCATGTGTACGATATTCATGAGCATAAAGAATTGACGCCAACGCACAGGAGACCTTCCATGCATCGCATCAAAGCGATAAAACATGAAACCACGCATACAGAGTACAAAAGTACCAAAAAGTGTCATAGACACCCAAAACAATGGATGCTGAGCCGCATAAGGGCTTGCAAAATACAACCACAAATAAAAAGGCAGCTGTGCAAGTGAAATGTAAAACGTTCGATGCGTTGCGGCTTCATCAACCACACGCCACAACTTTCGCTCTCGCGAAAGCAGTTTCCAATTAATATCCATAAAATTCTGTCTCAGCTTGGCCATGCTGCATGTCTAACCTATTAAAAATCAGACTATCTAACACAAGTATAGACATTAACCCAGCGACCGTATTAGCTAACAAAAGACAGCCACTTCTGCATATTTCAACTCAAAATTGAGAGACACATCACAAAATGCATTATTAAAAAGCATTACCCTCTATGCAATTCATAAAATCAATAAAGAGAAAAAAATGCCAACCGCACGCAAAGATATCGTCAACCTCGATTTATGCCAGTATTATCACTGTATTTCACGCTGTGTCCGCCGTGCATTTCTTTGCGGACAGGACAATCAAACAGGGAGAAGCTTTAACCATCGCAAACAATGGCTCGTTGACTTAATGCACGAAATGGCCGAGGTTTTTGCAATACAAATTTGTGCCTACGCCGTCATGAGCAACCACTATCATTTGGTCTTATTTGTAAATGTAGAAGAAGCATTAAGCTGGACAGATAAAGAAGTGGTTCAGCGATGGGCATCCCTTTTTCCAATGTCCAAAGCGCAAACATATATAGAGATGGATATAAACTTTCATAACTTAAAGCCAAATCAAATCTCAAATATTAAGCAATGGCGTTCACAGCTCATGGATATTAGCTGGTTTATGCGCAAGCTTAATGAATACATAGCCAGAAAAGCAAATAAAGAAGATGAGTGCGCTGGGCGTTTCTGGGAAGGCAGGTTTAAATCACAAGCATTGCTCGATGAATCTGCCCTGCTTGCCTGTATGGCTTACGTTGATTTAAACCCTATTCGTGCTGGCATAAGCCAAACGCCTGAAAGCTCTAACTTTACTTCTATTCAAAGACGTATTCAGGACTATAACAACAAGCAATCCACACCAAATTCAATGTGCAGATTTGAAAATGGAAATACAGAGAATAAATTTACGAAAACCAAAGACCACAATCTACCCTGCACACAACTGGATTACTTTGAGCTGGTGGACACTACAGGCAGATTAGTTCGCTCGAATAAAAAAGGCGCTATACCTAATCATATTGAACCAATATTAGCGCGATTAAACATAAAGCATGACAATTGGACAGATACCATCACCACCCTAAGCCAGTCCTTCTCACAATTTATGGGGAGGCCAGAAAGCATTGAAAAATGTATGACAACACTAAAGAGGCCAAGATTACAGGGTTTAAAGCAGGCCGCTATAAGCTTTAAGAAGAGAGCATGACAAAGAAGAGCCAGGCTAAAAGGCCGCTTTTCTCTTCTCTATTTGTAAGAGCTAAAAAGTAATAATTGGACGAGGAAACTTTAGAACCTTATGTACTTCAACGTCATAAATTTCAGCAGCTGCTGTTGTCTCAGGAATATAGATATTCCCTGTACTGAATTTAAAGTAAAGATCAGCACCAAAAAGTGACTTATTATTGAGCATATTTGGCCACCCATATATAACGGGCTGGTCTGGATTACCGCTTTCAGTATAAGTGGTAACACCGAAATTAAGAAGCTTTAAATCACTATTCGGAACTAAGGAATAACTATTACTCTTATGAGTTAATTGATTACAACTCATATTTAACCTGTAAAGAGGATAAGGCACTTCGTACTTCCCAGTTTCTTGTGCATCAATATAACAAACTCCGCCCGTTGAAGAGATTGATCCTGCACCTTCATGATTGAAGGTTTTATCCAAATAAACCGTTAATTTTTTCGGTTCTATAGCACTTAATGGTACTTGTTGATATATTCTGCTAGGGTCACTAATGCTTTCATCTACAACATTAATCAATTGAGAAACTCTTATTTTTTGATATTTTTCTACAAAGTATTCATCCATAGTATTCATCCATAGTATTCGTTACAACACCATAGTATGTGATATTATACAACGTCTCTGCAAAACTTTGAGCTGATACAAAACAGCATAACATTAATACACTTAACTTCGCCTTCATAATCTCCCCCTTCGAATTCAAAGCAAGAACCTACTCAACAAAATACTGCATATACATTAACAGAGATAAGTTAATACAAAATTAAAAAAAGAGAATAAGTGTATATTTTAGCCGTAGAAGCCAAAAAAGAAGTGCATAATAAAAAACAAAGCAGACGAGTAGATACTCGCAGAAGACACCCACTTCATTTATAGTTAAGGAGTGGGTGTCTTGGATTTTTTGGGACATAACGTATTTACCTACA
>DJZY01000019.1:16675-29329 GCA_002450655.1 Gammaproteobacteria bacterium UBA6940 | reverse complement strand
TTTAAGGAATCGTTGCCGACCCTCAGTTCGCTCTCAGGTATTGTAATGCTAGAGCTGCTGCCTGAAAACTCGACTTTAAATGTGCCAGCACCATCAGATGTAACACTATCGTTGATGAGTTGAGCTGTTTGCGGACTCTCTTCGAGGGACTGAAATACCTTTGAAAGTAGCTCTGTTATTTTTTGCTTATCAGCGGCGTTGATTTCTTGATTTTTAGCAATGGTCTTATCATCGCCATGAGCGCTTGCTTCACTGATCACTTCCATTAATTTTTTAACTTTAGCTTTTAAAGCAGCAAGACTCATATTCTCACCTTGTGAAAGGTTGATATGAGCTAAAGTGTCAGAGTTACCTGTTTTGGTGAGCGCTAATACAGCCTCAAGAAGTTGCAAAAGTTGTAGCAGCATTTCTTTCATGGACTCATCGTCTTCATCGCTAGAGCCACCTGAAGCTTTAAGTCGTGTGAGCATAGTATTTACATATTCTGAAACACCTTGTGCTTTTCTAGCTTTTTCTGAATCTTCAGTGGAGCCAGTTGCTGGAGCATAGGATTCTGGTAAAGATTCTTCATAAAATGAAGTTTGAGCAGATTGTGCTTCATTTGTATCATTGTAAATATTAATATTTGTCATGGGTATATCCTTATCATTTTTAGTTATTCGTATTTAAAAGTCGATGTGCCGCTGCTCGAACATCAAGACTATATTGCTCATCTGTATTGAGACATACTTTTTGAAGTTCAGATTCAAGATAGTCCCCATTCATATCCTGTTCTAAATCTAATTCACCTAATAAACTTGACGCATCGCTTAATGTAATCTCATTCGAACGATGCTTAATTTTAGGGTGCACATCAAATGTTGAGTTCATCAAATACAGAACAGGCGGTTCGCTGCCTTGACTGAGCTGGTCTTGCAAGAGACAAAAAGCATCAAACTCTACAGTAACAAGTGTGTTGTGTTGAGGGCAGACATACATTAACTCATGTGTGTCGTGCTTGAGTTCAGCAACGATGATTGCCTGCTGACCTTGCGTGGATGAAATAACAGTATTTTCAGCGTCAAGCCATGCAGATGTATAAAGGGTTACAACTTTAGATTCAATTTCTTCAAGCTCATAATGATGTTCATGAAACAGTGCTTGAATTGATTCAGCAAAGGTGGTTACTTTTTGCTTTTCAGATTCAAGTCCAAAAATCAAATTCATTAATTCAAATAAAGGCTCTGACGGAGTGCTCATGGCTTTAACTTACTTCGGCTGACTGAAGGAAGGCTTGAATAAGCACGCTTGACTCAGTGCTAAGTCCTTCTCTAAGCATGACACTGTCTTTTGATACTTCAAGTTTAGAGTCTGGTGTACCAGCAAACTCAACAAGGTATGTTTCATTGTCTTGCAGCTGAACAGAGTCTTTTATGAGTTGCGTGCCATTTTCTGACTCTTCTAAAGCTTTAAAGAGATCAACGAGAAGAGATGTCATCTGTTGGCGCTCAAGGTCCTTGTCTTCGTCTTTCGTTTCAGCCTCGGTTGCGTGGTCTTCTGCTTTAGCTGCAGAAGCATCTTCTATCATATCTTCGATTTTTTTCTCAAGTGCTTCAAGTTTTTCTTTTAAAGGGCCATCTTCTTCACCAATAAGATCAGCTAAACCTAGCTTATCAGTGACATTTTGACTCGTGGTTTCCATGTTTGCTTTGGTAAACATTTTAAGGAGGCCTACCAATAAACGCTTAGTCGCTTCTCCAATATCGCCATCCCCGTCCATAAGAACAGCACGAAGCAGAAGCAAGATCATATTGAGATCGAGCCCAATTTTCTTTTTCTTTTCGTGACGGGTCATCTCATCATTTTCTTCAGCGAGACGAATATAATATTCATCTTGAGCGACTGCGATTTCACCTGTGTAAACGAGTTTTTCAGCATTTGAAGTTGATGTGCTATTAATCTCAGTCATATATATACCGTCTCTGTCTTGTTATGAATAAGCCTAGTATATGTGTTTGAATTGATGGAAAGATTCTTATAGTGATGAGATTTGGTAATTTGAAGTGAGGCAGGTGTAACATGCTGTGACTTTTGAAGAACAAAAGAACAACAGCATGTTTGTATGAAATATGCCGAAGAGGTATTTGCGCGTATTTAAAAGACTGCACCAGCTGATTTGATGCAGTACATACCGCCGATCATAATTAAACATATTGAAAGAGAAACACGTAACACTCGCTCAGGAATATGTTTGCTCCACATGCTACCAAGGTAAACTGCAGGAATAGAGCCAAGGAGTAAGCAGCCTAGTAATTCCCAGTCAAGATTGCCCAGCATAAAGTAATGGCCAATACCTGCAACAAACGTCAGAGGTACTGCATGAGCCAAATCCGTTCCAACAATTTCTGTGCCTTTAATTTGCGGCAAAAGAAGCATCAGAAGCATTGTACCAACAACACCTGCACCAACTGAGCTTAAAGTCACTAAAACTCCAAGCGGTAAGCCAACAAAAGCGAGTTTGATATAACTTGCAGATGGAATAGGTGCATGAACTTCTGCTTCAGGTTTGGCTTTTTTAAAGAATGTTTGGAATCCAAGAAGAAGGCCAGTTGCAAGCAGCATAATGCCAAGGCTTAATTTGATCATGGACTCATACATATGCGACTCAGGAAAATGAGTTTGCAAAATGTAGAGTGTAATCATACTGCCTGGGATACTGGTCGAAGCCATCATCAAAACTGCTTTCCAGCGTACATGGTTTTGTCGATGATGAGCTATAATTCCACTTGATTTTGTCATAGCAGCATAAAGCAGGTCAGTCCCGACTGCGACATTTGCAGGGGTGCCAATCCACAAAAGGAAAGGTGTCATCAGGGATCCACCACCAACACCTGTCACTCCAACAATGAATCCGATGAATGCTCCTGCAAGAATTAATGTAATCATATTAGCCTTTTTGAATATTTTGTCTAAACTGCTATCTAGGCAACGTGCCTAAAGTCGTTGTCTATTGATATTTAAGTTATTTTAGGATTGGCCGTGCCAATTCTCCACTAAGATCGCTGGGCCAGCATCCTGATGTATTTCGAATAGTAGCTTGGCGTTGAGAAACATCCAAAGACTTATTTTGTCTAGGGTTATTCCAAAAAGGAATAAGGGGACGATTTTACAGATGAAATTACAACAGCTTCGTTATATATGGGAAGTCGCAAGGCATGATTTGAACGTCTCTGTCACAGCGCAAAGCCTCTATACATCGCAACCAGGGATCAGTAAGCAAATTCGTTTACTTGAAGATGAACTAGGCGTTGAGATCTTTTCTCGTAGTGGTAAGCATTTAACTCGCGTCACACCTGCAGGTGAAGCTATTTTGCAAATTGTTGGTGACATCCTTCGAAAAGTCGAAAGTATCAAACAAGTTGCTCAAGAATATAATGATGAACATAAAGGCAGCCTTTCGATTGCAACAACTCACACGCAAGCTCGATATGTGCTTCCACCTGTGATTCAGCGTTTTATAGATGATTACCCAGATGTGTCGTTGCATATGCATCAAGGCACACCGATTCAAATCTCTGAAATGGCAGCAGATGGCACAGTTGACTTTGCTATTGCGACTGAAGCTATGGAGCTGTTTGGCGACTTAATCATGATGCCTTGCTATGCCTGGAACCGCTCAGTTATCGTGCCTAAAGGACACCCACTGACTCAATCACCGTTAACCCTTGAAAAACTCGCTGCATTTCCATTGGTTACATATGTTTTTGGGTTCACTGGCCGTTCTAAGTTAGATGATGCATTTGTTAATCATGGATTAACGCCAAAAGTTGTTTTCACAGCAGCTGATGCTGATGTTATTAAAACTTATGTACGCTTGGGGCTTGGTGTTGGGATTATCGCAACAATGGCCTACGACGAAGAGGTTGATTCAAATCTTGTACGCTTAGATGCTTCTCACTTATTTGAGCCAAGTATTACTAAAATTGGTTTTAGGCGTGGCACCTTCCTGCGTGGCTATATGTTCGATTTCTTACAAAAGTTTGCGCCACATTTAACGAAAGAGTTAGTCGAGGAGGCAATTAGCCGAAATACTCGCTCTGAACTGGAAGGTTTATTTCAAGATGTAGAAATACCGAGCTATTAATTATTTTTTTAGGCGTTTTAACTGATAAAAGACACAAATACAGCAAACTACTATCACATCAACTATTCTCAAAGAAGAATAACGATGATGCAAAGCAGCATTGAGGAATTATAAGGCGTCCATGTCCAAAATAGCTTCTAGACGAAAACACCAGCGTTATGGCTGTCTATCACCTGCACGACTCGAATTCGAGGACCTTGTGCTGGAAGTCACTTTAATGAATTTTTGTCATCAAGGTATGCTGGTTAACTCATCACCAGAAGTCATTGGCTCGATCAATCAAAAGATTAAAAATCTTGAGCATCCTGCTGCTCGTTTAGTGTGTCACCTTAGTGGTGCTACTTACGAACTTCAAGTTGAAATAAGACGAGCCTATGATACTTTCTTTGGTGTTTATGTGGCTGAGGGTTTGCCACCGTTGTTATTTGAGAATCTAGGCCAAACGCTTCCTGTTAATGTATCAACTCAAGCTGATAAGAAAGATGCGACTGCTCAAAGCCGTCAGCGCTTACTTGCTCATGACATTGTTGCAACATGCCAAAATGTGCTTATGCCCGGAGTACGCCGTTTCTACAATCAATTACCAGAACGGTTAATGAATTATGCGGAAAAAGCCACCCAAGCTCACCAGGTTCAAAAACTGTTCTCGTTAAGCTCAGCTATACGTCAAAAAACTGAGCTTCCTTACGATTTGCAGCATTTACTCCGAGATAAAATCCTAGAAGCCATTACGCAAAAAACAATTGAATCTACTCGAAGCACATCTTCACTGGGCGAGTTAAGTTTGGTTGAGACTGATGAGTTTGACCAATGGGTTGCCATTAAAGCCACAGCTCAGCGTATTGAGAATCAGGTTCAAGACGTATTGCTACCCGTTATTGAGCGACTTAAAACACAATATGCCAAACCTGAAGAAATGCCAATGTTACCAAGAGGTTTTGCACAATTGCTGCAGCAGCAGTTAATTGGACAGGGATTCGATCAAACAAGTCAGCGAGCCGCCTTAGAAACTTTTGCTGCAATTACAGGTGATACTTTTAAAGAGTTTTTAGAGGCCCTGAATAAAGTGCTTGAAAAGCATGGGTATGTTCCTAGAGCTCAACAGCATTCCCAGGCTGGCCAGTCTTCAAGTAGTCGCTCTATTCGTGGCCCATCTACGACGCGAATGAGCGAAGAGGAGATGAAAAAATATGCTTCTCCGCAAAAAGTATCGTCGGAATCAGAGGATGATAATCAAGAGCCAATTCCAGGGTTAGTGCCAAGCTCTACAGCATTTGATTATCAAACAGGTCTTGCATCAGCAAATGAGTCACTTCATAAAGTGCGAGCATTATTGAAAGGGCTCAATAAAGATACGCATACTGCTTCTAATCCTGTGCATCAATCTGTGCCTAGGGTTGGTATAGACCAGCTTGGCGCCCAATTAAGCCAAATGACAGAATCTCTTGCTCAAAGTTTTAATGTGAAACAGTCTTGGGCATCTGAATCAGTTATCAAAACATTATACGAGCTTTTTGCTGACACTATTTCATCAGGTAATAGTGATGCAATTCAATCTAAAGCGACCTTAAATACCACCTTGCTTAAATATTTACAACAAGTCGCTCAAAAGCTTGAAGTAAAGCTTTCACCTTCTGATGTTAATGCTATTGAGCTTGTTGATACTTTTTTTGATGACATTCAAAACAATGATTTTTTAATTGATGACATTAAAAACATTATTAATCAGTTTAGGGCTCTTGTTGCTGCAGATTACCTGCAACGTGGTCGAGACTTCTATACAAAGTCTGATTTAAAAAACATGGTTTTTCAGTTGCAAACCATTGCCTATGAGCCAATGGTTTGGGTTGGGCGCCATAAGAAAAACATTTTAATGGCTCTTGATCTTGTCTATCAACATAAACATGAAACTTTACTGGTCATTGATGGGCAGGAATCTGGTCTTACTACTGCAGTTCAGCAAATGAACCACACACTTAACGGTATTGAAAAACAAATTACTGATATTCGATTAAAAAATAAAAAACGCCTTATAGACGCCTGTATGACAAGACTGCACACGCAAGAAAAGCGAAATAGGGTGCAGCAGTATCTCAGCACCTTTTTAAACCCAGATAAACTGATTCCTCGCTGGCTTGAACAATTAATGCGCATGGGCTGGGCTGAATATTTGGCTTTTTTAAGCATTAGAGATGATAAATCTGAAGAATACACCTTGGCCACAGAAAAAACCCGAATGCTTTTTGATGTTGTGTCACTTGTCACGAAGTCGCAAACAGGTTTATTTGACGATTTAAAAAATCAAATGAATGCTATTATGGCTTTCATTCAGCAGGGTTTGACTGAAGTGCAAACTTCCAGTGATAGTTTGGAGCAGTGGCAAGAGTTGATGACGGATATCTTTAATGGTCATGAAAATAAACTGCTTCAACTTGTTCCTCCGAGTCATTGGTATACATATCAAGATGATAAAAAGATCGCAAAAGATCATTACCTGCTTAAAAAGCTAGAAATGGTAGAGGCTGGTCAATGGTTGCACTGCCCCCATATGGAACGCGACAAAACATATGTACAAGTTGCTTGGATATCACCAGATCAGTCAGTTTTTTTACTTGTAAACCATAGCTTTGTCAGCATTGGTGAGTACACGCAACAGGCTATGTTGGATTTACTTTCAATCCCAACAACACGACTTATTAATGAAAGTTTACTGCCGTTTATGCCAAAAGGCATTGAAAACCAGTTTTATCGTATTTACGATAAGATTCGTAATGGTTTGCTTCGAGATCAAATTACTGGTTTTTTAGTGCCTGCGGACCTTGAAAACCAAGTTAATAACCTTGTTTCTCAGCATAAACCATTTAGTTTATTTGCGCTGCATATTAAAGAATTAGCACATATCGAATCAATACATGGCTCGGAAGCACTGAATCAATGCCTTGCTAAAATTGCTCATCAGCTTACTGAGCATCAAAGTGAATGGCTTAAAAATCAATCCGATTTTGATTTAGATTTTCTTGCTCGATCACAAGAAAATCATTTTTACTTTGTTGTATTAGACCTAAATCATGATGACGAACAAGACATTGTTATGAGCACTCGCCTGCAAAAAATGATTCGCCCTTTTATTACAAGTTTAGAATCAGCGCTTTCGAGCATCAAACTTGGCGTCAATACAGTAAAGCTTACTCCTAGTTTTGGTTATATTGACAGTACAACATCGGACATGAGCAGCCACTATTTAATAAAAGCGGCACTTCAGGCCAGCCAAAATCAAAACCCACATTTTTCAGTGATCGATAATGTCTATATGGCTAACCCTCATGATCTTGAAGAAGAACAAAAACGTCAAAACATGCTGTCATGGATTAACCAGGTTGATATCGAAAGCCTATCAGAGCGCATTCAGGTTCAAAAAAATATCATTAAATCAGTTGAAGGCCAGCAAGAGTTTTTACATCTTATACCCAATGGGGAAGATGAGCTGATTAACCTTATTTTCCAAAGCGGGAAGGGCTATTTATTAGACCAGTGGCTTATTGATCAAGCTTCGGAGCTTATGATTCATACAGAGGTTGAAACTGTATTTGTTACTCTTAAATCAAATATTATTGAGCACAATCAGTTTTTCGAAAAACTCTATTCCCGTATGGCTAGCTTGCCCCGACAGAAAAAATTGCATTTTTGCTTCGATAACCAACATCTCCCTGAACTTGAATCACTGGCTGACTTCTGTCGTGAGGTGAAAAGCTATGGCTGTGAAGTATCTCTGTTTAATTGGGGGATGGATGCAAGAAGCTTTGAAATCTTGCAATACAATTTCTTTTCTCAGCTGAGTATTGCGTCTGCGATTATTACTGATGACAAACCTCAAATGAAGGCTTTATTGAACACCCTTGCAGGTTTAGCTAAAGACATGGAGATTGATCTTATATTAACCAAGCCTGCTGCAATGCCAACTCAAGCCTTTCAAGAACTCTTAAATACAGTGAAACCCGCCTATATAGAAAGAGCTGATTGATATTTAATCAGCTCTTATTCTTTTTATGCTTATGTTGAGAGCATAACTTCTTCTGCCTTATAGAATAGATGGTTAATTAATAACCTTTTTGCTTCATTTCTATTTTTGTCTGTAACAAAATATTAATACGACATCGTTTTTTCTATAAATTACAGCCCATCTTCACTTAATAATTCAAAAAAGAGAGCTCATTAATGGCAAATGTAACTGGTGGGGTAAGAGTCGCTAATTTCTCAGATCCTGATAATTTATATATAAATGGAGGCACCAGAGGTTTCAGCGGCAATGATTTTACGCCAATCCAGCAACCTCGACCAATTTACAATCCTAGAGAAGTTGTAGCAACGTCCCCAGACTTTCGTGCACCTAGACAGACTGAAACTAGATATTTGTCGCCAATAAGGTATCGAAATAATAATTTTAGGTTAAGCGATTATGTTGGTTCGGGTGCTGTTCGTAGCCTGCTTTTTGCTGGTGTCATGGTTGCAATTGTTTGTGGCGTCTTAGCTGCTACTGGCACTTTTAAAGGTATAGATTCAAATTAAAGCATATATAAAATGAGGGGAAAATTATGGGTATTAATGAAATGGGTTATGGAGCTGGTGGTGGTATCAACCTAGGTACAGACGATAGAAAAATCCTTGCAGGTGAAATGGACAGGGGCGGTAATCCTATTGTTCCAAGCTCTAGCAACTATACAGCAACTCCAGCCACGCCATCACAACTTGAATCAGCGACAAGACGTGATAATCGTGAAGTTCCAGAAAACCCAACAAAGTGGTCTAAAGCTAAGATTTGGTATAATGGTGCTTCTAAGCCGGCTAAGATTGGTGTATGGCTTGTAGCAGCAGCTGCATTTACAGGTGTGGTTTTAGGTACGCTTCATGGTGCCTTTAAAGCATCAGGTATGTACGACAAGTAAGTCTGCATATTTCTGAACACCAATAAAAAAGGCGCTTTTCAGCGCCTTTCTTATTGGTGTTTGATTACTGTATAACAATATACAGTGGCATCTCATCGCGAATCACTCTCAATAATAAATTGCCTTTTTGCTGAAGTGCTTTTTTCATATCAGCAAGTTTGGAGACATCATGTCGGTTGACGCTGACAATAACATCGCCAACTTGTAAGCCCGTGTAGTAAGCCGCTGAGCCTTGTTCTATACCTTGAATCACCAATTTATTATCAATTTCACCAAGCTGTAAACCCTCTAGGCGTTCATCAAGCGCATCAGAGGTTTTCTTCGTTTGAGCAGCTTCTGTCTCCTCATCACCAGCAATGGTTATCTGCGTATTTTTAACTTGACCATCACGTAAATAGCTTACTTTAACGGTATCGCCAATGGAGCGAAGTCCAATTGCATTACGCAGCATGGATGCAGTTTCCGTGGCTTTGCCATTAACACCAGTAATGATGTCACCTGCAGTAAGACCTGCATTTTCTGCAGCTGAGCCTTTCATGACTTGTGCTACAAGAACACCACGCTGACTGCGTTCCAAGTCAAATGCTTGAGCAAGCTCTGGGGTTAAATCTTGAATAAGCACACCAATCTTGCCACGCTTGACTTCTCCATGCTCAAGAATCTGGGATAGACTTGATTCCATCATATTGGCAGGAATTGCAAAGCCAATCCCTACATTGCCACCAGATGGGGCCAGTATTGCAGTATTGATCCCTACAAGATGACCGTTAAGGTCTACAAGTGCACCACCAGAGTTACCAGGGTTAATAGAGGCATCTGTTTGAATAAAGTTTTCATAGCCTTCAATACCGAGACCTGAACGGCCTAGAGCGCTCACAACCCCTGTTGTTACTGTTTGACCAAGGCCAAATGGGTTGCCTACAGCAACGACAAAATCACCCACAAGAATGTCATCTGAGTTTGCTATTGGAATCTCGCCACGAGCTTTGGTTGCTTCTTTGTCCTCAACTCGTAAAACGGCGATATCCACTTCTGGGTCTGAGCCTACTAGGGTTGCTTTTACAGAGTCGCCATCAGAAAACTGCACAATAATCTCTTCAGCATCTTCAACAACATGGTGATTCGTGACGATAATACCTTCGTCTGCATCAACAATCACACCAGAGCCTGCAGCTTGTGTGCGTTGTCTCGATTGTGGTGATTGCTGTTGAGGTAAATTAAAGAAGTGTCTAAAGAAAGGGTCATTTAAAAGTGGATTATTGATCACTTTTGACTTTGCCTGCACGGAAATATTGACAACAGCAGGGCTCACTTCCTGAATCATTGGTGCCAAGGTTGGTTTGGCACTGTCATTTTTACCAAAAAATGGTAAGGCTGCATAAGATGGAAGGGAAAGAAATAATAAACTGACGCAAAGGCTACATAGCGCCTTAGGATTCGCTGGGTACACCGCAAAACCTCCTCGATTTCAAATTGGTCAACTTCATATTTTACGTAAAACGTATTACTTTTATGGGGACCACCTTGGCGAAATCAAGCGCTCATTCTAGCTTTGGCCAGAAAATTCACGTAAAAAACAGTGCTTAAAAGCACTGTTTTGGTTTTGGAATACCTGCAAGTTGCGCCAAAATCAGCGCTGGATTTCCGGAAAGATGTATTTGCAACGTCATGCTTGTGATATCTACACTTACATGTGTTTTAAGGTATTTGATCAAAACCCGTGTGTTTGGCGAGTGATCAAATTCCATGTAAAACGCTCTCGTTGCATTTACCCAAGCCTGTAACTCATTTGTCCAAGCAATATTCATTGTTGATGCGAGTGCTTGCGTATTGTCTTGAGACCAAGGCTCTTGCAATGAGTCATGGTGATTATCTCGAGGGTCTAGCATAGAAACTCAAAGTCCTTGTACTACTTTAGGAAAGATTTGAAGAGTGCATTAAAGGCATATAAAGCGATCACAGGCATAGAGCGTTTCCTGCTCTAGATCAAGTAAGCGCTGCAAACCTAGCTTGGTAGAAGGTGTTGCTTCAACTTCAAAAATACGGCATTGATCTTTCTCATGAGCGATAGCTTCCAATAGAACACTATGGTTATGTTCGTAAGAAAGGATTGATTCGACGCCATACATCTCAGCTGATGCCATTTTTTTACCTATGGAAGTATCAGTAAATGCATCAGTTAAAATGTCATTAGCCTTACCTTGCAATAAAAGTTTAGGCTCAAAATCAAAAGCTGCAGTTGCCAAGGCTAAGTCGAGTTGTTCTTCAAAGAGCGCTGATTCAGGTGAAGCTGTGGCAATTATAATGCGTGGCATTAGTGTTGGTGTTGAAAAATCTAAAGTAGGGTGTGTGACAGTTTCTTCAACCCAAAAGCCAAGACCAGCAATTGCGAACTGTGCACTGAGTGCAGGACTGTTTTTGTCTTGATAGAGATCCAATGCTGTACTGCATGCGTAGAGGCTTACTTGAAGGCCGAAGTGGTCTTCAAACAACTGCACGACATCTTTTTTTTGCAGCAATTCAATCGCCTCACCTCGAAGAAATAGCTTTACTGGTACTGCATTAAGATTAAATGCACTGCATAAACGTTTTAATTGGATATGAACAGGGTTTTGTGGATTTTTAAAAAGCTCAAAGCCCTGAGATATTGCTATCCCAAGGCTTTGAGCAGGTGTTTTTTCAGATTTTGTATGTAGATTAGTCATCAAAAGCACTTAGTAGGTTTAACAAACTCATAAAGATATTATAGATAGACACAAATAGCGTCACCGTTGCCATAATATAGTTTGTCTCACCGCCATTCACAATAGCACTCGTTTGCATAAGAATAACTGCAGAAGAAAGCACCATGAATGCAGCACTGATTGCAAGACCAAGGGCTGGGATTGCAAGGAAGATGTTTGCGATAGCACAAACAAATGCCACGATCATACCAACAACAACGAATTTAGCCATGAAGCCATAGTCTTTTTTCGTTGTTAGAGCGAATGCTGAAAGACCTAGGAAGATCGCTGCTGTACCGCCAAGGGCAAGAGTAACGATGTCTGAACCACCTGTTGCTGCCATATAAAGGTTAAGAATAGGTCCAGTTGTAAGACCTAACCAGCCTGTAAGTGCAAATACAGATAAAATACCAGCTGCAGATTCTGCAGTCTTATTCACGAGGAATAAAAGACCAAAGTAAACACCTATAGTAATCCAAACATTGAACATCGGCATGTTCATAGCAATTGCCACATAAGAACAAAGTGCACTGAATGCCAAAGTCATGCCTAGAAGCATGTAGGTATTTTTAAGTACTTTGTTTGTTGATATGACTGAGCTCGCACTTGACCTTTCGTAAGTCTGTAACGATTCTCTGTTCATCTTAAGCTCCTTAGATAAAGATGTTGTAGTTCAAAATGTTTTCTACCCCTTATCACATATTTTAAAGTAAAGACATTAAAAAACAAGAGAATAAGGTGTGAATAGATTCAAAGATAATCAAATGTGATTTAAATCAATTATATAAGGTACTTTAAAAGAGTATTTGATAAGTTTTCGTGAAGAAACAAGCGATTGGAATAAGAAGAAATGGCGGAGAGGGTG
>DJZY01000019.1:16077-16292 GCA_002450655.1 Gammaproteobacteria bacterium UBA6940 | reverse complement strand
CACCTCTCCGCTGTCGGTGAAGACGATTATACGGATTTAAACAGGTGTGTCAATACTATTTTGGGCAAAAATGAAAAAATAATTAAGTGAAATCAATTGACTGCATGTAATAAGGGTATAAAGAAGTAAAGAATACAATTTGAGAAAAAAGATATTGATAAGAGCTTTTTAAGAAATTAGATTGCTAGAACTAGCTAAGAAGAAATGGCGGAGAG
>DJZY01000019.1:15465-15683 GCA_002450655.1 Gammaproteobacteria bacterium UBA6940 | reverse complement strand
AGCCACCTCTCCGCTGTCGGTGAAAATGATTATATGGATTTTAAAAGATATGTCAACACTTTTTTTGATGAAAATAAAAATTAATTAAATAAAATCAATTGACTGCATGTAATAAGTGTATAAAGAAGTAAAGAGTACAATTTGAGAAAAAAGATATTGATAAGAGCTTTTTTAAGAAATTAGATTGCTAGAATTAGCTAAGAAGAAATGGCGGAGAG
>DJZY01000019.1:0-15068 GCA_002450655.1 Gammaproteobacteria bacterium UBA6940 | reverse complement strand
CACCTCTCCGCTGTCGGTGAAGACAATTATACGTATCCTTAGAAGCATGTCAACACTTTTTTGAATGTTTTTATGCATTTAAGATCTTAGAAATTAAAAAGCCCCATTAACTGATAGCTGTTACTAGTTAATGGGGCTTTTAAGCGTAAAAATAAATTTAAATTTTTACTTACTTGTCATCGATGTTGATAACATGAAGACCGCATTCTTTCTTAGTTGCGTCTTCCCACCACCAGCGGCCTTCGCGCTCGTGTTGGTTTGGTAGTACTGGGCGAGTGCATGGCTGACAACCAATAGATGTAAAGCCTTTTTCATGAAGCTCATTGTATGGCACTTCGTTTGCACGAATATATGCCCAAACACGCTCAGAGCTCCAAGCTGCAAGCGGGTTGTACTTCACAAGCGTATTGTCTTCAGAGCCAAAGAACGTGTCGTTTTGGATTGTTGGAATTTCAGTACGAGTACCAGGGCTTTGATCTTTGCGCTGGCCAGTAATCCAAGCATCTAGAGTTTGAAGTTTTGCACGTAGAGGTGCTACTTTACGAACTTGGCAACACTCTTTATGACCATCTTCATAGAAACTAAAGAGACCTTTCTCTGAGACGAATTCGCTTAAAGCTTCGCCATTTGGTGTGCATACTTCGATTTTTACACCATAGTGCTTACGAACACGCTCAAGGTAATCGTAAGTTTCTGGGTGAAGACGGCCAGTATCCAGTGTGAATACGCGGAAATTAAGACCTGCTTTAGCAGCAAGGTCAATCAAAACAACATCTTCAGCGCCACTAAAGGAAATTGCAACATTATCGCCAAAGTTTTGAAGAGCGTGAGTAATTACATCACGAGCTGATGCTTCAGATAGCTGCTGATTTAGAGCATCCATAGCGTCTTGAGAAAGATCTAGAGACATAGCTAACCTTCTTATTGATTAATACATAACACCATGGTGATGGCATTATTTGGGGTAGGGCATGTTTGGCTTCATTAAAGTCATCTGTACCCAACTGTATGACTATTTGTCCAGATCTAAGGCAACAAAGGCTCCCGACTTTATTATTGTTAGATCTACTTAAAACAAATAGTTTTTTGAAGCCTTATTATATCAAGACTCTTCAATTTAATAAATCCGATTAAATCTATTACTTATAACGGCTTGAGATTTTGGTATGTTAACTGTTACTTTTGTTAAGACATAAAAAAAGCGAGCTTTACAGCTCGCTTTTTAAGGACGCTTAAGTCTAATTGATGCTCAAAGCATTGATTAGAATAAGTTACCTTGACCGCCAGAACCAGTCATAAGCTGGAACATAAGACGTTCAAACATCTTAGTGATCTTTTCCATGTCGCTCATTGGCGTCGCAGCAGCGTCATTGAGGAACTGTTGCATAGACTCAGCATACTTATCGAACTCATCGAAGGATACTTTAGAGTCATCACCATTGCCGCTTGCAGCAAGCGTATCAAACATCTCACCGATTTGCTGATCGGATAGTTGAGCACCGTTAAGGGCATTATTCTTAATGTAAGAGATAAACTCGTTCTTATCTACATCACCATCGTTATTGATGTCCATTTTATCAAATACAGCTTTTTTCTCTTCTTCAGTACCTTCTGCACCGAATAAAGAACCGCTTTCACCAATTGACTTGTTGAAAGACTTCATTTGGTCAAGGATTTCACCTTTCATACCACCAAGGTCGCCAGCTGTTAAATATGGCTGTTCACCTTCAGCAAACTCTTTGTTTGCAGTCATTTCACGGAAATAATTACGAGCATCTTCTTCAGTTACTGCACCAGATGTAGCTTCCTGTACGGAGTGTACATACTCGTCTTCTGTAAGGTGTCCGTCTGCAGCGCCAGTGATTTTGCCGTCGCCACTCATGATTCGGCTTTCATTCCAATCTTGATCTGTCAATAATTGAACGCTCATCGTATGCTCCTGTTGTTGCTAGTAAGGTTATATTCTTCTTGGGTTTTTATTATTATTAATCCCATTGTTGTTATTATTAGAACTCGTCACTGCCTAGGCAGTTTTCAAGTACTGTCACAAGCTTAATGTCTGTGATTAGTTTTTTAATGACTTCGAGGTCAACCAAATGGTTGTGCGTATATAAATGCGTTACAACCGGCATAACCAACTTTCGAAGCTCCTCATTTTTAGTGTCAAGTAATGCTTCTAGTTCATACTCTTCGTAAGACTTTTCAGGCTCGTTACTTTCTTTAATGATGAAGTACAGGGATAAAGCCGTAATAATGACTCTGTTAGAGTCTTTATGCTCTTCTGTATCGGTTAACAAATGAAGTTGTACTGCCTCTTCAAAGTTTTCGAACACTGTTTGGGTTCTCCCGTAAATTTGTTTGGTTGAGATTTACTTAACCATTGGGTTCATTGTAAGGAATGGCTGATCCGTAAAGTAGGGGGTTTCTGTAACAATCTGAGTCAGAAATGTTAAACACTGTGATTTATGTGGATACAAATCGTTGTGAATTAAAATCAGTAACCCTTTGAAATAGCCATACCAGCCTTTAATAACTACTTGTTAATTCGAATAATACTGACTTAGTTCAAGAGTTATATATATGTATGGTTCTAACATTGTAACTCGTCATTAACAATTGCCAGAGCGAAACAAATAATGCCATTTCAATATTTTAAGCGTAAATGCTAATAAATTCATTAATTGGGCACTATATATTACTTCTTTTACAGCGTCGTCCTGTCGAATTCAACTTGTTATAACTAATAAGCAATACTAAAGCGCTGATTTCTCTATTATTTCTTGAAAAATGATTCTATCTAAAAGGTGTGATCGCAAAACGGCGTTGTACAGCTATAACAGTCATTGCTTTGATTTCAAGCTTTCTTCATACTTGGACAAGTTTTTATATATAAAGGATGGCGAAAAATAATGACACTGAAAACTTCACTCACTAAAGAAGAAAAACAAGAAAAATATACAGTGCTTCTCACTCATATCAGGGCTTTGCTTGATGGTGAGACAGATGAAATTGCTGCTTTAGCGACAGTGGTCTGCGAGCTTCACAATGGCATGCCAGGTTTTCATTGGACAGGCTTTTATCGAACAACTGCGCCTGAGCTATTAACTGTTGGCCCATATCAAGGCGGGCATGGCTGCCTTCGAATTCCTTTTCACAGAGGTATTTGCGGTGAGTCTGCACGCACAAAATCAACGTTGGTCATCAAGGATGTCAATAAGCATTCTGATCATATTGCCTGTTCCTCATCCACTGTATCTGAACTTGTTGTACCTGTGTTCAATAGCAAGACCGAAGTTGTAGCTGTACTTGATATTGATTCAGACTACGAAGCTCACTTTGATGAGATTGACCAAGAGCAGTGCGAGGCAATATGCAAGCTTTTATCTCGTTTTTATGACTAGACTTATTTGTATGTGCTTTGGGCGATCTTTACATTCATGCTGAACATAATTTAACCAAAACATTCACATTTGTGAACGTTTCAATTGCCAGGTCTATAATCAGCGTTTACTATAAAAAAATATGACTCAACCATTTATGTTCGCTTTTACAGATACTATGTCTTTGTTATTGCAGCTTACAGAAGTGGAGTTTTTTGACTCGTGCGGAGATAAGAATGCAAGCAGTTATTTACTTAAGTCAAAATAGAGGTTTTGAAAGCGAACTTGATATTCAAGACATGATTTCCTTTGCTCAAGAGCAAAATGCTAAACACTACATTACTGGCTATCTATACTTTGCTAACAATATGTTTGTTCAGTATTTTGAAGGCAAAAAAGAACAAGTAGACGCCCTTTGGACAAACATTAGCAAAGATCCTCGTCATGAAGTGCTTTTTTCAAGCCGCTCTGAAATTAATGAACGTCGTTTTAATACTTGGTATATGCGTGATTGGACATCATCGACTCGAGTAGAGTCATTTCTCAACGAATACCTATCTGAACAGTTGCAATACCTTTCAAGCAACCAATCAAGCTTTATTGATACTATTTTCCCAAAAGAAAGCAAAGTTTGGAAAATCGTTGACAATATTGGTAAGGCTACAAATCCATTAGAGCCTGATCTTTAAAAGAAAAAACTATAATTCGATATTAAAGACAGGCCCATTCTTAGGGTTAGATAGCTTAGGATCATAAAGCCTAAACAGCCCTGTATGCTTACTCCCTAAACGTTTCTTAATATTGCTAATATCTGATGCCTTATCAAGAGCCTTGCGTGCATTAATGGCTCTTAAAGAGTTATACCCCTGGCAGATCACAAGATGCAGCATACCAACATTCAGCGCATAACGCTCAACCATAGCCTTGAGTTGAGTATGGTCTAACGCCTGGTCGTGATCAGCTGTTTCGTCTAAAGCTCTAAAGAGAGGAGAGCGGTCATCTTCTACACGGTCATCAAGGGTTCTATAGATATACATGAGCTTTAATGTTGATGGGTGTATTGGAATATAACGAACTTCACGTTGAGCATTTACCAGCCTAAAATGTGGAATGCCTTGCTTCTGGCGTAAGTCTTTTATGCGCAAACGTGATACTTCTTCAAGAGAGATTGTATGGTAAAGCAATACTGCGAGGATAGCTCGATCCCGAATACCTGATAAGGTCTCACTTGGAGCGCACAACAAGAGCTCGGCAAGCTCTTCATTTAAAGAACCAACATAGGCGTCGGGACGAACGAAAACAACAGCATCACAAGGATTAATGGTTATGGCTTTTTGTCTTTTGAATTCAGACATAAGTGCCGACAAAACTATTAGTTTTTGCCATATTTTTTGCGATGTCGTTTCTGTCTCTTGTAAATGGTAGCGATATCGATGAATCGTAGCAGATGTTACATTACGAAAATCTTTTAGCTTCTTGATATCAGCAAAACGTATAAAATGCTCAACATCATGTATATACGAATGACGAAGCTTGTCATTTTCAACATGTGAAAACCAAGTTCTTGCTGGTGGTATACGGCTAAGTGTCTGGTTCATCTGAACATCTTTGACACTTTTATGGAGCTTTTGGAAGAATCCAGTCATAGAGAAGTCTTTTATCCGCGCTTTAAATAATGATGTAGATAAGGTTTTTATCAAAATAGCTTGCAAATCAGAATCATATTACAGAATCAAATTGCCAGAGTCCATAAAATCAATCACTTAATTTTAGCTTTGCACAAGGGTAGCTTATTTAAGCTTTCTATCAGTAACAAAATGAGATCATACGTTATCTTATGTATCTAGTTAAGACTCGTTTTATAGCTAAAAGTGCTCATACTGTATAAAGATAATTATTTTTAACTCAAACCCTTTAAAACAAGCCTCAAAATGACATACATATCATTTGAACCTATAAATAAAGGTTTTTTTGGTGTTTAACGAGTTTGAGAGAGAGGAGTGGTTAGCTAAGAGCAATGTATAAAATGAGATGGGTACCTATATCAAACCCTTTTATGTCCGATAAGAGTTATTATCGGCCTTGGGATTATAGTCCTAAATATGGTGGTTCCAGCCAGCCTAAACCTCAGATTTCATCAAACCCGGACTTATCGGCCTGAATCTGACCAATTCCAAGCCAGCCAAAATTTGCATCAAATTTGAAATTTCAGCTCAGCATATTCAGTTTTAAAAAGTTAAACATCATTATCAATTTAAAATTTTTAAAATGCACATCTTATACTTTTGAAATTTTCATTTAGAACAGCTTTCAATTCAAACTTGAGGTTTCACAGCTTGCATAAACCTGGGTTCAGACACCCAAACTAAGCCAGATTTTAAGCCTGAAGCCCAGATATTTGGCCAGATTCCTAAATTTAGGATTTGCATGGATTTTGCCAATTTTCGACTGAAACCTAGGCTTGATGGCATATACAAGGCATTTTTAAGGTGAAATCTGACGAAATCTGGAGCGTAGATACCCTACTTTTTACGAGAGATTTGAGCTGGTTTGGGTGGGTTTTGGTTGGAGATGTTAGATTAAGGCCGATAATGGTTGTATTTGCATATATTATCGGTCTTATTGGTGCTTAATTAAATATCTATTGGTATTTGCTTTTATGTTCAAATTTTATAAAACCTATCGGGGCTTAGAGTCATCGTACCCATAATTATGATACTCTAAGCAACATCAATAAAAGCCCCGACCTTTTATCATTTATGATCTCACCAAAAAGCGCAACACTAAACACTATGCCAAGAATCAAGAAACGCCAATGTCTAGAATGCTTCCAAAAAAGCACCCTCTTTTCTATCGCTCAATCGCACGAACTAGCGGTACGTAAAAATGCCAGCAAAGAAGCTTTAATTGAAGCAATTATGAGCAAAAGAAGCTTAAAGCTTGAACACGTGCTTGAATCTGCTACAAAAGAAGAACTCAAAGACGCCTGCACAGCAGCACAATTCCCGACAAAAGGCCTTAAAACTGTTTTAAAAGCACGTCTTTTAGGTGAAACTCAAATAGTTGCCAATAAAGCTCACAAAGAATTGCAAGAACCAACACCCCAAGCACACAAGGAATTAATAGTGGATAAATCACCAACTGCCAAGCCAAAAGCTGCCAAAAAACCAACAAAAACAGCAAAAACAGCAAAAAAAGACGCAACGAACGTTAAAGGCTTTGAGGAAACCCTTTGGGATAGCGCCAATAAACTTCGTGGCAGTGTTGAATCTTCCGAATATAAGCATATTGTACTTAGCCTTATTTTCTTAAAATTCATTAGCGATAAGTTTGAAGAACGCCGCCAAATCATGATCAATGAAGGTCAAGAAGCATACGTTGATATGGTTGAGTTCTACACGATGAATAATGTGTTTTACTTAGCTGAAGAATCTCGCTGGAGTTATATTTTAAAGCATGCCAAGCAGGATGATATTGCCTTAAAAATCGACACAGCCTTGCATACCGTTGAAAAGAACAATAAATCACTGCAAGGCGCCCTGCCAGACAATTACTTTTCACGCCTAGGGCTTGATAGCAGCAAACTTGCAGCCTTAATTGACACTATTAATAATATCGATACTATCGCCAACGAGTGCGATCTTACAGAACAAGACCTTGTAGGCCGTGTGTATGAGTATTTTCTCGGTAAGTTTGCCGCCAATGAAGGCAAAAATGGTGGTGAGTTCTACACGCCAAAATCAATTGTAACGCTGATTGCTGAAATGATTGAACCATACAAAGGCAAAATTTACGACCCTTGTTGTGGTTCAGGCGGTATGTTTGTGCAGTCCATTAAATTCACCCAAAGTCATAATGGCAACCAAAAAGATGTGTCTATTTATGGCCAAGAAAACGTTAGCACCACCTATAAACTGGCAAAAATGAACCTTGCCATTCGTGGTATTGCAGGCAATCTTGGTGAAGTGGCTGGCGATTCATTCTTCAAAGATCAGCATCCAGATTTAAAAGCCGACTATATTATGGCAAACCCACCATTTAACCAGAAACAATGGCGTGGAGAGCATGAACTGGTTGACGACCCTCGCTGGGCTGGCTATGAAGTACCACCAACAGGCAATGCCAACTATGCTTGGATTTTGCACATGCTGAGTAAACTGTCTGAAAATGGTGTTGCAGGCTTTGTCTTGGCCAATGGTTCTATGTCGTCAAATACCAATAGCGAAGGCAAAATTCGCCAACAGATTATAGAAAACGACCATGTGGACTGCATGATCGCCCTGCCAGGCCAGCTTTTCTACACCACACAAATTCCTGTGTGTTTGTGGTTTTTAACGAAGAATAAAAAAGCAGATAAAGCGAAAAACTTCCGTGACCGCACAGGCGAAACCCTGTTTATAGATGCTCGCAATATGGGCACCATGATTAGCCGTGTACACAAAGAATTAACCACTGATGATATTAAGCAGATTGCAGACACCTACCATGCATGGCGCGGCGAGCCAGATTGCGGCAGCAATAATAAGTACGAAGACAAAGCTGGTTACTGTAAATCTGCAACCCTTGAAGAGATACAAACCAACGATTTTGTCTTAACACCAGGTCGATATGTTGGCGCTGCTGATCTTGAAGATGATGGTATTCCATTTGAAATTAAAATGGCAGAACTCAGCAGCACACTGTTTGAGCAGATGCAGCAATCACAAGAGCTTGATGCCATTATTCAAGACAACTTGGCCCTTTTAGGTTATGAAAAGCAATAAGGAATACCCAATGTATAATAGTGCTAGCCATGCCTATAACGAGAAAAAGGCCATTTACGATCAAGCCCTATATCTTCTGAAACAGTTACAAGCCAATAATAAACAGGATGTTTAACCCTTGAATACCACAATTGATATTGCAGCAGATGACCTTGCAACAGTCTGGCAGATTTTAAACAAGCATTTAAAACCATCCATTATTAAATGGGCTTTTGGCAGCCGTGCCAAGTGGTCAGCAAAGACTCACTCTGATCTTGATTTAGCCTTGCAAGACCCTTATGGCAAGACTATTCCTTTTGACACAATTGCAAACTTGCAAGCTGATTTTGAAGACAGTGACTTGCCTTGGAAAGTTGATATCATTGATTTGAATGATATTGATGAGGATTTTAGAATTAAAATTACTTACACCGCTGTAAAGCTACCAAGTTTTGGTGATGAAGAGTTTATAACCCTTCAATATGCTGTAGAATCAGCAAATACTGGACTTGATGCCATTAAACGAGCACCAATCGTTGAACATAATACGGGTATTAAATGCCTTAGAATTCAAGATATATCCCAGTCCAAGCCATTTTTTTCATGGGGCTACACTGAAGTAACAGCTAATAATTTTCAAAAGTTTCAACTAATTAAAGATGATATTCTTATTGCAAGAACTGGCGCATCAATAGGTGTAAATAAATATATTGAAAAAAGCTTATCATCAGTATATAACAATGGTCTTATTAGATTAAGAATTAATAGAGAAAAGTTTAATTCTAAATTTATTTACTATGTATTACAATCTGATAAGTTTAAAGAACATATAAACTCGATAGCGTTTAGTACATCTGCACAACCCAATATGAAAATAAGGGATTTGCTCAAATTTGAGTTTAAAAACTTAGAGCTGTCTACCCAGAATTATATTGAAAATATATTATCAGCCCTCGACTCCAAAATCGAACTCAATCGCCAAATAAACCAAACCCTCGAATCTATGGCGCAAGCCATGTTTAAAAGCTGGTTTGTGGATTTTGATCCAGTCATCGACAATGCCTTAAAAGCGGGCAATCCAATTCCTGAAGAGCTGCAAGAGCGTGCGGATAAACGGGCGCAGCTGCATCAATCAGGCCAGGCGAAAGGTTTGCCTGAGGATATTCAAGCCCTCTTTCCTGATCGTTTTGTGTTAAGTGAAGAGATGGGATGGGTGCCAGAGGGGTGGGAAGAAATAAAGCTAAACGAGCTTGTAGAAATTAAGTACGGTAAAGATCATAAAAGTCTTGAAGATGGCACCATTCCTGTATATGGATCAGGTGGATTGATGCGATTTGTCAATAAATCATTATATACAGGAGAGTCAGTACTTATTCCAAGGAAAGGGACGCTTAGCAATATACTATATGTGAACGGTGATTTTTGGACTGTAGACACAATGTTTTATTCTATACCAAAAAAAAATCTATATCCAAAATACGTTTACTACCACTTAAAAAGATTAGATTTTAATTCAATGAACGTTGGCTCTGCTGTTCCAAGCATGACAACGAAAGTTTTAAATGAACTAGCTGTTCTATTGCCTAATGAGAATGTTTTATTTAAATACAATGAAGTAATCAATTCTTTTTTTAAAAAAATACAAGCAACAGCATTAGAAATAAAGGAAATACTTAAGCTACGAGAAACCCTTCTCCCTAAACTCATCTCCGGCGAGCTTCGCATTCCTGAAGCTGAAGCACAAGTGCAGGAGGCGTTGTCCTCATGACAGAGAGTGCTGATCAATGGAGTGATTACATTGTCTATGTGGATGAAAGTGGCGATCACAGCTTAACGAGCATTGATGCAGAATACCCTGTATTTGTGCTTGCCTTCTGCATTTTTCATAAAAAGTATTATGCCAAATCTGTTGTGCCTACCTTTACGGAATTTAAATTTGAGCACTTTGGCCACGACATGATTGTGTTGCATGAGCATGATATCCGTAAAGAAAAGAACGGTTTCAAATTTAAAAGTAAATCTGCCAAACTGGCATTTATGGCAAAACTTGGTGCAATCATTGAAGAACAAAACTTTATTGTGATCAGTGTTGTTATTGATAAGAACAAGCTTGCACAGAAATATTCACAACCAGAAAACCCATATCATTTAAGCTTAAATTTCTGTTTAGAACGATTATTTTTCTTTTTAAAAGAGAAACAGCAACAGCATTTACCAACACCGGTTGTGGTAGAAATGAGAGGTAAAAAGGAAGATATTGACCTTGAGCTGGAATTTCGTCGCATTTGTGACAAAAGCCAGAATCCGTACCAGTTTAATTTAGTTTTTGCTGATAAAAAGGCTAATTCGCCAGGCTTGCAATTAGCTGATCTTGTGGCAAGACCTATAGGACTCAGTGTATTACGGCCAGATCAACCAAATATGGCTTTCGAAACACTTAAAAAGAAACTCTATACAAAGAATGGGCGCAAAGGTGTGGGCACGGGGTTTGAAGGCTATGGCTTAAAGCGTTTTCCATAGTGAGTTGCTGGCTCTCACTGGCTGCGCAAGCGAATCGTTATTGGGATAGCAAAAATACAGGCGCTAGAAAGCGAAAAGCTCCGATGATCACACCAGAGCCTGTACGCCGACCGGGCAACTCCCAATCCACTTAACTCTATGTTAAGACGCCGCCGGACATTTTGCAACCTCAATCACACATATTCTTTAAGCGCACTTTATGCGCAACCCGCTAAAACGGATGATATTTAGACATTTTTCATAGCCTTAGCCAAGCCACACTGCAAAGAAAGCGCCAATAGTGCACAATGCGAAAGATATAAACTAACATCAGTAAAAGGCGGACAAAAAGGAATTGAAGATGAAGTTTACCGAAGGCCAGCTGGAACAAGCCATTATAGAATTACTTGCAAATCAAGGCTTGCCTCACACCAAGGGAGAACTCATTGCACGTAGCGCTCAGCATCAAGTGCTGATACAAGATGATTTGAAAACATACCTAGCGCAACAATACCAAAAAGAAGGCATTACGGTTTCAGAAATAGAGTCCATTGTGCGGCAACTTGAAACCTTGCCCGCTGCTGATTTGTATGACAGCAATAAAACCTTTATGAAATGGCTGTCAGATGGTTTTCTGTTTAAAAGAGAAGATCACACTCAGAAAGATTTATATATCCAGCTATTAGATTATCAAGCCAGCAGTTTAGAACACATAGGCACATCAACCCTTGGCGAAAGTCAAGCCCCCTATTCTGCACATGCAGATCAAATAGCAGCTGAAAAGCCAGCTGAATACAGACGCAGCAATCAGCAAGACCAGAATATTTACAAGCTCGTGAGTCAGCTCACCATTGAAGGCAAGGCCACTGGTGAAATTCGCATACCAGATGCCATTCTCTATATAAATGGCTTGCCGCTCGTTGTATTTGAGTTTAAAAGCGCCATTCGGGAAGAAGCTACATCATTTGATGCCTATGTGCAGCTCACCACTCGCTACCGTCGAGATATTCCCGCCCTGTTCGTCTTTAATGCCTTTTGTGTCATTAGTGATGGTGTCAATAATAAAATGGGGTCGTTTTTCGCCCCGTATGATTTTTACTACACATGGCGCAAAATAACAGGCGATGAAACCATCAGCCAAGACGGTATTAATTCACTGCACACCATGGTACAAGGGCTTTTTGATAAAGCTCGTTTAAAAGATGTAATTCGTCATTTTATCTATATGCCGGACACAGGCAAAGCTGAAGTGAAGATTCTCTGCCGCTATCCACAATATTATGCAGCAACCAAGCTCTTCGACAATATTAAGCAGCATCAAAAGCCTCATGGTGATGGTAAAGGTGGTACTTATTTTGGGGCTACTGGTTGTGGTAAAAGTTTTACTATGTTGTTTTTAACTCGATTACTCATGAAAAGTGTTGAGTTTGGCAGCCCGACCATTGTATTGATTACCGACCGTACCGACTTGGACGATCAGCTGTCTAAGCAATTTACCAATGCTAAAAATTACATCGGTGACAACACCATTGTGAGCGTCGCCAGCCGTGCGCATTTACGTGAATTACTGAAAGGCCGCAATTCTGGTGGTGTTTTCCTGACAACCATACACAAGTTTTCTGAAGATATTGAGCTGTTGACTGACCGCACCAATGTGATCTGTATTTCTGATGAAGCTCACCGCAGCCAGGTGAATCTGGATCAAAAAGTGCGAGTCACCGAACATGGGGTCAAACGCACCTATGGCTTTGCCAAGTACCTTCACGACTCTTTACCAAATGCCACTTATGTCGGTTTTACAGGCACGCCTATTGATGCAACTTTAGATGTATTTGGTCATGTAGTTGATAGCTACACCATGACAGAATCTGTACGGGATGATATTACCGTTCGCATTGTCTATGAAGGCCGTGCCGCTCGGGTTATTTTAGATAATGCCAAGCTGAAAGAAATTGAAGACTACTATGATCAGTGCAGCATGGATGGCGCTAATGACTATCAAATTGATGAAAGCAAAAAAGCCATGGCGCATATTCGGGCTATCCTTGGCGACCCAGATCGAATCAAAGCATTGGCAGCAGATTTTGTCAGCCATTATGAAACACGAGTTGCTGAAGGCGCCACCATTAATGGTAAGGCAATGTTTGTCAGCTCGAACCGTAAAATTGCATATCAGCTTTATCAGGAGATTATTGCCCTGCGGCCGGAGTGGTCTGAAATCAAAGACTGCGCAGATGGTGAAAGCTTGACAGATAAAGAACGAGAAGAGATCAAGCCAATTGAGCGCATTAAAATGGTGATGACGCGAGGTAAAGATGATGAAAAAGCACTGTACGACATGCTTGGCACAAAAGAAGATCGCAAAGAACTTGATCGCCAATTTAAAATCGGTAAATCAAACTTTAAAATTGCCATTGTGGTAGATATGTGGCTGACAGGCTTTGATGTGCCATTTCTGGATTCCATTTATATCGATAAACCCATTAAACGCCATAACCTGATTCAAACGATTTCACGTGTCAACCGTAAGTTTGAAGGCAAAGATAAAGGGTTGGTGATTGATTACATCGGCATTAAAAAGCAAATGAATTTAGCTTTGGCGCATTTTAATAAGGCTGATCAGCTTAATATTGAAGAGATCCAGCAATCTGTGATTGTGGTGAAAGATCATTTAGATTTGCTTAAAAAAATATTCCATAAATTCGATACAACGCCCTACTTTACTGGTGCGCCACTTGAGCAGTTGCACTGTTTAAACCAGGCTGTTGAATATGTGCAAGTCACTCTTGATGTCGAAAAGCGGTTTATGCACTTAGTCAAACGCTTAAAAGCCGCTTATGATATTTGCAGTGGCAGCGAAGCGCTTTCAGATGCTGAGCGAGATTATGTCCATTTCTACCTAGCTGTGCGCTCTATTCTGTTTAAGCTCACTAAAGGTGATGCACCAGATACAGCGCAAATGAACGCCAAAGTCCGCAAAATGATTCAAGAAGCCTTGCATGCTGATGGCGTTGAAGAGATATTCAAAATTGGTGACGACAAAGTATCACAAACAGATATATTTGATGATGATTATCTAGCCAAAATTGAAAAAATAAAGCTGCCAAACACCAAAGCCAAGCTATTACAGCAAATGCTCTCCAAGGCTATTTCTGAATTTAAAAAGGTCAACAAAGCGAAGGGCATGGACTTTTCTAAGAAGTTTCAGGACTTGGTCAATCAATATAATGAGCGCAAAGAAGATGATGTTCTTGTCAGCAATGTGCTGGAAGATTTCTCCGATGAAATTATTAATCTGTGGCATGCCATGAAGCAGGAACAAGGTTCTTTTGCAGATTTAGGCATCGATTTTGAAGAAAAAGCCTTCTACGACATCCTTAAAAACCTTGCGATTAAATATGATTTTGCCTACCCAGAAGTAAAGCTGATTCCCCTTGCTCAAGCTGTTAAGGCTGAAGTTGATGATAAAGCCAAATACACTGATTGGAACCAGCGGGATGATATAAAAGCATCACTTAAAGTTGGTTTAATTATGCTGCTTGCTACACATGGCTACCCACCGGTTGATAAAGATGAGGTGTATAAAGAGATTTTTGAGCAGGCAGAGAACTTTAAGAAGTATAGGGCTCTGTAGATCAAAATTACTACAAATTGAATTAAAAACACAAATTAAAGAGATTATTATGAACTTACCAGAGCCACAAACTAGAACTTTTACAACTCTCATTTCCGAAATAGAAAAAGGCCAAATTAAGATTCCTCAGTTTCAACGAGACTTTGTATGGACTCTACAAAAATCAGCTGGATTAATCGACAGTATTATCAAAGGGTATCCAATTGGCACTCTTATATTCTGGAAAACAAAAGAGAGACTGCGCTCCATTAGAAATATTGGGAACCATTCTTTACCAGAACCAGAAAATGGAGAATCTATAGATTATGTTTTAGATGGGCAGCAACGACTTACGAGTTTATATGCATGTTTAACTGGATTAAGCATTCAACGCGAAGACAGCAAACAATGCGATGATATTTTCAAAAATATATATTAATTTAGATGCTTGTGAAGACGAAATCATTGTTCAACCAGAAGGCGCTGAAGAAATTAGCTACGAACGTATTAGTATTTTAGATTTGCTAAAAGGTGATTTTACCGTTCTAGCTGCGTTCCCACCTAGATATCATGAAAAATTAATACGTATAAAAATAGAATAGAAAGTTACCAGTATTCAATTATTCAAGTAAAAAATGCACCAATTGATATTGCAACTGAAATTTTTACACGAATAAATGTTGGTGGTAAGGCTTTGACATTATATGAAATCATGATCGCAAAAACTTTTGATTATGAAAGAAATTTCGACCTGAGTGAGAAGTTTGATCAGCTGATTGAAAAGTTAAGACCTATTAACTATGAAACCATCTCGGTGTTTGTCAACGTACCTGT
>DJZY01000089.1 GCA_002450655.1 Gammaproteobacteria bacterium UBA6940 | reverse complement strand
ATTTACTCCGAATTGACGTTGACTTAGCTGATTTAGCTGAGACAAGTGTTGATATGTTGCAAGCTGAGAATCAAGTTGAAGCATCAACAAAAGTTGTGAAGTCTTATGACGATGCATTAGGTACTCTTTTGGATGTTCGAGCTTAAGTTAAGCTCGGCTTTGTGTGGGTTAACATAATACTGGTGAAGGTTTATGTTAAGTAGTAACACGACAGGTTTAAACGCCAAAAGCTCTGGCTCTATAAGCTCGAGTTTAGATCAGCTTAAAAACGGTGAGTTGGAATCAGGACAGCTAATTGATGCCGTTCCAGATTCATCATCCATTTCTGATAAGCCAAATCAGCAGTCATCTGATTTGGCCTCGTCTCGTTTTAATCCAGTTGAACCAGGTGTTAAGGTGACTTTAACACCTGCAAATCTTCGTGAGCAGGGCACAGGTGAGGGCACCCTCTATTCTCGATTGCAGCAACAAACTGATATATCCGCAGGCACGGCAAATAGCACGCTTTTAGATCCTGAACAAGGAGCCTTGGGGTCAGATTCTCAAGTCGATAATATATTAACGGCACCCAGTGGATTACAAGGTGCCGGTACTGAAGATACCCCACTTGCTGCAGACTTCCCAGGCTCTCCGCAAAATATTGAAGAAGAGGCTGCAGACGAAAGTTTCTCAGGTGTGCCGACTGAAACTTCTATTACAGGTGAGGTACTTGATGAAGCACAGCTTAAAGAGCTTGAATCCTTAAAGCAAAGAGAAGCTGAGGTTATTCGTCATGAGCAAGCTCATGCTGCTGTTGGTGGGAGCGTTACAGGGGCTCCTGAATACGAATACACAACAGGGCCTGATGGGAATCGCTACATTCTAAATGGTGAAGTTTCAGTTACTTTTAGCGCAAATACACCAGAAGAAAAACTTGCTGAAGCTGAGCTAGTTCAAAAAGCTGCACTTGCACCTGCTGAGCCATCCGCACAGGATAGAGCTGTTGCCCGAGAGGCATCAGCTCGTGCCCGCGAAGCTGAAGCTGAAGCTGAGATTCGGGCGCTAGAGCAAGAGGAAATTCAAGAAGAGACAGAGTCTGATCCTACGGCAGAAGAGTCTGTCGAGTCTTTTGATGAGTCTGCGGATGTAGTTGACGAATCTACAGAGCGCACAGAAGCGACACAAGCAATGTTTGCATCAGATTCAGAGAATACACAAGGTGGTGAGGTATCAGAAGGTTTGACCTTCTCGCCTAATCTATCTTCTAATGCCAACGTAGTAAATCAGGTTGGTGCTACAGCTTCTAACGGTGCATCTAATCCACAGGGGTTTCCTGACCCGCAAACGAATTTAAGCTTTTATAGCTCTGATAGAGGATTTGCTGGAGGCTCTGCTTTTAGAGTCCAGCAGAATGTACAGGAAGCATTGGATCAAGTTAGAGTGACTAGTGCTCGAGAAAATGGTAATTCTAATGGTATTAGTGCATCACAAGCACCATCACAGCGCCCTGAAATTATCAGTTTTCAGCAACCACAAAGCATAGATGCTGAGTCGGTAGATAATACAGCCACAATAAGTTTGCAGGAGAACGCTGGTCTTAATAGCGTAGATACAGGAAGTTATTCGGTGATTTCATCTGCTGAAAGCTTTACCGAGACCTCTAACTTCCAGAGCAGCAGTGATAGTAATGAAAATGTTACTAATAATGGCGTAACGACGATAGATTTTTCTCCTAGTGTAAATGTAAGGGGAAACCTAGATGTTAGAGAAAATATTGGTGTTAGCCTAGCTGAAAGCTCGGATGAAGAGGGAGCCACTCCCAGTGACGAAATTTCGAGTCGAGAATTAGTTGATCAGTCGCCAGTGTACGCAAGAAATGGTGCGGGTGGAGTTGGTCAGTCGATAATTCAGCCTGACCCAGGAAGCCTGATATCTATAACGGCTTGATTATGAGTGGAATAATTTGTCTTCAGTAAAAAACAGCATTCTCGGATGCTATTTTTTACTAAAGAAATCAATAAATTTTAGCCACCACTTTATATCTGTTTTTTCTGTTGATGACTGGTCTTGAGAAGAGCCTGCCTCCCTTGGGTTGTTAATTTGTCCAAGGTTTACATTGTCATGACTTTTATTTTTGTGCATGAGTGTAAAAAATTGACGCAGAATGTTTTCGATTTCTTTTCGCTTAGTTGAAAGATTGTCACCTTCCTCATCTTGTATTTCAATTACATAGCCGATAATTTTACCAAGGTAAAAATCACTTTTTGTAGAAAAAAGGTTTTCTTCATCGCATCGTAGATGCTCAAAACCAGTCTCATCAATATAATTGCACAACTCCGGAATAATACGGCTCGGTCTAATTTGAGCTGTGTGATCCATCCAGTGGTTTGTTAGGGCTGCAATTTGACGTTGTAAAGCATCATATTGTGATGATTTGGCGGCAGCTAAGTAATTAGTTTTTGAGGTATCGTGTTTCACGGATAGCGTCCTCATGAATACAATTAGTGTTATGTTTTAAGTTGTCTTTAAACGATTTTTTTATTCTAATTTTTAGAATCGGCAAATGTAACTTTAAATTCTTTGCAAGCTCTGCACACTGTTTGGTCTTATAAAATGCTATTAGCTTAGTAGTGACTACTATTCACTTGTATTTTGGAATTCAGTATACACCTTTTACTTTTCTGAAAAATATTATTCTTTCAATAAGTTGTCTTGTCTGCATGTCAAAAGAGTATTGCTCTAATTACGCTGCTCTAACAATTATAATAGCAAGTACTTAGCAGTCACGGTACTTTTTCTTTCAGTAAGTTACTGTAAGCCAATAAGCATTATTTGATGCAAGAAAAGTATTTGTTATATCAAGCAGGTAATAGCTATTTAAATCATACAAATCGTTTTGAATTGAAAGCAAATGAGATCAATCATCGATATAAAAAGTGAGTAAGTAACATTTTATAAAACTGTGATACCTATATTAACAGTGAATGATCTATCTGATAAGTAGGCCTATGTTGACTATGAGTAACAGAAACTTTCAATCTTGATGACATTTTATAACACATGAGGGCTTGTTACGAGTTTTGTTGACAGGTGAGCATGAAATAATGATCTGAAATTTGGCGCTATATCTTCATCTGAAGCGATCCTAAGATTCGGATTGCTACCTCAATTTTATATAACTTTTTAGAGTGACATATTTTTCTAAAAGAGGGTATTTAGCCAAAATAGAATGATATCTCAGACCTTTAAGTCAGAATTGAAAATTGTCGACCGGATTATGCAAGGGGTATAGTGAACTTATAGACATCTATATTACATCGTTATGTGCTATACCTTGAAAGTTAGAGGGTTATCCACCTATTAAAATCTTTGAAGGGACAAGTGCATAACCTGTTGAATGGTTTAAGCTTAAATTGCATGTGATTAAATGAGGGATTATTGACTATGTTAAATTACAAAGCCCCGCTTCGTGATATTCGATTTGTACTTCATGAGTTGGTTGAAGCCAGCAAGACTTGGGAATCAATGAAAAGCGACTGGGATGTCGGCGAGGACATGGTGGATGCCATTCTTGAGGAAGGTGCAAAATTTGCAGAAAATGAAGTAGCCCCTTTAAATCAGTCTGGTGATAAAGAAGGTTGTCAGTTTAATAGTGGTGAAGTCACAACGCCAAAAGGTTTTAAAGAAGCTTATAAAAAGTATATTGAGGGTGGTTGGCCATCCATGCCTGCACCTGAAGAGGTTGGTGGGCAAGGCCTACCAAAGCTTATCAATATTGTTATGAGCGAAATCTTAGGCTCTGCAAACTGGTCATGGTACATGTACCCAGGCCTAAGCCATGGCGCTATCCATACACTTATGAAGCATGGTACTCCAGAGCAGCAAGAAGTGTATCTTACAAAGCTCGTTTCTGGCGAGTGGACTGGTACTATGTGCCTGACTGAAGCCCATTGTGGTTCAGACCTTGGCATTCTTAAAACCAAGGCCTCTCCAAATGCCGATGGTTCCTACAATATTACTGGGACTAAAATCTTTATTTCTGCTGGTGAGCATGATCTTGCAGATAATATTGTACATATTGTTATTGCTCGCATTGATGGTGCGCCAGCTGGCACTAAAGGTATTTCACTCTTTATTGTGCCAAAGTTTTTACCTAATGCTGATGGTAGCATTGGCGAGAAAAATGGCGTTGCTTGCGGCTCCATTGAACATAAAATGGGGATCAAGGCATCTGCCACTTGTGTTATGAACTTTGATAACGCAAAAGGCTTCTTAGTCGGTACTGAGAATAAAGGCATGAGTTCAATGTTCACATTTATGAACTCTGCTCGTATCGGTACGGCTATCCAAGGTGTATGTCATGCAGAAGGTAGCTTTCAAGGTGCCTTGGCCTACGCAAAAGATCGTATTGCAATGAGATCTCTTTCTGGCGTTAAAGCCCCTGAGCGCGAAGCTGATCCTATTATTGTTCATCCAGACATTCGAAGAATGCTACTCACTCAAAAAGCATTTGCTGAAGGGGGTCGAGCACTTTGTTACTATCTTGGTCTTCAAAATGACATTGCTTCAACGAGCACGAATGAGCAAGAGCGCCAAGAAGCGGATGATCTGCTCGCGTTCCTAACACCGATAGCGAAGGCATTTTTGACAGAAGTAGGCTTAGAGTCGGCTAACCATGGTATGCAAGTTTTTGGCGGTCACGGTTATATCTCCGAGTGGGGTATGGAGCAACATGTTCGTGATGCTCGTATTTCAACTATTTACGAAGGCACAACCGGCATACAGTCTCTTGATTTGCTTGGCCGTAAGGTGCTTATGTCTCAAGGTGAGATGCTTCGTAAGTTTACTAAGCGCGTCCATGTTTTTTGCAAAGGGCATATTGACACTGAAAATATGCAAGAGTTTGTAGAACCACTTTCTAAACTGAATCGTGAATGGATCGATGTAACGACTAAAATTGGCATGAGTGCTTTACAGAACCGTGATGAGGTTGGTGCAGCATCAGTTGATTATTTAATGTACTCAGGTTACATCACTATGGGCTTTTTATGGGCGAAAGCAGCTGAAGTAGCCTACGCTAAACTTGAAGCCGGTACAGATGAAGAGGATTTCTATAAAGCGAAAATCCAAACAGCACAATTCTACTTCAAACGAATTTTGCCAAGAACTCAAAGCCATAAGCTATGTCTTGAAGGTGGTGCTGATGTTCTTATGTCCATGGATGTCGATCACTTTTCATTCTAATTAAATAATAAGAAGCCAGTTCGTTTTTGATTGAGAATTTCTCAAGGGCGTGACTGGCTTTTTTTTTGGAGGTTCACATGACTGTGTATAACGCGCCAATCAAGGATATGATGTTTGTTTTGCAAGAGCTTTTTAATGTTGATGAGTTCTGGCAAAAGTACCCTGACACGCAAGACTTTAATACTGAGCTTGCATCTGCTGTATTAGAAGAGTCAGGCAAATTAAGCCGAGATGTTTTGTTTCCACTATTTCGCTCTGGCGATGAAGAAGGATGTCATTTTGATAATGGAAAAGTGACAACCCCTGAAGGTTTTAAGGAAGCATATAAGCAATTAAGCGAAGGCGGCTGGTGTGGTTTAGGAGGCTCTCCTGAATATGATGGGCAAGGCCTGCCTAAAATGCTTGTAGTGCTTTTTGAAGAAATGCTTTTTGGTTCTAATAATAGCTTTGCTCTTTATCCTATTTTGTCCTCTGGTGGCGCTATGTGCTTAATGAAGCATGGCAGTCAAGAGCTCAAAGATATGTATATGCCAAAGCTTTATACTGGTGAATGGTCAACAGCAATGGGGTTAACTGAGCCTCACTGTGGTACAGACCTAGCTTTATTGAAAACAAAAGCAGAACCTAACGGAGATGGAAGCTTCAATGTAACAGGGACAAAAATATTTATTACTGCTGGTGAGCATGACTTATGCGATAACATAGTCCATCTTGTTCTTGCTAAATTACCTGATGCACCAGAAGGTGTAAAAGGTATTTCTCTTTTCTTAGCACCTAAATATTTTGTTGATGGTGATGGTAATTTAGGTGAGCGAAATTCATTTAGCGCTGGCTCTATTGAACATAAGATGGGGATCAAAGGTTCTGCTACTTGCGTGATGAATTACGATGGTGCCAAAGCGTGGCTCGTTGGAGAGCCAGGTCAAGGCCTTGCCGCCATGTTTACCATGATGAATTATGAACGTTTATCAATTGGCTTGCAGGGGCTTGGTTCAGCTGAGATGGCTTACCAAATGGCTCGTGATTATGCAAAGGATCGCTTGCAGGGTAGAGCATCAAGTGTTGTTGATAAATCAAAACCTGCTGACCCGATTATTCATCATGCAGATGTAAGGCGAATGCTTTTATTTGTACGCGCAAGTGTTGAAGCTGGTCGAGCATTTACAGCATATGTTGCTAACAATCTTGATATATCTCACTTTAGTAATAACGACGAAGAAGTTAAAAGAGCAAATGATTTAATTGCACTTTTAATTCCTGTTGCTAAAGCATTTATGACTGATAAAGGATTGGAAGCTTGTGTGCAAGCGCAGCAAGTCTTCGGTGGTCATGGTTATATTCGAGAGTGGGGTGTTGAACAGCTTGTACGTGATGTACGTATTGCGCAAATTTATGAAGGCACTAATGGTATCCAAGCTTTGGATTTAATGGGGCGAAAAGTTGTTCGTTCAAAAGGTGAATTAAATAAACCTTTTTATGAAGATATTCAATGTTTTCTCGATTCTGATGATGCAAAATTAAACCCATCTTATGCTCAGGCTCTTGAAAAATTATTAACAGCACATAAAAAAGCAACAGAGTTTGTCATGAAGTCATCTGCTTCTAATGCTGATGAGATTGGCGCTGCTTCTGTTGATTATCTACATATGACTGGTTATTTAGCATATGCATGGATGTGGGCAAAAATGTGCGCAGTAGCAAGTTCGAAAAAAGATGAAGATTTTTACGCAGCAAAAATGCATACAGGCCAATTTTTCTTTGAAAAAATGTTGCCACAAGCTTATGCTCATTACGATCAAATTATGAATGGCTGTAGTGCAACCATGGCAATGCCTGTAGATCTTTTCTAGAAAATAAAGTCTAAAATAGCTAAAGTAAAAAGCCGGATTTATTCCGGCTTTTTACGTTTTATAACCTTTGTTAATCTGCTGTTACTGAGTCTTATAAAATTATAATAAAGCACTTTTCTTTTGTATCTATAAAATATTATTTTGGTTTTAATTTATGGGTTTAATAGTCCGTTATTTGTAATTTAAGCTCTTTTTTTGATCAAATTTAAGGTATCATTAGCCCTAGTTAATCAAGTAGCTGTTTTGATTGATAACTGCATTATATGTAGGTTTCTGAAAAAATTAAAAAAACAAAATGAAGGCGACTCAAGGCCAAAAAATATAACAATTAATTGACAGGCACACTCCTATGGCAAACTTAGATATGTTAAATCGCTTTAAGTCAAAATCACGCAAGTGGGTTGATGGTGTTGAAGATCAAACTCGGTCGAGTCGTGAGCAGCGATTAAACGAAGGTCGTTGTCCAATTCATGATAAACCAATGCTTCAAAGTGACGTTTGGTATCGTCCTCGAAATGGGCAAAGATATACATTTGTTAGCTGTATGCACCCTAAATGCCGAATTGAAGCTATTTGCTCATCAACTTATGATAAGTTTACGTTAGTACCTGAGTGGCGCTTTCTTTTAGAGCAAAATGAAGAAGGTATCGGCGATGTTGTACCTTTTAAGCGTGTAGCTCAATAAACATATGCCTCAAAATATATAGAAGACATGGATGTCTTTAAAATCTCAAAGCAAATCTTTCCCAATTCTCCCAATTAATCTCATATTTATGTAGAATGCAGTCTCTATAAAATTGCGTCAGACTTAAATTAGCTATATCTAAGCCAAGCTTTCGGATTATACGAAAGATTTTGGTCTAGAGAAAATCTCATCAGAAAAATACGCCTCCCCGAGCAGTTTTAGCTACAATAGCTGTGTATAGTTTTTAATCGACCGTTATAATATAGAGATGTAACCAAGTCTGTTAAGGATGCGGCCTTGACTCAGGTTATCTATTAAAATGGGAATCCTTTATGAAAAATGCTGTAAAGTCTATTCAGAGAGCCATGAGCAATGCTCGCAGTTATGAAGAGTGGAAAGGTGCAGCTTTAGAATACGATCGTCTCTGCGGCTTTGATGACTGGAAGGAAGATGATGCATCTCCATTCTATGACTATCCGCTGATTCGCTATAGATATAACGATTTGAGAACTGCCCGCCAAAGAGGCGATGTTGATCAGCTTGTTTTTAGCCTGCAAGAAGGCTTGCATGGCAATTTAGGTAATTTAGCTAACCCTCGTTTGTATTCGCACTCTGCATTTGGGACTAAGAAACTTGTGACTCAGTATGTGGATGAAGTCTGTCGAAGTTTAGAGTATTTATGTGATACAGAGTTTGAGAACTTTTCATTCACTAAAAAGCTCGACTTCTTTAAGGCGACTGGTCAAGCTTTTGGCCGTTCTGCACTTATGCTGAGTGGTGGTGCTGCTTTAGGATTATTTCATCTTGGTGTAAGTAAAGCATTGTGGGATCAAGATTTGCTACCAACAGTGATGTCAGGTTCAAGTGCTGGCGCAATTATTGTTGCTGCTATTGGTACTCATACGAAAGAAGAGCTGAATGACTTACTACAGCCTCATAACCTCTATACAGAAGCATTTAAACTTGTCGGTTGGCGTAGTATTTTTAAAGGCCGTCCAATTTTGGATGGTGAACATCTAGATGAATGCTTAAAGCGAAATGTGCCTGAGATTACTTTTGAAGAAGCTTTTAGGCGCTCAGGCCGTCTTATCAACATAACTGTCTCGCCTTACGATACACATCAAGAAAGTAGACTGCTTAATGCTCGAACTTCACCTAGTGTACTTGTGAGAACGGCTTCGCTTGCTTCAACCGCTATTCCTGGTGTGTTTCCTCCAGTCATGCTTATGGCTAAAAATGTTCGTGGTGAGTTAGTCCCTTACATTCCAAGCCGAAAGTGGGTCGATGGCTCTATTAAAAATGATTTGCCAATGCACCGACTTGCACGTTTGTATGGTGTGAATCATACGATTGTGAGTCAAACAAATCCCCATGTGCTGCCATTTTTATCTGAGCATGAAAGTAGGTTTGAATTTTTTCGCGATTTTAGGGATGCGGTGCGCAAAAATATAAGTTTAAATGCGTATTTAGGATTAGATTTTTTGCGCCGAAATGTGCCAAATAATGATTTAGCATTATTAATAGATAAAGCTCAGTCAGTTGTTTCTCAACGTTATGTAGGCGATATAAATATTGTGCCACCAAGTATACGTGGTACATGGTTTCGTTTGACTAAAAATCCAACTAAAGATGAACTCAAAAACTTTATTGAGCTGGGTGAAGTTTCCACTTGGCCGAAGATTGAGTTAATTCGAACAACAACTGCTATCAGCAGGACCTTTGAGAAATGCATTCATAAACTTAGGTTGCTTGAGATGAAACAGCTTAAAAACCCTAAGCTTGAAATTGTTAAAGCAAGTGGGAAAGAAGGGAAGTCAAATATTGAAAACCCACTAGATACTGGTTTGGATCATTACGTTTAATAAGCCTGTAGAGTCAATTTCTATATCCATAAAAAAGCCCTCAAGCGAGGGCTTTTTTATGGGATTTTAATCCGTTATTGTAATAAATCAGGATGCTTTTCTTCAATTTCTTTTAAGAAATATTCAGCAAGAAGTTCATTGCCTTTAGGTGTAAAGTGGCAGTAGTCAGAATAAACGACATCCTTAACACCTTTAAATACATCAATCATACTTTCAAATTCAAGTACACCTTCATCCTTGAGCTTGTTAGCTTCGAATTCGATATCACTGTAGAAGTTGAGTCGTAAATATTGGCCTTCGTTAAGAGTGTCGTATTGATAGCCGCGAATAGCATCTTCAATTTGAGTTGGTTCTTTGTAGGTGTCCAAAATAGTAAGAGGCTGCAAATAGAACATATGTGGAACATTGTCATTATCTAAGACTGAGTCAAAGTTTTTCATTGCACTCATATATTCATGTACATTTGTTTGAAGCTGTTCTTCCATTTCGATTCGAGCTTTGCCTATCTGCTCATCCATGTTATCAGGTGCTTTAATTGCTGCATATTTTTCGACTAGGGTCATATCTGGTTCAAAAGACTCACCTGTTCTGAAAATCATCATAGCCATAAAGTAGGCAGTATGTGAAACTTGGAATATAGGGGAAATTTTATGTTTTAAATTACCAAATAATTCCTGTTGGCCTAGCATCTCTGCATCTGCATAGGTGTTCTTTAAATGTATTGGTGAACTATCGTTATAAGCGTCCATGGAAATAACTAAGTCAGGCTCCATGGTTCTTAGTTTGCGAAGATAGTGAAGCATTTGTTGATGCAAGCGGCTCCAGTTTGTTGCTGCGTTGATAACTTCAAAGTTTTTTTCAGGGTATTTTGCCTTGAGTTTTTCTTCAAGGTAATAAGTGATCGTTTCTTCATTGCTGTACTCACCTTGCCCTGATAGCTTTAGATACATTGAGCCAGGCATTGCTTGTGAGCCAAAAGCTGCAGAGCCACCCATGAAGAAAATACGAACAGTATTGTCGGGTTTTTCTTGCGTTAGATCATCACGATCTCTCAACCCATAATTATTAAACTCGGTTTTTCCTGACCAGGATTTATAGCCAGCTGGATGCTCCCAAACTTGATAAAACGATGGAGTCATGGTAGTTCCGCCTTGCGTAGCAAGATCGTAATCACCAATTTTAGCTTTAATAATAGTGTGGGATACACCTTCAAAAAGTGCGATAACAATCGTTAATAGAATAACGTTGGCAATAAAGAATTTTTTATTCATTGATGGCTGTCTCTCAATTTATCTTGAAATCTGCTATTTGTTCTTGTTTTTCTTCTTGCTGTCAAAATAAAAAGCAGATCATTTAGATGCTTATGCAAAAAAAAGCGTCAATTAAAACTGACGCTCGTACTCTTTTGCACCTTCGTTATCGCGGTTGACAGCATCACTCCAGTAGGTTGGAGCTGTCTTATCAAGCTTGCGAGCTAACATGTCGCGTTTAGTTACTTTAAAGAACAAAGCGATAGGTGTAATTAATGCATAAAATAGAAGAGCTAAAATAACGTTGGATACAATTGTACCCATTACGAAGCCAAATGCCATCCAAGGCAAATAGACAACCATTGCTGCTTTGCCAAGGCGGGAGAGAATAAAGCTCACTACGCCAAAAATAAAGCAACCAATTGCTGCAGTTTGAGATTCAAAAATAAAGTAAACGGCAATGGCAATAATACTAAAGCCAATGATCATTGTTTTGCCGAACTGATGAAGCTCTTTTTGGTCTGGTTTAAAGTTAATATTAACTAAGCTCATTGTATTACTCTTTAATTCATGATTATTAGTAAAGGCCTAAAGTAGGCCCTTTTTCTGTTTAGAATAATGTATATATAAATGGAGCCACTGATGTGCCACCAAGCACAACAAGTACACCAAGTAAGCCAATAACAGCCATTACAGGTGCTAACCACCATTTTTTACTTTGCTTTAAATAGTCTACGTATTCGCCAATAAAACTTTTTCTAGCCATGATTATATCTCTCTTTTATGAGTTTCAGGCTTGCATATCTTGGTTAAGCCCAAAACAGTTATTACAATGATTGATGGATTATTGAACTCTATGTGATTTTTAGGTACCTAGTCGAGTTCAAAGTCTGCTAAATGTTCGTCTGCACCCTCAAGCTTTTCTTGCTCTTCTTTGTAAAGAACATGGTTTTCGAGCACGAGCACATCCATATGAGTGAACATAAAACATCTGTATGCATCTTCAGGTGTTAATACTATTGGTTCGCCACGAACATTAAAACTTGTATTGATAATCACAGAACAGTCTGTTTTTTCCTTAAATTTTGTCATGATTCGATGTAAGCGTGGATTACGTTTATCATCAACAGACTGGACTCGAGCTGAATAATCAACATGTGTAATAGCAGGTACAGTCGAACGAGGTACGTTTAATTTGGCAATACCAAAGAGTTTCTTTTCTTCTTCGGTCAGTTCTTTTTTAATAGAGTCTTTTACCTTGCCAACAAGAAGCATGTAAGGCGAAGGAGCTCTTAATTCAAAGTACTTTTGCATGTCTTCTTCAAGAACACATGGAGCAAATGGCCTGAAGCTTTCTCTGAATTTAATTTTTAAATTCATTATTTTTTGCATTTCAGGGTTTCTTGGGTCACCAATAATTGAGCGAGCACCAAGTGCGCGAGGGCCAAACTCTGCACGACCATTAAATAGACCAACAACTTTAGAATCAGCTAATGCTTGACTTACAGCTTCTGCTAGAGCTTCTTCTGTTGCGTGATAGTGTGATTTTGCATTGTAGCCTTTTAGGGCTTCTGCTACCTGGTCATTAGTAAACGAAGGGCCAAGTAGGGAGCCTTTTTGGAGGTCATCTTTGCCATTGACGGTGCGAGGATTTTTCAAAATCTGGTGCCAAGCAAAGAGAGCTGCGCCTAAAGCACCACCAGCATCGCCTGATGCTGGCTGAATAAATAGGTTATCTAGGCCTTCAACTTCTTGCAGTATTTTGCCGTTACCAACACAGTTAAGTGCGACACCGCCTGCCATGCATAGGTTACGAGTACCAGTTATTTCTAATGCATGTTTGGCAAGTTTCTTCATTATTTCTTCAGTAACTGCTTGAATACTTGCTGCAATATCCATGTCTTTTTGAGTTGCATCAGTCTCACGCTGACGTGCAGGGCCACCAAAGAGGTCATGGAATTTGTCGCTGGTCATTGTAAGACCTTGTGCGTAATTGAAGTAGCTCATATCAAGTCTATATGAACCATCTTCTTTGATATCGATCATTTGCTTTATTTTATCGACATAAATTGGCTCACCATATGGAGCAAGGCCCATAAGCTTGTATTCACCTGAGTTAACTTTAAAGCCTGTGTAATAGGTAAAGGCAGAGTAGAGTAGGCCTAAAGAATGCGGGAATCGTATTTCTTTTAGCATTTTAAGGTTGTGACCATCCCCAATTGCGATGGATGTGCTTGCCCATTCACCAACACCATCGATTGTGAGAACAGCTGCTTTCTCAAATGGAGAAGGGAAAAACGCGGATGCAGCATGAGATTGATGATGTTCAGGAAATAGAATTGGGCCGTGATAAATGCCGCCAAGGCCTTTGTCAATTTCTCTTGGTAGAAATAGCTTTTTCTTAAGCCATGTTGGTAAGGCTTTTTTGAATGATGCGAAACCCTGTGGAGCATAGCCAATATAAGTTTCCATCAAACGATCAAATTTGAGGAGCGGTTTTTCATAAAAAACAACATAATCAAGCTGATCGGCAGTAATGCCTCCAATGCTTAAGCAGTAATCAATTGCATTCTTTGGAAATTCTTCATCATGCTTCTTACGCGTAAATCTTTCTTCTTGTGCTGCTGCAACTATTTGTCCATCAATAATGAGAGCTGCTGCGCTATCGTGATAAAACGCTGAGATGCCGAGTATTTTCATAATTATTTTACCTGAACTTATTAAGAAAACGAGGATCTAATCTGCCGAGAGACATACTATCAAAATCAGTAGCCCGCAGGTAAGACTTTAGGTGACTTCTTACAATTTTTTGTTTATTAAATGATAAATTCATGTTTTGACAACACCCTGAAGTGTAAGTTTCTTAGGGACTCTGTGAAGAACCTTATCGAAAAGAAAGTGATTGAAAGTGATTGAATCTCTGAGAAAAATAGCTAAAATGACACTTTTATAGACTTGAAAAATGCTCAAGTGGTACTACCATTTGAACGGGATACCAGACATGGGTTAAATTAGCTATTTTTTACTCATTGATTTGGCTCAATATGACTATTTAGTAAGACTTTAGTTGAAGAAAATGTGAAGATCGCAAATTTAATTCACTTTTGATGTAGGTTGTTATTTTCGCAAGGTTTACTGAGTATGTTGTAAAATTCTGCAAAGTTGAGTAATTTAAGCATAAGATTTCATAAAGATTAGACGGGAAGATTGATTGCAGTATTTAGCAATTGAGCCTGCCATGACCATGATTAATATATTTTTAGGAGAATGATTTATGTCAAAAGGACATAGTCTGCAAGACCCTTTTTTAAACGCACTGCGTAAAGAGCGTATTCCTGTTTCCATCTTTCTTGTCAACGGCATCAAACTACAAGGTCAAATCGAATCATTTGATCAATATGTAGTTCTTCTAAGAAACGCTGTATCTCAAATGGTTTATAAGCATGCTATTTCTACTGTTGTACCAGCACGCAATCCACGTGTAGGTGAGCAGAGCGCTGATTCTTTCGGTGATAGCGCCGATTATTAATGATGACCCGGCCCAGGCCGGTTCTCATTTACCTACTTATTAGGTCTCTATGTTATTTTTTGAAAGGGCTGCCTGGGATGAACAGGCTTTTTTAGTTCATCCTCAGTTTAAAAAGAATTCTAAAACAAATACGCCCCTCGGACAGGATATGGAAGAATTCCGTATGCTGTGCCTCAGTGCGGGTGTTGAAATTGTAGGTGAGGAAGTTTGTGTCAGGCAGGTTCCAGATCCTAAATACTTCATCGGGCATGGTAAGGCAGATGAAATTGCCTTGAAAATCAAAGAATGGGAATCTGTTGTTGTTCTTGTTAATGATGATCTCTCCCCATCCCAGCTTCGCAACCTTGAAAAACTCTTCAAATGTCGTGTAGTTGATCGCACCGGCGTAATCCTTGATATTTTTGCGCAGCGCGCTCAGACCTACGAAGGCAAACTTCAGGTAGAGCTTGCTCAGCTTCAGCATCTATCAACAAGACTTGTTCGTGGTTGGACTCACCTTGAGAGACAAAAAGGTGGTATTGGTCTTAGAGGGCCAGGTGAAACCCAGCTTGAAGCAGATAGACGAATGGTTCGTAATCAAATTGAGAATATTCGTCGTCGTTTAGAGTCAGTTAAGAAGCAACGAGGCCAAAGCCGTAAAAGTCGTTTAAAGTCTGGGCAGGCAACTATTTCATTTGTTGGTTATACCAATGCTGGTAAGTCTTCACTGTTTAATACGCTAACGAATGCAGATATTTTGGCGAAAGATCAACTATTCTCAACCCTTGATCCCAGTGTTCGTAAAGTACAGTTCCAAGAGCTTGGTACAGCATTTTTATCTGACACTGTTGGTTTTGTGAGTAACTTGCCTCATACACTTGTGAATGCGTTTCGCGCTACATTAGAAGAAGCTGCTAACTCTGATCTTCTTGTGCTTGTTGTTGATGCTTCGGATGATAAGATTATCCAGCATGAAAAATTTGAGGCAGTTAACGAAGTTCTCACGGAAATTGGTGTAGACCATATCCCAAGATTAATTGTCTGCAATAAGATTGATAAAACTGATCTTGAGCCAAAAATAGAATATGACGACCAAGGGAATCCCACAATGGTTTGGCTTTCAGCCAAATCAAAGGCAGGTGTCCCTCTATTTGAAAAAGCAGTTGCAAAGCTTTTAATAGAAACGCCAGTAGAGAAACGACTCAAGCTACAGCCAACAGAGGCAGCTCTGCGTGCACGATTATATGAAAAAGGGCTGGTTGTCTCTGAGGCAACTGATGACCTTGGAATTTCTTATCTTAAGATTAAAGGGGATGGGACTCTTATAAACACCATTCTAGGTCAATTTCGACAACGTCAATCTTCAAAGGCAAATGAGTCTTAAAGATGTTCAGGCAGCTATGGCTGCCTGTATTTCGTTCTAACTGGCTGAAATAAGCTTTATAGTGCTATAATTTTTGACTAAGTTCGTGACAAATTTAACTTTATTTTAATCATAACGGTGACACATGGCATGGAATGAACCTGGTGGTAAAAAACCAAATGATCCTTGGAATTCAAATAAAAATCAGGGGCCACCTGACTTGGATGAGCTTTTGAAAAAACTAACAGGAAAGCTCGGTGGTTCAAATAATGGTGGTTCTGGGCTTCCAGGGGCACCAGTCCTCATTCTTATAATCCTTATTCTTGGCGGCGTATTTGTTTTAAGTGGCATTTATACAGTTGAGCAAGCTGAAAGAGCGGTTGTGCTTCAATTTGGAAAATACAGTCATGAAGAAACTGCTGGTTTGAAATGGAGAATTCCTCTTGTTCAACAAGTCATGAAAGTTGATGTTGAAGAAATTCAAGGGTATGACCATAAAGCGCATATGATCACAGAAGATCAAAATATCGTTGATGTCAGCTTGAACGTTCAGTATCGTGTTAATAACGCACGTGATTATTTCCTTGCAATTGAAGATCCTATTAACAGTTTGCATCACGCTACTTCATCAGCTTTAAGACATGTTGTTGGTGGTGAGTCAATGGACTCAGTTATTACCGATGGTCGTCAAAAAGTAGCGGCAGACGTGCGAGTGAGACTACAAGAATATCTTGATAGCTATAAGAGCGGTATTTATGTCACTAAGGTGAGTATTGAAAATACGCAACCACCTGTAGAGGTAAAAGATGCATTTGATGATGTAATCAAGGCAAAAGAAGATAAAGATCGTTATATCAATGAAGCAGAAGCTTACCGCAACCAAATTATTCCTGAAGCGCGCGGCCAACGTCAGCGTCAAATTGAAGAAGCAAATGCTTATAAAGGTGAGATGATCGCAGAAGCAGAGGGTGATACTGAACGCTTCAATCAAATTCTGACTGAATACAAGAAAGCGCCAGATGTAACTCGTAATCGTCTCTATATTGAAACGATGGAAAAAGTGTACGGCGATAATCCAAAAGTTATGATCGATTCACAGGATAAAAATAGCCTGCTGTATCTACCAGTTGAACAACTTATGAAATCTCAAAAAACAATGGAACCATCAGATTCAAATGAAATTGTAAGGCCATCCAGAGTGCAAAATCGTGGGTTTGTTGCTCCAACGGAACAGCAAGTACAAAGCGAAAGAGCACGTTCTTTAAGGGAGGGCAGATAATGACAGGTTCAAGACTATTCCTACTAATTGTAGCTTTCCTTGGCTTTATCGTAGCTAGCAATAGCTTGTATACAGTTAAAGAGTCAGAGCGAGCAGTATTGCTTCGCTTTAGAGAAGTTGTACAAAACGATTTGCAGCCAGGTCTGCACTTTAAAGTGCCTTTTATTGATCAGGTACTTCGTTTTGATGGGCGTGTTCAGTCTGCTTATATTTTGGAAGGTGACTACCTCACACTCGAAAAGAAACTGCTTCTTGTCGATTCCTATGCAATGTGGAAAGTAAGTGATGTTGAACAGTTTTACACTGCAACGCGTGGTCTAGCAGCAAGAGCTATTGAGCGCTTGGTGCCTCGTGTTAATGAAGCGCTTCGAAATGAATTTGGTAAGCGTACCGTTTACGAGGTTGTTGCTGGTGAGCGTGATGAGCTTATGGTTCATGTATTAGAGCAAGTGAATCAAGCAGCTCAAGAAGAGCTTGGTATTGAGATTCTTGATATTCGTGTGAAGAAAATTGATTTGCCACAAACAGTTTCTGAAGACGTATACAAGCGTATGAGAGCCGAAAGAGCTCGTGATGCTCGTGAACATAGATCTCAAGGTCGCGAAATTGCAGAAGGCATTCGAGCTGATGCCGAGAGACAGCAGCGTATAATTCTGGCAGAAGCATATAAACAAGCTCAGAAAATTCGTGGTGAAGGTGATGCTACTGCTGCGACAATCTATGCTGAGTCTTATCAGCAAGACCCAGAGTTCTTTAGGTTCTATCGTAGTCTTGAAGGTTATAGAAAATCATTTTCTGGTCAGCACAACTTAATGGTTGTTGATCCTAATGGTGATTTCTTTAATTACATCGATGCGATGAAATAAGCTTAATGCCTAATTTAGGTTGTTATACCGAAGAAAGCCTGCTTAATGCAGGCTTTTTCTGTTTTAGCGGATAAAAAATTACCGAACCTTCTTAAAAAAATATAAAAAAAGTGTTTTATATGGTGGTATGAGTGATATTCTGTTTACATACATTGGTGTAGGTAAAAGGTTTACTTTCACTGGGAAAGGGGGTAAAACATTAAGGCTCCACTTAAATGATGTCTTGTTTTTTTTACATACATTATTCGAGAAAAACGTATGAATAATAGAGAGGATTTTGCAAGATGAAATCCTTAAAAGTTCTATAATCATTTAAAGTAAATTAATCATAAATCCATTTTAATCAATTTGTTTAATATGCTGACTGATCTCTATGCGGCGACTCCAAGCGCCTTGCCAGGTATTAGAAGTATATTTGCGTCGTTAATATCTAGACCAAATAGGTGAAACATGAAGAATTTAATGCAATGTTCAAAGATAGCACTTGCTGTTATTAGCGCTGGGCTTTCAATGACAACGCTAACTGCACAAGCTGCAGAGCCAAGTATTACTACAACTCAATCTGCACAAGTTATTGGTTTGCTAGAAGCTTGGCAAATGGCCCTCGATGCAGACACACAGTGGAGGTCAGCTCAAGCGAGTCTTGCTGCAGAGAGAGAAATTTTACCTCAAGCAAAAGCAGCGCTACTACCAAGTTTAGGCACTTCTGCTGCTTTCTATGAGCAAGATTATGATCCTAAAGAAGTTGCACCTGGCTCAAATGTTTCTTCTTATGAAGGAAGCTACAGTACTTACACAGTAGAGTTAAGACAGCCAGTATTAAATTTAGCTGCGATTAAAGGCTATGCTTCTTCGAAGAAAACAATGGACATTGTGAATTACCAGCTTGAAGCTCAGAAGCAAGCGCTTATTTTACGTGTATCTGAGGCATATTTTAATTTACTACTTGCTGAAGAATCTGTAACTCTTGCGGAGTCAGAACTTAAAGCGATTCAGCGACAGTTAGATCAGACGCAGCAACGATTCAAAGTTGGCCTTGTTTCTAAAACTGATGTGCTTGAAGCTCAGGCAGCTTCTGATCAAACTCGAGTAACAGTAGCTCAAGCATTAAATGATCGTGCAATTGCATTAGAGAATTTAAGCATTATTGTTGGCCAGCAAATTTCTGACGTTAAAAAAGTGCAGGCGAATATTCCACTTGAGCCAATGTCAGTGACATCTTCTGAGTGGGTTGACCAAGTGCTTGCAGGCAGTATTGATTTTAAATTAGCACAGCTTAATCAAGAAATTTCAGGTTTAGCCCGTGACGCAGAAAAGGCTTCATACTGGCCAACAATTGATGCTGTTGCTAACTATTCCAATGCAGATCAAATTAATGAAACTGCTACAACTAATTATGGCTTGGAAGCAACTTGGACACCTTTCCAAGGTGGTGGATTACGTTCACGTATTCGTGAAGCAGAGCTTCGTTATCAAAGCGCTGCAACTGATGTTGCAGGGCTTCGTCAAACGTTAAGCCGAGATGCACGTAACCTCTATCAAACGCTTAGAACTAATATTGTTCAAATTGAAGCACAGAAGCAATCAATCGTATCCAGTGAATCTGCTTTAGAAGCAACACAAGCAGGCTATGAAGTAGGCACTCGTAATATCGTTGACGTTCTTGATGCACAGCAAGCTGTGTTCCAAGCTAAACGTAACTTTGCAGAAGCGCGCTATACATGGATTATCAATCGTTTGAATGCTTCATTGCTTGATTCAAGCTTAAGTGAGAGCAACCTTACTCAGGTTGATGGATGGTTAATTCAATAATTTTTAAAAAAATTTGAAATAGGGGTTGCATTATATTCTCAAGTACGTATAATGTGACTCCAACGACGGGTCGTTAGCTCAGCTGGTAGAGCAGTTGGCTTTTAACCAATTGGTCGCTGGTTCGAATCCAGCACGACCCACCATCGTTGCCCTTCATACTTCATACTTCATACTTCAT
>DJZY01000060.1 GCA_002450655.1 Gammaproteobacteria bacterium UBA6940 | reverse complement strand
CGATTTTAGGGACGTTGCCTAATAACATATTTCTTATAAGAAAGCCCGAAAGGGCTTTTTTATTCTCTTTAATTTCTACACTTCGTTATTTGAAATAACTTCATATAAGAGAGATGCGACATGCCTATCCAATTTCTTCATGATGAGCCTCAAGTTGTTCCTGGTTTGAAATGTGCTGCTGTAGAAGCCAACATTAAAAAGCCTGGCCGTTTAGATTTAGTACTCTTTGACTTAGGTGAGAATGCAACATCAAGTTGTGTTACGACTACAAATGCACTTGCTGCATCTCCTGTACTTCTGACTCGTAAACACCAACAAGAAATGACAAGCCGATATTGGGTAATTAACACTGGCTATGCTAATGCTGCAATGGGGCAGGCTGGTGATAAAGCAGCCCTTGATGTTGTGACAGCACTTGCAAAAGAGCTTGATGCGCCAGTGGAATCAATCTTGCCATTTTCAACAGGTGTTATAGGTGAACCACTTCCTGTAGAAAAAATTACAGCAGCAATTCCAGCCTTAAAAGCAGGTCTTGGTGAAGAGAATTGGTTATCTGCTGTTCAAGGTATTGTCACAACAGATACTCAATATAAGCTCATTTCTAAGACATTCGTATGGCAAGAACAGGCGTTCATTATGCAGGGGATTGCAAAAGGTGCAGGCATGATCAAGCCAAATATGGCAACAATGCTTGGCTTTGTTGCAACAAATCTTAAAATTCCTCAAGCGACTTTAGAGCCAATGCTTAAAACAGCTGTTGATCAAAGTTTTAATGCAATCAGTGTTGATGGTGATACATCGACAAATGATTGCGTTGCATTTGCAGCCACTGGTCATAGCGAACTGAGTGTCGAAAATGATGAAGCCTTTAAAGATTTTGTCCAAGAATGTTTGAACAAAGTTTGCTTAGAGTTATCGCTACAAATCGTTAAAGATGGTGAAGGCGCAACAAAAATTCTTGAAATTACATGCTCTGGCGCATCAAGCGTTGAAGTTGCAAAAGCAGTTGCAGAGTCCATTGGTCATTCTCCACTTGTGAAAACAGCATGTTTTGCAAGTGATCCTAACTGGGGCCGCATTCTTATGGCCATTGGTAAAGCACCAAATGCAAATGTAGATGCAAATAATCTAGATGTAAGCCTTGGTGGAAAGCTGCTCTTTACACAAGGTGGCCGAATTGAAGGCTATGTTGAAAGTGAATTTGCAGCAATTATGGAAGAGCAACATATTAAGATAGATGTTGATTTAAAACAGGGTGATGCTGCATTTACATGTTGGACAAATGACCTTTCATATGAGTATGTGAAAATTAATGCAGATTATAGAAGCTAATTATCTTAGTCTTCTAGGTGGCATTGCCAGTAACCAACAGAAAGCCACTGATTAAACTTAAACCCAACATTTTCAAATGTGCCCACAGGCTTCATGCCAAACTTTTCATGAAGTGCAATACTTGCTGGGTTGGGTAAGGTAATACAGCCAACACAGGTTCTCACTTTGCCTTTGAGCTGTTCGAACAGCTCTTTGTAGAGCTGAGTGCCTACCCCTTTTTGTCGAATATCCGGTCGAACATAGACAGTTATTTCGCTTGTGAAGCGATAGGCTGATCTATCTTTAAAAATACCAGCATAGGCATAGCCTATAATTTCACTGTTTTCTTCAGCTACAAGCCAAGGAAGATCACGTTCAAGAATCGTATTAATTCTTTGCTCCATGACATCTGGTGTAATCGCTTTTTCTTCGAAAGTAATTGTGCTATTCAAAATATAGTGGTTATAAATAGCAGTGATGCTTTCAATGTCCTGTTGAATGAGAGGTCTTACACGAATCATGGTCGACATCTATTTATGCTCTTCAAGTTCTTGGGGGGGTAATAGTAAGCTTTCAGAACGTACAGGGAATACACCTGTTTTAACATCTTCAATATAGTGTTTGATGCATTGAATCACTGTTCTAAAAGAAAGCTCATCCCAAGGAATTTCATCTAGGCTAAAGAGCGCACTTTCAAGTGTTTCTGTGCCAGCACCAAACTTACCATCTTTAATATCACACTTATAAAAGATATGAACTTGGTTTATATGAGGTAGGCTGAATATAGAGTAGAGCTGTGGCTTTACACTCACAGCAAGAGCTTCTTCATAGGTTTCTCGAACTGAGGCTTCTTCAATAGTTTCGCCATTTTCCATAAAACCAGCAGGTAATGTCCAATAGCCTTTGCGAGGTTCAATGGCACGACGGCAGAGTAGAATCTTATCTTCAAAAACAGGAATAGTGCCGCAGATCATTCTTGGGTTTTGATAGTGGATATATGAGCATGCTTGGCAGACAAACCTTTCCCTGTTATCACCTTCAGGTATTTCTAGTGCAACTTTTTCTGAGCCGCATTCAATGCAATATTTCATCTCCTAAGTCCTTTTAACAGCTATGTTTCTGGGGATATAACAATGAATAATCTTTAAAGTGTAACAGCTGAGAAGGGAGTTGCAGTAGCACTAATTGGTGAGAATAATCGAAAAGTTACAAATGATGAAGAGAGGGTGGTTTAAAAATAAACAGGGCAGATACTTGGGTAAAGTATCTGCCCTCTAATTGGTCATTTACAGGTGGTCTCTAAGCTCTTACGAACGACCTGGAAATTGAACGATGTTTGCATTAGCAACTTTTTTCGTTTCAACCGCTTCATTGGAAGCCTGTTCTGGTTGAGAGCGTTTTGCTTTCTGATTCAAGATGCTTTTAAGTTGAGCAACGTGTGTTTGCTGTGCTTCATTTAGCGTATCTCTTAATTTAGAGAAAGAATCATGCATTAATCGAGAAATCTTGATGCAAGAATCCATTGGGTTCTTAGCTCTTTGGCGCTCCATATCAACTTGGAATTGCAAGCCACGTAGGCGACGCTGATGTTGTTCTGGTGCATTGGAAATTAGGTCTTCAATCGCTTCTTGGCGTAGTCGCTCTAGAGCTTCTGGATCTTCTTTCGCTAATCTCATTAGTTCGTCAAATTCAGGTAGATCTTTCACGGTGTATCCTCATACTGCTTTTGAATAGATGTTATCTTTATTATTTGTACGCTACCCTGCGAAAGTGTCCTTTGCTCGTTGTTATGCATTCATCTTAACCTGATAGTGCCCTTAGCAGAAGGTACCCTCTGTTAAGCTCTGTAGCGAAAAAGTATCCTATAAGTCGCTACATTCGTATCTTCTGTAAAGTTCTTTATATAGATATAAAGTTTCTTATCTAGGTTTCATTATGCATTTCAGCGAAGTAGTCATCATATACTCCCTCTATTCATGAATGGAATAGAAGTACACAAAGTTCCTAAAATAGCGCCCTCTAGCTGTTTTTTTTATCCTGTTTTCATGTACATTATGAACATTAGCTAAGTGGTTGAAATAAAGGTTAGTTTGATATCTAAAGCAATTCTTCATGTTTGAAAGGAAAAAATAATGAAGCAAAAACAAGGTTTTACATTGCTCGAAATGCTAATCACCTTAGGTGTGGTTGGTGCTTTGATTCTGGTCGCTGGTTATTTTATGGGGTGGAGTGGATCAAGCTATAAAGAACAAGCCTATGTAAGAGCCCTAGAGGATTCAATATCTCGTAGTATTCACTATGCTCAAAAGTTAGAGCAGCCAGTTGCGATCTGCTTTGAGTTGAGCGAAGGCTGTGGTGCTGAAGGCATTTTAACGCCAATAGATAGAGAAGAGGGTGGGCAAATCCTACGAGAATGGCAACTATTAGAAGCTTTACCAGCGAAGCAACATATTCTTCTCAGAACTAACTTTCCAGATAATAGGCTTTTAATTCAGGCTGGCGGACAAAGTGTGCAAAGACCAGGCGCAGTTTCTATTTGTGCCATGGACCAAGAGCTTGCTTACACCTGGAGCATCTCCATTTCAAGAGCAGGAAAAATTTCTGTCAGAAAGCTTGATGGTGAGCAGTCACTCTCAGTATGCAGTCAATCTACTTGAGGCTAAAAAATTATTCAGTAAAAACTTAAGATATTCGTGTAATGTTTGTTCAATCTCTTTCATTTTTTATTTGCTTAATTCATATGCTTAGCAATAAGTCTATAGTTTATCTTATAGATAACAGTGGATGTTTCGCTGATTTCGATTGTGAGACCTTTGTGGCCGTGTTTTAATGTATTTTCTAAGCAGTTAAAAAGTTTTGAAAAAAAGTATTTATAGCGAATTAGTATATTGGTAAAACTTATGAACAACAGACCTTCAGCAGTAGATTCCACTCAGGTTGAAAGCAGTCGTCAGGCAGAAACCCTTGTTCTTGGTGGTGGGCTTGCAGGACTCATTACATCGTTTTATTTACTTGAAGCCGGGAAAAAAGTATTGCTGGTTGAAAAACAGCAGATTGGCAAGGAAGCATCTTGGGCTGGTGGCGGCATCTTGTCACCTCTAAAGCCATGGACTTATTCCCAGTGGCATGATGAACTGACAAGTTTATCCAAAGAATGCTTTGAGTTTTTAAAAGCCAAGCTTGAATCGATTGGTGCGACTTTCGAAGAAAATAAAACTGGTATGTTGTACCTTGATGAATCCCTTAATGAAACAGTGCATCAATGGTTTTCTCGACATGAGAATGAAGTTGAGCTTCTCGAAGGCGAATCGCTGCAAGATTTTTTAAATAAATACGATGTGGCACAATCTTGGAAGTCGAACACTGATGCTGGTATTTGGATGCCGCTTGTTTCAAATATAAGAAATCCACGCTTTATTGCTGCAGTGAAGCAGTATCTTGATGCTCATCCTGATTTTACCCTCATGGAAAACACTGAAGCTCGTTTAGTGTTAGGTGGCGACCGTCAGCATAAGAATGGCTCTCGTTTGCATGGCGTTGACTTAATTGCACGTAATGGTGAGAAAACATTCTTACCATCCCGAGAGGTTGTCGTTACAGCTGGTGCTTGGTCCCAGGGGATTCTGCAACATTTAGATTTACCACAAGTTAAACCAATTCGTGGTCAAATGCTGCTGTTTAAGAGTGAAGCCCGTTTGCCTTTTATTATTATGAAAGGCAATCACTACCTTATTCCTCGATCTGATGGTTTGATTTTGGCAGGTTCAACAACAGAGAATGCTGGATTTGATCAAGAGGTAACACAGGAAGCATTTGATCGTTTGCATCAGTTTGCTTCAGAGTTAATGCCTGAGTTCAAAAATGCTAAACCAATCAAACATTGGGCAGGTTTACGACCTGCTGTGGATGGCCAAGAGGGTGTACCACTTGTAGGGCCTGTAGCTTCAATTCCTGGATTATGGGTGAATACTGGTCATTTCCGTAATGGTATTGTTCATGCTCCTGGTGCTGCAAAGCTTTTAGTTGATGCAATGACGGGGAATACGCCTGCGTTACCTATTACTCTCAATGCACAAAGCTCTAAAGTTACTCGTCCAGACCTAGCTTCTTTAACCGATAACGAAGCGATCTAAGTGTCATTCCTAGGCGTTCGGCTGCAGCGGTTCTATTCCAGTGAGTTGCATCTAGAACGCTTTTGATTGCCTGAGCTTCAATTTGTTGAAGATACTCTTCTAAGGTGCCACAGGTGTCTGGGTTGTACACTGGCATTGTATTGCTCGCAACTGGTGTAGTGTGATTGATAGGTTGAGGAGACGTGTTAGCTTGTGCAACGACAGGCTCTTGAGTATGAGGTTGCGTTGGTTGTGCAGGCTGTGAAAGCTGTAAATGTGCAGGTGTTATTACAGCCCCTTCTGTTAATGCGCAGGCACGTTGAATTGCGTTTTGAAGTTCTCTTACATTGCCATCGAAACTATGTTGTTGTAAAAGGGCAGTGCTTTCCTCGCTGAGTATAAGCAGTGGTTGATGAGTCTCTTTGCAAATATGTTTTAAAAAATGTTGGGCCAGAATAATAATGTCATTTCCACGAGTTCGAAGTGGAGGAACAGAAAGCTGAATAACATTGATTCTGTAATATAAATCCTCACGAAATAAGTTCTGTTTAATTTGTTCTTCTAAGTTTTTATGGGTTGCACTGAGAAGGCGACAGTCAATGGTTTGTTCTTGGGTTGCACCAACTGGTCTTAACTTCTTTTCTTGAATGACCCGCAATAACTTTACTTGCATCTGAAGTGGGATGTCAGCTACTTCATCTAAAAATAGTGTTCCACCATCGGCAGCTGCAAAAAGGCCGGTTTTGTCGCTAATAGCACCGCTAAAGCTGCCTTTCTTATGGCCAAAGAGTTCGCTTTCAATGAGTTCTGATGGTATTGCACCACAGTTTACAGCGATAAATGGGCCTTCTTTGCGGGAACTTAACTGATGAATTGATCTTGCGATGACCTCTTTACCTGTACCAGATTCACCCCAAATAAAAAGAGGTGCTTGGCTTTTGGCGACTTTCTTGATTTGCAGTTTAAGAGCCTGCATAGCAGGGGAGGTGCCTATGAGATTTTGATTAAGGAGATCATCTTCTGGATTTGATGATGGGCTTTTTGCTGCTGAGGTCATACTGGAGTTCAATAAAGATGCTTGATGCACAATCTTCCGCAGAATATCAATTTCCAAAGGTTTGGCAACATAATCAAAAGCACCTGCTTTTAAGGATTCAATAGCAGTGTCCATATTGCCAAAAGCCGTAATAACTGCAACAGGAATATATGGTTGGTTTATTTGAATCTCTTTGACAAGCTCAAGTCCTCGTCCATCGGGCAACTGCATATCTGTAAGACAAAAGTTAATCTCTTTATTTGTTTTGAGAATGTCTCTTGCTTCTTGCAATGTCTGAGCACCAATAGTTGTGACTTTCATTTGTTGCAATGCCATTGAAACAAGATCAATAAGATCAGGTTCATCATCAACAATAAGGGCTGTTTTATTCACCATTTATATTCCTAGGCTTAAACAAAATTTGAAAACAAGTGCCTTGCTCTACTGGTAATGTATGGACTCTGGCATGATTGAGCTCACATATTTCTCGGCACAAGAAAAGCCCTAAGCCTGAGCCACTTTTTGATGTAGTAAAGAATGGGTCAAAAATATGAGCTAGCTTGTCATTAGGGATGCCTGGCCCGTTATCGGTAATGTTTAAAAATACGCGGCTAAGAGCGTGTATAAATCCAACACTCAGTGTAATCTGGGGTTGGAACGCTGAGTCTTTGGACATTATTGGGCGTATCGCATTTAAAGCATTCTCTATAAGGTTAGTACAAACCTGGCTGAGGTGGCTTGGGTCAAACTCAACATCAAGCGCTGTTTCATTTTCATTGTGAATTGTTATGAAATTAACTTGTGGGAAGACGGCATTTCTAAACTCATTAAGCCAGTCATTCAATGTAATAGTTTGCAATTGCGGAGGCTCTCGACGAGAGAGCTGCAATACATTTTCAACAATTTCATTCATTCTTTTAACATGCCGTTCAAGAATGTTGACAAGTTTAGTTTGGTCTTCAGCAAGCTGAGTTTCTTGCAGCAGTTCTGATGCATAGCTGACTGCTGCAAGAGGGTTGCGGATTTCATGGGCAATACTTGCCGCAAGCCGTCCTAAAGATGCAAGCTTCAGCTGCTGAGCATGCTGTTTAAATTTAGTGTTATCTTCTAAGAACACAACAATTCGTTGCTCTTCTGTCAAGTAGGTGAAGCCAATTTTAAGCTCTGGCGCATGGCTACTGAGCTGGATTGTTTGGGTTTCTATGTGATCTTTTTGCAGCCAGTGTTCAATTTTATCTTGAAGGAGGGCTAGACCTGTTTCAGGTGCAATCTCATTCGCTGCATCAGGGCTGAGTAAGTGCTGTGCTGCTTGATTCATCAGCTCTGTATTGAGGTCATGATCGAAAACAACAATACCTGTATGCATTCGCTCAATAATCGCTTGGTTTAAGTTTTCAAGTTGCTGAATGTTGCGAGCTTGCTTGGAAGTGATTCTTTCACTTTCGATAAGACGTTTTGCAAGGGTTTGTGCAATCCACGCTGTTGCAAAAAAAGTGATACCTAAGATTGCTGTTCGCAAGGAGCTAGGCTCGTTAACACCAAATAAATCATTAAAGATAAATTCTTTTAAGCAGAGGGCTATGGTTGCAATCGCAGCTATGCCCATACCCAATGGCCCAATAAATACAATGGAGCCTGCAGCAACGGAGACAATTAAAACCAAGTCCAGTGATACACCTTTATTAAGGGAGGTGTATTCCAAAAGAGCAATTGAAATGATGTCTATTATAAAGCCAATAAAAGTGTGTTTAACCACTGGCTTAATTTGAAAGAGTGATGCAGCCAAAAAGCTTGAGGCGATAAAGAAATAGAGTGTTGAAATAACAAGACTAGGGGATAAGACTGAGAGTGATGTAGTGGGGTGGGTAACTGCTATTGCAACAAAGATGAAAGACAGCAAAAATCTATAGCTGGAATAAATTTTTATCGGTGTCTTTAAAAAGTGAAATAGGTCTTGGTGTTGTGTCATTCGAAAATCCCCCCCCACTATTTAGAGTGTAGAGGGATTTCGAAATGATGCTTAAAACGGACGAACGACCACTAATACAACAATAGCGATGAGAAGTATTGTTGGTGCTTCGTTAAACCATCTAAAGTATTTACTGCTCTTGGTGTTAGCGTCTTCTGCAAATTTTCTCAGATGGAAACGGCACATCTTGTGGTAGCCAACCAAGAGTAATACGAGAAATACTTTGGCATGGAACCAGCCTGACGTTTTTAAGATTGGCCATTGAAGCACAGCCAGCCAAACACCGAATACTAATGTGGCAATAGCTGCTGGCACCATGATGCCTTTGTAGAGGCGTCGTTCCATGATTTTAAAGCGATCAATGCTGATGCTGTCGGTTGTATCTGCGTGATAGACATAGAGTCTTGGTAGATAGAATAGACCTGCAAACCAGCAAATCACGGAGATAATATGCAGTGCTTTAATCCAGAGCATGATAAATCCTTTTATTTTTAAGCTTGGTTTTTAAAGTTGTTATAAACGCTTGTGAGCTGTTCTTGGCTTAGGCGAGGGCCGTAATGCGTAACAAGCTCAGCTGCTGCCATATTTGCAAATGTACCTGCTTGTTCATGACTGAGGCCATTGGTAATACCCCATAGGAATGTACCCACGAAAATATCACCCGCACCAGTTGTATCTTTTGCCTCTGCTTTAATACCACTGATCGAGATAAGCTGCTCGCCATCCCATACAAGAGCGCCTTGAGCACCTTGAGTCATAACAAACTGGCGTGCGATTTCTTGAAGTGCTGTCGCTGCTTCTGTGACGTCATTTGTGTTTGTCAGTTTCATTGCTTCAAACTGGTTGCAGAAGAGGATATCGATCGGAGCTGCTTCGATCATGGCTGAAATTTGTGTATGGAAGTACTCGACAACAGCTTCATCACAAAGGGATAGGGCAATTCTAGCACCTGCTGCATGAGCTTTTTTGATGACTTCGATGTTTGTTTGACGGCTGAGGTCTGGAATAGCTTGGAAGCCTTCAACGAGGAAATAGTCTGTATTAAGCGTTTCTTCTAAATCAACACTGCTTTCTGGGATTTCAGAACTAACACCAAGATACGTCATCATTGTGCGCTCAGCATCTGGTGTTACAAGCACTAAGCACTTGCCAGTATTGCCATCTGTATGAAGTTTTGCATCGTCAGTTGTTTTGATTTGGGCTGATGTAAGGCTGCTTTTAAGAGCTTGAGCTGCTTCATCATTACCAATACGACCGTTTACGAATGCTTTTGCGCCAAGGCAAGCAGCAGCAAATACTGCATTTGTGCAAGCGCCGCCAGCTGACTGATTAGGCTTGTATGCAGCAAGTGTATCTAGCAGCTTGTGATGTTGATCTTCATCAATCATTGTTTGAATGCCTTTTTCAAGGTCTTGCGCAGTAAGGTATTGCTCGTCTATCGCGTAATCCATATCGAGTAGCAGATTTACGATTGTCGTGACTTGGTATTTGTTTGACATGAAAAGTTCCTGATTATCAGTTAGAAGAAGGTCATTTTAATTCGACTCATAATATAAAGAAGAATACTTGGAATGCCAAATGATAATAAGAAGCTGGGGGCGACAAAGGTGTGAAAAGAAGGCGGGGAGAAGCTGCTCCGAAGAGCAGCTTAACTTGTAAGGTATTACTTACGCTTGTCCATAGGAACATAATCGCGATGAGTTTCACCTGTGTAAAGCTGTCTTGGACGACCGATTCTGTAAGAACCATTCATCATTTCTAGCCAATGAGAAATCCAGCCAACTGTTCTCGCCATAGCAAAGATTACAGTGAACATGGAAACAGGAATACCTAGAGCTTTAAGGATGATACCTGAGTAGAAGTCAACGTTAGGGTAGAGCTTCTTCTCAATGAAGTATTCATCAGAACGTGCAATATCTTCGAGCTTAAGTGCAAGTTCGAATAGCTCATCTTGAGAGCCACCAAGCTCTTTAAGAACTTCGTGACATGTTTCACGCATAACGCTTGCACGTGGATCGAAGTTTTTATAAACGCGGTGACCAAAGCCCATCAATCTGAACTTGTCATCTTTATCTTTTGCACGGGCAATAAACTTATCAACGTTCTTAACATTACCCATTTCATTAAGCATGTTAAGTACAGCTTCGTTAGCACCACCATGAGCTGGTCCCCATAGAGCTGTAATACCAGCTGCAATACATGCAAATGGGTTAGCGCCAGATGAGCCGGCTAGACGTACTGTTGATGTGGAAGCATTTTGTTCGTGGTCAGCGTGAAGGATAAGGATTTTATCCATTGCTTTCGCAAGAATTGGGTTTACTTCACGGTTTTCACATGGAACACCAAACATCATGTGTAAGAAGTTTTCAGAGTAACCAAGATTATTTTGTGGATACATGAATGGTTGGCCAATTGAGTACTTGTAGCACATAGCTGCAAGAGTTGGCATTTTGGCAATCAGACGGAATGCTGCGATTTCACGGTGCTCTGGATTTTTAATATCAAGAGAGTCATGGTAGAACGCAGAAAGTGCGCCAACCACGCCACACATAACAGCCATAGGGTGAGCATTACGTGGGAAACCGTTAAAGAAATTACGGATTTGTTCATGAACCATCGTGTGGTTATTGATAGTTGCATCAAATTCAGCGCTTTGAGCTTTATTTGGTAGCTCACCATTCATAAGAAGGTAGCAAACTTCAAGGTATGTTGAATTATTTGCAAGCTGATCGATTGGGTAGCCTCTGTGAAGAAGAATACCTTGCTCACCATCAATATATGTGATTTTTGATTCACAAGAAGCAGTGGATACGAATCCAGGGTCAAAAGTGAATATATTTTTTGCTGCCAGCGGCTGGACGTTGATAACATCCTGGCCTGCGGTTCCTTTAAGTAGATCAAGTTCTAGAGGTTCTGTAGAACCTGGTAAATGCAGCTTAACCTTGTCAGACATGGATTGCTCCTTATTTCCTTAAACCCTTTTTGGCCGGTAAGCCTATTTCTTCTAATAAAAAGAAGACGAGTTTATTAGCTGAGTTGAACGTTCAGATAATTAATGCCCATGTTGTTTTGAATTCAGATGTCCTTGTCACCACGTTTACAGCTCTGAGTGCTGTTGTCACGTCTTTAATGGGATCACCATAAAATGTGTCGTGTATTTGCCCAGAGTTAAAAATGAGGCGGCTTTTTCACTTGAAACCAGCCCGATATGGGTACTATTGACGTTTGTTTACGTATACAATATTAGCCCTTTTGTAAGGTTGCCGATATTTGTCCCACTATTCTAATGAGCTTTGTGGTGCATCAGCAAGCGATTCAGACAATTAGTGTTCGATATCAGTGCCTAAAAAAAAGAATAGACTACTTCTAACTCTTATTAAGATCGAGTTAAAAAAAACTAAATTGCTTGTTGCTCATAATGGGCAAACAAGCTGGATTTCCTGATTTTTAGATTGATGCACTTATGCTATTTCAATGAAAATCGTGTAAACTCCGCTAGGCTTTAAAGTAGTCCGCTTTATTTACGATGGCAGATTTTTATTTAAGAGCATAAATCTTGGTAGAGGTTCCAATTATTCACCCTCTATTATGATTTATAGCGTACAATGGCGGGGTTCACAGTTTTGTGAGCAATTCAATATTGTAATGCAGTAATCGTGGCTAAGTTGAATTAAGAATATAATATCAGTTTGGATATTTCCTGAATTTGTTTGGCATGAGCATTAATCAGCCGTATACTTTCGGCTAAACGATTCCTGATCTGACTGTTATTGATGGCTTCCAGCGTAATACTTCTGGTTGCGGGGGTGCTGGCTCAAGTCATCAATGGCAGTCATTTTGGGAATTATTGATATATAGATCTTCAAAAAAGAGATCCTACTAGAAGAATGGGGCTTTTTTCTCAAACTTCAAGGGTCGCTTTTCTGACAAGGTATGTGAACTCAGGGCGTTTATACGTAAAAAGAGCAAAAAGCCTATAAGCTTTAGTTTTTTTGTCGAATAGGGGCTCTGTAAAAGGTAAAATGTGGAGCATAGCAGCATGAAACAGCAGCGACCAGTTAATCTGGATCTCACAACTTTTAAATTTCCAGTGACAAGCCATGCATCTATTTTGCATCGTGCAAGTGGTTTTATTGTATTTCTTGCCATTCCAATCTTTTTATACGCACTAGGTCTGTCTTTGGAGTCTCCGCAGGGCTACGCAAGCATTGCTGCGTGGGGTGACAGTTTCTTCTGTCGTCTCATTTTAGGCGCTATTGCCGGTTCTCTTTTCTACCATCTTGTTGCTGGTATCCGTCACCTTATTATGGACATGGGATTCTGGGAAACACTTGAAGGTGGTCAAAAGAGCGCTCGCGCAACTTTAGGTCTTGGCATCGGCGGCGGTGCGCTTCTGTTTTTAATCATTCTATTTTGATTTTGTCTACACCTGAAGTCGGGAGCCTTTGGGTGGACGAAGTCTTAAATTTTGAGAGGATCAAACGATGGCAAAGAGTGTGACTAACTTTTCCGGGAATGGTGTATCCGATTGGTTGATTCAACGAGTAAGCGCAGTTGTTCTAGCTGTATATCTTGTTGTTGTTGCCGGTTGGGCTTTATTTTCAAGTGGCGGTTTCGATAACTGGCACGGCTTTATGATGTCAATGCCAATGAAGGTATTTTCTATCCTTGCAGTGTTATCCCTAGTGGGTCACTCATGGATTGGCATCTGGGCAATCAGCACAGACTATATCAAGCACACAGTTGTGCGACTTGCGTTCCAAGTTGCAGTGGTTCTAGCTTTGCTTGTGTATATGATTTGGGCGTTGACAATTTTTTGGGGGTAACGCATGTCGCAGATTCGTACTATTTCTTATGACGCCGTTATTGTAGGCGCAGGTGGTGCTGGCTTAAGAGCGGCTCTACAACTTGCTAAAGCAGGTCAGAAAACTGCTTTAATTTCTAAAGTTTTCCCAACTCGTTCTCACACAGTATCTGCTCAAGGTGGTATCACTTGTGCAATCGCAAGTGCTGATCCTAACGATGATTGGCGCTGGCACATGTACGATACAGTTAAAGGTTCTGACTATATCGGTGACCAAGACGCAATCGAGTATATGTGTTCAGTAGGCCCAGAGGCTGTATTTGAACTTGAGCACATGGGTCTTCCATTCTCCCGTACTGACGAAGGCCGTATTTACCAACGTCCATTCGGTGGTCAGTCTAAGAATTTTGGTGAAGGCGGTCAGGCTGCTCGTACTTGTGCAGCAGCAGATAGAACTGGTCATGCTCTTCTTCATACGCTTTATCAGCAAAACGTAAAGTACAACACTGAAGTGTTCTCTGAATGGGTTGCTATGGATCTTGTGAAAAACCAAGACGGTGACATCACTGGTGTTCTTGCAATGTGTCTAGAAACTGGTGAAGTTGTACATTTCAAGAGTAAAGCAGTTGTATTAGCAACTGGTGGTGCTGGTCGTATCTTTAAGTCCACAACGAACGCGCTTATCAATACTGGTGATGGTATGGGTATGGCTCTACGTGCTGGTCTTGTTGCTCAAGATATGGAAATGTGGCAGTTCCATCCAACAGGTATCGCTGGTGCGGGTACTCTTGTGACTGAAGGTTGTCGTGGTGAAGGTGGATACCTAATCAATAAAGACGGCGAGCGTTTCATGGAGCGTTATGCGCCAAACGCAAAAGACCTTGCAGGTCGTGACGTTGTAGCTCGTTCTATGATGATGGAAATCCTTGATGGTAAAGGCTGCGGCGCTAATGGCGATCACGTATTCCTTAAGCTTGATCATCTTGGTGAGGAAGTTCTTCATAAACGTCTACCAGGTATCTGTGAACTTGCTAAGACATTTGCTCACGTTGATCCTGTTAAGGCTCCAATCCCTGTTGTTCCAACGTGTCACTACATGATGGGTGGTGTTCCAACGAATATCCACGGTCAGGTTATTACTCAAACAGCTGCTGGCGAAGATAAAATCGTAAATGGTTTATTCGCTGTTGGTGAAGTTGCTTGTGTATCTGTTCACGGTGCTAACCGCCTTGGTGGTAACTCGCTTCTTGATCTTGTTGTATTTGGTCGTTCTGCAGGTCTGTATCTTGAGAAAGCGCTTAAAGAAGGCGTTGAAAGACGTGATGCAACTCAAGATGACGTTGAGCAAGCATTCGCACGTACTCGTCGTTGGGATGAGTCTAAAGAAGGTGAGTCTGTTGCTGTTCTTAAAGCTGAGCTTCAAGAAACTATGCAGAATGCATTTGGTGTATTCCGTAAGGGTGACTTGATGGAGCAGGGCGTTGCTAAGATTGCAGAGCTTCGTGAAAGAATTGCTAAAGGCGTTCTAACTGATAAGAGTAAAGTATTCAACACAGCTAAAGTAGAAGCTCTTGAGTTGGATAACCTTCTTGAAGTTGCTGAGGCTACGGCAATTGCTGCAAATGCACGTACTGAGTCTCGTGGTGCGCATGCTCGTTATGATTACACTGAGCGTGATGATGAAAACTGGCTATGTCACTCTATTTACGATGTGCAAACTAAGACACTTCGCAAGCGTGATGTTAACTTCAAGCCGAAGACAGTTGACACTTTCAAGCCTAAAGTACGAACATATTAAGATAACTCATGGGAGATAAAGTCATGATGTTAAATGTACAAGTTTATCGTTATAACCCGGAAGAAAACCGGGAGCCATACATGAGAGACTATCAGGTTAATACTGAAGGCAAAGATCTCATGGTTCTTGACGTGTTAAACCTGATCAAGCAGCAAGATCCTACTCTTGTTTACCGTCGCTCATGCCGTGAAGGTGTATGTGGTTCTGATGGTCTTAATATCAATGGTAAGAACGGTCTAGCATGTATTACACCTCTTTCCGAGGTTGTAGCTGCTGGTGAGAGTCTTGTTATTCGTCCACTTATGGGTCTTCCAATTATTCGTGACCTTGTTGTGGATATGACTCAATTCTACACGCAGTATGAAAAAATTAAGCCATACTTAATTAACGAAACACCGGCACCAGCTATCGAGCGTCTACAGTCTCCTGAAGACAGAGACAAGTTAGATGGCTTATACGAGTGTATTCTTTGTGCTTGCTGTTCTACATCTTGTCCATCATTCTGGTGGAATCCAGATAAGTTCGTAGGTCCAGCAGGTCTTCTTCAAGCATACCGTTTCCTGGCTGATAGTCGTGATACTGCTCAGCGTGAGAGACTGGCTGGTCTTGAAGATCCATTCAGTGTATTCAGATGCCACGGTATCATGAACTGTGTGAATGTATGTCCTAAAGGTTTGAACCCTACTAAAGCGATTGGCCATATTAGAAATATGCTCTTGACAGCAGCTTCCTAAATCTGGTTATCCTTTAGCTCTTGGCCCTTTTTTAAGGGCCATTAATTTATCTGTCAGATAGTATTCAGGAAACTGGTATATAGTTGATAGATTGCAATGAGTCGCAGGGTTGAAGAATTTCGAATGCAAGAAGGTTTTTTAATTGAAGATTTTCGAATTAAAAAACCTTTTTTTTACTTTAAAAAAGTATTAGAACTATAAGCCTGCTGTATTTTTTGGGCTGTCAGTCAGCATTTAATTCATATGTGTCATAAAATGATGCACTTGTATGGCGCTTTGATTGAAAAAAAAGCATTTTTCTGTTGAAATGCCATAATGTCCAATGTGATAATTTGCAGCTAGTATTATTAAGATAATTATGATCGACCGAGCTCGCCAAAACACAAAAGGGCACTAGGAGTAGCAATGAGCAATAGCGAGATGCAAGACCAGTGGAGTTCTTCTCCGCTTTATGCTGGTAACTTAACTTATATCGAAGGCATGTTTGAGGATTATTTAGCGGACCCTCAATCTGTCGGTGAATACTGGCAAGAATTCTTCGGTGGTTTAGCCGAAAAAGCCGGCGTATCTGATATTAAAGACGTCAATCTTTCTCAAATTAGAGAAGCATTCCAACAGCTCATGAAGCAGCCTGCACATTTACGTGCTTCTGCCGCAGCTCCTGCTTCCGGTAATACTGAGCATGAACGCAAGCAAGTGCGTGTAACTCATATTATCCAAGCATACCGTATTCGTGGTCACCAGCAAGCTGACCTTGATCCATTAGGTCTTATGTACCGTGAACAAGTATCTGACTTAGATCTGGAACACCACGGTCTTTCAGGTGCTGATATGGATACTGTTTTCCATACGGGCACGCTCTTTATTGGTAAAGACCAAGCAACGCTTAAAGAAATTCTAGAGTGTCTAAAAGCAACTTACTGTAGCTCAATTGGTGCAGAGTACATGCACGTTGTAAATACTGCAGAAAAGCGCTGGTGGCAAGAAAAGCTTGAGACTGTGCGTTCGAAGCCACGCTACGAAAATGAAACCAAGCTTCATATCCTTGAGCGTTTAACTGCTGCTGAAGGTCTGGAAAAAGCACTTGCATCTAAATTCCCTGGCTATAAGCGTTTTGGTCTTGAAGGTGGTGAAGCACTTATTCCACTTCTCGATGAAGTCATCCAAGGTTCTGGTAAGCATAAGGCTCGTGAAATCGTTATTGGTATGGCTCACCGTGGCCGTTTAAACGTTCTTGTTAACACATTTGGTAAAAAGCCAAGCGAACTATTTGATGAATTCCAAGGTAAGAAAATTGCAGAAGTAGGTTCTGGTGACGTTAAATACCACCAAGGTTTCTCTTCCAATGTAATGACGCCAGGTGGTGAAGTGCATCTTGCTCTTGCATTTAACCCTTCTCACCTTGAAATTGTTGCACCAGTAGTTCAAGGTTCCGTTCGCGCACGCCAAGATCGTCGCAACGATGTAACACATTCTTCTGTTGTACCTGTAGTGATTCACGGTGATGCTGCATTTGCAGGTCAGGGCGTTGTAATGGAAACATTACAGATGTCACAGACTCGTGCATATAAAACTGGCGGTACAATCCACGTTATCATTAATAACCAAGTTGGTTTTACAACAAGCCGTCAAGATGATGCTCGTTCTACTGAGTACTGTACTGATGTTGCGAAAATGGTTCAGTCGCCAATTCTTCATGTGAATGGTGATGACCCAGAAGCTGTTTACTTTGCTGCTCAGCTTGCTGTTGAATACCGTATGGCTTTCAATAAAGATGTTGTAATCGATCTCGTTTGTTACCGTAAGCATGGTCATAACGAAACTGATGAGCCATCAGGTACTCAGCCTCTTATGTATGCTGTGATCAAGAAGCACAAGAGCGTTCGTGATCTTTTTGCAAAGAAACTTGTTGATGCAAAAGTACTTGATACAGACGAGTCTAAGAAAATGGTTGCTGAATATCGTCAGCTACTAGAGCAGGGCAATCACGTTGTGAAGAGCCTTGTTCGTGAACCAAATAAAGAGCTGTTTATTGACTGGACACCTTATATTGGTCACGGTTGGATTCCATATGCTGAAACAGGTGTAAAGCTTGAAGATCTTCGTAAGGCTGGTGAAAAAGCATTACGTGTTCCTGAAGGCTTCACTGTACAGAAACAGGTTCAAAAAGTAATTGATGACCGTAATGCAATGCTAACTGGTGATCAACCACTGAATTGGGGTGCTGCTGAAATTCTTTGTTATGCAACACTTCTTCAAGAAGGTCATCCAATTCGCTTTACTGGACAAGACTGTGGTCGTGGTACTTTCTCACACCGTTATGCAGTTCTTCATGATCAGAAGACAGCAAATACACATATTCCATTGAAACATATCGATGAAGATATGCCATTTGATATGTATGACTCTTTCCTTTCTGAGGAAGCTGTACTTGCATTTGAATATGGTTATGCAACAACTCGTCCACAGGGACTTGTTATCTGGGAAGCTCAGTTTGGTGATTTCGCTAACGGTGCCCAGGTTGTTATCGATCAGTTCATCTCTTCTGGTGAACACAAGTGGTCTCGTGTATGTGGTCTTGTATTACTGCTTCCACATGGTTATGAAGGTCAAGGTCCAGAGCATTCATCTGCAAGACTTGAAAGATTCCTACAGCTTTGTGCCGAGCAAAACATGCAAGTGTGTGTTCCATCTACACCAGCTCAAATTTTCCACCTTCTAAGACGTCAAGCGATTAGACCTCTTCGTAAGCCTCTTGTGATTATGTCGCCTAAGAGTCTTCTAAGACATAAAGCTTGTACTTCTACGTTGGAAGATCTACAAGATCAAACATTCAATATGGTTCTTCCTGAAGCAGATAGCTCTATCAATGCTGACCAGGTTGAGCGTGTGATTATGTGTTCTGGCCGTGTTTACTACGATCTACTTGAGCATCGTACTGAAAACGATCTTAAGAATACTGCAATTATTAGAATTGAGCAGCTATACCCATTCCCTGAGGAAGAGTTACAAGCTGAACTTTCTAAGTTCAAGAACCTGAGCTCAGTTGTTTGGTGTCAAGAAGAACCAATGAACCAAGGTGCTTGGTACCCAACTCAGCATCATATGCGTAAAGCTCTATTTAAAGTGAATAAAGACATTGATCTTGAGTTTGCGGGCAGAGCACCAGCAGCAGCACCTGCGGTAGGTTACCCATCTATCCATGCTGCTCAGCAGAAAGAACTTATTGAAGATGCTTTCAGCCATAATCAAGACGTAATGGTAAAGATTAACGGTACTTCTAAGTATTAATGCTAATAGTGAAGTATTAATACGAACTTGAAGCACTAAAAACGAACTTATGGTGGTGGCGAACGTCATCACCTATAAAAGTTACAATCGTAATGAGGACGAATAAATGGCAACCGAGATTAAAGCTCCGCAGTTTCCAGAATCCATTGATGACGGTACTGTAGCAACTTGGCATAAGCAACCAGGTGACTATGTTGAGCAAGATGAACTTCTTGTTGATATTGAAACAGATAAAGTTGTACTTGAAGTTGTAGCACCAGCTTCTGGTATTCTTAGCGATTTTGCTAAGCAAGAAGGTGATACTGTTGAGAGCCTTGAAGTTCTTGCATCTATCGCTGAAGGTGATGCTGCATCTGCTTCTTCCTCTAAGTCTGAAGCTCCAGCTGCTGAAGCTAAAACTGCAGCTGCTGCACCAGCTGCAAGCGCAGAAGTTGAAGGCGACTCTAAAACTCTAGGTCCAGCTGTAAGAAAACTTCTTGAAGAGAAAGGTCTAACTCAAGATCAAGTTAAAGGTACTGGTCCTCAGGGTCGTATTACTAAAGAAGACGTTCTTGCTGCTCAAAAACCAGCTGCATCTACTGCTCAAGCTGCTGCACCTCAAGTTGCTGGCGGTCTACGTGAAGAGAAGCGCGTACCAATGACACGTCTGCGTGCACGTGTTGCTGAGCGTCTAATGGATGCTAAGAACTCAACTGCAATGCTTACAACTTTCAACGAAGTTAATATGCAGCCAGTTATGGATCTTCGTAAGAAGTACAAAGATGTATTCGAGAAGAAGCACGGTACTAAACTAGGTTTCATGTCTTTCTTTGTTAAAGCTGCTGCTGAAGCACTTAAGCAATTCCCAGAAGTAAATGCTTCTATTGACGGTAAAGACATCGTTTACCACGGTTACTGCGATATCGGTGTTGCTGTATCTTCTCCAAGAGGCCTAGTTGTGCCAATTCTTAGAGATTGTGAGCACAAAGGTTTTGCTGACGTTGAAAACGAAATTATTGGTTACGGTCAAAAAGCGAAAGATGGCAAGCTATCTATCGAAGAAATGACTGGCGGTACTTTCACTATTTCTAATGGTGGTATCTTCGGTTCATTGATGTCCACACCAATTCTTAATCCACCACAAACAGCTATTCTTGGTATGCACAAAATTCAAGAGCGTCCAATGGCTGTAAATGGTCAGGTTGTTATCCAGCCTATGATGTATCTTGCGCTTTCTTACGATCACCGTATGGTTGATGGTAAAGAAGCTGTGCAATTCCTTGTTGCAATCAAAGATATGATCGAAGATCCTGCAAGATTGTTGCTTTTAGTGTAATTAATCTCCAGAATGAAAGCCCCCTCTTCATGAGGGGGTTTGAATTTAGGGTGTCTGCCCGCATGTGAAAGGGGAGAGCCAAGTGAGCTTAATGCTTGCGACAGTTTCATGAGAATAAGATTTCTATAATTCGACAAGTAGAAAGAAGAGAAGCAAGTTTTAAAGGTGTGGGTGCATCTTTCACTTTTAAGACAGAGCACTTTTCTGACTAGGGAAAAAAATAGGTATTAATATGTCAACTTCATTTGATGTGATCGTTATCGGTGGTGGTCCTGGTGGTTATGCTGCAGCTATTAAAGCAGCTCAACTAGGTCTTAAAACAGCTTGTGTTGAAAAAAGACAAGGTAAGAAAGGTCCAGCTCTAGGCGGCACATGTCTAAACGTTGGTTGTATTCCATCCAAAGCTCTTCTTGATTCTTCTCACAAGTATGTTGAAGCTAAGCATGATTTTGATACTCACGGTATCGGTGTAGAAAACCTTTCATTCGATCTATCAAAAATGATGGAAAGAAAAGATAAGATCGTTCACCAGCTTACAGGCGGTATTGAAACTCTATTCAAGGCGAATGGTGTAACTTGGCTACAAGGTCACGGTAAGCTTCTTCAAGGTAAGAAAGTTGCTGTAACTGATGGCGAAGGCAACACAACAGAATATCAAGCGCAAAACGTTATTCTTGCTGCTGGTTCTGAGCCTGTAGATATCCCAGTTGCTAAGCAAGATGGTAAGTACATCGTAAGCTCAACTGGCGCTCTTGAATTTGACGCAGTTCCAGAAAAACTAGGCATCATTGGTGCTGGTGTTATCGGTCTAGAGCTTGGTAGCGTTTGGAGCCGTCTAGGTTCTGAAGTTACGGTTATCGAAGCTCAAGAAGAACTTCTACCTATGGTTGATGGTCAAGTTCGTAAAGAGCTTGCTAAGCTTCTTAAGAAGCAAGGTCTAGACATCAAACTAGGTGCTAAAGTTTCTAGCGGTACTGTTGAAGGCGAGAAAGTAAAACTTGCTTACACTGACGCTAAAGGCGAGCAAACAGCAGAATTCGATAAAGTAATCGTTGCTGTAGGTCGTCGTGTAAATACTGAGAACCTATTTGAAGAAGCTGTAGGTCTTAAAATTGCTGAGCGTGGCATGATCGAAGTTGATCAAAGCTGCAGAACAAGCGTTGATGGCGTTTACGCTATTGGTGATCTTGTAAGAGGCCCATGGCTTGCTCATAAAGCAACAGAAGAAGGTATCATTGCTGCTGAAGTGATTGCTGGTCACAAAGCATCTATGAACTACGACGCTATCCCATCTGTTATCTATATTCACCCAGAATGTGCGTGGGTTGGTCTAACAGAAGAAGCTGCTAAGGCAAAAGGTTTTGAAGTTAAAGCGGGTTCATTCCCATTTGCTGCAAACGGCCGTGCTCTAGCTGCTAACGAAGCTGCTGGTTTCGTTAAAGTAGTTTCAGATGCAAAAACAGATCGAATTCTTGGTGCACACATCGTTGGGCCTCAAGCGTCTGAGTTAATTATGCAGGCAGTTATTGCTGTTGAATTCGCAGCAAGCACTGAAGATTTACAACTAGTTTGTTTTGGTCACCCAAGTCTTTCTGAGTCTTTGCACGAAGCAGTTCTTGCGGTGGATAACAAAGCAATTCATGCTGCACCAAGACGTAAGAGATAAGGATTGGTGCTAGGGCGTACTCGTTGGTTTGAGTACGTTCTACTTTGAGTGAGCTTTTTTGACCTATTTAAGGGGGTTTTATGAATTTGCATGAGTACCAGGGTAAACAACTTTTTGCCCAGTATGGTCTACCTGTTTCCAAAGGTATTGCAGTAGATACACCAGAAGCAGCAGTTGAAGCTGCACGTGAAATCGGTGGCGATCACTGGGTTGTTAAAGCTCAGGTTCACGCTGGTGGCCGTGGTAAAGCTGGTGGTGTTAAGCTAGTAACTAAAGAAGAAGATATCAGAAGCTTCGCTGAGAACATGCTTGGTAAGCGTCTTGTGACATACCAAACAGACGCTCAAGGTCAGCCAGTTTCTAAGATTCTTGTTGAGTCTTGCACTGATATCGAAAAAGAACTTTATCTAGGTGCTGTTCTTGACCGTGCAACACGTTCTGTAGTCTTCATGGCTTCAACAGAAGGTGGTGTTGAAATCGAGAAAGTTGCTGAAGAAACTCCAGAAAAGATCCACAAAATGCGCGTTGACCCACTAGTTGGTCCACAACCATTCCAAGGTCGTGAGCTTGCATTCAAACTAGGTTTAACTGGTAACCAAGTGAAGCAATTTACTCAAGTTTACCTTGGTCTAGCTAAGCTATTCTTCGACAAAGATTGCGCTCTAATTGAAGTTAATCCACTTGTTATCACTAAAGAAGGTAACGTTCATTGCCTAGACGCTAAAGTTGTTCTTGACGGTAGCGCTATTGGTCGTCATAAAGACCTTCAAGCAATGGAAGATCCAACTCAAGAAGACGAACGCGAGCGTCGTGCAGCTGAGTGGGAACTTAACTACGTATCTCTAGATGGCAACATCGGTTGTATGGTTAACGGTGCTGGTCTTGCTATGGCAACTATGGACCTTATCCAGCTTAAAGGCGGCAAGCCAGCTAACTTCCTTGACGTTGGTGGTGGTGCTACTAAAGAGCGTGTTACTGAAGCATTCAAGATCATCCTTTCTGATGAGAAAGTAAAAGCAATTCTTGTAAACATCTTCGGTGGTATCGTTCGTTGTGATCTAATCGCTGACGGTATTATTGCTGCTGTAGAAAGCGTTGGTGTTCCATGCCCAGTAGTTGTTCGCCTTGAAGGTAACAACGCAGAGCTTGGCGCTAAGAAACTAAGCGAAAGCGGTCTAAACATCATTGCTGCTGACGGTTTTGATGACGCTGCTAACAAAGTTGTTGCTTCTGTTAAGTAAGACTTTTTCAGCAGAATAGCCATCCTGACGTAGGTGTGTGTAAACGCATCTTAGGATGGTTGCCTAACAAGATTTATAGGCTCATACGGAGGTTTCCATGAGTGTTTTAATTAATAAAGATACTAAAGTAATTTGCCAAGGTTTCACTGGCGCACAGGGTACACTTCACTCTGAGCAAGCTATTGCCTATGGTACTCAAATGGTTGGTGGTGTTACTCCTGGTAAAGGCGGTACTACTCATCTAGGTCTTCCAGTTTTCAACACAGTTAAAGAAGCTGTTGAAGCAACTGGTGCAACTGCATCTGTAATCTATGTTCCAGCTGCTTTCTGTAAAGATTCTATCGTTGAAGCTGTTGACGCTGGTATCGAGCTGATCGTTTGTATCACTGAAGGTATCCCAGCACTAGATATGCTATTCGTTAAAGAATACGTATCTCACAAGCAAAACGTTCGTATCATCGGACCAAACTGCCCAGGCGTTATCACTCCAGGCGAGTGCAAGATCGGCATCATGCCAGGTCACATTCATAAGCCAGGTAAAGTTGGTATCGTTTCTCGTTCTGGTACACTTACTTATGAAGCTGTTAACCAAACTACAGCTCTTGGCTTCGGTCAAAGTACATGTATCGGTATCGGCGGTGACCCAATCCCAGGTACTACGTTCATCGACGCTCTAGAACTATTCCAAAACGATCCACAAACTGAAGCAATCATCATGGTTGGTGAGATTGGTGGTTCTGCAGAAGATGAAGCTGCTGCATACATCAAAGAACACGTAACTAAGCCTGTTGTTTCTTACATTGCTGGTGTTGCTGCACCTGCTGGTAAGAGAATGGGTCACGCTGGTGCTATCATCGCTGGTGGTAAAGGTACAGCTGACGAGAAGTTTGCTGCACTAGAAGCCGCTGGTGTTAAGACAGTTCGTAACCCAGCTGAAATGGGTAAAGCACTTAAAGAAGTTACTGGTTGGTAATTTCTATTAGATAGCTTTATCTAAGAAAAACCCGAAGCTTGCTTCGGGTTTTTTTATGTCTTTTTTTAGCGCTTAGCGGGAAAAAGGCTGTTCGGTGTATCACTGATTTTGAGCAGAATAGGGATTTCGTTTTTCTTCGAAAGCGTATTTCGATGAGTTGGCCCAATAAGGTGGGTAAGCTTTTTCTTTTATATCGCTTCCTCTCCAGTTAAAGCAGACTTTGATGCTTTAAACAAACGTGATGCTATAAACATCATGTACATTTTGCTCATAGGTGAAACTGTCAAATACGGAATTTTATCTTGTCGTGCACACTCAAGGCCAAAAGAGTGTAAAGCCATGGACAGTCCACCTTGTGGAATGCCTTTGTGGGTAAAGTTTGCATTGAGGCATGAAATCATGGAAGCAGGAGGTTTAATAATACCTCGATGTATCATTCGATCTTTATTGGCGGCTGCAGAGACCATCACTGCCATGTGTTTAGTTTTAGCCATGAACTCTTCGAGGGAAGAAAACATATCGGTATTTTTAAATGCAAAATCATTTATAGGCTTAGTTGATGCATAAAGAATATATTTTTTGTCATGAATAACATCTTTATGTGAGAGTAAAAGTCCTTTTCCTGCATAGGCTACTTTACCGATTGTATAGGCAAGCTTCTCTGGAGAGTCCCATTGACTAGCAGCTAATACTTTTTGTGTAAGTGCTTTTAAATCTTGGTTTGTGAGTAGCGGAGATAAGAAGTCTTTTATATTAGGGTCGTTATGAAGTAGGTCGTCGATATTCTGGCTTAATGCACCAATCTCGCCAAAGACAAAGTCCCATTGGTTGGCAGTAGGGTTTTGCTCACTGATTTCTTCTCGTGCAAAATAAATAATATTATTATCTTTATCTGTTAAATGAGCTAGCTGTAAGCCAGGGCAAGGTGAGGAGACGACACCTTGGCTTGCAATTTGTTGTGGTGTTGCTTTGCTAAACTCTGTGCTAAATGATACTGCTGGATATGATAAGGCTATGGGTTGAAATGAAGTTGTTTCTATGAAAGCGCTCATCCTGACACGCTTATTGCCCCTTACCCCATAAATCTGAACGCATAGGATTGTCCTGAAACAGGTTTTTCCAGTGTCTCGGTATGAGTTCATCGACCTTGTTTGCAGGATGCTGCCCAACTCTCAGCAGTACATCCACTAAATAGGTATATGGATCGACTCCCTGCATTCGACATGTCGCTATCAAGCTGTAGATAATCCCAAGCTGCTCAGCACCTGCCTCTGTCCATGAGAACATCCAGTTTTTCTTTCCAACAGCAATGGGGCGAATTTCTCTTTCGATATTATTCGTGTCCATGGGTATGTCAGCGTCTTCTAGAAAGACGCGCAATTCAGTTTCTCGCTTGGTGCCATACTGTATTGCTGCACGCAATTTACTTTTGGGCGTGAGTTTTGGGTTTTGAAGCTGTTTCTCGCACCAGATAAATAAGTTATCAACGATCGGTTTTGAATGAGTGATGCGATATTCAAGCGCTTTATTTGAATCCAGATCTGCTTGAAGTATAAATTTTTCATTGGCATAGAGCTTGCCGATTTGCTCGAGTACGATTTCAGCCTCGCCAGGGTAAGACTTTTCAATTTCTTTAAATTTTCTTCGCCAGTGGACCCAGCATATTGCATGAGTGATATTATCCCGAGAGGCGCAGTAAACTTGATAACTGCCATAGCCATCCGTCAATAAAGTACCCTTGAACTCACCTGCAAGGCTTGTTTCGATATGTGATCGAGCTCTTGTATTGGCAAACTCAAAGACTATTTCATCCTGGTCGCCCAGTATTGGCCAGAAGTAGCCTGTCTTCATTTTTCCTTTGACTTTGCGAGATGCTTTAACTGGTGTTTCATCCATCTGAAGACGTGTACTTGTTAATATGCTGGTTCGCAACGCATGAGCGATAGGCTTGAGTAAATCCGCTGCTCTAGCAAACCAGTGAGTGAAGGTGGAACGCGCCAAGTCAACACCTGAATTGGTGAGTCGTTGGTGTTGTCTGTAGAGCGGTAAGTGATATAAGCATTTATCCAGCATCATGCCAACGATAAAACTTACATCGGCGTAACTGCCTTCAAATAATTGGTTCGGATGCCAGTTTGGCAATAACTGATTGGTCTTTCTGTCTTTGACAATTGGTATTCTGTATTCCAGCACAATAACTGCTGCCGGACGCTGTGCTAAACGGTGAATTATTTCATAACGAATAACGTCAACGTCTTCGCCTGCCGGTACAGGAATTTCAATCACCATTTTTTCTGCTGCTGCAGAAAAGCGTAAACCCTTATCGGTTTGATGAGATGCATTGCGTTTAGTCAATGCTTTACCACGATTTTGCTGGTTCGGAAGTGTAGGATCGACTGATTCCTGGTCGTCATTCTTCTTGCGTTTTTCAGATTTCTGACCATAAACAAGTTTTTTCAGTGCGGCTATTTCTGCAGCCTGTTCGGCAATAATGGCGGTGAACTTGGCTTCAAGAGCCTTAATCATCTCATCTTGTTTTAAAACAAGCGCGCACAGCAAATCGACAGCTTGTTCAGCTGGTATTTGCCGCATTTGATTTACAAATTCTTTGACATCCATATTGTTCATGGACGATAGAATACAGCACATTATTCATCCTGTGAATAGTGCCAACGCTTTGAATATCGGGCTTTTTCAACTTTGATGCCTTCAAGGAATAACTTCAAATCCGTCCAGCTTAATTGCATTGAACCTTCTGCCAAACCTTGCAAGGGAAACTGGCCTTGCTCAAGGCGTTTTCCCCAGAGACAAAATCCAGTCCGTTCAAAGTAGAGCATTTTAAGCTGAGTCTTGTTTCGATTAACAAAGACAAAGTAGTCGCCACTGAGCTCATCAAGATTCATTTCAGTTCGAACCAAGCCAGTTAAGCCATGATAAGATTTCCTCATATCTGTTGGAGTTGTGTACAGCCAAACTTTACCCTTAGGCTCATCAAAAATCATGCTGAATGCCTTATGGTCAGCTGAATGTCGCCACCCAGATTCAGAACTATCTCAAAAGGTGATTTTCGTGGAGTTTCCACGGCAAGCGCACCAAGTTCAACAAAAGATGATGCTCTCTTTTTGGGTTTGACTGGCGTGGAATCATCTCGGCGTTGGCGGTAATTATAAAGGCTCTGTGGTGAAATACCGATTTTATTGCAAAAATGAGTTATGGATAAACCAGAGTCCTTCCAGTCCTGGTGTATGGCTTCCCACTCTGTAGGGCTGCGGTGCTTTCGTTTTGTCATGTTGTGCTCTCCTTCAATGTGTTGGAGAACCAATGATAAGTGAAGTGTTTAGGCTGCTCTAGATTGCTTAGAATGAGCGCTTACGTTTCTATTTCATTATCACTTGAATCATCCTCCGATGAGCAGCCAATCATAAAAGATGGTTCATCATCCAAGCTCATTGCATTGAAAAAAGGTGTAATAGAGTTTGCTTTAGCTTGAATCACAAAGGTTTTAGGGTCGCTTGTCTTTACGAGGTTAAATTTATAGCCTTGGGTTTCAAAATTCAGCTGATTATTACAGGTTTTCATATCTGCTGTCTTAGGGTTGATCTGGCAATAAATTTGGCGACCTGCAGTAACACCAGCATCAGTGATACCTTGAATTGAATTGAGTCTTGAAATAAGCACTGAGCCATCTTGACGTCCAACGACATTCAGAATACGCTGCTGTTGAATACTGCTAAGCATAAGAGCACCTTTGTAGATGTTTAAGAAATAAACGACTGAGTATATTGGTGCTGTTATTTTGATGGTTCTACGCTTAACAAAACCTGTAAATTTGTGCAAAAAAAAACCGCTTTGAAAGCGGTTTTTTTAGAGGTTCTTAAGCCCAGAGGGTTCTGTGCAGGTTAGTGCCCAGTATCACCTCAGTTTTGCGTGCAGCTTCATTAAGTTTGTCACTAAATGTGAGCTTGCCTTCTTCATCTTGTTCCACAAGGGATGTAGAAACAAGTTGCTGTACAAGGTTATTAAATACTTTTGAGTCAAAGTATTCAGGTGAGTTTACTTGGTAAAGCCTTGACATGCGTTCTGCATGTGTTCGCGCTTGAGATTCAAGTTCACGTGGTGATAAAGTACCACTTTCAGCTTTCTCAAGAAGTGTGAGTACAATTGCATACCGCTCCAGAGAAGGGCGAATAATCCCTGCTAAAAGCTCAGAGTTGCGCTGTTTCTCATTAGAGAAAATAAGCTTTTCTTGCTTTAAGGTTTCAAGGGTGTCTCTTAAAGCTTCTCCAATATTAAACTCATTCCATTGCATAAAGAGTTCAGCTTTGATGAATGGATAAAGCTCTTCGGCCTGCTGTAACAGTTCAGCTTCACTAATATCTTGGTTGTTTTTGTAGACAAGAGCTATAAGAGATGGCAGTGCAAAGAAGTGCAGAATATTGTTTCTGAAATAGCTGAGGAGTTGTGCTTGTTTTTCTGTTGCAAAAACAAGGTCGCCAAATTTATTTGGATAACGACAGATATAATCAAGAGCCTCGCACTGTTTAATAATCTCTTGAGGTGAAAGGTCTGTTGTATGCGCTACGCCACTGTATGGATGTTCCTTAAGGTATCGTGTCAGGATTTCAAGTTGTGACTCCATGAGGTCTTCTTCGAGTGCTTGTTTTGAGGTTGCATGAAGTACAACTGCTAACAATGCGATTGGGTGAGCAGTCGCTGAGGCGTTGACTTTCTCAGAAATTAAGTCACCTAGACGCAATGCAACTTGCTTTTGTTGTGGGTGTCCCAGTTCGCTAAACGTATTGCCTTGTAATAGAGCCTCATCTTGTAAAAACTCTTTTGCTGAAATAGGTTCGCCAAAAGTAACATGCACTTGACCAAAGTTTTCTTTAATACGCTTAATGGATTTAAAGAACTGAGATAGGCTTTCTTTTTTCTTTTGTTTACCTCTGAGTTCGCCAAGATAACTCTTGCTCTCAAAAAGACGTTCGTAGCAGAAGTTTACAGGCACAAACATAAGAGGGCGTTTGTTGGCTGCATTATAACTTTGCAGCGTCATGGAAAGCATGCCTGGTTTTGGTGGAAGTTGGCGACCTGTACGGCTTCTACCGCCTTCGATAAAGTATTCAATTGCAAATCCACGATCAATAACACGGTGCAGGTATTCAGAAAATACTGCTGCATAAAGAGGATCATCTTTGAAAGTCCGGCGCATAAAGAAAGCACCACCACGACGAAGAATAGGGCCAATAACAGGAATGTTAAGATTTACGCCTGCTGCAATGTGCGGTGGTACAAGTTCGAGCTCTTCATAGAGCACGTAAGATAAAAGGAGATAGTCAATATGGCTTCGATGGCTTGGTACATAGACAATAGCATGGTCATGAGCAAGCTTTTTAAGCTCATCACTGCCATAGACTTTGACGCCATCATAGAGCTTGGTCCAGAGCCACTTAAATAGAATGCTGAGGGCTTTAATGACTGAGTGAGAATAGTCTGCAGCAATTTCGTTTGCATAGCTCAGTGCTTTTTTACGGACTTTATCTACAGGCATCTTTTTAGCTGCTGCCTGCTTTTCAATTTTTTCTTTAATTTCAGGTGTATCTACGATAGAAAGGAGTAGTGTACGTCTATGAGATAAATCTGGTCCAATAAAGGCTTCGCGCTGACGCTTCATTCGTCTTCGAATAACGCGGTGCGTTTTCGCAAGGGTTTTTTGTTGGTCGCTATCTCTATCAATAATTTGGCGAAGTGAAAAAGGCGAGCTGAGCTGTACGTATGTCTGACGCCCCTTGTTTATGACCATCAAAAATTTGCGGAAAAAGCCAGGAATGCTCCAAGAATCACTGAAGATAGCTTGCCAGAAAGAGCCTTCAGTTTTAGGTGAACGGCCCCAAAAAACGGAAGCAGGTACTAACTGAACATCGAATTCAGGATCTTCATAGGCTTTCTCTATAAGTGCCTGAAGCTTTTCAGAGAAATAACGAGGTGATTTACTGCTCACTTCTGTGATGCCTGGTCGTGTCAGAGGAATAAGCTGGTTCCAATACTGGAGCTTAGAGCCTTTTTCATCATTTTTTTCTGTAGAAAATGGGGTGAATGGGCGAGGTAATTGAGCTTTCTTGCATTCGTGGTCAAGAACTAAGGCGTCTGTCATTGATCGATATCGAGTCACATAAAAAACAGGCTTGTTAGGGTCGAGATTTAGCTCATCAATTTGTTGATTAGAGAGTGACGATTTAACTCTCCAGTAGAGGATTCCCTGAGTAATCTGGATAATTCTTTGTAGAAATCTATATTTAAAGCTCATTGGTGAAATTCCTGCTGGTATCTAAAGTTGCAGTAAGGACCTTGCCTCAAGTACACTTCTTGCTAATATGTTCTTAAGTGATGAAAAATGGTAGAGACCATGCTGGAAGGTACCATTTTTTGTGGTATTGTGTGCACACCTGTGTAGACACACTATTTTATATTTTTTATTGCACGAAGCATAACATTTTTAAGAGGTTATAGCATGCTTAAAGTTTTATTGGCTCTTGTGGCCCTCTCTGGTATCACTGGTGTAGCTCAAGCTGCAGATAAGCCTTTTGGCGAAAGGTCCATCATGAGCGAATCAAATATCGCTGAAAGAGTAAGCCGTACAGGTACAGTTTGCCTAAAAGGTGAAGAGTGTGCTGGTGCTGTGATGTCAAGTGGTGCAGAAGAAGCAGAAGCACCTGCTGAAGTAGCGACTGGCCCAAGAGCGGGTGATGCAATCTTCAATACATACTGTACTGCTTGTCACTCCACTGGCGCTGCTGGTGCACCTAAAGTTGGCGATGCTGCGGCATGGACTGCTCATTTAGAAGCCAATGGTAATGACTTTGAAGCTCTATGGAAGAGCGGTTGGAATGGTAAAGGAGCAATGCCTCCTAAAGGTATGTGTGCTGACTGTTCTGAAGAAGAGTTCTCTGGCGCTGTTCAGTACATGCTTGATCAAAGCAAGTAATTGATATGCACTATGCGCCCTTAGAGAGGGCGCCTTTATTGTTTGATAATGCTGAAAATGAAAGCCTTATTTTCTTTCTTATTTATTTCCCTCCTAAGCCATACAGCTTTTGCTGATGAGGCTATCTATATAGAAACCTGTGCTCGTTGTCATGATCGACATGTTCTTCAGGCGCCTGCAAGAGGTGATGAATTACAAGCAAGATTAGAAGCTCGAGGTTTTGATGGCTTGATGGATAGTATTATTCATGGCCGTAAGCGTATGCCAAAGAAAGGCACTTGCTTTGATTGCTCTGATGATGATCTTCGATCAACGCTTGAATATATGCTTCAGCCTTAACATTTTTTTGATCACACTCTTCATATCCTTGCTTCAGTAATCTGAATGTATTCATATTTGATATTGATTCGATATAGGTGCTTAACAAAAATTGAATCACTGTGTTTTTTGTTGCAAAGGTAGGTTTATCTTGATTCGTTTTATATTACTTTTTGTGGTTTTCTTTTGGGTTGCTTTTGAACTCATAGCTGTATCGCAATTTGCAGCACACTTCGGCATTGTTAATGTCTTTTTAGAAGTTATTGCGAGTATGATTATTGGTTTTAAATTGCTGTCATCACAGCCTGGCGGTTTGATGCAGAAGCTTCAGCAAGAAATTGCTGCAGGACATGATCCAAAAAATTTCTTATTTGGTCGTTTGAGGGTGTTTTTTGCTGGCTTTCTACTCGTACTTCCTGGCTTAATCTCTGATGGTCTAGGGCTGCTTCTACTCTTGATGAACTTTTTATCGAGAGAAAGCTCAGAAAGCGCAAGTTACTCTTCGCCTTGGAATGCGGAAAATAGAGCTGCAAATGAACCTCATAAGGATTTTGAAGATGCTTGGGAAGGGGATGAGTTCACAAAACGTATGAGAAAGCATCAAGCAGAGCCTGATCACGCAGAGGTTGTGGATGCGCAGATCATTTCCACGGAAGATAAAGAAGATAAAAAGTAACGAGCAACTGTTTTAAGTTGCTGATTAATAAAGGTTCTGGCGGAATCTATTACTGTTTTTTCGATAAGGTTGCTAAAACCTTCATTGCAGTGTAGGATAATCGCCAGATATTATTTTGATAGGGGAGTATTCTCATGAGCTACGCCGATATCCCAGCTGGCAAAAATGTACCAGAAGATTTAAACGTTATTATTGAAATTCCTGCTAACTCAGCTCCAATTAAGTATGAAGTTGACAAAGACAGCGATGCAATTTTTGTAGACCGTTTCATGGCTACTCCAATGTTCTACCCAGCGAACTATGGTTATGTGCCAAACACACTTTCTGAAGATGGTGATCCACTAGACGTTCTAGTTGTTGCTCCATACCCAGTAGTTCCAGGTGCTGTTATTCGATGCCGTCCAGTTGGTATCCTAAACATGTCTGATGAGTCTGGTAAAGATGCAAAAATTATTGCAGTACCACATTCAAAGCTAACGACAATCTACAATGATGTGAAGACAACTGATGATCTTCCTCCATTACTTCTTCAGCAAATCCAACACTTCTTCGAGAACTACAAAGATCTAGAAGCAGGTAAGTGGGTTAAAGTTGATTCTTGGGGCACTCTAGAAGATGCTAAAGCAGTTATCACTGCTTCTGTTGAAGCTGTAGCCGCTAAGTAATCTGCTTGCAGCACTAAGCGTTAGGTAGTATTATTATCTGCGTTCGTGCCATAAAATTCGAAAATTTATGGCATATTTAAAATGGGCATTATGCCCATTTTTTATTTGTTTTTTTTTATCTTTTACCCTGAAATCAGTGAGTTAAAGTGGTAAGTCCTCGAAAATAGGTCGAGAAGACTTTAGTGTTGCCCTTGAAATGCTCGGTTTAGTGCCAATGTATGAAAGAAAAAGGTCGTAGGGTAAAGAATTCAAAAAAAACCTATAAGATTTAAGGAATTATAAATTGTCAAACATGCATTCAAAAATTGAAAGCCTGATTGAGCCTTTAGTCCAAGATATGGGCTATATGTATTGGGGGCTTGAGTTAATTCTTGGTGGCAATAAACCTACACTTCGTGTTTTTGTTGATACTGAAAAGGGAATCAACGTTGATGAGTGTGGCGAGATCAGCCGAGAGGTTGGTGCTGCTCTTGATGTTGCCAATATTCCAGAAGGCGAATACACACTAGAAGTAAGCTCACCAGGATTGGATCGTATTTTGTTTAACCTTAAACAGTGCCAAATGGTACTTGGCTCTGAGGTAACAGTTGCACTTATATCTGCAATTGACGGCCGTAGACGCTATAAGGGTAACTTACTAGAAGTTGACGGTGATGCGGTTATTATCGGTGATGAAGGCGCTCAGCTTCGTATTCCTTTTCATAAGGTGAAGCGAATGAGAGTTGTTCCACAGTTTTAGATGGAAAGATGACTTGATTAAGTGACAGGTTGCCTCTATTGAAGGCGATAATACCTGTCCTTCAAAGTAAGAATTTAAAACTCAGGTTAAATTAATATTTAAAAGGCGAGTGTAAGATGGGTAAAGAAATACTATTGGTCGTAGAGACAGTTTCCAATGAGAAAGGTGTTGCTAAAGGCACTATTTTTGAAGCGATCGAGAATGCCCTGGCAAGCGCAACTAAAAAAAGATACGAAGATGATATTCTTATCCGTGTTGCGATTGATCGCAAAACAGGTGAGTACGAAACATTTAGACGTTGGAAAATTGTTGATGACAATGACCCTGCTTGGGAAATTCCATGTCAAGTAATGTCAGAAGAAGATGCGGAAGAACTTGATCCACCTTTAGCGCTTGGTGATTACCATGAGCAACAAATTGAGTCGATTGCCTTCGGTCGTATTGCTGCGCAAGCTGCAAAGCAAGTAATTGTACAGAAAGTTCGCGAGGCCGAAAGAGGCCAAGTTATTGATGCATATAGAGATCGCGTAGGTGAACTTATTCAAGGTACTGTCAAGAAAGTCACGCGTGACTCTGTTATTCTTGATCTTGGTTCAAACGTTGAAGCGCTTCTTCGTCGTGATGAAATGTTACCTAAAGAAGTGTTCCGTATTAGTGATCGTGTTAGAGCTGTTCTATTCTCTCTCAATGAAGATGGCCGTGGTCCACAGCTTCTTGTAAGCCGTACAAAGCCTGAATTCCTTATCGAGCTTTTCTCAATTGAAGTACCTGAAATTGGTGAAGAATTGATTGAAATTAAAGCTGCTGCACGTGATGCAGGTCAAAGAGCGAAGATTGCAGTTAAGTCTAACGATCAGCGTATCGATCCTGTAGGCGCTTGCGTTGGTATGCGTGGTGCTCGTGTACAGGCGGTTTCAAATGAAATTAACGGTGAGCGTGTAGATATTGTTCTTTGGGATGATAACCCAGCTCAGCTTGTTATTAATGCAATTGCGCCTGCGGAAGTAGCTTCTATCGTTGTTGATGAAGATTCAAACGCTATGGATGTAGCTGTAAATGATGATCAACTTGCTTTAGCAATTGGTCGAGCTGGTCAAAATATTCGTCTTGCAAGTGAGCTGACGGGTTGGACTCTAAACGTTATGGGTGCAACTGCAGCTGCAGAAAAGCAAGAGCTTGAAGCGAGTCAGTTTGTTGAGCGTTTTGTTGAAGATCTTGATATTGAAGCTGAAGTGGCGGAAGTGCTTGTTGCTGAAGGCTTTACAACACTTGAAGAGGTTGCTTATGTACCTCTCGAAGAAATGTTAGAAATTGAAGGTTTTGATGAAGAGATCGCTCAAGAGCTTCAACGTCGTGCAAATGACTGTCTTCTAACAAAAGCTCTAGCGAAAGAAGAGTTAATGGAAGGTCAAGCTCCATCGGAAGATTTAATTGAGATGGAAGGCATGACTAAAGAGCTTGCTTATAAGCTCGCTTCAGCAAAAATTTTAACTCGTGAAGAGTTAGCTGAGCAGGCTGTTGATGATCTGTTAGAAATCGAAGGGTTTACACAGGAGTCTGCAGCAGCTCTTATTATGAAGGCGCGTGAAATTTGGTTTGAATAACCACACTATGCCTTCGGCCTAGTTGCTGTTAAAGGTTGCGGTAAAACAAAAGCGTTGGTAGAGTAATAGCCCAGCCCTTTGAGTGAGCCACACTTTTAATTAGCTTCTAAGGCCTTCTTCGATGTTCAAGTAGTAAGTTGTTTCCTTGAGACCATGAAAATGCGGGGAGTTGCAGTTTCATGGCCTGTAGAATACAAATGATGGAGCGAAAGAGTTGATACTGTCCTCAGGCATAACAGTTTTGGGGCACATGTGGCAGCAAGCTCCTGGGTCAATAATTGAATGCGAGATGAGAAAGTTCATCCACCTATATGAACAAAATGGATGGAACCGGTAATTCGAAGCAAAATCAAAAAAGAGATTTTAGTATGGCAGATGTGACTGTTAGGCACTTGGCGGACATGGTTGGGATACCAGTTGACAAGCTAATTCGCCAGATGAATGATGCGGGTTTAGCGCACAAGGCAAGTGATGATAATGTAAGTGATGACGAGAAGCATAAATTACTTGCATTCTTAAAGAAGAGCCATGGCTCTGAAGCCTCCGAAGGCAAAAAACAAATTACATTAAAGCGTAAAAGTGTTAGTACTTTAAAGCTAGCGGGAGCTGGCGGTAAAAGTAAAACTGTAAACGTAGAAGTGCGTAAAAAGCGTACATATGTTAAAAAACCTGAAGTTCAGGAAACACCGGAAGAATCACCTGAAATTGAAGTTCAGGATCAGGTTTCCACTGAAACTGCTGCGCAAAATGCTGTTGAGAATACAGCTCCAGTAGTTCAAGAAGCTCAGCAAGAAGCAGCTGTAGCTGAAAGCGCTCAGCAGGAAGCCAAAATCGAAGAGCCAAAGACTGAAGCAGTTGCTGCAGAGGTCACGGAAGCGGCTCAGTCAGAAGATAAGTCTCAAGAGCAGGAAACTGTTGAAACTCAAGAACAGAAAGTTGTAGAGGAATCTGTGTCTGTAGACGTAGCGCCAGTGAAAGAAAGTAAAAAAGTTGAAGAGAAATCTGCTAAATCCGCAAGCAAGAAGTCAAAGAAAGTTGACGTTGCTGCTCAGATTTCAAGTAAAACAAAAGAAATCAAACGTGCAGAAGAAGCTGCACCAGAAGCCACTAAGGTTGACGAATCCAAGAAGCAGGAAGACCTTAAAGCACGCCAAGAAGCTGATGAAAAAGCAAAACAGAAGACGCTTGAAGAAGCTCGCCGTATTGCTGAAGAGCTTGCTAAGCGTGAACAATCAAATGATGGTCAAGAACAGAAAGAGGAAGATCTTGGTGTTCAAGACGCAATCGTAAAACAAGCACTTGAAGATAGCTTTGCTGAAGAAGAGCGTCGTGTTAAACGCGCACGTAAAGATAAAGAGCGTGCTTCAAGCAAATCTGAGCGTGAAAAAGAGCGTAAGATTAACCAGTATCAATCTAAGCCACGTAAAGTGAAGCTTAAAGGTACCGGTGAACATGGCTTCCAAAACCCAACTGCACCAGTGAAGCGTGAAGTTAAAATTGGTGAGTCAATTACTGTTGCTGATGTTGCAAACCAAATGTCCATCAAAGGTTCTGTTGTTGTAAAAGAGCTTTTCAAAATGGGTGTTATGGCGAATATCAACCAGTCTCTTGATCAAGAAACAGCTGTTCTTCTTGTTGAAGAGCTAGGTCACATGCCTGTTACTGTAAGCGAGAATGCACTAGAAGAAGATCTGGAAGCAATCGTTGCACAAAACGAAGCTGGATCAACTCTTGCGACAAGACCTGCGGTAGTAACAATCATGGGTCACGTTGACCATGGTAAGACGTCACTGCTTGACTACATCCGTCGCACAAAAGTTGCAGCTGGTGAAGCTGGCGGTATTACTCAGCATATCGGTGCATATCACGTAGAAACTGATCGCGGTGTTATCACGTTCCTTGATACTCCAGGTCACGCGGCATTTACTGCCATGCGTGCACGTGGTGCTCAAGCAACAGATATTGTTGTTCTAGTTGTTGCTGCTGATGATGGTGTCAAGCCTCAAACAGAAGAAGCTGTACAACATGCTAAAGCTGCAGGTGTTCCTCTTATTGTTGCAATGAACAAGATCGATAAAGAAGGTATTGACCTTGATCGTGTTCGTAATGAACTAAGTGTTCATGATGTTATTTCTGAAGATTGGGGTGGCGATACTCAGTTTATCCCTCTATCTGCTCATACCGGCCAAGGTGTTGATGAGCTTCTAGACTCAATTCTTCTTCAGTCTGAAATGCTTGAGCTTAAAGCGCCTGCAGAAGGTCCAAGTAAAGGTGTTGTTCTTGAAAGTCGTCTTGATAAAGGTCGCGGTGTAGTAACATCTTTCCTTGTTCAAGAAGGTCTATTAAAAGTTGGCGACACAGTTCTTGCAGGTGAGCACATTGGTCGCGTTCGTGCAATGCATGACGAGCTAGGTCGTTCTATTGAATCTGCTGGTCCATCTATGCCAGTTGAAGTTCTAGGTCTAAGCAGTGTGCCTGATGCTGGCGAATCATTTATGATCGTTCCAGATGAGAAGAAAGCGCGCGAAGTTGCAGAGTTCCGTAAAACTCGCTCAAGAGAAACACGTTTTGCTCGCGCTCGTGCAGCTAAGCTTGAGAACATCTTCGAGAATCTTAAGGCCGAAGAAACTGCAACAGTCTACTTGATTATTAAAGCAGACGTTAGAGGTTCAATGGAAGCCATCATTGGTTCTTTAACTGAGCTTTCAACGTCTGAAGTTGCTGTAAGTGTTGTTTCTTCTGGTGTTGGTGGTATCACAGAAACTGATGCAAACCTTGCTCTAACATCAAATGCAACAATCATTGGTTTTAACACACGTGCCGATGGTGCTGCCCGTCAAATCTGTGAAGCTGAAGGTATCGATATTCGTTACTATTCAGTTATCTACGATATTATTGACGATGTGAAGAAGGCAATGAGTGGTCTTCTTGAGCCAGAAAGACGTGAAGAAATTCTTGGTGTTGCTGAAGTTCGTGACGTATTCAGATCTTCTAAGTTTGGTACAGCTGCAGGTTGTATGGTTGTTGAAGGTACGATTCACCGCAATAAGCCAATTCGCGTTCTTCGCGATGACGTTGTTATCTTTAAAGGTGAGTTGGAAAGCTTACGCCGCTTCAAAGATGATGCAGCAGAAGTTCGTCAAGGTATGGAATGTGGTGTAGCGGTTAAGTCCTACAACGACGTTAAGCCAGGCGATAAGATCGAAGTATTTGATGTGAAAATTATTAGCCGCTCGATCTAAGAGTTAGCTTGTATTTAAGCATTTACGTTCTTGAAAAATAACCTGCGGCTCAAACCGCGGGTTATTTTTTATATTTTTTTTAAAAAGTTTAGTAGTAAAGAGGTTTCCATTGACTGTACGTACTCAACGAATGGCAGATGAGATTCAAAAAACGCTTGCATCTCTATTACAGTTTGAACTTAAAGACCCAAGAGTTGGCTTTGTCACAATTTCAGGTGTTGATGTAAGTCGAGATATGTCTTTTGCAGATGTATATGTAACTTGGATGCACGCAGAGTCTGCAGATGATTGCGCTGATGAGCTAAAAGCACTTCAAGGCACTGCTGGTTTCTTACGTTCAAAGTTGTCTAAGCAGCTTACAACCCGTATTGTGCCTAAGCTTCGTTTTAAATTCGATGAAAGTTTTATCACTGGCCAAAAAATGGATAAGCTTTTATCAACAATTAAAACAGATAAAAAAACTGCGATTGACGAAAGTGAATCTCAATCTGATACGGATGCATAAATAACGCCCATGTCAGACAAACAAGTACCTTCAAATATTACGCACTCAGTTTTTTTATGTCATAAGCCTCAAGGTGCCACATCTAATAGGGTGTTGCAGCGTATTAAAAGAGCTTATGGTCTAAAAAAAGCTGGCCACACAGGTGCCTTAGATCCTTTAGCAACAGGTGTATTGCCATTATGCTTTGGTGAGGCAACTAAGTTTTCGCAATTTGGTTTAGACTCAGTTAAATGCTATAGAGTGACTGCTAAGCTAGGTATTGAAACGAATACGGGCGATAGTGATGGTGAGGTTATTGCGACCCATGACAAACCTGGCGCCTTTTCTGAGGAAGACCTTATCTCTCTCATTCAAAGCTTTATCGGCGTTCAAAAGCAAACACCTAGCCCTTTTTCAGCGCTAAAGTATCAAGGTAAACCTTTGTATGAATATGCTCGTAAAGGCATTGAAGTCCCAATTCCTACCCGAGATATTTGTATTAGCCAAATTAATATTGAAAATATTGATTTTCAAAATGCTGAAATGACTTTATGGGTTCAAGCAAGTAAAGGCACATACATCCGATCACTTATACAGGATATCGGTGAAAAGTCTGGTTGGGGGGCTCATGTGACTATGTTGCATAGAACCCATGCAGGATTATTTCATGAGTCTGCATGCCATAAGGTAGACATTGATGATCGTGAAGCAATTCAGCAGATTCAGCCTTTACCAGTTTCTGTTCTTGCTTTAGAGCTCCCTTGGTTTTTAGTGACTGGAGATGCTGCGCGAGGGCTTGATAACGGTCATCCTGTGCCATTAGATTCAGTTGTTGATCTTAACCCTTTAAAAGAAAAGCTCGTTGCTCACTTTGAAAAACAGGGTTTGATCTTTAATCGCAATACTTCTCATCCCATGATGGACGACTTTTACGCCAATATATTGCATGCAAATTTGGATCATGATACTCAGGGGCAGGTTGCTTTGTTTGTGGCTCGAGGCCATGCAAAGGATTTATCTGATTGTGTTAATGAGCTTGAGTATGAAGTTTTAGAGCAAGAACTTTCATTGAGAGGCTTGGCTGTACTTGAAAACTCTTTCTATAAAGCAAAACGATTAGTGAGTGTTGGTGTTGATGTATTCTGATTTTATTTTTTAGTTTGATATTGAAATGCACTCGCTTAAAGCGCTTCTTCATAAGAGGCGCTTTTTTTTTGCTTCAAAAAAAGCAATTTTTATATATTTTGCATGATGTTTGGGCAAATAAGACCAATGTAACATTGATTAAAAAATGTATTACGAATTTTGAAATAAGACTGAAATGTTCTATCCGTAAATTCGTCAAGTGATTTCTGTACATTCTCAGAAAAACTATGTTAAAAAAATGTAACGTTGTTTGCAGTAATTTTAAAATAATTGGAAAGTTTTTTTAGATTATTAAATAAATTTCTGTTTCCTAGGACTGGATAATATAACAAGGTGTTTATATGACAAGAATTACCAAGCAGAGCCAAGCAGCTCTCCAAACATTGGCCCCTCAAAATAAATCCGATAAGCTAGATCAAATTGCTAGTCCTTATAATACTCGCTTGCAGTCCCGTTTAAATCAAACGAGTGGTGCTGCAATGAATGATCCAGAAGCTGGAAAAAGTCTTGATAAAATTGCAGGACAAAAGAAAGTATCCTCACGCTTTGTCGATAAAATGGATATTGACTCTAAAAATGCTGATGGCCTATCTGATACAGAGTCTGATTCTGATTATGTTGATAATGGTTCAGGTGTTGAGAGTGATGATGAAATGACGGAAGCGCCAGAGGGTAGTGGTGGCAGTCAGTCTTCAGGCTCAACAAGTGATGCTGAAGAAGTGGAATCAGATGATGAGGTCGATATGGCTGCTGATGAAGGCCAGGTTATTGATCTTGAACAGATGATTCAGCAGATTGTAGCAACAGCGGCTGCGGCAGATAATTATTTAAATTTAATTGATGATAAAAATACATTTTTAAGTAGCGTTGGTGTGGAGTTAAATGATGATGGCTCTCTAGAACACATGAAAAATCAGGAACGTGCTGATAAAATGTGGGATGATTTTAAAACATTTAACTCAACACAATGTGATGTTATTTTAAGTGTTGATCGAATGGATTTAAGTGAATTAATGTCAAAGATTCATGTTGATCCGAAGCTAGAATCGAAGCAAAAACGTCAGCTATTAAACTTCTGTACAAACCTAGGTGAAGCTATTCAAGATATTAAAAATAAAGATCTTGAATTTAAACAAAAGGTTGCAGACTTGAATGCCAAAGGTCTACCGAGTGATGATCTTTTAAGAATTAATACTGGTGATTTAACCAAAGCTATGAATATTCTTAAAGATACACAATCTGCACTGCAAAGTGTTGGCCACTCTCTTAAACTTGATAACTTACAAGTCGCGCTAAAATCTGGCCTAAAAGTAGAGCAAGCACAGAAAAATTTCCCAATTACTTTTAAAGATGTAATGGGTATTGATGAAGTAAAGGTTGAGCTACAAGAAATTGTAAACTTCTTAAAAGATCCAAAATCTTTTTCAGCTTTAGGCGCTCGTATTCCTAAAGGTGTATTATTGTCAGGCCCTCCAGGTACAGGTAAAACACTTCTTGCAAAAGCTGTTGCAGGTGAAGCCGGTGTTCCATTTATGTCTGTTTCAGGCTCAAACTTTGTAGAAGAGTATGTCGGTGTAGGTGCGAAACGCGTACGTGATTTATTCCAGCAAGCAGCATCACATGACAAGTGCATTCTCTTTATTGATGAGATTGATGCTGTTGGTGGTAAACGTTCAAGCGGCAGTAATAGTAATGCAGAGCGAGAGCAAACATTAAACCAGCTCTTAACAGAACTTGATGGTTTTACTGGTCGTTCTGGCACAATTGTAATGGCTGCAACAAACCGTCCAGATATGCTTGATGGTGCATTGATGAGACCTGGTCGCTTTGATCGCGATATTGCAGTTCCACTTCCAACAGTAAATGGTCGAGAAGCAATTCTTAAACTCCATGCAGCAAAGCGTAAGGTAGATGATAAGGTTGACTTCAACGCAACAGCTCGTCGTACTTCTGGCTTCTCTGGTGCAGAGCTTGAAAATCTACTCAATGAAGCAGCATTAATTGCTGGCCGTGCTGGTAAGAAAGCTATTGAACAGTCTGATATTGAGCTTGCTTTTGACAAAATGATTATGGGTATGGAAATGCCTTCATTCCATATGTCTGAGAAAAACAAGCTTAATACTGCATACCATGAAGCAGGGCATGCAATAGCTTCTTATATGTCAAAAGAAACAAATGAAGTGTATAAAATCACAATTATTCCTCACGGTAGAAGCCTAGGTGCTACGCATTACCTTACACCTGAAGATGATACAAGTGTTTCTTATGCAGGTTTGAAATCCAAGCTTTGCAGTTTGCTTGGCGGTCGCATTGCAGAAGAGATTCTCTGTGGTCATGAAGGTGTAACAACAGGTGCATCTAACGATCTTGAAAGAGCATCTGCAATAGCCCGTCAAATGGTAACAGAGTGGGGGTTTGCAAAATCCCTAGGACCTGTGACATTTAAAGACTCTCATGGTAATCAAGCACCAGTTTCAGCGCAAACAGCTCAGCTCATTGACGATGAGGTGAAGAACCTGGTTGTTGAAGCTGAAACAAATGCACGTAAGATCCTTACAACCCATAAAGATAAGCTAGATGCTGTGGCAGCTGTATTAATGGACAAAGAAACAATTGATCAAAGCGAGTTCTTTGGCATTATGCAAGCACCAGCAAAAGGTACTCCAGTGGCACAAGGTGCTATGAAAGACCTGATGGCTTAACTGCTGTAAGAGGAGGAAGTTCGTTACTTTTTAAAGAGCGAGCTTCTTCTTTTGTTTTCCTACATTAAGGTAACAACAAATTGACTAACAAGGATGGCAATGCGACATTGTTCTGGGATTTAGAACAATTAATTGTATGCCTCGTCGCTTGTGGTTAAATAAGAGAGAGTAAGGCTACAATCTATGGAACCTTACTATGTCTACACCAACCAATTTTAGCTCATTAAACTTAAATACCACGAATGAATATCGAATTATACCTGGCACTAATAAACGAGCACTTGATAGTGAAGATATATCACTTAGGTCGAGTTCAGGATTGCCGCCATCAGTAAGGCTCGGCGCTCTGATTGCGACAAACAGCACGCAAACGTCAATTTTCAATGACATTCAAATGGAAGATATCAATTCCAGTAGCAGTGATGCAACCTCAACTTTTTTAGCCCAAGGTATCAATTCTGGTTTAAAAATTCCTCAGAGCCGCATAACTAGCAGATCAAGCTCTATAAGCTCGATTAAAAGTAACCCAGATGCATCTCGCTATACAAATCGTTTAATTTATCCCATTACCGATAAAACACATCCAATTTCTATCTTTGTGAGCCAGCTAAGCTCACCTCAAAGACGAGAGCTTAGTCAACGATTTGATGAGATAGTCGCAACAGAAAGCCCAGATGTTAAAGCCCTTTCTAATTTAGACATAACAATGCTCTTGTTAATGAGAATGAACCCACAAGCTACGAGTAATGTTTTAAGTATGTCATTGTTAAAAGACTCTCAAGTATTAAAACAGGCTCTTCAAAAGGGCAATATAACGGTTTCATCCTGTGTTATCGGCAGTGGGCCGGTTGGTATTGCTGCAGCTGCAGCTAATGGCTCAAATTCAACAATCGTTGTAGATGCAAATGAAGTTGTTGGTGGTAGTAGTTTTGGTGGTCGACATGAAAAGTGGTGGGGGCAGCATGCCGTACCGCAAGTTGGTTTTGCTATTAACTCAACATCTCGTATGCCGAATAAGAGCACGCCCACAGGTGGCGGATTTGATTTTAACCCTGGGCCTTTACAGATTGCGAAAGATGTTATTAGTAATGCTACTGTGCCGGGTGTGAACTCTATTGCTGTCAGACATCTTTCTGGTGATAGTTGGCCAGATGCATCAGAGCTTGCAAGAACTATTTTAATGAATGCTATCACCATTAAAAATGAAAATGGTACGAATTTTTTATTGGGCTTTAAAGTTGATAAAGTAAACTTTAATCCAATTAAAAAAGTGTATGAGTTAAGTGCAATAAATGCCGAGGGCGAAAGGGTTCATTTTAATGCCCTTACTCTCACACAGGCTGCAGGTATTGGTCGGCCAAGTGTACCAGAATTAAGCATCAACACAGCTTTGCCTAATGCGATTAGTCGAGCAGACGTTGCTCTAGAACTTGATCGTACGAGTGCCATTATAAAAAAACTGAACTCATCAAAACCACAAGAACGTTCAGAAGCCACTCATGCTCTGAGTTCAATTCGATTTTTAACACCACAGCAATGGTTTGATATTACAAAATACAGTCAGCAGCCATCACAACTGTATCAAGGGCGCAAGCCAGGATTCGTAGGGGATGGAGACTCCATTTATACTGTGCTTGAGTCGATCTACCGATTACGTGGAAAGCAAGCACTACACGACTCAGCTGGTAACTATACAATACAGCGAGGCTGCTGGTTTACTCGTAAATATAAAAGCTGTTCAGATGTTAAAAATCAAATACGCTCTCGTTATGCTGATATTCAAACAGTTGCGGGGCGTTTTGGCAAGGATAATGGTGTATTTATAAATGATCGCCTTGCGAGTGTTAATTTTGATGAAAAACAGAATCAGCTTATTTGCCGTGATCGCACAGGTTTTGGAAGCCGCTGCGATTTCTTGGTTGTTGGTACTGGGTATGAGATCGGTACAAAACCTGTTTTCGAATTTGCAGGCTCAAAACCTGAGACGGATAAATTTGCACGAGACAATGGTGAACCTCTCTGTTTTACACTAGGTCCACAAGGTATACTCATCGGCCCTGCAACGGGGCCTGATGTAAATAAAGCAAAGTCAAAAGCTGAAGGGACATTAGGTATTTCAGAAAATACTGCCTCGGTATTTTTGCGAGCAAAAGATGGTGCAACAGCGCAGCGTAATTTAATAACAAAGTTAGCTGAACCTGCAGCACAAATTAATCAAGACTTTTCGAGTAAGGTGATAAAAGCACAGCCCCCTAAGTTTGTCTCTGGTTCTTTTGAGACTATTTTTGATCATCTCGATAATGGAATTACCTTTAATGAGGAAACAGCAAAGTCTGCATTAGCATTCGCATTGCCGGATTTTGATATCACCAAGGGAAGCCAGTTTGCATTTTCCTTGCAGCGCTTGGATGATGATCGTGTCTATCTAAATTCAGCATCATTGAATGAAGAGAGCTTTGGCAAGCTATGGCATCAAATTCCTGAAGGAGGGCGAAACCATATTTTAAGTAGCGTAAGCCTCGTTGGAGAAGAAGCTCTTTTCACTATTGATATAGCTCGGCCAAAAGTGAGCAAAAGCACAAACGAAAAGATTCAAACTATTCGTATCGATGTTCAGTTTCCAAATACCTTTTCTGATATGGAGTCATTGAAGGCTGTAAATACAGAAGATATTGTTTAAGTATGGTAAAGAGATGGGAAACCTTTTTTCGTGAAGTGCTTATTTTAGGTTAAAATAAAGATATACAAGGTTTTTAAAGTCGGTCATGATACTTTTTATCATTACGAGCTTTTTTACTGAAGCTATTACTTTATATGCTTCTTTGCTTCGATGTGAAGCCAGTTTAGTTGCAACCCTAAAAGTGAGCACGAGTGCTTAAGCCTTGCTTGCTTTCTGTTTTTGAGGCTTACATGACTCTCACCCAGCTTAAATATTTCTTAGCTCTTTGTGAATGTGGTACTTTTGCAAGTGCTGCTGATCAGTGCTTTGTTTCGCAACCAACGCTTAGTTTGCAGCTTAAAAAGCTAGAAACATTTGTTGGCGCTGCTTTGATTGATAGATCTCAATCACCCATTAAACCAACGCCTTTTGGGGCTCTATTTGCGCAACAGGCAAAAGCAGTATTTGGTGAAGTGTCTAAACTTGAGGCTTTATTTGAGTCCGAATCACCTAATTTGGAAGGCCGTTTATCTCTTGGCTGTATTCCTACAGTTGCTTATTATTTGATGTTACCAATGCTGCAATATTTTAAGCAGCAGTATCCATCTTTAGTTATTTCATTCTATGAGTTACCAACCCATGAAATTCTTGACCGTCTAGAGTCGGGGTTTTTAGATGCGGCTATCTTAGCTGGTCCTATTCAGAGTAGACACCTTCATGAGCAGCCGTTGTTTTATGAACCATTTACTTTATTAATGAACCCAAGTAATACACCTCAAAATACCCAGCTTGAATTAGCTGAGTTAGAGCAGTATCCCTTGCTCATGTTAGGTGAAGAGCATTGCTTGCGTGGACAAACACTGAGCATTTGCAAATATACAGATCGGAACCCAAAAAAAGCATATATAGAGTGCTCTAGTGTTGCCATGATGAAGCAATTGGTGAAAGCAGATGTAGCGAGTGCGCTTCTGCCGCAGCTCTGCTTAGAAAATGAAGAAACAGGTGTTGAGCTGATTAGTCCTAAACCGGCTCGGGTCGTAAGTTTGGTTTATCGTAAAAACTTCCATAAAACACGAACACTTGATGCATTGGAGGAGGCTGTCAAAGATCATATTCCTGATAGCTATTATTCAAAGCACGGATATAGAGTCGTAGGTATTGATAATGAGTGATGCTCTCTTTAATGATTTCCAGCTCTATTTGGAAACTGCTCAAGTTGAGTCTATTAATGAAGAATTAAAACTCCTTGGTGTAGGCTGTGATATATGTCGAGTTGGACGCTTAGAATATCTCTATGAAAAGTGGGGTGAAAAAATTGGAGTACGGATACTTTCGCCACAAGAGATGTCTATATGGATCACTAAAAAGAAGTCTATTCATTTTCTTGCAAAGCGCTGGGCTGGTAAAGAAGCTGTAGTAAAAGCCTTAGGTTTAGGTTTTCGCAAAGGGTTGAGATGGCGAGAAATTTCTATTCTTAATGATAAAAATGGTAAACCCTTTGTTCAGTTTACTGGGCAAACAAAGCAGTTGCTTGTATCTGATAAGCAGCAAGTAAAGTGTTATATCTCTTTAGCTGATGAAGAAATGCAAGCGCTTGCATATTGTGTTGCATTTATTTCAATTACACCACAACCCTCTGGATGAAATGCATGGATGATAAGGACCCTCTTGAAATAGGGACTCACCAAGTTGCACCTGGTGAGACAATTCGTATTAATTTGCCTGTCAGTAGTTTATATACAGGTTCAACAGTTGCTGTGCCAGTGTACGTTAAAAGAGGAAAAAAACCAGGTCCTATTTTTTTCGTGAGTGCAGCTATTCACGGTGATGAATTAAACGGCATTGAAATAGTCAGTCGTTTAATCAATTCTAAATTACTTGATCGTATGAGCGGTACTTTAATAGCTGTGCCTATGGTCAATGTCTATGGCGTTTTACATCAAACACGTTATCTTCCTGATCGCCGCGATTTAAATCGAAGCTTTCCTGGTAGCCCCTCTGGTTCTATTGCTGCAAGGCTTGCACATGTTTTTTTAAATCAAATTGTTGCTAAGTGTGATTACGGTATAGATCTTCATACTGGTGCAATCCATCGAAGTAACTTGCCGCAGATCCGAGCAGATTTAAATGATCCTGAAACTTTAGCATTATCAAAAGCATTTGGTGCACCTGTTTTGCTACAAGCGGATTTACGTGACGGCTCACTTCGACAAAATGCATCTGAGTTAGGGGTTAAAACTTTACTTTACGAAGCGGGTGAGGCTCTGCGTTTTGATGAAGTGAGTATTCGTATAGGGGTTCGTGGTGTTATTAGTGTAATGCGACACCTTGGAATGCTAAAAGAGACAAAAAGAGCAGCAAATCCAAAGGATAAACCCTTATATATTGCACAGCAAAGTGGTTGGGTTCGTGCTAGCGCAAGTGGTTTTGTTAATCATAAAAAACAGTTAGGTCATTTTGTTGAGAAAGATGAGGTTTTGGCTATTATCTCTGACCCCTATGGTAAAGTTGTAGGGCAGGTTAAAAGCCAAGTCGATGGCATCATTATTGGTAAACAAAATATACCCTTAGCCCAAGAAGGTGAGGCGATGTACCACATTGCATACTTAGGCCATTCACCTCGTAATAAGGCATTAAAAAGCGAAGTGCAGCATATTCAGTTGAAAACAGAAGATGTCACAGAAGAATGGGTCGATGAGGACCAATAACACTTGTTGATAAATAAAAGGTTTTAAGCCTTTTATTGGTAGCTTATATTTTGAGCGTTAAATTACTGTAAACACTGAAAAATAGGCAAATATTAGTTGTAAAACCACCGTTACAATCAATTGACTAAGTTTGGTGTCCGTGTGACATTATCGAAAAATTCAAAAAGAAAAGGCGTTTATATCCATTTTTTTTTGAAAAAATCGAAGACTCTTTTGAGTCATTTGTCCACGGAGACACTCAAACATGGCTAATTCAACGAGCGGTGCTTCAAATTCAGCATCTTCTTTTAAAAATTTTCTATGCGGGCCTGATGGAAAGCTCCGCGGTTCACGTAGCTCAAGAAACTCTCTTGATAGCGTACCTTCTGTTGGCCCAATACCAATACGTGCAGATGCCGGGACAAATGGTATTTTAAACAGGATTAGTACACAAAATCGTACAGCAGCATTACCAAAAGGCATGGTTGCTCGTGGTCTGATTAATTCTGCAGGTGCTCCTGCTCTTTTAGCTGTGCCGGAAGCAATTCAACCAGAACGTGAATCGACAGGTCGCTTAAGCTCATCAAGAAGTAGTTCAATTAAAGCTGACCCTAATGCATCTCCATTTACAAGCAGGCTTGTTTATCCAATTACTGATAAAACGCATCCAATTTACCTTTTTGTTAGTCAGTTAGAGCCTTCGGAGAGACGTGAACTTGGTGTTGTTTTCAATGAAGTAAAAAAATCGAGCCCTGATGTTAAAAATCTGACCAATGTTGATTTAACGATGCTTCTCTTAATGAGAATTAAGCCAAAAGAAACAAGTAATGTTTTAAGTATGGCGCTGTTAAAAGGCTCTAATGAACTTAAACAAACACTGCTCAATAATAAAGTTACTGTCTCCTCTTGTGTGATTGGGTCTGGCCCGGTTGGTATTGCAGCTGCGGCAACAAATGGTAATCGTTCAACTATTGTTATTGATGGCAATGAAGTGGTTGGTGGCAGTAGCTTTGGTGGTCGTCATGCTCAGTGGTGGGGGCAGGAAGCAGAGCCGCAGGTTGGTTTTGCCATTAACTCTACTTCACGTATGCCACAGTCTGATGTGCCTCGTGGTGGTGGCTTCGATTTCAATCCTGGCCCGCTTCAAATTGCGACTGATGTCAATGCTGATGCATTGTCACCAGGTCAAAACCAGATAGCTGTACGTCACTTATCCGGTGATAGCTGGCCTGATGCGTCTGAGCTTGCGCGAACTGTACTATTAAATGCAACAACCATTAAAAATACAAATGGCACTGATTTCTTATTGGGCTTTAAGGTTGATAGCGTTAATTACAATCAGTCTAAAAAGTTGTATGAAATTACAGCTAAAAATGCATCAGGTGAAAAAGTTGCATTTAACGCACTGACGCTAACCCAAGCAGCAGGTCTTGGAACCCCTCAAGTGCCACGTTTAAATACAAATTTTGATTTACCAAGACCTGTATCTTCAAATGATTTACAGCAAGAAGTAAATCGAACTGCTGACATTATTAAGCGATTAGATTCGCCAAGTCGAAAAGTAAGAACTGCTGCAACAAATGAGTTGAGCACTGTTAAGGTGTTAACACCACAGCAATGGTTTGATATTACTAAATACAGCCAACAGCCATCTAAACTTTATCAAGGTCGTAAGCCTGGTTATGTAGGTGATGGTGACTCAATCTTTACAGTTCTAGAATCTGTTTACCGTCTACGTGGTAAACAAGCTCTTCATGACTCTGCTGGTAACTACAGGATTCAAAGTGGTGCGTGGTTTAGCCGTAAATTTGGCGGGGGTGAGTGTAAAAATGTAAAAGATACTATTCGTTCTCGTTATGCTGATATACAAACAGTTGCTGGGCGACGAGATAAAGACAATGGCCTTGAGTTTTATGGTCGTCTTGATACATTAAATACAGCACGTAATGGTCAGTTTATTGGTGAAGATGAAGAGGGTGATCGCGAAACATGTGATTTCCTTGTTGTTGGTACAGGTTATGATATTGGGACTAAGCCTGCCTTTAAATTTACCGGTGCACCTGAAGAAAAGGATAAGTTTGCACGTGTTGATGGCGAGCCAGCATGCTTTAAATTAGGGCCTCAAGGTATTTTAATTGGTCCTGCAACTGGTCCAGAAGTCAATCAGGCTAAGCGCCAACGGGAAGGTACATTAGGCATCTCTGAAAATACAGCCTCAGTATTCTTGAGAGCAAAAGACGGTGCTAGAGCACAGAAAGCGCTTCTTGCTAACGTTGCAACTGCTGCGAATAAAACTGATACTGCTTACGCTAAAGTAAAGGCTGGTAAAATCCAATCAGCTCTGAATGCAAATGAAGATAAAAGCTTTGGTTATACCATTTCTCATGAAGATGTAGGCATTACATTTAGTGATGAAACAGCAAAATCCGCGCTTACTTTAGCGCTATCAAGTTTCGATTTGAAACGAGGTGCGCAGTTTAATATTGATCTTATTCGCTTAGATGATGGTACCGTTAATATTAAAGGAAACGGTATTAATAAGGATGATTTTAATGCGCTGTGGAGTCGTATTCCAACAGGCGGTAAGAACCATATCTTGAATAGTGTGAGTATTCAGGGTGAGGAAGTGCGCTACAAAGTAGATGTTTCTAAGCCAAAAACAAACACTGCAAATGAGCGTGTTCAAACAGTTGATATAGATATTGATACATTGAATACGTTTTCTGACATGGACTCACTCAGAACTGTGAGTACAGGTGAGTTCTAATCATATAAAAAACCAGCTTTAAAAGCTGGTTTTTTTTTGACTTATTTTTTTGAGCTTAGATTAGTGAAAGCGCCTAGCGATTATTCATTGCGGTTACTGCATAGTCGGTGACTTTTTCTTTCATTAAAGAAAGATGCTCAGATATTGCTGTAGCAGTTTGTACAACAGCAGTTGCTGGAATTTGTCCAATTGTTTTAATTAACAGCGGATAAATTTTGAAATTTAAGTTTTGGAATAGCCCTTGCAAATGCAGGGCTGTGACAAAATCACCTTCAACGTTAATATAACGGTTTTGATTGCCTTTTATAAATGCCCCTGGCATTTGAGATGTATGTACATGAATAGTGCACACACCTTCAGGGTGTAGGCCCGGGTTGATAAACAACTGCTGCCCTGATGCAGATACATGCCAATCAAGATTAAGCCCATGCACTTGAATATTTAAAAAGCGCTCTTGTAATCCATCAAGATGCGGTTGCAGTTGAGGCTGATCGTTAATCAGCTTGTTAAGCAATATTTCAAGCTGACGAAGCACAAAGGGATTTTGCAAGCTTGCTTTAAGCATAAGCAAGCTGCTTGTAATTCGGGCAAGTTTAAAAGCACCTTTAATCATGTTTTATTAACCTTAGGCTTTTTTAAATCCACGGTGAATTGCAACAACACCATTGAGCATATTCGTATAATCAGCATGATAGAAGCCTGCATCAAGTAACATATCTTTTAATGTTTCTTGGTCTGGATGCTTACGAATTGATTCTGCAAGGTACTGATAGCTTTCACCGTCTTGCGCAACAATTTGGCCAATTTTAGGTAAAATATGGAAGCTGTATAAATCATACGCTTTTTGCATCATTTCGCTTTTTACATTAGAAAACTCGAGAATAAGTGCCTGGCCTTGTGGTTTAAGTACACGGTGCATTTCTTTAAGGGCTTTATCTTTATCTGTCACATTACGAAGACCAAATGCAATTGTGACACGGTCAAAACTATTATCTGGGAAAGGTAGAACTTCAGCATTTGCAATGCAGTATTTAATTTTATCGACAACGCCACGATTAATCATTTTATCACGACCATTTGAAAGCATGTTGCCGTTAATATCGGAAGCAACGACAAAACCTTCTGGACCAAGTCGCTTAGAAATAAGGTAACTGATATCAGCTGTGCCTGCAGCAAGGTCGAGGATTTGCATTTGTGGTTGAATGTGTGCAAATTCAGCAAAGAAACGCTTCCACATGCGGTGAATACCAAAGGACATTAGGTCATTCATAATGTCATAGCGATCAGCAACAGAGTCGAATACTCGGGCTACAAGATTCTTCTTTTCTTCCCAAGGCACTTGCTTAAAGCCAAAGTGTGTATCTTTTGAATCTTTCATTGATATATACCTTCTTAAGGATAGGGCGTGTTTGCTATACGGCAAAATTTCTTCAAAGCAGTCTATCATGGCAGGGGAAAAGCGCCAACACTCAGGGCTTTAAAATGCAAAAAGCTCGGACTTTGACGGCCGAGCTTTTCATAACTAAAAAGGTGTGAACACGGGGGGTTATTCAATTCGAAGACTTGGTACTTCATCGTCTGGGTCATCTGTTTGTTCGTAGATAGTAGGGTCAGTACGAGTTCCAAGCTTAATCATGAGTCGTAAGTCGTTTGGTGAGTCAGCATGTACAAGCGCCTCTTCATAAGAAATATTTTCAGCGGCATAGAGTTCATACAATGCTTGGTCAAACGTTTGCATACCAAGCTCTTTTGATTTTGCAATCAGAGGCTTGAGCAAATGCACTTCCTTTCGACGAATATGATCAGAAATAAGAGGTGTATTCAACATAACTTCGACAACAGGGACGCGAGACTTACCATCAATGGCTGGTACAAGCTGTTGAGCGACTATACCTCGTAAATTTAAAGAGAGGTCCATCCAGATTTGATCATGCTTTTCAGCAGGGAAGAAGTGGACAATACGATCAAGCGCTTGGTTGGCGTTGTTCGCATGCAGCGTCGCTAATACAAGGTGACCAGTTTCAGCAAAGGTGAGTGCATACTCCATTACTTCCCGTGACCGAATCTCACCGATCATAATAACGTCAGGTGCTTGTCGTAGTGTATTTTTCAGTGCAATTTCAAAGTTTTCGGTATCAATGCCAACTTCTCGCTGAGTGACAATACAGCCACGGTGTTGGTGAAGATATTCGATAGGATCTTCGATCGAAATAATATGGCCTTTAGAGTTTTCATTACGATGGCCTACCATCGCTGCAAGGGATGTTGATTTACCTGTACCTGTCGCGCCTACAAGTAAAACAATACCTCGTTTTGCACCACTAATCTCTTTAATAATTGGGGGTAATTTAAGGTCATCTAGAGTAGGGATAGTCGTTTCAATGCGGCGAAGCACCATGCCTATCAGGTTACGTTGATAGAAAGCACTTACCCTGAAGCGACCAATACCTCGTGCACTAATGGCGAAATTGCATTCTTTAGTATCCATGAAGACCTGTCGCTGGTGGTCGTTCATGACCCCCATAACAGTTTCTCTTGTTTTTTCTGGTGTCATTGATACTTTTGAAAGTGGTGCAAGCTTGCCATTCACTTTCATGCTTGGCGGAACACCTGCTGTTATAAAAAGGTCAGAAGCACCTTTTTCAACCATCACTTTCAATAACTCAGCAAATTCCATTGTACTGCTTACTCCATCGAATTTTTAGGAAAGTGTTCTGTCGCGGTAGTGAGGGGGGACCAGTTTTAGAGGAACTGGTCTGGCATTCTTGCTTTTGTACGAGCAACTTCTTTGGAAACTTGACCTTTTGAAACAAGCTCACTTAAGCACTGGTCAAGGGTCTGCATGCCCATAGCACCACCTGTTTGAATTGCTGAGTACATTTGCGCAACCTTATCTTCACGAATAAGATTACGAATTGCTGGTGTTGCAATCATAATTTCATGAGCTGCTACACGACCACCGCCGCTTTTCTTCAGCAGTGTTTGCGAAATAACCGCTTGTAATGATTCGGACAACATTGAGCGGACCATCGCTTTTTCTGCTGCTGGGAATACGTCAACAACCCTGTCGATTGTTTTTGCTGCAGATGTTGTATGTAGTGTGCCGAAAACTAAGTGACCAGTTTCAGCTGCGGTCAATGCAAGACGAATAGTTTCAAGGTCACGCATCTCACCAACAAGGATAATATCTGGATCCTCACGAAGAGCAGAGCGGAGTGCTTCGCTAAAGCCCATGGTATCTCTGTGAACCTCACGTTGGTTCACAAGGCACTTTTTACTTTCATGTACGAATTCGATAGGGTCCTCGATTGTAAGAATATGCTCGTATCGGTTGTCATTAATATAATCAAGCATGGCTGCAAGGGTTGTGGACTTACCAGAACCAGTTGGGCCTGTTACGAGGCATATACCACGAGGGGTTGATGCAATCCGACGGAATACATCACCCATGCCAAGCTCACTCATTGTTAATACTTTTGATGGTACTGTACGGAATACCGCACCAGCACCTCTATTTTGGTTGAAGGCGTTTACCCTGAAACGAGCTAAGCCAGGGACTTCAAATGAAAAGTCGGTTTCTAAAAATTCTTCAAAGTCTTTTCGTTGCTTATCATTCATAATATCGTAGATAAGCTCGTGAACTTGCTTGTGATCCATTGGCGGTAAATTAATTCGACGTACATCACCATCGACACGTATCATTGGTGGTAATCCAGCGGATAAATGCATATCTGAAGCTTTTTGTTTAACAGAGAAGGCGAGAAGTTCAGTTATATCCATAAGGGTTCCTTTGTGCTTACTGCAGGGTCCGTCGTTGGTTTTATAAATCTATATACAAAATAGTAGCACTTAAACTGAAAGAGGGAAGGATGTTAGCTGAGATAAACGAAGAAATTAGAAAAAGTTTGGCCCAAAATAGACGTAACTCAGATGAATGCCAATTAATAGCGGTCAGTAAAAAACAGTCCTTAGATGCAATTTTAAAAGTATTTCACGAAGGACAAACGGCCTTTGGTGAAAACTACGTTCAAGAAGGCGTTGAGAAAATACAACAGCTCTCCAAGGATATAAGGGCTCAAAGTGTTTGGCATATGATAGGCCCATTGCAGTCGAATAAAGCAAAGTTAGTAGCGCAACACTTTGATTGGGTGCAAACAATAACCTCTTTAAAGACAGCTCAAAAATTGAGCCAACATAGAGAAGAGGGTAAGCCGCTCAATATTTGTATTCAAATTAATATTGATGACTCTGATGCTAAAAGTGGCGTTGCTTCTGAGGTCAAAGTCATTACAGAATTAGCTTTATCATTAAACCTATTGCCATCAATAAAAGTAAGAGGATTGATGGCAATGCCTGATGTACATACAGAAGAGGAAACACTAGCGTGTTTTAAAAAGGCTAAAATGCTCTTTGATAAAGTAAAGATAGCTTTGGGCCAAGAAGTTGGTCATGAATTTGATACTTTAAGTATGGGAATGTCAGGTGATTTTCCCTTAGCTATTCAAGCAGGTGCTACTATGGTTCGTATTGGAACAGCAGTATTTGGTGCAAGACAGTATTAAAAGATGAGTTAAGGCATTTTGCCTAAAGGTGTAGAAGGTTGAATTTTACTACACTAACACTCATATATAAGTCAAGATGGGCTAGGACTTTAACTAGCTTAAAATATTATAAATTGTGAGGTTTAAATGAACGTCGTTGGCGCAACAGCAAATTTAATTTATGCGATTTTTAGCATTTACAGTGTCCTCGTTGTAGCTCGGTTTATGTTACAGCTTGCAGGTGCTGATTTTTATAATCCGATCTCTCAAGCTGTTGCTAAAGCAACAAGGGTGCCATGCGCAGCAATGCGTAAAGTGATACCGCCTTTTGGTAAATTTGATACAGCAAGCTTTGTTTGGTTGATCATTGTTCAGCTTATAATGATATGTACTATTCGCTTCTTTGAAGGTTCACTATCAGCTTATTTAGCCGTTCCTGTGACGCTTATCATTGCGGCGCTTGCAGCAACTGCTGCTGCAGTACTTAACTTTTGGTTATTTGCTATCTTTATAGAGATTATTGGAAGCTGGATTTCAATGGGGCAGTATAATCCTTTCTTGGATCTTGTGTCTCAAGTAAACAGACCAATTATGGAGCCAATTCGTCGTGTTATACCGCCGCTTGGTGGTTTGGATTTATCGCCAATCGTAGCTGTATTAGGCATTAGTTTTATTAAAAATGTTTTTGGATTGTAGAGTTTAAATATGGTGAAAGTAACTCAAGTCTCTCATGATGCGCAAAACACTGGAGACCTGAGTTTACTCCCATGTGATCCAAGCATATTACAGCTCCTTCAAAAGCAGTTGGTGCAGCGAGAGCCATCACTTCATCAGCTTAGACCAATCATAGAGCAAGATATTGTTTTATCTCTCAAAGTCATTCTCTACTCAAATGCTAAAATGCAGCTAAGAGCTAAAGAACCTATACCTGTTCGAGGTATAGGTCATGGCCTCTCAATTTTAGGGCTTGAAGAAACGCAGTCACTTATACAAAAAACAGTCACTTTAAATACAAAGCAGTCTGATGATTATTTTCATTTGTATCGGTTTCGAGTTCTAGAAGCTCACTCTATAGCCATGCTTGCACAGAAAGTTGTATTGCTAGATTTGGGGATTCACCCAGATGATCTAAAGTTTTTTAGTGCTCTTCTAGCGCTGCCATATTTAACAATGATGCAACATAATTTCTTAGATGCTATGCGACTTTATCAGGCCCAATACTACTGTGTGGCTCCATTGGAAGATGCAGAATTATATTTACAAGGGCATTTCACAGCTTTCTCGCTTGAAAACACTATCAAGCAGTTACCTTTAACTGAAGAACTAAAAACGAGTTTGAATAGCTTTATCGCATGCCTTAAAAAAAATAACCCAACGGAAAAAGGGTACTTTTTCAAAGTTCAATCATTGCTAAAGCTGGAACTGCGTAAACGTAATAATACGGCAATTTTTTTGGTTTTTGTTTTGGGCATTATTTTTAGGCGCTCACAAGGGTTTTGGCATGACAGATTGACGGGTTTTTTAATTCGATGGGTTGCACGTCTTTCCTTTAGAAGCTTTGAAGAAACGCGAAGCATTATACAAACTGAACTTTTGACTATTGCACGAACAGAGGAAGTCTTTTCGTACTTAGGAAAAAGTATATTTCTAAACAGCGACTGTCTTGAATTTGATAACGCCCCAAGTCTAGAAGATATTAAGGCTTGGGATAAAGCATATGGTAGCTTTAGCCATCATAGTATCAAAGCAGCAGATATCTTAAAATATCCGGTACATAAAAAACTGGGATTACCCGCTTATGCTCAAATACCAAGTATTTCTGATCGTAAATCTGAAAGTACAGCTGCAAAGCCTAGACAAGAACTTGAAGTAAAACAGCATGTTTCAACTGAGCAAAAGCAGCCTGAGGCCATAATTGCTCAAACTCAAACGGATAAGCGTCGACCAGGGCGTAATATTCAAGTTTTTATCGACCAAGTGACGCAAAACCCACGTATTTTTGGTTCGCCATTACCTACATCTTCAGCGTTACTTGAAGCACTTCGCATCGGTATGAACGCTGAGTGTGGTGTTACGGTTTTTGTTGATAGAAAAGATCAAAAATTATGGGTAGGCAGTGTAACAGGCTTGCCATCCTTACATCCCGTAAGAACTTGGAGTGCCTCTATTCAAAGTTCGAGTTTATTTAAACAGTTTGTGACTAAGCCGTCTGCACTTTGGGTCACTAAAGAAAAAGTATCGGGAGTAAAAACTTTTTTACCACATGAATTTCTGCCTTTGATCGAAGAGGGGCGGGAAGCATTGCTTTGTTCGACTTCAAATTCAAATGCTATTAATGGTTTTGTTATGCTTTTTAGCATGAAAAATGATACTTTTAACGACACTTTTTATAAGGTCTTTCAAAAAGCTGTAAGGGCGCCAAAGTTATAAAATAATGACTTGCCACACCCATAAAAAAAGCTGGTTTTTACCAGCCTTTTTTTGGGGGGGGTAGATCTTAGCGATCGTAATATTCATCACGATCATCCATATGTTTTTTAGTGCATCCCAAACAGCGAACAAATGTTGCTTTAAACGGGACTACGACAAATTGGTGACCAGCTTCTTCAGCGTTGCCACCAATCAATGTGATTGGTAATGTAAGTGCATAGAGGCCAGTACCTACAATAGTTGATCCCAATAAAACTGGTCTTACAAAAACTGCATCTGCCACCATGGACATTGTGCTTGGTCTTTCGTCCAGTTTTTTTGCAAATAAAGGGGACGATACTACGCTCATTGCTAAAAGTGCTGAAGCCGTAATAAGCTGGGACTTTAACTTCTTGCCCATAATAATTCCTCGATAGCAGTGCTGTTAAAATTATCAGTAAAAAGAATAAAATTAAAAATTCCTTATATTGAGTATATACAAAAATAATTAATTAAAGATATTGTCTTGAAATTATTTGTAATAAAATGGCTGAAATGGTTTTTTTTAAATTTAAAGTGTCAAATAAATGACTGAATTTATAGGGTGTTTGTCTTTATTTTGTTATGTTTTTGGCTAAAGTTAAAAAAATAAAAATTAATTCCTTTTAAAAATAACTGTTTAAAATTTAGTTGTGGAAATAGCTTGGAGTAGAGGCTAAGTTTTATATAGCAGTGTTCGAAAATGCTGTTTTGTATGTATGGCTCAGAACAGCCATTTTATACATCTAGAAAGAATTTAGATGTAAAGTCTTTAACGCAGTTCAAGGATAGATATAGTCATGAAGAAAAAAGTATTTGTTGTTGATGATGAATCGCTTATTGCCTCTCTTATCGAGTCGGCTATGACTGAAGACTTTGAGATCAATCATATTGCAACAGGGAAGGGCTGTCTTGACCGCCTCACTCGTGAAAAGCCACATATGATGTTTGTTGATATGCATATGCCTGAAATGTCAGGGCTCGAAGTTGTCGCAAATATGCGCCGTTCACCTCAACTTTCTCATATTCCTGTAGTTATCATGTCAGCGAACACTTCAGAGTTCGAGAAAAACCTTGTGCTATCTCAAGATGTACAAGGGTATGTTTCTAAGCCATTGAATTACAATGATATCAATAAGGCTATGAGTCATATTTCTTTCAGTTAATATCTATCCATAGTTTTAACCGTAGTATTTACCACTGCTATTCTTTTTTAAATACTACGGTTTCAATTTTTAGATATGCTCTAAGTTATTCAATTTATTAAAAGTAATAATTAAAAAAACCGTCAGCCTCTGTTTTTAATGTTTTAACATTGTAAGCCATTATTCTGTATTTATAGCCTCTATGATATTCTCCATGCATAAAGAATTCACGTGAGTTCAGTAGGTTATGGAGTTAATGCATGTTCAAAACTATGTTTGGTAAACCGGAGAGAAATATGGAAGGGCAGTCTCGAATTGAAGCCGCCATTGATGGTTTTATGACATCTTTTGAGCAAAGAAAAACTGATCAGCAGTTTTTACAAGAGTTTCTTTATATCCAAAACTGGCAGACGCAGCGTTTGATGATTCAATACGAACATTTGTTCGATAATCCAGACTCTGCAGCTGCAGCAAAGTTTATGTTGCATGAAGTTTATTCAGGCGATCAACTTGCCGAAATATCAGAAGAGATTAAAAAAACAGCTCGCAAAGCTTGGAAGTTAGCACCTGCGGACTTGATGGATGCTGCTGCGAATGCCATGGAAGCAAACCTTCTTACAGTACGTATTGATGAAATGATTGCTTGCGTCACTTTGGAGCGAGGAGGCATGAATAGAGCAAACGGAAGTGAACTTTATATTTCAGCTCTTAAGCATGCTCATATTATTTCAGCTCGTCGACAGCAGTTAGCGCAGTTTTCTGCAATTGCAGGTGATATTGAAGGCTATCTTAAAAAACAGTCTCTTTATTTAGGGCTTAAAATGACATCAGGTTTAGCTCGTAAAGCTGGTGTTTCAAATTTACATCGCTTTTTAATGAGAGCCTGTACTGTTTTAAGAGGTACCAAACACTTTGAGCGCATTGTAAACGAAATATATCAAACGGAACTGACATTACTTGATGAGCTTGAGAGAGGTATCAACCCATATCAATTTATGGATACGCATTATCTCGAAAGAGCACAAATATAGTCATCAACTCTAAAAAGGTTCTTAAGCTATAAAGGGATTAAGTTTATTATTTTGCGCTATGCTTAAATAATGAACGGTTGTGGTAAAAGGAATTAGGCGCTTATATGGATTTTTTTGCGCTCCAAGGATTAGACATTCTGAGGCCAGTCGAAGTCAGTAACTCGAGCTCTTCTCAATGGTTTGTAGTGAGCTTTGCATTATCACTTTTTATTTTTATGCTTCAAGGTGCAACCTGTGCCTTTAGTATTTACTCTGCTCAGGCTTCACGGTTTTTTAAAGAGGAAGCAGGGCGGCAGTCCTTGTTGTTTCTTGCTATTCAAACTATTCCCATTTCTATTATTACATTATTAATGCTGGTTTCAGTCTCAGCTGTTGAGTTTGATGATGTAAAGTTTCTTTTAATTGGTTGTTTCCTCTTTTATTTTGGTTTATGTGGTAAAGCTGTTGGTTTAGCTGTTTCTCGAACTTTGTTGGTGTCTCTTTTTAGTAGCCTTGCTTTACCTCTATTACTTGTTTTTTTCTTTGAGCAATATCAAGGTGCTATTTGTACTGTTGCGTTTCTAGCGGTTTTAGGGTGGCATTGCTATCAAAGCATTAATTATCGGTTGACCGGTCATCCAGTGATGCATACCGCATATTCAGTGGTTTCAATAACATTTTTGGTTTTAGTGTTTGCGCAAGAGCTTTCGCAAAGTTTGCATAGCACTTACTTAATTGCCGGACTTTTCTTTTTAATGAGCATTGTACAGTGGGGGATTAGTATTTCCAGCCTATTGCGCAACTTTGAGATGAGTATTGAAGCTCGAGAAAGAGATCAGCTTAAACTTGCAGAAAATGAGAAGAAAAAGTTACAGCAAGTCTTTCAAAATTTGCATGATGAAATAACAGGCTGTCCTAGTGATGGGTACCTAGTGAATTTTTTGAATACCAAAACAGCGGAAGGACTCTATCCTCAATTTACATTATTTAGTATTAAAGTAAGAGGTTTGCGTTCAGTGCAAAATGCACTCGGTATTGATACTTCTAATGGGCTTTTAAAGTCATGTGCCCAGCGACTGGCTGTTATTGGACATGGCCTTGATCATTTTATTTTAGTATCTCAGCATGAAAGCGGTGTTGGTTGCGTGGTACGCGGCGAAGGTCAAGAGTTTTACATGGTGGCTGATACTATTGATGAGAAAGCTATACAAAAATATTGCGAAAAAATTGTTGAAACATTTTCAGTGCCTTTTGAATATGGTGGTTTATGCTTGGACTTACAATCAAATGTAGGTGTTTCTCTTTATCCTGAGCATGGTCATAGTCCACAGCAGGTGCTTCAAAGGGCTAATATTGCTGTGGATATAGCTAAACGAGGACATTATCCCCATATCTTATTTGATGCATCCCTAGATCCAAGTGTTCAGCGACGCCTTATTCTTCTTGGTGACTTAAGAGGGGCTATGAATCGTGGTGATGTTTACATGACGTACCAACCACAGATGGATGTTGCTGGTAGCCAAATCACTGGTATTGAAGCTCTTATTCGCTGGAACCACCCGTTACTTGGACAGGTGCCACCAGATGAGTTTATTGGGCTTGCAGAACAGACAGGTATGATTAAGCATATAACCCCTTGGGTTTGTGATCATGTAGCTATGGATCTTGTAAGGCTCAATCTTGAAGGTTACTACTTAAAAGCAGCTATTAATATTTCAGCGCATAATCTTTTGGAAGATAATTTTGCGTCAATCTTTTTAGCTATTGCTGAAGAGTATGAATTGCCGCTTGCAAGCTTCTGCTTAGAGCTAACGGAAACAGCGGTTATGCTTGATGCAGATAGAGCCATCGAAACAATTCAGTACCTCACAGAAAAAGGTGTGAGTTTTTCAATTGATGACTTTGGTACAGGTTCATCATCTCTGGTTAACTTAAAACGCTTTAAAGTCAGACAAATTAAGATTGATAAAGATTTTATTTTTAATCTTGATAATAGCGCTGACGATGAAGCAATAGTAAAAGCAACTATCGAGATGGCTCATTGTTTGGGTGTTGATATTATTGCGGAAGGTGTAGAGACTTTATCTGCTCTAGAAAAGCTTAAGGTATTAGAGTGTTCAACAATCCAGGGCTACTACCTTGCTAAATCGATGCCTATTGATGATTTAGTGGAATGGTTAGCATCAAGACCTCAGCAAACGACCACGATTAAATCAAAAGAGCATAAGGCACTCCTTTTTTCAAAGTAGACTAGGGGTATTGCCCTGGTTTTACTGTCGCTTATCAATCTTTCATATGCTCTTTTAATCCCTTCTTGAGCATTTGTGATACGATATTCCTTTTTTTAGCTAGAATCTGCATATGTACATATGATTAGATCTATTGGCGGATGCACCCTCAACGATTGAGGCTGCAAAGAAAAGGGGACTGGGATGACAGATGTTTTCGTCAAGCATAAAGAGTCGAGTGAAGACCAAGCTCTTACTCGCAACATTCTTTATGCAATGGTTGCTGCTATTGTATTAGGATGTTTATATTTCGAATATGGACGTGATCTGGGGCTAATATGGTTTGATACATATATTCTCAACGGTGTTTTAGATCTCGTTGGAGAGTATTTTGTTCGCGCTCTAAAGTTTGTAGTTGTGCCTCTTGTGATGTTTTCACTTATTTCGGGGCTTACATCCAATCGAGATCCGAATCAAGTGAGTGCCTCTTCGGGTCTTGGTAAGAGATCTTTTTACACTATTGCGCTGTATTTGGGTACAACGCTTCTTGCTATTACACTTGCTTTAACACTTGCGTTAATTATTGATCCTGGTCAAGGTGTTCCTTCAGATTCAGGTGATGAATACACACCTCCTGAAGCTGTTCCTTTGATGACTGTACTTAAAGATTTCGTACCGACTAATATGGTTGCGGCTCTTGCGGGTGGCAACATGATACCGGTTATTTTTATTAGTATTGTTGTTGGTATATCAATTAATATGGCAGGTGAACCTGGTCGTCGAGTTGCATCATTGTGTCAAGATATTAATGAAGTTGTTATTAAGCTTATTTTATTAATAATGACATTTGCGCCCTATGGTGTTTTTGCTCTTGTCTTTCAAGCCTTTGCGGATAAAGGTACTGATTTTATCACAAGTATTGCTGCCTATTTTTTAACTATTACTGCAGGCCTAGTGCTGCAATTATTTGTTGTTTATCTCGGTATAGTGCGTTTATTTGCTGGTGTTTCACCTCTCATTTTCTTACAGCGTATGAAGCAGGTTATGTTATTTGCTTTTGGTACTGCTAGTAGTGCCGCAACGATTAGTCTTAATTTAAAAAATGCTATTGAGAATTTTGGTGTTAGAAAAGACGTCGCTTCATTTACAATTCCGCTTGGTGCTACTGTCAATATGGATGGCACATCTATCATGCAAGGTGTGGCAGTTGTCTTTATTGCAAGTGCGTTTGGTGTAGATTTAACAACCTTCCAGCTCTTAGAGGTTGTATTTTTAGCAACTCTGGCTTCTGTGGGTACTGCTGCGGTCCCAAGTGCGGGCTTAGTTACACTTTCTGTTGTTTTACTTCAAGTTAATCTACCTGTGGAGGCTATTGGCCTTATTATAGGAGTTGACCGTCTATTGGATATGATGCGAACTGCTGTTAACGTTGCTGGCGACGCTGCTGTGACATTAGCTGTTGCTCGCAAAGAGTCTGCATTAGATGATGATACTTATAACTCAAGAGCGAGCTAGAGCTCACCTTATCTCTATTGCCGAATGTGGCGCTTAACCTTAAAATAGGGTGGTCTAAAAGTAAGATGAAGAGTTGTAGCGATCGTCTTCAACTCTGTCTTTTTCGGAATCTATTGGAGATAAATATGCAAGCACCAGATTTACATCCTCAAGAATCTGAGCGCCTAAAGAGCTTAAACGAACTGAATATTCTTGATACAGAATCAGAAGAAATATTTGATGAAATTGTCCAGCTTGCATCCATGCTCTGCGGAGCTCCTATTTCTCTTGTAAGCCTTATTGATAAAGATAGGCAATGGTTTAAGGCTCGCCATGGCTTAGCTGCTACTGAAACTCCTAGAGACTATGCATTCTGTGGTCATGCTATTTTGCAAGATGATGTTTTTGTTGTTGAAAATCCTGAAGAAGATAAACGCTTTAAAGATAATCCGCTTGTGAAACATGGCCCGCAAATTCGATTTTATGCTGGTGCCGTGCTTAAAGACGAAGATAATCTTCCAATGGGGACGCTATGTGTTATTGATGACCAAAAACGTGAGTTTTCTGAAGAGCAGAAGAAGGCCTTAAAAATCCTCGCTAAACAAGCTGAATCGCAGCTTACTATTCGTCGTCAAAATGTACAGCTCCAAAAAACAAATAAGCTAGCACAAGAAATACTGTCCCTTGTTGCCCACGACTTAAAAGGCGCTTTTACCGTAGTCCTTGGCTCTTCAACGTTAATGACACGCAAGCTTGTGAAGCTGCAGCAGCAGGCTGATGTGATGAAGATAGGCAATAGAATTGTAGCGGCAGCAAGCGATGTCTATGAGCTTTTAGATGAGCTTCTCCAATGGACAAGACTTCAATTTACTGATGATCAAGTTATGTTGAAAGAGCATGATATTGATGATTTGATAGCATCAACTCTGAAAGTCTTTGATGAAAATGCAAAAGCTAAAAATGTGCGTCTTATCTCTGGGCAAAAGGGTGGGGTAAGTGTACTGGTAAATGATGGTGTAACTAAGACAATTTTGCGTAACTTACTTTCGAACAGCATCAAGCACACGCCTGAAGGGAAGTCCGTTAGTGTTTCAGTTGAGGTTGTTAATTGTGAAGCAATTATTTCTGTGTTTGATGAAGGTCCAGGCGTTCCTGAAACAATGAAACCGCATTTGCTCAAAGCAACACAACAAGCTATTGATGGGGACTATGAATCTCCGCCAAGTCATGGCGTAGGCCTCTACCTATGCAATGCTATTGCTCAGCGCCAGAAAAGCCGGATTTGGTTAGATGAGTCTGTTACTGAAGGCTGTCGTATGTGTATAGCTTTGCCTTTAAGCCAATATTAGGCATAAAAAATGGACTCGTTAGAGTCCATCATTAAGGCTTTTGGCAATTGAGTCTAAGTGATCCATATTATCCCAAATTTTTTGCGTTGCTTTATCGAGATCTTCACGTTCAATGTTCAAGCTACTCAGCAATGCATGTGGGATTGCTTCTGCAGGGCCTGTACCTAATTGCTTCCCATGGAGTAATTGGTTTGCAATAAAAAGCACATTCGGGTAGTTATGGTTTGTGCCTTCAAATAAAGGGCTATTTTGCCAGCGAACTGCAGAAACCACTTCCTCTGGCATATTCCAAGAACTAAAAAGCCATGCAGCGAGCTGTTCTCTTGTTACACCAATAAGAAAATATTCCAAGATATGCACAGGTACGTGAGGGTTCGCCTCAATATATCTATTAATTAAAGACAAGTGCGGTGGAAACACATAACCTAAAATTAAATAGCCAAAGTTATGTAGAAGGCCTGCTAAATAGGCAAGACCAGGTTCTGGTCGGTGCTCTTTTGGGATTTGTCGGCATATGAGTTCTGCAGTTGCAGCGCAATATACAGCTTGTTTCCAGTAGGGGGTTATACCTTTAGCATGGTCACTTGGCATTTGTAGGTCTCGTCCAAGTGATAAACCCAGCGCAAGGTTTATCACCAAATCAAAGCCCAATACTCGAATAACTGCATCATGTACAGAGTTAATTTTACCGGGTGCAGCATAGTAAGAAGAGCCGGCCCAACTCACAACTTGGGCAGCTAAGCTTGGATCTGTTTCTACAATAGAGGCAAGCTCTGCAACACCTGCATCAGGGTCAGCACGTAGTAATACAATCTTGCGGCTTGTTTGTGGCATTGGCGGTATTTCGAGGGTTGTTTCTAAACGCTGCTTAATGCGTAGTGTTGTAAAATCTTGTACTGCCTTGCGAATAGACTCTTCATCTTCTGTGCCAGCCATTGTTTCAGGTGGCTTAAATTGTGAAATTGCTTTCGCAAAGTTAAGCCTTTCAGCATTCACGAATAAGCTTTGAATGCCTTTACTGTTGAGCTGTATATAGTGTCCATCTCGGCCTGAACTGAAGTAGAGTTGTTCAGCATCAAGAACCTGAGGGCTCACAATGCAAGGATAGTTCGTCAGACCTGGTAGACTTGATATACATTCCAGACCTAAAGCATGTGCAATTTTTAAAGATGTATCTGGTTCAATCCCCTTGAGGTTTCTGCCTAAGGTTTCACATAGCATTGTGAGGTCGATAAAGTGATCTTGAGTCAATACGCACTGCATTTTTCCAATGCTATCTTCAAGAATAACGAGAATTGCTTTTTGAGAATCAGATGGTTCGGCTTCTAGTTGCTGGCCATTTTCATCAATAGTGATGTAGGTTCTATAGTCAACACCTGTTAACTCAAGGTTTTTAATAGCTGAAATAGGTAAACTCATGCTGCATCCATGTCAATAATAGAAGAAATACATTCTTGTTCTGATTAATTGTAGTTGGATTTTTGCATTTACGAGTGGGTATAGAGCGAGGTTTTTTAAAGAAGGTGGGCATTCACTATGACTTAAGCAAATAATTAAGTCATAGTGAATAGAGAGGGCTAACTTAAGGGTTAAACCTCACGAACAGCTCTAAATTTAATATCAGGCCAGCGTTCTTCTGTAAGCTGCAAATTCACCATGGATGGCGCAAGGTAAACAAGCTTGCCTGAACCATCAACGCCAAGGTTGTCGTAAGCTTTGTTTTTGAACTCTTCAAGCTTTTTAGCATTATCTGATTCAACCCAACGCACAGTACTAATACTAATTGGTTGATAGCCACACTCAACTTTGTATTCCTCTTTTAGACGGAAGGCAACAAGGTCAAACTGAAGTGCACCTACAGCACCAACAATAAGGTCGTTATTACGAGAAGGCATAAATACCTGTGTTGCGCCTTCTTCCGAAAGCTGTTGTAAACCCTTGATAAGCTGCTTGTTCTTCAATGGGTCTTTGAGCTGAACCCGTTGGAAGAGTTCTGGAGCAAAGTAAGGAATACCTTCAAATTTAATGGCTTCACCAGCAGAGAATGTATCACCGATTTGAATTGTGCCGTGGTTGTGTAAACCAATAATGTCACCAGGGTAGGCTTTTTCTAAGTTCTCGCGCTCACCTGCTAGGAATGTGAGTGCTTCACCAACACGAATATCTTTCCCAAGACGTACATGTTTAAGCTTCATGCCACTTTCATAAATACCAGAGCAAATACGCATAAATGCAATACGGTCGCGATGTTTAGGGTCCATGTTTGCTTGAATTTTAAAGACAAAGCCAGAGAAGTTTTCTTCTTTAGGTTCAACATTACGAATTTGTGTTTGACGAGGTTGTGGTGCAGGGGCGTACTGCGTTAAGCCAGTCAGACACTCTTTAACACCAAAGTTGCCAAGCGCTGTACCAAAGTAAACAGGTGTTAGCTCACCCTTTAAGAATAATTCCAAGTCAAAAGGATGAGATGCCCCAAGAACAAGCTCAAGCTCATCACGTAGATCGCCAGCAAGATCACCAATAGCTTCGTCAAGCTCTGGATTATCAATGCCTTTAATAATTCGCTCTTCTTGAATAGTATGGCCTTGACCTGTGGAGTATAGAATTGTTTGATCATTAATAAGATCGTAAACACCTTTAAAAAGCTTACCCATGCCGATTGGCCAGTTCATGGGGGCGCACTTGATCTTGAGAATTGATTCAATTTCATCAAGTAGCTCAATTGGCTCGCGAATATCTCGGTCCATTTTGTTGATAAAAGAAAGAATTGGAGTTGTACGTAAACGACAAACTTCCATGAGCTTAATTGTTCGAGGCTCAACACCCTTACTTCCATCGATAACCATAAGAGCTGAGTCAACAGCTGTTAGAGTTCTATATGTATCTTCAGAGAAGTCTTCGTGACCTGGGGTGTCGAGAAGGTTCACTGTGCAATCATTATATGGGAACTGCATCACGGAAGTGGTTACGGATATACCCCTTTGTTTTTCCATTGCCATCCAGTCAGATGTTGCATGACGATCGGAGCCACGGCCTTTAACTGTACCGGCTTGCTGGATTGCCTTACCGAAAAGAAGAAACTTTTCTGTAATTGTTGTTTTACCCGCATCAGGGTGAGAAATGATAGCGAATGTACGTCGTTTATCGATTTCCTGAAGAAAATTTTGATCAGCCATGAGTGTGCAAACCTTTAAAATATGATGGAAAGAGGGGAGGCCCCTTCGAAGCTGTGGCCAAGTATATCAAATTCCGTAGCGAGGTTGAATTATTCCCATAAGAAAGGCTTGCTCATCCCTTATAAGTCGGTACAATAGCCCCAGTTTTCGGGCTTTTAGCGGAAGTATTGTTCGATTGATAGGTCTAATAGGTGTTGTATGGCAGAAGTAAAAGGGCGTGGTTCAGTTCCAGTTGCTGAACATTTGGGGTTTGAATATCATGAAGGTTTATTCGGGACAGGTGCGAAGCAAGCAGAGCCGAGTCGGATCACTCAACAACAGAATATGAACTCTACAAGTTCAAATGATCGACTTGGGGCAATTAAAACTGTGCCAAGTCTTCAGAGCTTTATAGGTCAGCTGTTTCCTAAGAGTGCAGACCCAATTCATACAGACTACTCTGAAGGCTTGAAAGTGGGGATGCACCAAAGCCCGTTTTAACTATATTAGCTTTGGTTATCTGCAAAGTGTGCAAGAGACAGATTGATTTTCGCTGCGATCGTTTCGAGTTGTGAATCTGCTTTTATGCCTTCTTCATATGTGCAGAATATTTTTTCAGAGTAGCGGTCAACGGTGTTCATCAATGCTATTTCTTGGTCTTCTGTTAATCCGTACTCAGATAGACCAAGCTGAATTTCTTCATACATCTCTTCCATAATTTTAAGGTTTTTCTTTTTGTTTTCAGATTGCTGAATTTTTGTTTTTTTAACTGATGAATTAATTTCTTCAAATAGGCATTTCATTTCTTCAAGAAAAAAGATAGCGCTCAATCTGTTAAGGGCTCCTTCGAGAATAAGTGCAAGGTTGTCTCGTAAGCGGCCACACTTCTCTTCATCTTTATCAGGCAAGTTTTTGATAAGTTGTGTGATGGGGCCAAAGTTGAGGATAAGGCGTCGACCAAGTTGGTATACATGTCCGAGCTCTCGAAAAGATTTCATCATTTCGATATCTCGCTCTGTAGGGTCTCCAGCTGAAGACCTGTTATAAATCTGAACTGGGGTTGTTAGCTGAACTGTGTTGTAAAGCCCAAACTCAGCAGCTGTCTCAACAATTAAATCTGTAAGTTGATCTATTGAAAGACATTTAAATGAATTTTGTAAGAAATGGATGACACTTGCTTGATCCCCTATGTCATAAATAGCTGCTTTTGCTGCATGCTTAGCTTTTTTTGATTTTAGTGTTAATTCTTCAATTTGATTATGGTCATGACTTACTCTTTTAAGCATGTGAATAAACTGAGGTTTGTTGAAATTTGATGGGATAACATCAAGTACGTTTAAATCATAAAATTCTTGTCGTGACTCATCGTCTATGGTGTCATCAATAATTAATATTTCAATTTCTGATGTACCTTCATTTTCTTTTAGCTCGTAACAAATTTGTTTTGCATTATGTTTTTTTGATTTGTTATTGATGATAACAAGAAAAGGTTTTTTTTCTTTAGCTTCGATGTATTCTAAGGGCTGTATGTCTGTATTGGGGAAGTTTGAAAAAAAGGATTTGTCAATAAAGTGGTAGTCAATGTTATTCGTTGATTGGTCATCTACAATTAATACGCTATCGAAATCGAGACTCATAATGACACCTTTTTATGTGAGAATATAGCTCGTAGGTACCAATAGTAATTATAAACGATTTAGTGTGGTACACTTAGCTATTGATTTAAGTTTTTGAGCATTGCGAGTGAAGTTAAATCACTTTTAATGTTATTTAAGTGTAGTTAAATATCTACGAGTTTCCTGTGAGAGAATTTTGGTTTCCTTTGCAGTTTATTGGCGTGAATTTGACAAAAACATCGCCAGAGTTAATGTCGAAAACAATATTTCTATAGCCAAATTCACCAATGTGTGCGACTAAAATTTGCACGTCTTCTTTATAGAGCCCTTCAAAGGCAGCCATAACGTTTTTTTCGCCCACGGGTTTTCGCTGGATATCGCTGATGTTATGGTTTGCATGCTTTACATACATATTTCCACCGCCAAACACTTTTGCATGATATTCATGTAATGAGGTATCAAATCTTTGAGCTTTGCGTTTAAATATTTTGATGCAGTCATCGCCAAAACGTGGATTAAATTTTGCTTTTGGGGTATCTGGGTTTTGTGGTAAGGCGAAGTGGCACATACCTCCAATTTTTAATTCTGGGTGCCAAAGAGTAATAGAGACGCAAGAGCCAAGTAGGGTATGAATACGGGTGTTGTGCCCTTGGCCAAAATATATATCACCAGCATGCAATGTGATTCGTCGATATTGAGATTGGCTTAACTGCATTTTATTTAGCCTTCATTAAATAATGTGCAATTTTATCTAAGGAAAGTTGTATTTGTGACCCACCACGCTCAAATGCTTCTTTCGGCATGCCATACACAACACTTGTTTTTTCATCTTGAGAGCAGGTTCTGGCACCCGCATCTTTCAGTTCTTTTAGGCCGTCAGCACCATCGTCACCCATACCTGTTAGTACGGCGGCATTTGCGTTACGGCCGGCATATTTGGCTGCAGAGCGAAATAGCACGTCAACGGAAGGGCGGTGACGGGATACAAGGGGGCCATCTTTTATTTCAACATAATATCGGGCACCACTGCGTTTAAGTAACAAATGTTTATTGCCTGGAGCAATAAGTGCTTGACCATTGAGGACACTATCACCATTTTTTGCTTCTTTAACGGTGATATGGCAAAGAGAATCCAATCGCTCTGCAAAAGATTTAGTAAAGCCCTCTGGCATATGCTGAACAATTACAATACCAGGGCAGCCTAATGGCATATCCATTAGTACCTCTTTTATGGCTTCTGTTCCGCCTGTAGATGCACCAATAACAATAATTTTATCTGTGGTTTCGACCATTGCCTGGGTTGATTTTTTGATCATGGCATCGGCATTGAGTTTTTGTGGTGGTGCTTTTGGCAGTGTACGTGCCTTTGGTTTGGCCTGAGCTGCAGCCTTAATGGTGTCGCAAATTCGTGTTCTAGACTCTTCTAAAAACTTTTGTGTACCAACACTTGGTTTTTCAATAATATCGACAGCACCTGCTTCAAGAGCTTTCATCTGTGTTAATGACCCAGTTCCGACGAGAGACGAGCAAATCACAACGGGAATAGGGTGTTGTCGCATAATTTTTGTTAAAAATGTAATACCATCCATTCTTGGCATTTCTACATCAAGAGTAATGACATCAGGTTTCATTTTCTTCATTTTTTCTACTGCAACAATTGGATCTTGCGCTGTTGCTATTACTTCAATGTCGGGGTCGAGTGATAAAACTGATTGTAGTGTTTGCCTTACGAGGGCAGAGTCATCAACAATAAGAACTTTAACTTTATTGCTCATGTTTTTAGCCGCCTTTTTGATACACTGTTGCTTTAAGACGATTGAAGTACGATTTGGGGTCAATGAGAGATTCTGAGTGACCTACTATCATAACTCCGCCGCTTTTCAGAGAGTAAGAAAACTGTTGTGTAAGCCGTTCTCGATCTGCATTGCTAAAATAAATCATAACGTTTCTACAAAGAATGAAGTCATATGATTGTTCGTGTCGGGCCCAGTCTTCTGACATGAAGTTAAAAGAAGAAAAGGTAACAAATTTTCGTACTTCAGGCGCTATTTGAATTCGAGGGTTTTCTTTATTTTTACTCCGCAATAAATACTTTCGTCGAATTGTTAAGGGCATGGTTAAAACACGGTCATGCTCATAAATAGCTTTCGTCGCTTTTGCAAGACATCGGGTTGAAATATCTGTTGCACATATTTCAAAATGAAGGTCTGGAATACTTTCTTTTAGTTCCAGCATTTCCATGGCAAGAGTATAGGGTTCCTCACCTGTTGAACATCCAGCACTCCAAATTCTTATTTTCTTTGGTTTAAGAGCGTAAGTGCTTTTAATGTGATTTTTAATAAAGTCAAAATGTTCCGACTCACGATAAAAATCAGTTTTATTCGTTGTAAGGGTGTCAATAAAATGGACTTTCTCATTTTCACCTTCGGGGTTTTCTAATACAAAATCTAGGTAATCCTCCAGAGTATCAAACTGGAGGGCTCGTTGACGCTTTCTCAGTCGTGTTTCGATAAGCGTTTTTTTCGACTCAGGGAGCTGTATTCCTGCTGTGCTTTCGATGAAATCAGCTACCCGTCTATGATCCTTATTTTTAAGAGGATCTCGGTGAATTTGAAACGATTGATGTATGTTATCCATAATTAATCATTATTCATCTTCATCTGTTGATTGAGTTTCCTTCGAGGAAACAGCCTGGTAAACATCTTGAAGGCTTTCTTGGCCTATGACTTGTGGTAAATCAAGAATAATAATAAAGTCATCATGATCTTTACCTATCCCTCTGATGTATCGAGTATCTATTCGAGTCCCTATACGTGGAGGAGGGCTGAGCTGCTTTGTTGGTAGCTCAATAACCTCTTTAACCGCATCAGCAAGTAAACCCAAAGGAATTTTTTCACCATCAAGCATAACGTCGACAATAACAATGCATGTATTAACGGTGATTTCGCTCTGATTCATATTGAATTGTTTGCGCAAGTCAATAACAGGCACAACATGACCACGTAGATTAATAACACCCAATAAAAAGTCAGGGGTGCGAGGTACTCGAGTCACCTTGCGGTACTCAAGTACTTCTTGGATTTGCACAATATCAGCACCGTAGACTTCATCGTCTAGCGTGAAAGTGAGTATTTGTACACTTTCACTATTAATATTGAGCTCTTCTATATGGTCTAAGTCTTCAGCATTTTCCGCCATGTGTAATCTCCTTATTAATAACGTACAAATTCATCGTCATCATCAAGGCTGATATCAATGCCTTGTGATGTTGCATGGCTAACTTGAGGTGTCATTTTTAATGCAGCAGATGAGCTTCTATGGACGCTAGGGGCTTTCTTAGCAGTTTTTGTAGAGTTATGATCTAACTTGAAGTAATTAATTGTACTGATGAGCTGGTCTGCTTGAGCTGATAGCTCTTCAGATGTAGAGGCCATTTCTTCAGCTGCAGCTGCAGACTGCTGTACAACTTGGTCAAGTTGCTGCAGTGCTTTATTGACTTCTGCAGCACCAGCATCTTGCTCGCGAGAGGACGCACTGATTTCTTGAACTAAATCTGATGTTTTACGAATATCAGGTAATAATTGCGATAGCATTTTTCCTGCTTCTTCAGATATTTCTAAGCTGCCTTTGGCACGCATCACAATTTCACCAGCTGCTTTTTGGCTTCGTTCTGCAAGTTTTCGAACCTCTGCTGCTACAACGGTAAAGCCTTTACCATGCTCGCCAGCACGAGCTGCCTCGATTGCGGCGTTAAGTGCGAGTAGATTGGTTTGGCGGGAGATTTCTTCGATAATGCCAATTTTATCGGCAATATCTTTCATTGCTTCTACTGCTTCATCAACAGCTTTACCTGTACGCTCAGCATCTGCAGCAGCTTTACGAGCAATTTGCTCCGTTAGTTGGGCATTATCCGCAGAGTGAGCAATATTTGATGCCATTTCTTCCATTGAGGAAGAAATTTCTTCAAGCGACGCAGCTTGCTCTGTAGAACCCTGTGCTACTTGTTGACCTGTTGAGCTTAATTGTGTACTACCAGAGGCAACATTACTGGCAGCCTCATTGACTTCCGAAACAATGCGTTTCAGATTTGTATTCATATTGCGAAGTACGCCATAAATATCAGCGTCACTGGCATTAGGATCGAAAGTTGCAGTTAAATCACCTTGACCAATATTATCTGTAATACCGCTCACTAAATTCACACGCTTTATCACAATGGTCGCGATAACAAATGCGATAATTAAAGAAATACCAAGGGCTATAAAGAGGACATTACGAGCAGCTGAGTATGATGTATCGCTTGCGTCTTTATCTGCAGCCATTCGTGATTCAGCGTCATTGATAATGGCTTGAAGATATTTTTCAGCTTGAATAAGTAGGGTGTTCCCTTTTTCTGATGCTAGAGTAAATGCTCTCACGTTTGTGTTTTGCTTGCTAAGATCAATAACTTCAGTATGGGCAGTCATAAAATTATCAAGCTCACGTTTAAACTGTAAAATAATAGGTTTATCTGATTCTGGTACTAAGTTTTCAAGTTCAGTAATTTTACCTTCAACTAGAGCTAGAGTTTTGTCCATTCCATCTTCAAACACTTTCATTTCTTCTAGTGTTGGGACAAGAATAATATTTTTTTCATCACGCTGAATTTCAAGTAAACCTAGCTGAATTTCTGCTGCAAGAATTTGAATAATGCCTGTAGCTCTTAATGCATCAACATCTTCGTTCGTTGTCATACGTACTTTTAATCGTTCAACTAGAATACCAATTGATTTTTGAGCTTTTTCAAATGCTGTTCGAACTTCTTTTGCACTTAAAGCAGCTGCTCTTGTATTGGAGTTTTCTCGAGCGAGTGATCTGACTTCTTCATTCACTGCTATAAACGCCTCCCAGGTTTGAGTGAATTCGGCCATGTCTTTACGTACGGCCTCACTCAAGAGCGGATCAAGCTTGCGTTGTAAGTCCTCAATATTAGCAATGGACTTATTGATAGATGTTGCAAAGCCATCCATTTGCTCTCTGGTCATAGCAAGAATAGTGTTTTTTTCATCGCGACTAATTTCTTGCATATTTTTTTGTATTTCTGCAGTAATTTGAACTTGAGCCATTGCGCTATCAACAAGAGAGGTAAGCCTTCCATTAATATCTGATAGAGCAGAGAGGCCTTGTAAATTGGTGATGGCCATTGTTGATAGAAGAATGACGAAAGCGGCAAGTATTAAGGTTTTTAATGGTATGCGATTCATCTGAATGTCCTCATGATTCTCTAGTGATTCACAACTCTTAATTCTGGTTGAGACCGACCATTATTGGCGGTATCCATCAGTGCTTGCGGGTCCAGAATCATGGCAACACTACCATCACCGAGTATCGTGGCACCGCTGAACCCGACGGTACCTTCATACAATTTGCCTAGCCGCTTAATCACTGTTTGGTATTGACCAATGACTTCGTCTACACAAAAACCAAATCTTTCTTCACCTATATGTGTAATCACAACTTGTTCGATAGCAGGGGGGTTACCAGTGGTTGAAAACCACTCTCTAAGGTACAAGAAAGGAATCTGTTCGCCACGGACGTCAACGAGCCTTTTACGACTTCTTTGAGTTAATTCCATACTTGGCATTTCAATACATTCTTCCACACTGCTTAAAGGTAATACATAGTGTTCATCACCAACCATAACCATAAGGCCTTCAATAATGGCAAGAGTCATAGGCAGGCGCACGGTAAATTCAGTGCCGTATCCTTCATGGGAATTGATAGAGACAGAACCACCCAATTCAACAATGGATTTTCGGACTACATCCATGCCAACGCCTCGGCCAGAAATATCAGAGACTTTTTGCGCTGTCGAAAAACCAGGTTCAAAAATAAGCTGATGAATTTGTTCGTCTGTTAAGTGATCATCTGGCTTGATTAAATGTTTATCGATGGCCTTTTGGCGAATGATTTGCGTATTTAACCCTTTGCCATCGTCTTTAATTTTAATAATAACGTGAGAGTTAGAATGCTCTGCACTTAGAGTGATAACACCCATTGCTGGTTTTTTTGTCTCTTTACGTTCTGCTGCTGTTTCAATGCCATGGTCGATAGAGTTACGGATTAAATGAACAAGAGGGTCTCCAAGTTTATCGATCACCATTTTATCGAGTTCTGTTTCTGCTCCGAAAGTTTGCAGTTCAATTTTTTTATTTAAATCGCGAGAAAGATCTCTAACAAGTCTACGGAAACGCCCAAAAGTTGTACCAATAGGCAGCATTCGAATGCTAAATGTTTGATCTCGCATTTGGGTGGTTAAATGATCTAGTTCTTCAGCTATGGCGTTGATATCTTCTATTTGCTCTCGATGTGCAACTTGATTTAGGCGAGCCTGCACAATAACAAGTTCGCCAACTAAATTCATAAGTTTATCAAGTCTGCTTGCAGGTACTTTTACTGTAGAATCTGGCTGGTCTGATGCTTTATTTTGTTTAAGTTGGCGCATCATTTTTTGTTCATTAAGCGCTGCATCTATTTCGGAGTTATCAACAAGGCCTTTTTCTGAAAGTATTTGACCAATTTTTTGTTTGCCTTCAAGTGCATGCTCAAGATCATCGGAAGATAAAATGCCTCTAGAGACTAATAAATCCCCTAGTCGGTCAGGGTGTTCTTCTGTATCTTGGAAATGAACTTGTTCAACTGTTACATCCCAGTCGTCTTGAACAAATATAAAAATGTCCTCAATAGTAGAAATGCTTTCCTGTGATACAAGTGTGACATCCCATTTTAAATAGCATTCTTCAGGGTTCATCTCTACGAGAGGCGGCACTTTTGATATATGTGTAGTGACGAGGTAATCACCGTAAGATTGCAGCTCTCGCAAAATAGGTGTTACATCAAAACCTGTTGTAAATGTAGTTTTGTCTGGCGTGAAACGGATGCGATAAAAATGTTTTTCATTTTCATTTATTTCTTTTTTATTTTCATTGCAAGTTGTATTTTGTGCCTGTGTTTCGTTGCTTGGTACAAGTGCAAAAAGTCGTTCAAGCAGAGCGTCGCTGAGTAGTTTTTGGTCTTCATTAAACTGGGTATTATCAAGGAGTGTACTGATTAAATCGCCAGAGTCGAGAAAAATACCGATAAGTTCTGCGGAAATATGAATTTCATTATTTCTTACTTTGTCGAGTACTGATTCAAGGTGATGTGTAAAGTTTGTGAGCTCTTGATAACCAAACATGCCACCAGCACCTTTAATGGTGTGAATAGCTCTAAAGGCTGTATCTATTAAATCAGCATTATCAGGGTTTGTTTCAAGCTCTAATAGTGCTGCTTCGAGGTTCACCAAATGTTCATTGGCTTCCATTTTAAAGGTTTCGATAGGGCCAATCATTAAGCTGCTCCAAAGTTTATTGGGAATGGAGGGTTATAAAGATTTAACAAATGAAATAAATCTTCTGAAAAACCAGTGCACGTTAGCATATGATTTTTAGTGAGGAGATGCTGGTTATAGGCGATAAGCAGCTGAATACCGGCAGCATCTATTTCTTTTGTTTCACTAAAGTCAAGCGCAATAAAATCACCCTCAGGTTCAAAGCTTAAGAGCTCTTCCTGAAGGTCTTTAACTTGATAAATGGTGAAGCATTCAGGCATCTTGATAATTTTTTTCGCATTACTGTACTTAACTAGACCCATGGGTAAGTTCCTACTATGTTTTGCGTTTATCTTTGATGTTTAGTGTTTTGCTGTGCAGTTGCTTACATCAGCTTAGAAAGGGCTGATAGAAGGAGGGGGGGCTGAAAGGGCTTCACAAGCCAAGCTTTAACGCCAGCAAGTTTAGCTCTATCTTTCATGTTATTATCTGTCTCGGTGGTAAGCATTAAAACAGGTGTGAATTTGTAGTCTGGTATTTCTCGAGCTTTTTCAACGAAGGTAAGCCCATCCATAACAGGCATATTAACGTCGCTAATGATCAAATGAATTTTTTGTCCATTGAGGTGCTTTAGTGCTTCAGCACCATTAGCAGCCTGCAATACCTCATAATCATTGGTCTCAAGAACCATTGATACGACTTGTCTTACTGAGATTGAATCATCGACGACTAAAACGACTTTTGACATTACTTCCTCCGCATAACAGGGGCTCTGTGGTTTAAAGTCTTTTTGTTGGTTAGGCTTCGTTTGAGTGTTGTCCTGGGACGAAGCGATTAATCGAGCCATCCAGTTTGCTTACGATATATGACATTTCTTGGTCCGCTTGCATAACTCCATCGTAGGTTTCAAAGAATTTATCAGAATAATTCTCAACAAGGTGGAGTAGTGAGTTTTCTTGCTGCTCAGAAAGGCCGTATGCTGAAACGTTGTTTTGCATCTCTTCAATCATGGAGTCAATAATTTTAACATTAGTATTTTGAATGCTTTTTTGGCTAACTTGAAATTTACTGATAGCAGCGTTGGTTTCAGCAAGAATTTTTTTCAGCTCTTCTACCATGTGGAGTGACTTCATGCGAACTATAGCGTTGTCTAAAATCAAGGCAAGGTTATCTCGTAGTCGTCCACACTTTTCTTCATCTTCAATAGGCATGTTCGTTATAATCTGTGTTATTTCTTCAAAATTAAGAATAAGTTTTTGGCCTATTTGATATATTCGTCCCATGTCTTTTAGCGAATCGAACATTTGCAGTTGAATTTCTTCAGGTGCCTCTATTGAGTAGCCTAAGAAATTGTGCCAAGGGGTTCTCACTTGAACTGTGCACTCAAGCTCAAAAACTTTTGCGGTTTTAACGATTAGATCAGTTAAATCCTGCATGCTGTTGCAGTTGATCGTTTCTTGGAAAAAATGAATCACACTTGCTTGGTCGGCAGTATCTTGAATGGCTGACATAGCTGCCGCAGCTGCATTTTTTGATTTTTTTTCAAGTTTTTTTATTTTTTCAACACGAGCACAAATCTTTTGAATTTTAAGAACAATGTACTCAGGGTCTGTTGGGGTGAATATGATTTCACAAAAGCCTGCTTTCATAAAATCTGCTCTGTTTGACGTGTATTCTTGAGGGGTGAACAATAGAATTTCGCTCACATCTGGAAATAAACTTTTAAGGCTTTCAAGCGAAGAGAGTGTCTCATTAATGCTTGTTCCTGAATTGAATAGAATTGCTGTTGGGGGTTTTTCTAATGCCTGACATAGATGTGAGACTTCATCAATTGAGGATGCAGTTGTAAAGCATATTTCAGGCAATAGCTCATCAAAAGCAATGACTGATTCAATTGGGCAGCTATTAAATACAAGAATATCGTGCTTCGCTTTTGCCATTATTAGGTTCCACTATCTACCTTGCCAGAACAGTAGTGTGCCTTATCTCTCGGTGGAAAAGTATGCTTCACACATGTAAGACTCTGTACTCTTCTGAATACCAATCAGGGATGTTGTCCAATATTTTCAATGCTATTTCTTCAGAATAGTTGAGCTGAATTTCAATGCAAGAGGGAAAAACTGAAGAGTTAATGGCGTCAATAAAAAGTGATCAGGCTTTGTTTAAAAAAAATTGAAAAATTAATATGTTAATAAATGTGACGCTTTAACAATAAATTGTTAACAGTTTTTGGCTAATAATAATTTATTGTTAATAGCGTTTGATTAAGCTAATTTTTGATGTTTGGAAAGTGTGAATATATCTGTTTTTAATATGTTTTTTTGGATATGATATACCCCCTTGTCCATTTTAAAGTTTATCTGCAATGTATTTTCCGAGCACAGTAAAGCAAACAATAATGACAACCCACCTTAAAAGCTCTGGCTTTGCTTTCACGAGTAAGTGAGATCCAATCCACGCGCCTATTAATTGTCCTAGCATCATGACTATTCCTGCAACCCAGGCTACTTGTCCAGAAAATATAAAGACAATCAGTGATGCTAGATTAGAGGCGAAATTTAATGTTTTGGCTTGGGCTATTGCTTCTACTAGAGGAAGCTTGCGAAGAGAAAAACCTGCCAATGAAAAGAACGAGCCTGTGCCTGGTCCTAAAACACCATCATAGAGCCCTATGAACGGCACAGTTAAGTATTTATATTTTTTATCCGTCTGTGGTGCCGCATTCTTAATACGCTCAATTTTATTAATATACGGAGAAAGTAAAAAGTAAATACCAATAAAAAACAGCACTATGGGAATTGCAATTTGCAAAATGCTCGTATCAATAAACTGAACAGCAATGGTGCCAAGTGTTGAGCCTATAAATGACATTAGCATAAAAGATTTAATGGCATGCCAGCTCACTTTTTTCTTGCGAAGCATCATTACTGAAGCCGTTGCTGAGCCCATCACACTTTGAATTTTGTTAGTTGCAAGTGCTGCAAGAGGGTTAAGGCCTGAAAGTAGTAGCGCTGGTACAGTTATAAGACCACCACCTCCAGCCATTGTGTCGATGATGCCTGCAAAAAGGGCGACGCCAAAAAGCATGGCGAGTACTTCAAATGAGAGTGAAATGAAATCCATAGTAATGCCTAAATAGGATGTAGGTGTCGTGGTTAAGAGTAACAATGCTTGTTTGGTCGATTTCATTAATAGGAAAAAACATATTTGTAGCTTTTTCCGAGCTCAAAGCGATTTTATGAAAAGCCGTTGCTAAAGTACCATAAGGATCAAGGTTTGAGCCACGATAGAGTACATATTTTAGCTAGTTTGAAAGACTCTATTTTTTCGAGTGAACTACAAGCGAATATGTATGGGAAATTATTGTGCTATCTACCTAAATTGATAAATCTGTGTCATATTTGTTTTTTGCTGTATTGGACTAAGAGCTCTGATACCCCTGTATTTATAAAAACACTTTAAGGAGACAGATATGGCCGGTGGATTTGGGACGGTATTTACACCTGAAATGATCATGGCAACGTTTGATGGGAAAGCATGGTCAGCACCAAGTTTCGTCCCAAGTGACTCAATGCAAATTCATCCTGCTGCACATGTCCTGCACTATGCGAGCACATGCTTTGAAGGTTTGAAGGCATTTAAGCATGAAGACGGGAAAGTTGCTGTCTTTAGAATTGACCAAAACGTCGCACGCTTTGCTCAAAGTAGTGCAGCTTTATGTCTGCCGGAAGTTGATGAAACACTTCTAAAAAACATGATTTTAGATGTTGTCAGCAAATACAAAGATATGATTCCTGATGCGCCTGGCTCCTTCTACATTCGTCCTACGCATATTGGTACTGAGGCAGCTATTGGTAAAGCAGCTGCAGAAACACAAACTTCTATGCAGTATGTACTTGTATCTCCAGTTGGTGACTACTTCTCAACTGGCGAAAAAGCACTTCGCTTATTAGTTGATGACGAGCATATGCGTTGCGCGCCTGACCATGGCTTTATTAAAGGCGGCGGTAACTATGCAAGTGCACTGAAGCATATTTACAAAGCACGTAAAGAGTATCAAGCAGACCAAGTTCTTTTTGCACCTAATAATGATGTGCAAGAAACAGGTGCTGCTAACTTCATGATTTTTGATGGTAATGACATCATCACTAAACCTCTTGATGAGTCTTTCCTTCATGGTGTAACTCGTAACACGGTTCTTCAGCTTGCTAAAGATCAAGGCTTTAATGTTATTGAAAAGCATATCACTGTTGAAGAAATGCTAGAGCATGCTTCTCATGAAGGTTGTGAAGCGGCGCTATCTGGTACTGCTGCTGTGCTTGCAAGCGTTGGTACATTGATTTTTAAAGGTCAAGAGTACTCAGTTGGTGACGGTAAGCCAGGCTCAAAAGTACGCAAGCTTCGTGAAGCCCTTAACAATATTCAGTGGGGTAAGGCTGAAGATACTCATAATTGGTTGACATTTGTTAAATAATTTCAAATACTTGCCTCCTATAATAAAAATGCATGGTTTTTATTAAATCAATGCATTTGAGTTATGAGTGGTGTGCAGGTAATATGAAATTATTCAGTATTACCTGTTTATCAATCTTAATGACAAGATATAGGAGGCACTCGTGGCCCAAACGCTTTACGACAAGTTGTGGCAGTCTCATTTGGTTATGGACCGTGATGATGGCAGCTCTCTCATTTACATCGATAGACATCTTCTTCATGAAGTAACATCACCTCAAGCATTTGAAGGCCTTCGTCTTGCTAAACGTCCTTTATGGCGCTTAAAAGCGAACGTAGCAACTGCTGACCATAACGTACCTACAACACCAGATCGTGAAGTGATTAAAGACGAAGTCTCTCGAATCCAGGTTGAAACCCTTGGTCGTAACTGTAGCGATTTCGATATCACTCTTTTTGATCTAGCTGATCGTCGCCAAGGTATTGTTCACGTTGTTGGCCCAGAGCAGGGCTTAACACTACCAGGCATGACAGTTGTTTGCGGTGATTCACATACATCAACTCACGGTGCTTTTGGTGCACTTGCTCATGGTATTGGTACAAGTGAAGTTGAGCATGTGTTAGCAACTCAGTGTCTTGTTCAGACTAAATCTAAAAACATGCGTATTTGGGTTGATAGCCCACTTTCTGCAGGCGTTACCGCTAAAGATCTTGCTTTGTACATCTGTGGCCAAATTGGTACAGCAGGTGGTACAGGTTACGCGCTTGAGTTTGCTGGCCCAGGTATAGAAGCTTTAAGCATGGAAGGTCGTATGACGCTATGCAATATGGCTATTGAAGCGGGTGCTCGTGCAGGCATGGTTGCAGTAGACCAAACAACAATCGATTATATCGAAGGCCGTGATTATGCACCTAAGGGTGAGAACTGGGAAAAAGCTGTAGCAGCTTGGAAACAGCTTCACTCAGATGCAGATGCTGTATTTGATCGTGATATTAAAATCAATGGCGCCGCTATTGAGCCTCAAGTGAGCTGGGGTACTTCTCCAGAGATGGTTATCTCAGTAAACGAGCCATTACCATTACCTGAAAATGAAGTTGACTCAGTGAAGCGTGATGGTATGAAGCGAGCTTACGAGTACATGGGGTTAACACCTGGTGCTGCTCTTGCTGATATCACGCCTGATCGTGTTTTCATTGGTTCATGTACAAATAGTCGTATTGAAGATTTACGTGCAGCTGCTGAAGTTGCAAAAGGTCGTAAGGTTTCTCCAAAAGTAAAACAAGCACTCGTTGTACCTGGTTCTGGTCTTGTTAAAGCTCAGGCTGAAAAAGAAGGTCTTGATGTGATTTTTAAAGAAGCTGGCTTTGAGTGGCGTGAGCCAGGTTGCTCTATGTGTCTAGCAATGAACGCGGATCGTCTAGAGCAGGGCGAGCATTGTGCTTCTACATCTAACCGTAACTTCGAAGGTCGTCAAGGTTATGGCGGTCGCACACATCTTGTAAGCCCTGCTACAGCTGCTGCAGCTGCAATTGCTGGTGCTTTTGTTGATGTACGAACGGTAATGAATCAAGGAGCGCAATAATGAAAGCTTTTACTCAGGTTACAGGTATTGTTGCACCTCTTGATCGTGCAAATGTTGATACTGACCAAATTATTCCAAAGCAATTTTTGAAATCAATTCAACGTACAGGTTTTGGCCCAAACTTATTTGATGAATGGCGTTATTTGGATCAAGGTTTTCCTGGTCAAGATTACACACAAAGACCTTTAAATAAGGATTTTGTGCTTAACCAAGAGCCATACACGCAAGCTAAAATTCTTTTAACTCGTCAAAATTTTGGTTGTGGTTCAAGCCGTGAGCACGCGCCATGGGCTCTCGATGATTTTGGTTTTAGATGCATTATTGCACCTTCTTTTGCTGATATTTTTTATAACAACTGTTTTAAAAATGGCATTCTTCCAATTCAGTTAACAGAAGAGCAAGTTGAAAATTTATTCCATCTAGTCACTGAAAATAAAGGTTTTACTTTTACTGTAGATCTTGAAAGTCAAACAATTAAAGCTGGTGATGAATCTCAGTCACATTTACTTGATGAAATTAAATTTGATATTCCTGCACCACGTAAAAGCTCTTTATTAAAAGGCTTGGATGAAATTGGTGAGACTCTTGTGCACAGTGATGTAATTCGTGCATTTGAAGAAAAATACCATTCAGCTAACCCATGGTTGTAAGTGAATAAGTAACAATTCTTTTTTATATCGGACTTTATTAAGTCCGATTTTATTTATGTGAGATTCACAGAAAATAAGGATTTAATATGAAGCCTTTAAATATTTTATCGATTCCAGGTGATGGTATTGGCCCAGAAATTATGGAAGCAACGCTTCCTGTCGTTGAAAAAGTATTAACTGATGCTGGTGTGAGTTATGAGATTGCTCACGCAAAGCTTGGTGGTCAAGCACTTGATGAGTATGGCTTCCCATATCCTGATGAAACAAAGGCATTAGCACAAGCTGCAGATGGTATTTTATTTGGTGCAATTGGTGGCCCTAAGTGGGATAAAATGCCGCGCCACTTGCGTCCTGAAACTGGTCTTCTAGCGATTCGTGAAGATTTAGGTTTATTTGCAAACTTCCGTCCAGCAACAATTTATCCAGAGCTTGTTTCTGCTTCGAGCTTAAAGCCTGAGCTTGTGTCTGGTTTAGATATTTTGATTGTGCGTGAATTAACTGGTGGTATTTATTTCGGTAAACCACGAGCAATCGAAGAGCGTGAAGGTGAGCGAGTTGGTTTCAACACGATGATTTACTCTGAGTCTGAAATTCGCCGTGTTGCACAGGTTGCATTTGATGCAGCAAGCAAGCGTGGTGGTAAGTTGTGCTCTGTTGATAAAGCAAATGTTCTCGAAGTATCTCAGCTTTGGAGAGACGTTGTTGAAGAAGAGGCGAAAAACTGGCCAAACGTTGAGTTAACACATATGTATGTTGATAACGCAGCAATGCAGCTTGTTCGTGCCCCAAAACAGTTTGATGTTGTACTTACTTCTAATCTATTTGGTGATATCCTGTCAGACGCTGCTGCGATGCTCACTGGTAGTATTGGTATGTTGCCTTCCGCTTCTCTAGATGTAAATAACAAAGGTTTATATGAGCCTGTACATGGTTCTGCGCCTGATATTGCTGGTGAAGATAAGGCAAACCCATTGGCATGTATTTTATCTGCTGCAATGATGCTTCGTTATACATTTAACTTAAGTGAGCAAGCAGATAAGATTGAAAATGCTGTATCAAAGGTGCTTGCAGCAGGTTACCGTACTGGTGATATTGCAGGTCAAGAAGTAGGCGAAAAATTAGTTGGCACTCGTGAAATTGGCCAGCAAGTTCTAGCAGCTTTATCTTAAAAAGTTTTTTTATGTAAAGAAATTTTTTAAAGAATTGAATAACTAAGATACTTTTCGGTATGCTCTTAATCCCTTAGAGGCTGTTGTGAAAGTGCTTGCGTAGCTTGATTGTTATTTGATCAGTCTAAGCAGGGCGCTTTTGAAACAGCCTTTTTGGCGAGTTAAGTATGAGAATACTTATCCGATAACGGATACAGATTATACCGAATTTAATTTTTTAACATCATTGGGTATTCTGAAAATGAGCTTTTGATTCACAAGAGTCTCATTTTCTGACAAGGTAAAATAGAGGAATTTGGGTATGAAAAAATATGATGTTGCAGTCGTCGGTGCTACTGGTGCAGTAGGGCAGGCCATGATTAAAATTCTTGAGCAGCGTCAATTTCCAGTTGGAAATGTTCACCTGTTAGCAAGTTCACGTTCAGCAGGTTCTACATTGAAATTTGCTGGTAAAGACATCGTTATTGAAGATCTTGCAGAATTCGATTTCTCTAAAGTTCAAATTGGTCTTTTCTCTGCTGGTGGTGATATTTCTGCAGAATTCGCACCTAAAGCAGCGGCAGCTGGTTGTATTGTAATCGATAATACATCTCACTTCCGTATGGATAAAGATATTCCTCTTGTTGTACCTGAAGTAAACCCAGAAGCGATTGCAGATTATAAAAATCGTGGTATTATCGCGAACCCAAATTGCTCAACAATTCAAATGCTTGTTGCTTTAGCACCAATTCATGCTGCTGTAGGTATTGAAAGAATTAATGTTGCAACATACCAAGCGGTTTCTGGTACTGGTGCACCTGCAATTGAAGAATTAAAAGCACAGTCTAAAGCTATTCTTGAAGGCGAAGAGACTGAAGCAAAAGTGTATCCAAAACAAATCGCATTTAATGTTCTTCCTCACATTGATGTATTCCAAGAAAATGGATACACAAAAGAAGAAATGAAAATGGTTTTGGAAACGAAAAAAATATTAGGCGATGAAGCTGTTTTAGTTAATCCAACTTGTGTGCGTGTACCTGTTATTTATGGTCACTCAGAAGCGTTACATATCGAAACTAAAAAACCACTTACTCCAGCTGAAGCGACTGCTATTTTAGCTAAGGCTCCAGGGGTTAAAGTTCTTGATGAGCAGAAAGATGGTGGATATGCGACACCAGCTATTGAGTCCGAAGGGGACGATTACACTTGGGTTAGCCGAATTAGACAAGATATTTCTCACCCTAGAGGCCTGAATTTATGGTGTGTTTCGGACAATGTTCGAAAAGGTGCAGCATTAAATTCAATTCAAATCGCAGAATATTTGATAAATCACTATTTATAAATGATACTTTTTGAAGTGCTTGGTGTTTTAATAAAATTATTAGGACGCCTTGCTTTGTTAATTCATGGATTTTTAACAGAGCAACGAGTTGTGCTTCAAAGAGATCAAGCCTCTTAGGTGGCACGCTTCACAAATCGGAAGTGACGACTCGGCGACCAGGAGTCTGAAACAGAAAAAGGAAGCGGTAATGTTACGCAAGTTAGTAGCGGCAATAATTGGTGTCAGTGCGTTAGTCCCTAGTACAATGTTCGGGCTAGGTATGGGCGAGGTTGAATTAGATTCATATCTGAATCAGCCATTGGATGCTCGTATCGAGCTTTTACAAACGCGAGGTTTATCTTCTTCGGAGATTATTGCAAACCTTGCAAGTGTGAGTGACTTTTCAGCAGCTGGTGTTGATCGATCATTTTTCTTATCTCAATTAAAATTTGAGATAGTGCAGGGAAGTGATGGAAAATCTTATCTGAAGGTTTCTTCAGATCGTCCTGTGACAGAGCCATACCTGAATTTCTTAATTGAAGTTCAATGGCCTGCTGGTCGTCTCTTAAGAGAGTACACGCTACTACTTGATCCACCAGAGTTCAAAGATGAGCTTCCACTTGCTGTTCGTGCAGCTGAAACTCGTAAGACTCAGAGTTTATCTTCTCAATCTGATACTGGGGTAACACCTGCTGCAGAAACAATACCTGCAGAGCGACCAAAGGTTGAAGTCTCCTATGGAGAAGAAGAGCCAGCAGCTCAACCAGAGCCATCTGTTTCTACACCTGTAGCATCTACTAAGCCTACAACTCAAGCTTCAAAGCCAGCTGAACCAGCAGCGCCTGCTTCCAGTGCTGTTTCAGGTTCAACTGTGCAGACGTATAAAGTAAAGAGCTCAGACACTCTTTCAGATATCGTTCGTAAAACACAATCAAATTCAGCTATTCCTATGCCGCAAGCATTGATTGCGTACCAATATTTAAATCCAGATGCTTTTATCGACGATAACATTAACCTGATTAAAAAGGGCGCTGTACTTCGAATTCCATCTGAGTCAGAAATTCGTAATTTGAGCCGTGCAGAAGCTGTTAAAGAAATTGCCGCGCAAAATAAAGCATGGCGTGCAAAAGTCATGGCTCGTCAGCAAATGGCTGATGATACTGAGTTAAGTGGTCGTCAACTTGATGGTACTGGTCGTGATTTAACACCAGACCAAACACCACCTAAAACAGATGAAGGCCGATTAAGCATTTTAACACCTGGCTCCAATGAAGCAAATGCTGAAAAAGCAGCGTCAGGTCAAGGTGGCTCAAATACAAATAACGCAGCAGCTGTTTCTAAATTGCAAGATCAACTGTCACTTCAACAAGAAGAAGTTGAAAAATTCAATGTTGCAAATGAAAGCCTAACAGGTGAAATTGCTGACGTTAAAAATCTTCTTGAAAAAACTGATCGCGTTATTTCTTTAAAAGATGATCAAATTGCATCTTTGCAAGCTCAGCTCAAACTTCTTCGTGAGCAAGAAGCAGAAGCCTTAGGGCAAGCTGAAACACCAGACGCAGAAATGCCTATGTTGAATGAAGAGCCTGAAGCTGCAGAAACAGCTCAAGGCGAATCTCCATTCCAAGATATGCAAAATGGTGTACAGACTGAAGAACCTGAAGTTGCTGAAACAGAGGATGCGACAGCGCAAGAGAGTGAAGTGCCTGAAGAAACACCTGCATTTGATGAAGCAATTGCAGAGCAAAAACCAGAGTCAGCTTCATCTATGCTAACTAATCCACTATATCTTGGTGGTGCTGGTGCGTTGTTACTCGCTATTCTTGGTCTTCTATGGATGAGATCTCGTCAAGATGATGAAGACGAAGAAGATGAGGACGATGATTACGAATATACAGCGTCTCTTGATGATGAAGATGAAGACGACGATGAAGACTTTGATGTTGAGAAAGCTGCAACACAAGACTTCACCACTGAAAAGTTAGATCGACAATTACTTGAAGCTGAAAATGACTTCGATATAGACACAGTTTTAAGTGAAGCTGATATTTATGTTGCTTATGGTCATTTCCCGAAAGCTATTGCAATGTTGCAAGATGGTTTAAAAGAGTCTCCTGAGTCGCCAGCATTAAATTTAAAACTCATGGAAGTTCATGCTGAAAGTAAAGACGTTGATGCGTTCCAAGAAGTTGAAACTCATGTAAGAGGTTTTACATCTGACGATGCGGTTCTTTCAAAAATTAATGCAATGCGTCAGGATTTAGGTCTTGCAGCTGGTGCTGGTCCTGCACCAGCAGAGGAAGAGTCCTTCAGTGAAGAAGAAACGCAATTCATTGGTGAAGCAACGAGTACTGAGAATTTAACAAGTGTCGATGAAGATGAAGACTTCCTCTCACTTGCTGATATTGAAGCGGAGCTTGATGTTGGTGGTTTTGGTGAAACTAAGCCAAAAACAGAAGAGTCTGCAGCACCTAAATCTTCTGCCTTTGAAGAAGAAATGACAACTGATAGTCTTTTTGCTGCAGAAGAAACACAGGTTAATGATGTAGAAGGCTTTGATGAAGAGCTTGATCTAAGCGGTGGTGCTTTAGACTTTAACTTTGAAGAAACAAGTGTTCCTGAAGATTCGCCTACAACTGCAGAAAGCTTTTCTCCAGATGATGCTCTTGCTGATATTGACCAAGAGATTGGTAACTTCGATGAAGATATAGCTGCACTTGATGCGCTTGTTGAAGATGAGCCTGAAAAGAAAGAAAGCCTACAAGGCAATGATTTGAGTGGCGACTTTGGCGATCTGGATTTAGATGCTTTGGATAATCTAGATAAAACTTTAGATAGTTTAGATCCTGCATCTAAGGAAGATTTCAGTCTTGATATCACTCCTGATGTAACCCCAGAAGCTGAAGAATCTGCTCTGGAAGAGGTTGCTTTAGATGAAACATTTGATACAAATGAAGCTGTAGAGCTACCTGCAGAAGAAGAGTTAGACTTAGATGCAGGCTTCTCTCTTGATGATGAAGCTGTTACGACGTCTGAGTTTGATGGTTCAGAAGGGCTATCAAGTGAAGATGCTTCTCTTCTCGACGGTGTTGATGAGGTAGGCACTAAGCTTGACTTAGCAACTGCTTATATTGATATGGGTGATCATGAAGGTGCTAAAGATATCCTTGATGAGGTACTCCTTGAAGGTACAGAAGACCAGCAGCAACTTGCTCGTGAGCTACTTGAAAAAGTAGGTTAATAGCAGCAAATGAAGAAAGCACCGAGAGGTGCTTTTTTTTTGTTTTTGAAAAAGCAAATAAAGTATGGCAAAGTGTTCGCCTGTTAAGAGGCCTCACCAATATGTATGGCTTCTCTAAAAGGTTATAAAAGGAATAGGTTATTTCATGAAAATCGCAATCGGCGTCGAGTACTTGGGCACTCCATTCAGTGGTTGGCAGTTTCAAGGTCATGAAAAAAATACAATTCAATACTACTTACAGCAAGCGCTCGGCTTTGTTGCAAATGAAGATATTCTTATTCATGCATCTGGTCGTACGGATGCTGGCGTGAATGCAATGGAGCAAGTATGCCATTTTGATACGAATGTCATTCGCAGCGATTTTAGCTGGCGACAGGGAGCAAATACAAAGCTTCCTAAAGAGATTCGTATTAAATGGGCGCAAGAGGCTCATGAAGACTTTCATTCCCGTTATATGGCCCTCTATAGGGATTATATTTACATTATTGAGCAAACCCCTGTGGTATCTGCTTTGTGGCGTGATCAAGCAACGCCTTGGAGAAAGCCATTAAATGTAGCAGCAATGGCAGAGGGCGTGAAGCATCTTATTGGCGAGCATGACTTTTCTGCTTATAGAGCAGCAGGGTGCCAAGCTAAACATCCTGTAAGACGATTAATGGAGGCCGATGTTTGGCAAAAAGGGCCATTTATTGGTGTTGCTATTCGAGGTAATGCATTTTTGCATCACATGGTGCGCAATATTGTTGGTAGCTTGCTTGTCGTTGGTGAAGGACAAAAGCAGCCAATATGGATGAAAGAATTACTTGATGGTAAAGACCGTAATAAAGCAGGGGCAACAGCACCGCCGCAAGGTTTGTATTTAAGAACGACGCACTATGCTAAGCGCTTTAATATTCCAACCACAGGTTCAACACCATTTGTTTTATTTGATGACAAAATTGAGACTTGGCCGAAAGCTTATCCAGATCTCGATTTTGGTGACAGACTTTAAAAGGTTTTTAATTATGGCTAAACCGCTTGTTAAATATTGTGGCATGAAGCGTGCAGAAGATATTGCATATGCCGTTGAGCTTGGTGTTGATTATATAGGCGTTATTCTTGTTGCTGAGACACCTCGTGGTATCACCTTGGAGCATGCTGCAAAATTGCGTCAAATCATACCATCACATGTGAAAATGGTAACGGTTGTTAGAAATGCGGATGCCTCGTTTATTCAGAGCCTAATTGCTCAAGTCAAACCTGATTATATTCAGTTTCATGGTGATGAAACGCCAGAATTTTGCGCTCAGTTTAAGTATCCTTTTTGGAAGGCAATTGCAGTTAAAAATAAACAGGAAACTGCAGCTGTGGCTGCTGAATTTTATGCTGCATCCGCACTTGTTTTTGATGCATGGTCGGATCAAGGGAGTGGTGGGCATGGTGTGCAATTTGATTGGTCATTTATGCCCGAGAAAAAAGAGAATAACACCCAGTTGATTGGTTTGGCCGGTGGCTTGACTGCTGGTAATGTGCAAGATGCTTTACCACTTTTTGAACAGGGTATTATAGACTTTATTGATGTTTCTAGTGGTACGGAAGCAAGAGGTGCAGCTCAAGTGAAAGGGGAAAAATCAAAAGAGCAGATGTCATTATTTATGCGCAATTTAAGAGGCTAAATGAAAGAGACGGACTACTGCTTTTTTTGCTCTTCTTGCGGAAAGAGTGCACGAATAGAGTCACCAATTTTTGTCATTTGTTCTTTCTTTTCTGTGCCATGGTATTTTGAATAAGCAAGTTTGTTTTGTGCTATGCGGAAGTGGTTGCTTGCAAGCATTCGATCGCCTGTTTCATGTGCGAGTTCGGCGCATTGAATATGTGCATCAATTTCTACTTGGATATAAGTTTTTTTCAAGTGAGTTTCGAGGGTCTTGCATTCAGAATATGTTAACCATCCACGGCGCGGCATTTTTTTAATTTGTGCTAAAGCTGCAAGCACAAGGTTTTGCAAACTTTTTACTTCAGCATCAGTGTGAGCTGGCGCGATGTCATGGGTTGTTTGTCTCGCTGGAAGGGCAATCAGTTTTTGTGCTGCATCATGGATGATTTTGACACCAGGCTCTTGAGGGTTTATATCCATAATATGTTCAATTAATTCAAGAAGGCGCTGACCTAATAGTTCACGAACCCGTTGGTCACAATTTGTTTTAGCTAAGCCTTCTAGTATTTTGATCAAATGCTTAGCCTTGATTTTTCGCTCTAAAACCCTCAGTTTAATTTGACGGTAATATCGAATACGGTTTTGAGCAAACCAGCCAAGTATTGCGCTAATCAAGAGGATTGCGGTAAGGGAAATCATTACTGTAGAGCCTGTATCTTGGATAAGCAGGTTTTCAAAAAAAGAAGGGTTTTCCGGTGGTGCTATTCCAAATGACATAACCTGAGAGTCCTTAAAAATCAGGAAAGTTTCAGCTTTTTAGTTATGCTAAAAAGAAGAGACATTCTTTTATATATAAATTTTATCGTTTTTGAAGCAGTTTTGCCTCAAAAGTAGTTTCAAAACAAAATAGATGAATTAAAAAGAGTTAAATAAGCTAAAAACGAAGAGTGCAAAGACTATGCCATCTTTTTTTGAAATGTGTGTTTTTTAGGCTGTGAACGCCAAAATTTGGCGATTTTTGGATTTTCTTGCCTTCGAAAGCGAGTTTGATCCCTTGACGCTATGGAACCCATCGCTTATAACTCTTTCAAAACCTTATCGCGCAGTGGGGGAGGCAAGTTCGCCTCATGCAGTTAAATGAAAGAAGAGAAAATCATGGCCCAATCACTCGTAATTGTGGAATCTCCAGCCAAAGCTAAAACGATCAATAAGTATCTTGGTCGCCAGTTTAACGTCAAGTCCAGCGTGGGCCATGTACGTGATTTACCTGTCAGTGGTTCTGGTAAAAAGGCATCATCTGCATCTGCAGCTGAAGAAAAAGCCAAGATGAAAGCCATGACGGCAGAGCAAAAAGCGAAGTACAAGCAAGAAAAAGCCCGCAAAGCCCTCGTAAAACGAATGGGTGTTGATCCTGAAAATGATTGGGATGCCTCATATGAAATTCTGCCTAATAAAGAAAAGGTTATAAACGAACTCAAAAAAGCAGCGGAAAATGCTGACACTGTCTATCTCGCTACGGATTTGGATAGAGAGGGAGAGGCGATTGCATGGCATTTGCAAGAAGTGATTGGTGGTGATCCATCACGTTTCAAGCGTGTTGTATTTAACGAAATTACCAAAACAGCAATTCAGCAGGCGTTTGAATCTCCAGGCGAGCTGAATATGAACCGTGTTGAAGCACAGCAAACTCGTCGCTTCCTCGATCGTGTTGTTGGTTACATGGTGTCACCATTGCTTTGGTCTAAGGTTGCTCGTGGTTTGTCTGCTGGTCGTGTGCAGTCGGTTGCTGTAAAGCTTGTTGTTGAGCGTGAGCGCGAAATTCGCGCATTTGTGCCAGAAGAGTACTGGGAAGTTTTTGCCAATACGCTTCATAAAGGCTCAACAGAGTTTCGTCTTGATGTTGCTAAATTCCAAGGCAAAGCATTCAAGCCAACAAATAAAGCAGAAACAGACGTGGCTCTTGCAGCACTTGAAAAATCTGTTTACACCATTGCAAGCCGTGAAGACAAGCCAACCTCTTCGAAAGCCAACGCACCATTTATTACATCAACGCTTCAGCAAGCAGCGAGTACACGCCTGGGTTATAGCGTTAAGAAAACAATGACGATGGCTCAGAGATTGTATGAAGCAGGTTACATTACCTATATGAGAACTGACTCGACGAACCTGAGTCAGGATGCTGTTGAAGCTGCTCGTCAGTACATCGCATCGCAATATGGTGATGAATATGTACCTGAGAAGCCAAATGTTTACACAAGCAAAGATCAAGCACAGGAAGCTCACGAAGCGATCCGTCCATCAGATGTGACTAAAACTGGTGACCAGCTGACAGACATGGAGCGAGATGCCCAGCGTTTGTACACGCTTATCTGGCAGCGTTTTGTGGCATGTCAAATGCCTCCAGCCAAGTTTATGTCGAGCACGATTCTTGTAGATGCTGGCGATTACCAGCTTAAAGCGAAAGGTCGTATTCTGAAGTTTGATGGTTATTTAAAAGCAATGCCAACAAGCAAAGACGATGATGTGCATTTACCAGATGTGAGTGTTGGTGACACACTTGATCTGCAAAAGCTTGACCCTGTTCAGCATTTCACAAAACCAACAGCTCGCTTTACTGAAGCAAGCTTGGTTAAAGAGCTTGAAAAGCGTGGTATTGGTCGTCCATCCACTTATGCAAGCATCATCTCTACAATTCAAGACCGTGGCTATGTAAAGCAAGATAGCAAGCGTTTTTATGCTGAAAAAATGGGGGAGATCGTGACAGATCGCCTGTCTGAAAGCTTTACAGACTTGATGAATTTTGACTTTACAGCTCGCATGGAGCAACAGCTTGACCAGATTTCTGATGGCTCCGTGAAATGGAAAAAAATCCTCAATGATTTCTATGGTGATTTCAAAAGCAAGCTCACAACAGCTGAATCAGATGTTGATGAAGGTGGTATGCGTGAAAACAACCCTGTCGAAATCAGCATGGCTTGTGATAAGTGTGGTAGGCCGATGCAAATTAGAACTGCATCTACAGGTGTATTCCTAGGTTGTTCTGGCTATGCATTACCACCGAAAGAGCGTTGCACAAACACGAAGAACCTTGTGGATGGTGATGAGTTTGTTGGTGCCGATGAAGACCTTGAAGTTGAGCAGCTAAGATCGAAAAAGCGTTGCCAAAAATGTGGCACAGCAATGGACTCTTACCTTGTTGATGAAAGTAATAAACTGCATATCTGTGGTAACAGCCCAGATTGTAGTGGCTATGAAATCGAAAAAGGGCAGTTTGCACTGAAAGGCTATGATGGCCCAACAATTGAGTGTGATAAGTGCGGTTCTGAAATGCAGCTTAAGTCTGGCCGATTTGGTAAATACTTTGGTTGTATGGCTGATGACTGTAAAAACACCCGCAAATTGCTTCGTAGCGGCCAGCCAGCGCCTCCAAAGGAAGATCCAGTACCAATGCCTCATTTAAAGTGTGCGAAGCATGACGACTATTATCTGCTCCGTGACGGTGCTTCAGGTATTTTCCTTGCGGCTAGCCAGTTCCCTAAGCACAGAGAAACGCGCGCACCTTATATCAAAGAGCTGCAAACTGTTGCTAAAGAACTGCCTGAGAAGTTTAAGTACCTCCTTGACGCACCTGTTGAAGACCCTGCTGGTAACGATTCGCTGGTTCGTTTCTCTCGTAAAACGAAAGAGCAGTACGTAACGACTGAAGTTGATGGTAAGGCAACGTCTTGGCGTGCTCATTATCAAGATGGTAAGTGGGTCGAGGAAGATACCAAAGCCGATAAGAAAAAGGCTGCGGCTAAAAAAGCACCTGCAAAGAAAGCAGCTGCTAAGAAAACGGATAAAAAGTAAACGTTTTAAAGCATTAAGGCTTGAGATCAAGCCTTAATGCTTTTGGATGTATTGGCGCGATGTTAAAGTAATGTCTTGTACCTACCTTTTGCATTATAAAAATATTGAGGCGTCAATGAAGCTTAATTCAGACTTAAATATACCAATCCAGCATCAACCATCTTCGAACGAACAAGCGGACAATGGCTCTCTAATGAGTATATTGAAAGCAAGTGCCTTTTCCATTGCAAGTGCAGTAAAACAGTTTGTTGGAAAAATACCTTCAACAGCCCAAGAAATGACGTCCACTTCTCTAAATAACGTGAGCTTGAATAGAATTAAGCCTTTCGGTCATCAGTCGCCAGTTATTGAAAATAAAGATCAAGAGCATTTCTTAGCAATAAACTATAATGATGTTGAATCTGCGAATTACGATAATAGTCACTATAAAACACCAGATGAAGATAGGTTGATCGTTGAACATTCTGCTCCAACTGATTTATTCACAACTGTAAAAGCAACGCCAGTGAGCAATGTTTTTCCTAAAAGTGACCCTGCATGGGATAGAGAGTGCGCGGAGTCTCATGGTATTTTTAAAGTTGACCCACCTCTTGTTAACTCAGCAGAATTGCAAGAAGCAAGGTTTAATACAGCTTGTGCTGAATCCCATGGTTTATTTGGGCAATAGCCTCTCTATAGGCAGCGCTTCTAGTGATTTAATGAATGCTGCCTCATACTCCTAGTCGATCGATTGTATTTTTTGAATGCTCTTCAAGTAAAAAAAGACTTCGGTAAATGGCTTTAAACTCACATAGAGCGGTATTTTTATAATTTTGGGGGTTTTTGAAAGCTTTGAGTTGAAACTATTCTTAAAGTTTTCGGTTACTTCAATTTTGTATTGAGCTTGGTAGCGTTCTTTCAGATTAAAAAAACGTTGTGTTTGTGGTTGCATATGTTGCATCCAGAGCTCAAGTTCGGTTGTTGAATAATGTTTTTTTTGAATTTTGAGAGCAGTTAAATCGATAAGTCGCCTTTTGATGTGTTGGTTAGCATTGCTCCATATGTTCGGGTTTGAGACTATGTCAGTCACTTTACTTCTATAATATTGAGTAAAATGATAATCTGTTTTTTGATAAAAGAGCTGGTTCACTAAATGACTTATGTTTCTATTGTTATAGTTTAAGATATTTTTATTTGCGATTTCTTCTAACGATAGATCTAGTTTAAAGAAATCTTTTTCGAGTTTTGTTTTGCATGCAGATGATATTTCTTTGTTTTTATATGTGTCGCTGCCCAGTAGTATTTTTTTGAGTTCTGTCTCTTTTATCCTATTTTGATCGCTATTTGGTTTTGATATTATTTTTCCTAGTTGCTGTATTAGAAGTTGGTAGGATGATTCTGGGATGTTATGTAATTTGTCATAGGGTGTAATGCTGATACCTGTCATTGGAGCTAGTTTTATAATATTTGAAATAAATTTTTGAGTTTCTTTTGGTGTGTTAGGTGTTTGATGGATATAGTCCAGGAGATCTTGATTTAAGTGGCCGTTAGCAATTTTTTGATTTAAAAGCTCTATAGAATTAGTTTTAGGTGGTATAGAAGGGGAATCTATTATCTGAAATAATGTTTCGCTTGAAATTTGTTGGCAATTTAATTTATGACTATTGATGAGTTCTAAAAGAATATGTTGAGCTTTGAATTTGAATGGCTCTTCGTGAAGTGTGCTGTTGTCATTGAAATTGACTTTTCCATTCAGAAGTAAAAATAAATATCTTTTAGTAAGCGCAGTTGAGACGTTTTTTGTCAAAAGTGTGTGCTCAGCAATTGATGAGAGGACGTTATCTTTTACGCCGCTCTTGATCTTTTTGATGAGTGCATCGCTCACAAGTGATGCTTGGTGACTTGTCGCATTAAATTTTTGTCCAATGATTGCTAATGCTGTATTTTCATCAGATGCAATTATGTTGGCTGACGCTTCACGTACAAATTCGTTTGGGTGTGTTAAATATGCTTGAAGGTTATAAATATATTTGCCAGTGGCTGTCGTATAAACAGTTGCAGCTACTTTTGAAATTGTTTTGTTGTCGGAATCAATAAAGTTTTTTATTTCTTCAGGTGTGTTTTTTTTCTGTTTTATGAGTTCAGTAAGTGTAGTTATGCCTTTGTTCCGGATGTCGTCGAATTGGCTGTGCAGTATGCTGTGAGCAGTGAGGCAGTTCATGTTTTTTTTATTGAGTTTAATGTCACTAATTAAGTGGTTTAAACAGTGTTGGCGAATGTGCTTATGTTCTGAAGTTAAAAATTTTGGATCGTGAAAATACGAAGAATGAAAATTGTTATTTGATATGGCACTATCTGCCATTTTTAAAATAGCTTGTTTGAAAACGTTATCAGCATGCTCATACGCATTATTCATGTAAAAATCTATGGTGTTACGAATTTTTTCTCTTGATATATTATCTTTATCTGAGTAGTAAGTATCGTATGAAGCAAATTTTTCGTAGTTCTTGAAAAAATAATGAAAACGCTGGCTTATATCGTTTTGTATTTGAGGATTTATGTAGTTACGTGATTCCATTTTATCAGAGAGTTCTAATAGTGCGTAAGGGTTTGTGGTTTTTTCTATTAGTGTTTTATTGATTTTATAAACAAAATTATTGAGATTGTTGTTATTTGTATTCTGGTAATCATGAAAAGGGTATTCGAATGGGGATATTGTCTCATTTGAAACTACTTCAGTGACTTTTTTATATAAAAGATCCTGTTTTTCTTTTGTGGTATATTTAAAATTTTGAAATATAAGAGCTAAGTTCGAATGGTTTTCAAATGAGTATGTGTCAATTAGCTTGTTAGTCATTGCAGCTTTGATAGCCTTGTTATCCATGTGGATAATCTGTTTATCATTGCTGCCCATAGTGCAGTTCCATTCTTCTTTATCGATCATGTCTAACAATTTTACAATTGCGTACTCTTGGAAAAGTGGATTACTCTTGTCAGCTGCTATTCTCATGATTCGCCCAATGAAATTACCATCAAAAATATTTCTCTTGAAGTTAATATCCTTTAATCGATCTCGATCATCTGCAAATGCCTTCATTGTTCGACAGCTTATTGAGAGATTGAAAATACCTTTTATGCCGTCTATGCCATTACTGACTTTGGATAATTCATCTTGGATTTGATGAATTATTTCTGCAGGCATATTGAGAATATTGAGAGGAGATGTAGCAGATGGGGCTGACATAGGTGTAACCTTTATTTTTGGAACTTCATTATTTGGTTTGATAATACTATTTTGATAAAGAAATAAGGTTAAAATGCTGATCTCAAAATGAAATCTGTTTATTATTCAGGCATCAGTTCGATATGATTGAATGTTTATTCGTGGTCCATCTTTGTTTTTGGTAGCGGGCTAGAATGTTAAAGAATCTGGCCTTGAGCCAATTTTCTGGCAAAAATTGCGTTCAGCCACTATTCATAAGACTCCACTTTGTGTAAAATGATTTGGCTAAAGGAAGGAATCATACAAAGTTGGGTTCAGATAAGAGTCAAGAACTGTCCCATGGTCTTCAGATGAATGCACCTAAGTTCTTGATCACAATACTCTTGTCATCCACATCCTTTATTATTTGCGGTAATGGCTAAGCCATCAACTGCACACTCGTAGCAGCTATTAGAGTCAAGGAGTTCGATAGCAGCTCAAAACGTTTAGAAGCAATTTTTTTAAATTGCCTCGTAAAAATGCAAGGTAATAAGTGGATCTGATTATTAAGCATTATCAGTTTCATTTGCCAGATTATAAGGCACTCCAGTTCAAGGCCATAGCGGTTATCCCGTTTGAGTTAAGCACTGGCTTAGAAAATATAATATTTGATGCACCAGCAAATAGAAGGTTTTAATCGGCCTGTCTTTCTGTGCGCTTCAAAAAAATATAGAAAATCCTGCAGTTTTGAATTTTCAACAAAACATCGCTTTTTTAATGTGTTTAATACTTAAATACTGAAGAAAGGTGTCGCTGTCTGTCTTTGTTTTGCCACAACCACACGTGGTGTACGGGGATCTTATGTCTACATGTTGCTCATAAAGAGGGTAGGCAGGTTTTCTCGTGTGCGAAATAAAGTCACTGCACTGATTTGGGAGATAGAGCATGAAGTACGGATTATGTTCGAAAGATGATTTTCGAGATAACTGTGGATTTGGTTTGATTGCCAGTACAAAAGGGCAAGACTCACATGAATTGTTAAAAACAGCAATTCAATCTTTAACCTGTATGACTCACCGTGGTGGTATTGCTGCTGATGGTAAAACCGGTGATGGTTGTGGTCTTTTACTAGCCAAGCCTGATAGCTTTTTCCGCTACGAAGCTGAGCGTCTATTCGGTGCTACATTACCTAGCGTTTATGCTGTTGGTATGATTTTCCTCAGTCAAAATCCAAAGCTTGCACAAGAAGCTCGAGATCTGATCGAGCAGCAGCTCGTTGCAGAAGGTCTGCACACAATTGGCTGGCGTGAAGTGCCAGTTGATTCAAATGTATGTGGCCCACTTGCTTTAGAGTCTATGCCTAAAATCGAACAAATTTTTGTTGGTGGCGTTGATATTGAAGGCAAAGAAATGGATCGCCGTTTGTACTTTGCGCGTCGTCATGTTGAAAAAGGCATGATGCATGACCCAGATTTTTATATTGTCAGTTTGCAAACAGAAGTGATCGGCTACAAGGGCCTGATTATGCCAGAAGATCTGCCAAACTTTTATCTTGATCTTCAAAGTAATCGTATGACAACGTCTATTTGTGTATTTCACCAACGTTTCTCGACGAACACATTGCCTCGCTGGCGTTTAGCACAGCCATTTAGATATATGGCGCATAACGGTGAAATTAATACTATCTCTGGCAACATTAACTGGTCTGTTGCTCGTGCGCCTTTATTTGCATCTGATTTCTTGCCTGGTCTAGAAAATATTACGCCGATTGTTGATACACGTGGTTCTGACTCTGCTTGTATGGATAACATGCTTGAGCTCTTGTTAAACGGCGGTATGGATATGTTCCGTGCGCTGCGTATGATGGTGCCACCAGCATGGCAAAACGTTGAGCATCTTGATGCTGATTTACGTGCGTTTTATGAATACAACTCTATGCACATGGAGCCATGGGATGGCCCAGCAGGTATCGTATTAACAGATGGTCGTTATGCTGTTTGTTTGCTTGATCGTAATGGTCTGCGTCCAGCTCGTTGGGTATTAACGAACAATGATTGGATTACCTTGGCTTCTGAAGTAGGGACATATGATTACGACGAAGCCGATGTTGTTGCAAAAGGACGTTTAGGGCCTGGTCAAATCTTTGCTGTTGATACGAAGACAGGTGAAGTCTTAGATTCCCAAACAATTGATAATAAGCTGAAATCTGAGCATCCATATAAAAAATGGTTAAAGCAAAGAGGTGAGCGCTTAAATTCTGTATTGATTGATGAAAAGTCTTCAATGCATCAAATTCCTTATAATGAATTCCAAAGCTATCAAAAACTCTTTGGCATTACCTTTGAAGAACGTGATCAAGTGATTCGTGCACTTGCTGAAACTGGTCAAGAAGCAGTTGGTTCTATGGGTGATGACACGCCTATGGCTGTATTAAGCTCGAAGCCACGCTTGCTCACAGATTACTTCCGTCAGAAGTTCGCACAGGTCACAAACCCACCAATCGATCCACTTCGTGAATCGCTGGTGATGTCGTTGGAAACATGTATTGGTGCAGAGCGCAACTTATTCCGTTCTGATATTCAACATGCTGATCGTATTATTTTAACAACGCCAGTTCTATCTCACTCAAAGTTTAGAAATATCATTGGTGTTGAGCGTGAGGCTATGCCTGTTGAGCGCTTATCGCTGCTTTACAACGAAAATATCAGCCTTGAGTTTGCTATTAATAAACTTTGTGACCTTGCAGAGCAAAAAGTCAAAGAAGGCCAAGTTATTCTTGTGTTCTCTGATAAAGGCGTGCAAAAAGGTTTGCTTCCAATTAATGCAGCTATGGCTGTTGGTGCTGTGCATCACAGGCTTGTTAATACAGGTTTACGCTGTCATGCGAACCTTATTGTAGAAACTGGTTATGCTCGTGACCCACATCAATTTGCGGTCTTAATTGGTGTTGGTGCTACAGCTGTTTATCCATACCTTGCTTACAACGTGATTGAAGACTTGGTTCGCACTGGCGAGCTTGCTGGTGATGCTGTAACTGCTCATCGTCAATTCAGAAAGGCGATCACGAAAGGCTTATTTAAAGTGCTTTCAAAAATGGGTATTTCCACAATTGCTTCTTACCGTGGTTCTCAGTTATTTGAAGCTGTTGGTCTTGCAAAAGAAGTGATGGATTTATGTTTCCCAGGTATGGCGAGCCGTATTTCCGGTGCGAGTTTTGAGCATATTGCCAATGATCAGAAGAAGCTTTCGTCTGATGCATGGAAAACTCGTAAGGCGATTTCTCAAGGTGGTTTAATTAAATATGTTCACGGTCAGGAGTACCATGCGTTTAATCCAGATGTTGTTCAGGCGCTGATTAAATCTGTTCGCTCTGGTGATTATAACGATTACCTTGAGTATTCAAATGCAGTGAACGATAGAGGTATTGCAACACTTCGCGATATGTTTGCCTTAAAGTTTGCAGATGAAGCAATTGCTTTGGATCAAGTTGAACCAATGGAAAGTATTCTGAAGCGTTTTGATTCTGCTGGTATGTCTTTGGGTGCGTTATCACCAGAAGCTCATGAGGCAATTGCAGAAGCGATGAACCGTTTATGTGGTCGTTCAAACTCAGGTGAAGGCGGGGAAGACCCAGCCCGTTACGGCACAATTCGTAACTCTAAAATTAAGCAGGTTGCTTCAGGTCGTTTTGGTGTAACTGCTGCTTATCTAATGAGTGCTGAAGTTATTCAGATTAAGATCGCTCAAGGTGCTAAACCTGGTGAAGGTGGTCAGTTACCTGGTGGTAAGGTTAATGGTCTTATCGCGAAGCTTCGTTATGCTACCCCTGGTGTAACGCTCATTTCGCCACCGCCGCATCATGATATTTATTCTATTGAAGATTTAGCACAGCTGATCTTTGACTTGAAACAAGTGAATCCAAATGCACTTATTTCTGTGAAGCTGGTCTCTGAGCCGGGTGTTGGTGTTATTGCCACAGGTGTAGGTAAAGCCTATGCAGATTTAATTACGATTTCTGGTTATGACGGTGGCACAGCTGCTAGCCCGTTATCTTCAATTAAGCATGCTGGTTCTCCGTGGGAGCTTGGCCTTGCAGAAACACACCAAGCGCTACAGCTTAATGACTTACGTGGTCGTGTACGTGTGCAAACCGATGGTGGTTTAAAGACAGGTCTAGATGTGATTAAGGCTGCTATTCTTGGTGCTGAAAGCTTTGGTTTCGGTACAACGCCAATGATTGCGCTGGGTTGTAAATACCTGCGTATTTGTCACTTAAATAACTGTGCCACAGGTGTTGCGACTCAGGATGTGAAGCTTCGTGAGGGTTACTTCTCTGGTGAAGTTGAGCAGGTGATGAACTTCTTTAAGTTTGTGGCAATGGAAACTCGTTCTTGGCTATCACTTCTAGGCTTTGAAAAGTTAGACGATATTATTGGTCGTACTGATTTGTTATCTCAAATTGAAGGGATCACGGAGAAGCATAAAAATCTTGATCTTTCTTCAATTCTTTGGAGGGCAACAGACGATCCTGCTGTGCCTCGTTTTGCGGTGCAAAATTCAAATCCACCACATGATAAAGCAGAGAAGGCTGAGAAGATTCTTGGCGATGTGATTGATGCCCTTGCAAATCATAACCTCTACCTTGATACAGAAGAGCGTCCACCAATTGAGTTGTCATACGACATCAATAACTGTGACCGTTCTTTTGGTGCTCGTGTGTCTGGTTATATTGCGCAAAACTTTGGTGATCATGGTTTAGCAGCAACGCCAATCAACATTAAGTGTAAAGGCACTGCTGGCCAAAGTTTCGGTGTTTGGAACGTTGGTGGTCTGCATCTTGATTTAGAAGGTGATGCGAACGACTACGTTGGTAAAGGCATGACTGGCGGCCAAATCGTTATTCATCCATCAACTCGCTCTAAACTCAAGACAAATGAATCCGTGATTATGGGTAATACATGTCTCTATGGTGCAACAGGCGGTAAGCTCTTTGGTGCTGGCCAAGTTGGTGAGCGCTTTGCTGTTCGTAACTCAGGTGCGATAGCTGTTGTTGAAGGCGCTGGAGATCATTGCTGTGAATACATGACAGGCGGTTGTGTTGTTGTGCTTGGTGCTGTTGGCTCGAACTTCGGTGCAGGTATGACTGGTGGTTTTGCTTATGTGCTTGATATGAAGAATGAGTTCGTTGATCACTATAACCGTGAACTTGTGGAAATTAGCCGTGTGGTTGGTGAAGCCATGACTGCCTATCAACATTATCTCTATTCATTAATTGAAGAGTTTGTTGAGAAAACAGGAAGTAAGTGGGGCGCTGAAGTTCTTGATGACTTCGATGATTATGCGCGTCGTTTCTGGCTGGTGAAGCCAAAGGCTGCAAATCTACAGCAACTTCTGAATTTAACTCGTGGCGCTCCACAATAAGGCGAGGTTTTATTATGTCTCAATCAAAAAATGTATTTCAGTTTCTTGACGTGCCAAGGCAAGACCCAGTTAAAAAGCCTTTGGCGCAACGTAAGAAAAAGTATGTGGAAATCTATAATGGTTTCCAATCTTCAGAAGCAGCAGCTCAAGCACAGCGTTGTATTGAATGTGGTAACCCTTATTGTGAGTGGAAGTGTCCAGTACATAACTATATTCCAAACTGGTTAAAGCTGATTGCTGAGGGCAATATTTTTGAAGCGGCGACTTTAAGCCATCAAACAAACTCATTACCAGAAGTCTGTGGGCGAGTTTGCCCGCAAGACCGTTTGTGTGAAGGTGCTTGTACACTGAACTCTGGATATGGTGCTGTCACCATCGGCTCTATTGAAAAGTTTATTACAGACACCGCGTTTGCTTTAGGCTGGCGTCCGGACATGAGCCAAGTTGTTCGCACAGATAAAAAGGTGGCGATTATTGGTGCTGGCCCTGCAGGTTTGGCTTGTGCTGATGTGCTTGTGCGAAATGGTGTGAAGCCTGTTGTGTTTGATCGCTACCCTGAGATTGGTGGTCTGCTTACTTTTGGTATCCCTGAATTTAAGCTTGAAAAGCATGTCATGAAAAAGCGTCGTGAAATCTTTACCGAAATGGGTGTTGAATTCCAATTAAGCACTGAGATTGGTGTGGATAAACCTTTTGATGCATTGCTTGATGCGTATGATGCGGTGTTCCTAGGTATGGGCACATACAAGTCTATGATGGGTAATTTACCAGGTGAAAATCTACCAGGTGTTCACCGTGCTTTGGATTACTTAATTTCCAACGTGAATCGTAACCTTGGTTTTTCAAACTCTGATGAAGAGTGGATTAACCTTGAAGGCAAGCGCGTTATTGTTTTGGGGGGCGGTGATACAGCTATGGACTGTAACCGTACTGCTATTCGTCAGGGTGCTTCAAAAGTCACTTGTGCCTATCGTCGTAATGCGAAGAATATGCCTGGTTCCCGTAAAGAAGTGGAGAATGCGAAAGAAGAAGGCGTTCATTTCCTTTTCAATCGTACACCTCTTGAAATCATTGGGGATGAAAAGGTCGAAGGCGTTCGTCTTGCGCAAACGCAATTAGGTGAGCCAGATGAAACTGGTCGCCGTCGTCCTGAAATTGTGCCAGGCAGTGAAGAAGTAATTCCTGCTGATGCAATTGTTGTTGCATTCGGCTTTAAACCAAATCCACCAGAGTGGTTGAATAAGCTTGGTGTTATTGGTGATTGGGATCTTGTTAATGCACCTGAAGAGCAAGAGTATCCATTCCAAACAGCAAATCCAAAAGTCTTTGCTGGTGGTGATATGGTTCGTGGTTCCGATCTTGTTGTAACAGCAGTATGGGAAGGGCGACAAGCTGCTCAAGGTATTCTTGATTATCTTGACGTTTAAACTTAGACTGGCAGTCCGAGGTTATTTATATATACCCAGTTCTATTGAATGAGGGGGAGGGAGCTTGGTTAAATAGAGCTCCTTAAAAAACGCTATATAAGCAACCGCAAAAAAATTTTTGAAGTTTTTAAAAAGGCTGCCTCTATGACAACTCTGCAAAATGATATTTTTCTAAAAGCATTGCGCTGTGAACCAGTGTCACGCACTCCAATCTGGATTATGCGTCAGGCTGGCCGCTATTTACCTGAGTATCGTGCAACACGAGCAAAGGCTGGCGATTTCATGAGCCTGTGTAAAAATACTGATTTTGCAACAGAGGTTACTTTGCAGCCACTTGATCGTTTTGATCTTGACGCTGCAATTCTTTTCTCAGATATTCTGACAATTCCTGATGCATTAGGTTTAGGTCTTTACTTTGAAACAGGTGAAGGTCCTAAGTTTAAAAATCCTTTAACTGATGCAAGATCAATTCAAAACTTACCTCGCATTGATGTTAATACTGATCTTCAGTATGTGATGAATGCTGTTTCAAGTATTAAAAAAGCATTAAATGGTCGTGTACCCTTGATTGGTTTCTCTGGTAGCCCTTGGACGCTTGCGTGCTATATGATTCAAGGTGAAGGCAGTCGTGACTTTGCAAAAGTGAAGAAGGTCATGTACGGTCAGCCTGAGCTAATGCATCAGTTGTTAGATTTTTTATCAGATATCGTTTCTGATTACCTTCTAGCGCAAATTGAAGCCGGTGCTGATGCTGTACAGATTTTTGATACTTGGGGTGGCCTACTTTCTGAGAGTGCCTATAGAGACTTCTCTCTACGTTCTATGGAGCGCATTATTGAGCGTATCAAGCCAACAGGTGTACCTATTATTATGTTCACAAAAGGTGCTGGTAGCTGGATGCATTTGATAAAGGGATCAGGTGCTGACTGTGTTGGTCTCGACTGGACGATGAACCTAGGCCGTGCTCGTGATCAATTAGGCGACAATATTGCAGTACAAGGAAACCTTGATCCATCCTTCCTTCTTACTGATGAAGAAAAAATTGATGAGCAAGTTGCTCGCATTTTAGGTGAGAATCACGGTCGTCCTGGTCATATTTTCAACTTAGGTCATGGTATTACGCCTCAAGTAAACCCAGAACTGGTTAAGTTTTTGGTTGATCGCGTCCACGACTTGTCCTTTCTTCAGGAATCCTAGTATTCAAATATTTCAAGCAATAGATTGAAAATTAGGTAAAAGTCCTAAAAAAATGGCCGAAATGCTATCATCGATTGTTACTTAGTGTAAAAAACGATCGATTTAGGCCGTTTGCGAATGAAAAAACGTCGTAAAAGGACTTTCACATTATATTCAGGTTAGGTATATTTAACTTAACAGCACGGAAACATCAAGGAATGAAGCGGAACTGCTGAATAGACTTAAAGCCAATCAAGGATTGATTGTTAGAAGATTGAGTAAGTTGTAAAGTTTAAGTGAATGATCAAAAAGACAAAACTTGAACTTTATAGTTGGCAAAAATTCATAACATAGGCTAAAGTAAGATTAGTGCTAAGGATTAGCGCGAGGTGATAGGCAAGGACTGCCGTTACACAGGGATCGTGTACACCGAGGGAGACTAAGTCACAAGGAATGTGATGAGCAAGCAAAGGTGTGAAAACATCTGAGCTTCGAGGGGGGATAGTTGCCGCTATCCCCCTTTTTTTGTGCCTGCAAAAAAGTACACTTGTCAGCGTTCTTAGAGCATCTTTTCCGCACAAGGCTTGATCACTAAAGAGCAGCCAATAAAAAAGCGAGCATGATGCTCGCTTTTTGAAGAAGTCTTGTAGGTAAGAGTATTACTCACCTCTATCAAGGTGCTGAAGCTTTCCAGGCTTATTGAGCCATTCATCAGCATCTGGTGCTGCATCTTTAAGCTCTGTAATGTTCGGCCATTTCTCTGCAAGCTCAGCATTGATTTCAATAAACTGAATTTGATCTTCTGGAAGCTCATCTTCGGAGTAGATTGCATTTGCTGGACATTGTGGCTCACAAAGGGCGCAATCAATACACTCATCTGGGTGAATTACAAGAAAGTTAGGGCCTTCGTAGAAGCAATCAACAGGACAGACTTCAACGCAGTCAGTGTACTTACATTTAATACAGTTTTCAGTGACAACAAACGGCATTCTTAAGTATCCCCTTTATCTAAATTGTCATTGGACATATTTATTTCAAATAGCATATATGTGCTGATGATTTTGTCAGCAGGTTTTAATCAAGTATATGCTATCTGATTCCAATGCATAGCGCCACCGATTGTGAAAATTTTTATTCCGTAAATGCTTATCGATGCTGAGAATAGAGGCTAATAGCTATTTAAGCTAACCCCGGAGGAGGGGCTACCCTGAGATGTTGCGGGCTCAGGGTAGCGGGAGCAAAACTGTTTTCCCCTAGGAGGAGAGGTGCCCCTAAGTGTTGCGGGCTTAGGGGCACCGGGAGCAAATTATCCCCGGAGGAGGGGCTGCCCTAAGATGTTGCGGGCTTAGGGCAGCTTGGGAGCAATCTGTACTGGCAAAGAGTTTTACTCTTGCCTATTAGTAATCTTAACTTCGTGAAATTATTGTTGCAGCTACTGTTGTAGTAAGGCCTTTAGGCTTATGGAGCCTCTGTGTGTTTCATAGATCGCTTGGTTCTCCTTCGTAAGTGATCCAAACTCTTTAATATATGCTTTGACAAAAAAGTTGTGCTTTGCTGGTGTTAAAAGGCTTTGGCAGCAGGTGTAGATGTAATCATCATCACAACTAATATTTAAAGCGCATACGTATCGAAATGCTGATACCAGTGTTTCGTCTGCTTGTTCATCGAGGTAGCAGGCGTAGTAATTTTTGTAGAGAAAAATCACAGACAAAAAGTAGTGGCTTAAGTGTGAAGTGCTGACCTCTTTGCTTAGAATCAGCTCGCCAAGCTCAATTGCTTTTGTGAAATACTCACGAGCAAGTTCTTGTCTATTTCTCACTGAAAACATTAATCCATAACGAATCCATTGATGCCAGATATATGTAATTTCATAAGGTGTTGCATTGATGAGTCTATGTTGCATTTCTTGATTTAGGACACTCATTCGGTTCACCTCTTTGTGATTAATCTCGACCACATAATCTAAATGATAATCATTATCGTTTGGGTCGTCAAGCATCTAAGGCAGTAATTTTAAATTTTTTTACATTGGGTAATGGCTCAAGGCCTGTTGTGGTGGGTATTAGCTATTTTGTAGGGCTATGTTTGAAGCCATTAAAGACGCATTGAATTCAGTATAGATAACGAAAATCGTACGAGTTAGCTGCTCTTATATAAAACTGTTCTTTCTCTGAGCTGCTATGACATGAAATAGCTCAAATTAGAGTGCTACTGTTAATAAGCAACGAAAATGAGGTTTTTATTCTAATAATTCGAAAATACACCTAAATAGCTTTAGGTGTTTACAAGGAGGTATAAATGAGCCAAGTAAATGTTCAGGCAGTTTCACAAGGTGATCAAGAACAGCCTAGTCAGGTAGAAAAGTTAGAGAGCTACTCAAGGGTTAACCCTATTCTTGAGCATGAAACAAATACAATTAAAAGTCCTTATAGTCCGGCAGAGTGGGACCTTGTTGAATGCTTAGATACAGGTTTTGTATTTCTGAAGAACCCGCCAAGTTATGAGTCCTTACAGGAGGAATATGCTTGGGAGAAGTCTGTTGAAAGCTATCGACAAAAATCATTAGAACTTGAGCCTGTTCGAGCCAAGCTGAGCAGTTTTTTTAAAAAGATTCGCTCCTCGATGCATCGAGGGCAAAAAGTTGTTCATGAAGCGTCGCAGCTTTTGCATGATATTCAGCGCTATCGAGCTGATAAATCTGCACCTATGACAGTGATTGATGTTGGTTGTGGGGAAGGCTTGCATGGTTCTATGATTGCTTATCAGGCGCTTTATCAACATGGGATTAATGTTAAGCCTATTGGTATTGAAGTCTCCAATTTTTTAGCTGCAGCTTCAAACAAAAAGTTTAAGCCTTATGGTGGTCATGTTATTCATAAGCCTGCTCTTGAGGGCTTAGTTGAGCTTGAAGATAATTCTGTTGATGTGATTGTATTAATGTCTTTTTTAGAGCATGAAATACAACCTGCTGAACTATTAAGAGTGTGTCGTCAGAAGCTGACAGATGAAGGTGGCATTGTTCTCAAAGTGCCAAATTATAATTCTTGGAACAGAGTTATACGCAAAGAAAAGTGGTGTGGCTTTAGATTTCCGGATCATGTGAATTATTTTAGCCCAAGAACACTTAAAGTATTACTGCATAAATGTGGCTTAAGGGCTGCACGCATGAACTTCCTTGATACAGTTCCAACCAACGATAACATGTGGGCAATTATTAAAAAGAAATAAGTATGCAAAAAGGCGCTTTAAAGCGCCTTTTTCTTTGTAGAGATAGCTTAATTTGTTTGAATGAGATCAAGCTTAAGTGTATCTGGGCCGCGAAGCTTAATACGCTTATTTGCAGGGAGTTTTGTAGTCATACCTGCTGCATCAGGTTTAATTGGTAGCTCTTGTGCTTGAAGGTCAACAAGAACTGCAAGAGTCACGCTTTTAGGGCGACCATAATCAAATAGCTCATTAAGGGCTGCACGAATAGTACGACCCGACATTAATACATCGTCAACAAGAATAAGGTTTGCATCATCAACGCTAAATGGCAGAGTTGATGGTGTTACAACTGGATGTAAACCTCTTTCTGTGAAGTCATCACGATAGAAAGCAATGTTTAAAGTACCAAGTTGAGGGCATTTTTCATTGTCAGCATCAGCTGCCAGCATCTTTTGAAGCCTTTCTGCAATCCATACACCACCAGAGTGAATACCCACTAAGCGAGGGTTCTCGATGCCTTTTTCTTGAATGGCTGTTTTAAGTTGGGTGTAGAGTTTATTGAGAAGAGTTTCAACTGTTGGCAATTCAAATGCTACGTCTGACATTACTGTTCCTTGTTTGAGTAGAGGGCTGGACAGTCCTCTGAAAAATTGGGTTTATAAACTAAGATAACCCGATTCAAACCAAGCTTCAAGAATTAACATTGCTGCAACTGAATCTCTATCCCAGTCTTGCTTTTTATTTTTGCGGCCAGATGGTTCATAGTCTTTTTGATAGAGGTCATTAGCAGCTTGTGATGAATAGCGCTCATCATGAAAATGAAATTGAAGATTATATTTTTTCTTAAATTTATTTTCGAGAGTTTTGGAAAATTGACGAGCAGCCTGTGTAATAGGTTGCTCTTCACCGTCAACATTTAAAGGTAAGCCGATAACGATATGTTCTGGTTTCCACTCTTGAATCAGAGCTTCGATGGAATCCCATGGTGGCCCTTTTTGGCGGCGAATAGTCGTATGTGGTGATGCTGTTCGGGAAATACTTTGCCCTAATGCAACGCCTATATTTTTATTGCCATAGTCAAAACCAAGAACATACATTGTTATATTTTTCCTTCAACGAGCGTTTCATAAAGGTTGAGATAGTTTTCGTAACGCCATTGCATCGCTTCACCTTTTTCAAGGGCTTCTTTTACTGCACAGCTAGGTTCTTCTCGGTGTGTACAATCTGAATATTGGCAGCGGGAGCCAGCATAAAGATCAGCATAAGCTCTGAAAAGATCCATTTGGCCTGCTGTTGCAAGCTTAAATTCACGAATGCCTGGAGAATCGATAACATCACCACCTTCAGGGAGTTCGTATAAGCGAGCTGTTGTGGTTGTATGCTTACCAAGGGCAGCAGCTTCAGAAATTTCGCCGGTCACCGCTATTTCATCTCCAACAAGCATGTTGAGTAGGGAGGATTTACCAACACCAGATGTGCCCATAAATACACTTGTTTCTTCTTGGAGAAGCGGGATTAATGGGTTGTTTTCAGGTGGCTCTTTAGCAGACAGTTTAACGATCTCATATCCAAGAGATTCATAGTCTGCAAGATAACTTTGGTAGGCTTCAGATTCTGCTTCTGGCAGATCGTGCTTATTACTAATAATCAGAGGTTTAAAACCTTGGATTTCTGCAGCCAATAAATATTCATCAATTGTTAGTGTTTCAATAAATGGCTTTGGCGAAATAATAATACAGAGTTGAGTCACGTTTGCAGCAACGATCTTGCCACGTGCTCTATAAATAGCTTCTTCGGTGTGATGCTCCGCACTTTTAGAAGCTTTGGAAACTGGACGCATAAAGCGTGTCAGCTGAGTTTGTCGAGTGCAAAGCGACTCGACAAAGCCAGATTTAGGATTGAAGTAGACCCAATCCCCAACACAGATATCGTCAGCAGGCCTGTTTCCTTGGAGTTTTCCAGGAATACGTGCTTTGATGATTTTTTTCTTCTCATCTTTCAGCTCAACAGTTTTGCCGTAACGGGCAATAATCTGTCCCTGTTGCCACTTTGGATCAGGTTTAAGCTGACTGATTCTGTTTTGTTGTTGCTTGTTGAGCTTACGGCGAGCCATTACTGTTGGTTCGCCTTTGCAGCATCAATTTGCTCGAAGTCTGCTTTAAGCACAAGTTCACGAGCAGCTTTAACATCATCAAGACGCTTCACTGGTAGTGTATGAGGTGCTTGTTTCACAACTTCAGGGCTGTTGATTGCTTCTTCTCTGATCTTGATAAGCACGTCAACGAAGCGATCTAGCTCATGCTTAGCTTCAGTTTCTGTTGGCTCAATCAACCAGCACTCTGGAATCAGAAGAGGGAAGTATGTTGTTGGTGCATGGAAGCCATAGTCAAGCAAACGCTTTGCAAAGTCCATTGCGTTCACTTTGTATTGCTTCGTTTCTTTTTGGAAGCTAATAATGAACTCATGAGTTGCGCGACGGCCAGAGAATGTGACTTTAAAGCCTTCTTTCTCAAGGCGAGCCATGAGGTAGTTTGCATTTAGAGTTGCAAGTGCACCAGCATCAGTGAGACCTTCGCGGCCAAGCGTCATTGCATAGTAGTGCGCACGGATAAGAACACCAACGTTACCCATGAATGAAGATAAACGACCAATTGAGTCGCTTGGAGTAGCCCACTCATATTTGCCATCTTTTTCTTCAACTACTGGGCCAGGTAAATATGGAGCCAGTTTTGCATTGACTGCAACAGGACCTGCACCAGGGCCACCGCCACCGTGAGGTGTTGCAAATGTTTTATGCAGGTTAAGGTGAAGTACGTCAAACCCCATGTCTCCTGGACGTGCTTGTCCAAGAATAGCGTTCATGTTTGCACCATCATAGTAAAGCAGGCCGCCAGCTTCGTGAACGATTTCAGCAATTTCTTTAATACGACGTTCGAAAACACCACAAGTCGATGGGTTCGTTAACATAAGACCAGCAGTTTGTGGGCCTACAGCAGCTTTAAGTGCTTCAACGTCAACATCACCAGAGTCTTCAATTGGGATTTCACGAACTTTATAACCACACATGACAGCTGTTGCCGGGTTAGTACCGTGAGCAGCAGTTGGAACGATAATTTCTGTTCTTGCGTCATCACCACGAGCATTATGATATGCCTGAATCATAGCGATACCAGCAAATTCACCTTGGGCACCAGCCATTGGCGTTAAGCTTGTTTGCTGCATGCCAGTAAGATCTGCAATCCAGTCTTGAAGTTCGTGAAGAAGCTTCAGTAGACCTTGGTTTACTTGTTGCGATCTTAATGGGTGACGCTGAAGATAACCTGGGTTCATCGCAGCACGATGAGCACCACGTGGGTTGTACTTCATTGTGCAAGAACCAAGTGGGTAAAAGTTTGTGTCGATAGAAAAGTTCTTACGAGACAGGTTTGTGTAATGACGTACAGCTTGAAGCTCAGACACTTCAGGAAGACGTGCTTTTTCTTCACGGCGAAGTGCAGCAGGTAGTTCGTTTAGAAGTGCTTTTGCTTCTGCTTCTTGTGTGCTGACCATTTGAGAGAGAGCACGACGACCTGGCTTGCTGATTTCAAAAATCAATTGTGATGGTGGTGAAATAGAGTTATTACCGATTGTCATGTTACTTCCCTCCGTTTGCTGCAATAACTTGTGTTGCAGCTGCGATAAACGCATCAAGGTGATCTTGAGTTTTTGTTTCAGTCGCACAAACAAGAATAACGTCTGTTTGATCTGCAAAATATCGAGAAAGTGGTAGACCTGGGTCAATACCATGTTCAAGCATGCCTGTCACAAATGCTTCTGCAGACATAGGCAGTTTAAGTGCAACTTCATAAAGGAAGTGGCTACCAAACGCTTGAGCTACACCAGTTTCTGTTAAGCCATTAACAAGCTTACGAGTATTAAGCATGGATTGTGTAGCTACTTGTTCAAGACCTTCTGCTCCAAGAATACTCATGTAGATTGTTGCAGCTGTTACTGCAAGACCTTGGTTAGTACAGATGTTAGACGTTGCTTTTGAACGACGGATATGTTGCTCACGTGCTTGAAGTGTCAGCGCATAACCGGTACGACCATCAAGATCAACTGTTTGACCAATAATACGGCCAGGCATTTGTCTTACAAGTTTTTGTGTACAGCACATAAAGCCGAAGTATGGGCCACCACCACTAAGAGGAACACCAAGAGGTTGACCATCACCAACAACGATGTCAGCACCAGCTTGACCCCATTGGCCTGGTTGCTTGATCACTGCAAGACTTGTTGGGTTAACAACGCCAATTGTAAGAGCGCCTTGTTCATGAGCCCAATCTGTTAGTGCGTCTACATCTTCAAGGCTACCAAAGAAGTTTGGTTGAGAGATGATAAGAGCTGCAAGACCATCTGCTGCGATATCTTTTAATGCTGAAAGATCAACAGTACCTTCAGATGTAAAATCAACTTCGATTAATTGAATTTTTTGTGCATGTGTCAGATTGCGAACGACTTCACGGTAGTGAGGGTGAAGGTTCTTAGGTACGATAATGTTACGTGCTTTTTTAGCTGCACGAACAGACATAAGAACAGCTTCTGCAAGAGCAGTAGCACCGTCATACATAGATGCGTTAGAGACATCCATACCAGTCAGCTGAGTCATCATTGTTTGGTATTCAAAGATAACTTGAAGTGTGCCTTGAGATGCTTCTGCCTGATACGGCGTGTAAGCAGTCATAAACTCACCACGACCAACAATATCCCATACAGCAGCAGGAATATAATGCTCGTAAGCACCTGCGCCAATGTAGTTGGCAATTGGCTTATCCATTTCAGCAAGGGCTTGAGCACGAATGCTAGAAGCTTGTTCACTTTGCTGATTCGGGATTGTTAAATCAAAGCCTTTAAGAGATGCTGGAATCTCATCAAAAAGGTCGCTGATATCAGAAACGCCAATTGTAGCAAGCATTTCCTGTATATCTTGTTCTGTATGGGGCGTGAATGACATGGTATGTCCTCTTACTAAAGGTCTTCAGAAATAGTACTCGCAATCCTGCTCATACCATTTCTGACAAGCTGTTCTTATATTCATCGAAGCAGGGGGGTGAACTTTTACTCGTCGTCGGATTCGATTTGCGCTTCGTAGTCATCAGCGTCAAGCAGAGAATCAACTTCTGTTGCGTCTGAAAGTTCAAGTTGGAAAATCCAGCCGTCGCCATATGCGTCATTGTTGATTGACTCTGGTGCATCTTCAAGAAGCTCGTTAACAGCAATAACTTTGCCTGAAAGTGGAGCGTAAATATCAGAAGCAGTTTTTACTGACTCAACAACACCAGCTTCGTCACCTTGTTCAAACTCTGCACCTTCTTCTGGAAGCTCAACATAGACAAGGTCACCAAGCTCTGACTGTGCGTGATCAGTAATACCGATAGTTGCGATATTGTCTTCAATACGGATCCACTCATGGCTTTGTGTGTATTTAAGATCGTTTGGGCAGTTGCTCATAATTAGTTCCTTACATTTAAATTCAAAACTATATCTTGTCAGAAAGGCATCTCTTCATGAGAGAGGTCCTTTTTTGAACCTTACTCTTTAGCAAATAGATAAGGCTCAGCATCTTGCTTATTTTCTGATTAAAGGTCAACCAGAAAATAAGCATTTTAGACTTTAATCTTGATAATCTACACAGCTTTAAAATGGTTTTTTAGGACTTAAAAAAGATTATCAGTCATGTTCAATCTACTGGTTAATTAGCGTGTAAGCAGCTTTACCCTGACGGATAAATGAACCTTTTGTTAGCTCAATTGCTTGCTTATTACGGCGAATTTGAGCTTCAAAGTCGCTGCCTTGACCATCCACAGGGATTCTGCAGAAACCAATACCAATTTCAAGGCTTGGAGAGTAAGTACCAGATGTGACGATGCCACAGGCTGTTTCTTCACCACGCTTGAAAATTTCTTGATCATGACGAGGAATACCACGGCCAGGTATAACAAAAGAAGCTGTTTTGAAGCGCTGCTCACGTTCTTGGCTTGCTTGCTTACCAATAAAGTTACGGCCTTCATCTTTAAGGTCAACAGCCCACTGAAGACGAGCCTCTTTAGGTGTGCAATCTTCATTCATGTCCTGACCATAAAGCGCCATACCTGCTTCAAGACGAAGGGTATCACGGGCACCTAGACCACATGGTTGAACACCAACTTCAAGAAGGTCTGTCCAAAGTTGAACTGCAAGATCATGAGGAAGAATCATCTCAACACCATCTTCACCTGTATAACCTGTGCGGCTTAGGTGGATGTCGCCAAGAACACGACTGTAGAATGGGTGCATGTCTTTTGCATATTCAAAGTGGTGATGTAAGAGACCAAAGTCTTTTGTGCCTTCATACTTTGTGTAAATAACTTGGAATACATGAGCAAACGCTTTAGGACCTTGCACTGCAATAATACTTAAGTCACTACGTTGGTTAATCTCAAGGTTTTTAAGGCCAAGCGCTTCTTTTTGCTCTGCATACCAATTGCCAACACGCTCACGAGTACCACAGTTGCTGACAATTCTAAAGCCAACAGGCATTTTATAAACGATCAAGTCATCAATAATGCCGCCATCGCTATTCAGCATTAAGCAATATTTAGCTTGGCCAATAACGTTCATCTTAGCGACGTCACAAGTGAGTAGTGTGCGAAGCCATTGTTCAGCATCATCACCAGTGATATCTGTGACATTCATATGAGACACATCGAACATGCCAGCTTTTTGGCGAACAGTTGTATGTTCTTCAATTTGAGACCCGTAGTGCATTGGTAGCTTGTAGCCAAAAAAATCCACCATATGAGCTTTTGACTTTAAGTGAAGGTCGTATAAAGCTGTCTTTGACATTGGTATATCCTTTTATGTCATGCATTGAAAGCTGTGATACAACTTTCAATTAATCTTAAATTGCTGAGTTATTGTGCAATGCAGCTTATTCTTCAATTGCAATAATTGCATCGATTTCAATGAGAGCAGCCTTAGGTAGAGCGCTAATTTCAACTGCAGCACGAGCAGGGAATGGTGCTTTTACGTATTGAGCCATAACATCGTTAAGAGCCGCAAAGTTACCAAGGTCAGTAAGGAAAACACCTAGTTTTACAGCGTTATCAAGAGATGTGCCTGCAGCTTCTGCAACAGCGATAAGGTTTTTAAACACTTGGTGTGCTTGCTCTGTAAAGTCTTCGCTCACCATTTCACCGTTTGCTGGGTTAAGTGGAATTTGACCAGAAACAAAAAGAAGGTTGCCAGTTTTTACTGCTTGAGAGTAAGTGCCAATAGCTGCTGGAGCGTTTTCTGTTTGGATGATAGTTTTCACAGAAGATGTTGCAGTCATAACAAGTCCTTAAATGATTGTGAATGGAGCATTAAATTTATAGATTGAATTACATCTGGCCCCAATGCTACATCAAAAAAGGCTTTTTTAATAGCATTGCAAGCGCTTGTCCAGAAGGTTGGAATAAGCCATGTAATCAATATCGGCAAAAGAGGGAATGTAAATTCAAAAAGTGGGCATTTGGGGGAAGAGTAGCACCAAATGAAGGCAATTTGGTGCTGTTATACTGTTGGTACTTGAATTAGACAGTTGGCTGAGCTGTTACTTTTTTGCGGGTAATTCTTTGGGCTACACCACGTGCTCGAATTCGTCTAATGATTTTTGCTAAATGGACACGGTTTTTAATCGTGATTTCCATTTCAACATTTGCAAGTTGAATGCCTTTTGAGTCCATGACTATGTTTTCAATATTTGAATCAGTCTCAGCAAGGACTTGGGTCACTTGGGCAAGGTTGCCTGGTTTGTTAAACATTTCAAGTGTGAGGCCAGCTCTGAATACTTCTTGTGTGCTTTCAGCCCAAGATACAGGTAAGGACTCATCTGGTCGAAGTCTTAAGTGTTCATAGAGTTTAGGGCAGCTGGATTGGTGAATGATAATACCTTGACCACTGCTTAAATAACCAAGGATCTGATCGCCAGGAATAGGGTAGCAGCATTTGGAAAAAGTAATAACCATGCCCTCAGTACCATCAATTACCAATGGTTTTTGCGAGCTGTTTTCTTGAGGTTGGTTTTGTTTATCGTTTGCAATACCTATTAATTGGCGAGCAACGATTGGAGCCATTCGTTGGCCTAATCCAATTTCTGCTGTAATCGCTTCTAGATCATCACAGCCATAGTTTTTGCATGCTTGAGCAATATGTTCTGGTTTGATTTTTTCAAGGCTGGTACTAAGCGCGTTCAGGGCTTTATCAAGAAGTCTTTGGCCAAGCTCTTGAGATTCTGTAAGCTGTTGCGTTTTAATATGGTGTTTAATACAAGCTCGAGCCTTACCTGTTGTCACATGCTTAAGCCATGTAGGATTCGGGTTTGCACCAGGCGCGCAAATAATTTCTAAAGTCATCCCGCTTTCAAGAGGGGCGCTGATTGGAATAAGGCGTTCGTCGGCTCGTGCTGCAACACAGGTGTTACCAATGTCGGTATGAACTGCATAAGCAAAGTCAATTGCTGTTGCACCATAAGGTAGCTCGATAATCGCGCCTTTAGGTGTAAATACGTAGACTTCTTCAGGGAAAAGTTCGTATTTAACATTTTCAACAAACTCTTGTGAGTCGCCGGTGTTTTTCTGCATTTCCATAAGGCTTGCAAGCCAGTTATCTGCACGGCGCTGTGCATCTAATGCAATATCTTTACCTGCTTTGTAAATCCAGTGAGATGCAACACCATTGTTTGCAACTTCGTCCATCTCGTCTGTGCGAATTTGGATTTCAACAGGAATACCGTTTGGACCTTTAAGCGTTGTATGAACAGATTGGTATCCGTTGGATTTTGGAATAGCAATGTAATCTTTGAAACGGCCAGGAATAGGAGGGTGTAGCTGGTGCATTAATCCTAAGCTTCGATAACAAGCGTCTATGTCTGGCACAATAATTCTGAAGCCGAAAACATCCATAATTTGTTCGAATGGCTTTCGGTGATTTTTCATTTTGGAGTAGATAGAGAAAAGATGTTTTTCTCGTCCAATGAGTTTGTAGTCTATTTTAAGGCTATTGAGTGCTTTTTTTATTTCGCCTTCAACAAGTTTGATAATATCTTTGCGAGTGCCGCGAGTTTTTTTAACGGCTTCATGAATGCGCTTGGCTCTAAGAGGGTGGATAGCATGAAAACACAGGTCTTCATATTCAACTCTTAGATTATTCATGCCAAGCCGATTAGCGATTGGTGCGAATATATCTAGAGTCTCTTGGGCTATTCTTTTACGCTTTTCCATCTTTAGGCAACCGAGAGTTCGCATATTATGCAGTCTGTCGGCAAGCTTTACGAGGATGACGCGTATATCTTTCGCCATGGCGAGAACCATTTTACGAAAGTTTTCTGCTTGAGCTATTGCTTTAGATTCAAACTGAATTGCAGAGATTTTACTAATACCATCAACGATGTTAGCAACATCCATGGAGAAGCGATTTGCAATATCTTCTTTTGTGTAAGGTGTATCTTCAATGACGTCATGCAATAAGGCAGCAATAATGGCGTAATGATCGAGCTTCATTTCAGCAATTATTTGTGCCACAGCAATAGGGTGGGTTACATAGGGTTCCCCACTTCGACGATACTGGCCGTCATGCGCATGAGTTGCGAAATCGACGGCAAGCTTTACAAGTTCGATTTGATCTTTTGGAAGATAGCTAATTTTATCAATTAGCGGAGAGGTTGTAGACAAGTACAACTCCTGCGGTTGCGTTCCATGAAAGGACGGTTGATGTTTAGTCGTCGTCTGACTGGTCAAGAATGCTTGGTCCTATGTGGCCTGCAGCAATTTCACGAAGTGCAACAACAGTTGCTTTATCGTTTTCCCATGGTACAAATGGTTCTTGGCCTGAGTTGCCAATTTGACGAGCACGTTTAGCTGCTACAAGAACAAGCTCAAAACGGTTCTCAACTTTATCACTTTCTAGACAATCTTCTACGGTTACGCGAGCCATTTAAAAAACCTCGTTATGGTTATCTGTCAATTTCTATTCGGATAGGCCGATAGACATTATAATTCTACGCCTCAATACGTTACCAATTCAAAATAGAGCTTATTAAACATTCTTTTAATTCGCCTAAATCCTTAATTGGACTAAGTATAGATTGACATCTTTTTGGGCATATTGATCAATTCTAATCAATAGAAGCAATATGAGCAAGAGGGAAGCGATTTTTCTCCTTCTTACTCATGCTTTTTAGGAATGTTTCCTAGCCAGTTGAATCTAACCAAACTCAAGTGTACGTAGTGTTTGCTGTTGCGGTGTTACCTGCAATAAACGCACACTTCTATTATCTGAGTTAAGCACTTTAAATGTAAATCGGCCAAGTTTTATGTGTTCGTTTCGCTTTGGTAGGCGACCAAACTCATGAACAACAAGACCACCAATAGTGTCAAACTCGTCTTCATTGAACTCTGACTCAAAGTGCTCATTGAAGTCTTCGATTGGCGTAATTGCTTTTACAAGAAAATGGCCTGATTTTGAATTTTTAATAAAATGCTCATCGTCAAAGTCATGTTCATCTGCAATGTCACCAACGATTTGCTCAAGAACATCTTCAATAGTGACAAGTCCATCTACAGAGCCATATTCATCAACAACGATAGCCATATGGTTTCTGCTTTCGCGGAACTCTTTAAGCAGTGCGTTTAATCTTTTACTTTGTGGCACAAAAAAGGCAGGGCGAAGCAGATCTTTCATATCTACACGCTCGCGGCTTTGTGCAAGAAGTGGTAAAAGGTCTTTGGCAAGAAGGATTCCGAGAACCTCATCATCGTCTTCACCAACAACAGGGAATCTTGAGTGTTGGCTTTCGATAATAGGTGCCAAGATATCTTTAATATCTGTGCCATAGGGGACTACTGTCATCTGGCTGCGAGGGATCATAATATCTCTCACCTGCATCTCATTTACAGTAAGTCCACCTTGAATGATGGAGTAGGATTCTGGTTCGATATAACCTCTATCGAAGCCTGCTTTTAACACATCGATAATTTCCTTCTTATTACTTGGTTCATTCGAAAGAAATTGACTTAGCTTGGTTAAAAAGCCTTTAGACTGGTTCGTCCTTCCAGGGTCATCGTTCATGAGCTTTTACACTGTCTCCGGTTGATTGTTCGAAATTTCCTGTTGCTCATCTAATGCTGCAACAGAAAGATTGGTATCTTCATAGGGATTAGGTATCCCTAGTGATTTTAAAATAGCGATTTCAATGGCTTCCATTTCTTCAGCTTCAGCATCTTGAATGTGATCAAAGCCAAGTAGATGTAAAAAACCATGGATAGTTAAATGCGCATAGTGGTGGTTCACTTGTTTTGACTGCTCCTGAGCCTGCTGAATAACAACGTCAGGACATATAACTAGGTCACCGAGTGTGAAGCCATCGTCAAGTGAGGTAATAAAATCAGGGAGTTCAGCTGGAAAGCTTAAGACATTAGTGGCGTAGTCTTTGTTTCTGTATTCACTGTTGAGCTCTTTTGCTTCGTCTTTATCTGCATACAGAATACTAAAAGCAGGAATGCGTTGCCCAAGAGCTTGTGCAACGCTCGGATGGTCGATACAGGCTGAAACCCATGACGGAGGGTCCTCATCAGTAGGGCAAGCTACTGATGAGCAGTTGTTTTCAATATGAATATAAGTTTGTGTCATTGTATAATTTGACTCATGTAATAACTGATTTAGGCGGGCTCATTATTGGCCCGCTTCCTCTTCATCATAAGCCTCTATGATCTCTTTGACTAGAGGGTGCCTTACAACATCTGTGCTTGCAAAGCGAGTTACGCCAATTTTATCAATGCCGCCAAGGACTTGCAGCGCGTGCTGTAAGCCAGAAGCTTGGCCTCTTGGTAAGTCAACTTGCGTAATATCGCCCGTAATGACCGCTTTTGAACCGAAACCAATACGGGTAAGCAGCATTTTCATCTGTGCAGGTGTTGTGTTTTGGCTTTCATCAAGAATAATGAAAGAGTCACTCAGTGTGCGGCCTCTCATGTACGCAAGAGGGCAGACTTCGATAATTTGTCGGTCAATCAGTTTGGCCACCTGTTCAAAGCCCATCATTTCATATAGAGCATCGTATAGTGGGCGAAGGTATGGGTTGACCTTTTCGGAAAGATCGCCAGGCAAGAAACCGAGCTTTTCGCCAGCTTCTACTGCAGGCCTAACGAGAAGAATTTTCTTCACTTCATCATTTTTAAAAGCGTTTACAGCTGCTGCAACCGCTAGGTATGTTTTACCAGTACCTGCAGGGCCGATACCAAAATTAATATCGAATTTTGCAATATTCTGAATGTAGCGTTTTTGATTGTTACTTCTAAGTCGGATAACCTTGCGATGAGTGTGAATTTCATTAATTTCGCCATGAGCGCTTAGACTTTTAACGCTAGGCGCAGGTCTTTCCATTTGTCCAACATCACCAGAGTCATGAGACGCTGGTAGGCTGTGAGAAGTACGCTTATCCATAGGGCTCCTTAATGCGATCTCTTCATAGAGTTCGCTGCTATTCATATATTCAGCATTGGGTTTCTGTTGCTCTGAGTTGTCAACAAGGGTTGAATCTAGTGTCTCAGGAGCGGGTTCAACATCTCGTGTTTGCTGTGGTTGAATTGATTTTGATGCAGGTATTTCAGTTGATGCCATGGATTGCATTTTACTGATATCCAGTTGCTCAAGAATTTTCAAGTGCACAGTGCTAGGAGTGATATCTTCATCCTGTAGAGTTTCAGCATAAAGCTGCTCGAGAATCTGACATGCGTCAGTGGATTTTGAGGTGTCGTCAAGATCAACAACTTCGAAAAAGTTGCCCCGGCTGTGAATTTCGACATTAAGTCGTTTTTCAATGAGTTTAAGGTTTTCACCGCAAAAGCCGCAGAGGTTTGCTAGACGTCTGGCGTCGTACGGTTCCAGATATAATGCGTGACTTGTGTATATGGTATCCAAGTGGTCAATATTCCTCTTGTGATTGCCTTACTTCAAATATAAACAACTCAAAGCAAGTATGAAAGTATTTTTTAGCCAAAATTTATTAAAAAATGTGCGGTTTTTATTCTAAAAAGCGCACATTTAGCTAAAAGTATACTTATATCAATCACTTACGCTAGGTCTGTTTCGACTTCTTCGCACGAAATAAATTGCCCTAATAAGCTATTTGGGCGTGCCTCAAGTATCTCTACAGTCACAAAGTGGCCAATTAAATCGTCATTTGTGGAGCTGAAATTAACAACTCTATTGTTTTCAGTACGGCCTTGGAGCTGTCCTGGGTCTTTTTTAGAAAAGCCTTCAACAAGGATTTCATAATGATTTCCCACCATTCTGCGACTAATTTGTTCTGCATTGGATCTGATTCTATGTTGAAGAATAGAGAGGCGTCTTTTCTTCTCTTCAAGAGATGTATCGTCTTCTAGGTCTGCAGCTGGTGTTCCAGGGCGTGGAGAATAAATAAAGCTGAAAGAATTATCGTAACCAACTTCTTCAATTAACTTCATTGTGTCGAGGAAGTCTTCCTCAGTTTCGCCAGGGAAGCCAACAATAAAGTCGGATGAAAGGCTAAGTTCTTCACCGCACTGTTCTTTAAGGCCTTTGATAATATCCATGTATTCTGCGGCAGTATGATTACGCTTCATGCCTTGAAGAATTTTGTCTGAGCCACTTTGTACAGGTAAATGAATATGATTTGCTAATGAGGCAAGGTCTGCGTGAGCTTGGATCAACTCAGGTGTAAATTCAAGTGGGTGAGATGTTGTATAGCGAATACGATCAATGCCTTCAATTTCATCAACTGCATAAAGAAGAGCTGCAAAATCACATATGTTTCCGTCTGCATCTGTTCCTCTATAGCCGTTAACGTTTTGGCCTAAAAGAGTGACCTCACGCACGCCTTGGTCTGCCAAGAACTGAATTTCATTAAGTACACCTTCAAGGTCACGGCTTACTTCAACGCCACGAGTGTAAGGTACAACACAGAAGCTACAGTACTTGCTGCAGCCTTCCATAATTGAAACAAATGCTTTAGCGCCATCAACTTCAGGTTCAGGTAGGTGATCAAACTTTTCAATTTCTGGGAATGAAATATCAACAACAGGGATCTTGTTGGCCTTTTGTTTGTTCATCATTTCCGGAAGGCGATGTAGTGTTTGTGGGCCAAACACAAGATCGACATGGGGCGCACGTTTATTGATTTGGTCGCCTTCTTGGCTTGCAACGCAACCGCCAACGCCAATGATCATATCTGGGTTTGCATCTTTAAGTTTTTTCCAACGGCCAAGCTGGCTGAATACTTTTTCTTGCGCTTTTTCACGGATGGAGCAAGTATTGAGAAGAATAATATCTGCTTCTTCAGCAGAGTGGACCTGCTCAACTTTTTCGTTTGTTTGCAAAAGGTCAGCCATACGCTTGGAGTCGTATTCATTCATTTGGCAGCCGTGAGTTTCAATATAAAGTTTTTTTGCAGGCTTTTCTGCGGCTGTCGCTGGATCTTGAATTTGAACGATATCTTGGCTTTCAAAACTCATTGTATGTGTCTCTATATTGAATCTATTGCTTTCATTTGCCTCTATCTGCTCAAGTTGCGGCAGGTCCTAGTGGCTCATGATCCGAAAAATATTTATCTGCGCTTTATTGGCTGCTCTCTTTATAGAGGTGTCAGGCTTGGATGCTGCAGATGCTTGAAATAGCATGAGAGTATGTTGTGATGGGCAAAATTGTACAGCGTATAGCAATGCTCTAGCAAGTAGGGCGGGGTTCTGTGTAAAGAGCGTAACAATTCTTATTATTAGGCTGGATGCTTTTTTGTTTGGGGCTATGCTTAGATTGAGCCTCTTAAAAGAGTCTATTACAGGAAGTTTGGCTAATGAGTTTATTAGGTGGTGCCACAAGCGACTTGAGGGACGTTGCCTAGTCATTGGGTGTTTTAAAAGATAATTCAAGGAATGAATATGAAGTTAAGTGTAAGCAAGGTTTTAAGCTTATTTGCAATGATTTTGTGTCTAAGTCAGACAGCTATGGCTGATCGTGGTGGTAGGCATGGTCATGATTTGCGTGATGTTGTTGGTGCATGGTCTGGTCAGGTAGAGATTACGGATCCAGCTGGTGTGGAAGGCTTTCCAACAATGCTTACATTTAATCAAGGCGGCACAATGTCAGAAATTCATCCGCTCTTTTCTGTCGATCGCGTAGGTCTTGGCAACTTGATGGCAACACCAGGTCATGGCGTTTGGGAGAAGGTTGCTAAAGGCTATTATAAGGCAAGCTTCCAACTGTATATCCAGGGCGGCCCAGGTAATGAAAACTACGAAGGGCAGTTGATTGGAACGAATCACATTAATTATTTTATTATGATTAGTGAAGATGGTCAGCAAATGAAAGCAAAGTGGGCTAGTAAAATGTTGTCACCAGAAGGTGTAGAAATTATCGGCGGTGGCGGTAGCTTTGAAGGTACGAGAATTAATGTAGCACCACTACCTTAATTATCCACTGCTTATAAAAAAAGCAGCTCGCCTTTAAAGCCTGCTGCTTTTTTTATGGCTGTTTATATTTTTAATAGCTTTTGGTATTGCTGCTCAAGGTCACGAGCATGTTCTAACCAGTAACCATCTTTATCGAACCATGGAAAAGCTCTCTTAAAAGCAGGGTCATTCCAGCGAGTGCCTACCCATGATGTGTAATTAATCATTCTAAGAGTTCTAAAAACTTCACAGTAGCGAAGCTGTTCATCATCAAACTCATAAAACATTTCATAGCCATCGAGTAGTGTATATAAACGCTCTTTATTAAGTTCTTGGTCTTGGCTTAAAGAATACAGCATCCATAGGTCACCCATTTGTGGGCCATTGACCGAATCGTCAAAGTCCACAAAAAATGGGTGAGGGTCTTGCCATAAAATATTACCCAGATGGCAATCACCATGAAGGCGAAGTTGTGGCAAAGCATAGATTTGGCTTGCATGCTGGTCAATGGTCGTAAAAATTTGATCCGTAATGTCTTTATAAATTTGAACATGATGCGTTGGAATATGGTTCTCAATTAGGTGTTGGGCACTTTTGCTGCCCATTTCTTCAAGAGAATAGGATGGTCTTGCTTTGTAGAGTTGGCTGCTTCCATAAGCATGGATGCGTCCGAGTGTGCGGCCAATGCTTTTGAGGTGTTCCTTTATATCAAGTTCAGGTGCATAGCCACCTTGTCTTCTATAAAGAGCAAAATAATAGCCCTCAGCATGAAATAGACTTTTACCATTAAATACGAGTGGCGCTATTGCAGGGACTTCGTCCTCTTCAAGTTGCAGGGTGAAGTCGTGTTCTTCTTGAATTTGTGCTGCAGACCATCGCCCTGGTCTGTAAAATTTAGCAATAAGAGGCGCTTGGTCGAGTATACCAATTTGAAAAACTCGGTTTTCAAAGCTATTCAGTTCAAATAAGCGGCCATCAACTTCAAGCCCTAGAGACTCTATAGCATTAAGTACAGCATTGGGGGAAAGATGCTGAAAGCTAAAATCGTTCGTTTGCATAGAGTGTTAAGTCCTTATCATTAGTCTTAAATGTTGTCCTATCATGACCGGTTAATCACATGTATATCAAGTCTCGTATGGTGTAATGGGGTGGTTAAAAACAGAACAGTTTAAGTTTTTTATTTGGATATAAGTCTGGTCAAAGTAGCTTGTTCGTGCTTTGATGAAGGCTGTTTAAGAAAAAGTAAGCAAGTACAAGGAGTTATTTATGTCAGCAACTGAACTTACAGCGGATGGTCAACCTATTGCAGCTTATGTGGGGTTTTCGATTCCAGATGATGTGTCTGTTCGACTAGAATCATTGGTAAATCGTTTAAATGAAGGTGTTCAAGAGCACCAAGGTAGCTTGTTTGCGCAAGTTATCATGGATTTGGTTGATGAATCCATGAACACATTTTTCTTAAAACCTGTTGAGGATATTGGCTTAAGCTCAATGTCATCTAAACTTGTTGTTGCTGGTGTAAGTAGTGTTAAAAAAGCGGTGGGTGTCTTAGTTCAAACCCTATCGAAAAAGCTAAAAAATCCTGAAATGAAGCCATTGGCTAACTATCTTTGGAGTGTGATTTATCCTGATCTGTCAAAAGAGTGTCCGCAAGACCATATGTTTATGGCTTCTCCAATTGCGCAACCATTGAATAATGAGTTGAACTCAATTGTGCAAGATATTGAGGCTGGCGAAACAGGACCGCAAATAGAAGATAGGCTTGTTAAGGCGCTTTTAGAGGTGAGTGAAATTTCTCTTGATCTTTTCTTTGCTAAGCCGCTTGCCATGCTTAATTTGGGTATTGTTATGCGTAAGGCTGGCCAGATTGCATTTGAAGCAACTCGAGCAGCTGTACGTGGTGTGATTAAAAAGGTCTTTAAAGGCATGAATGAACAAGAGCTTCGAGGTGTTGCCCAATATATCCGTTCAGTCAAATTTGCTAAAGAGCGTTTTTTGCTTGCTGAAGCTGCATAAGCTATTGAAAGTGTGCTTAAAGGCCTGTTCCGCGGGCCCTTTCCATAGCTTATTGGTTTGTCAAAAAGTTGAAGTCTCAATGTGAATAAAAAAAGATTTTCAATTTATGTTGAGCTATTCGTAAAAGTTATGGACGGTCGTCGGCTTTTTGCCATATAATACCTTCCCCAAGGGAGTGACTATGTGACAGTCGGTCCGATCGTTTAAATGGCTATCTATTGAAATATCTGATAATGGGCTCAGGTATTTGTGGTAGTGGCTTCTTTGGGAGGTGCTTAGTGGAATATGCAATTTTGGCCTTAGAAGATGGGAGCCTTTTTCATGGGGTTTCAATAGGGGCTAGCGGCGCTTCAGTAGGGGAAGTCGTCTTTAATACAGCTCTAACGGGTTACCAGGAAATTCTTTCTGATCCATCTTATGCAGAACAAATTGTAACTTTAACTTACCCACATATTGGAAATGTCGGTGTTACTGAGGAAGACCAGGAATCCGCAGGTTCTGTTGTTAAAGGTTTAGTTATTAAATCTTTACTACCGATCTATTCAAACTGGAGATCGCAAACATCTCTATCTGATTATCTTAAATCTAAAAACATCGTAGGTATTGCTGAGATCGACACTCGTCGTCTAACGCGTCTTCTTCGCGAAAAAGGCAGTCTTGCGGGTTGTATCTACACTCTTGATCATAAACCTGAAGCAGCTGATAACGATGCAGCTCTGGAGAAGGCAAAAGCATTCCCAGGACTAAAAGGTATGGACCTTGCTAAAGTTGTTTCATCTAAGTCTGCATACAAGTGGACAGAAGGTACTTGGAAGCTAAACCCAGAAGCTGCGCCTTCTGAAACTGCAACTCGTGCTAAAAAGAAAGTGGTTGCTTACGACTTTGGTGTTAAAACAAATATCCTTCGCCTTCTTGTTGAGCATGGTTGTGATGTGGAAGTTGTTCCAGCACAAACACCAGCTGAAGAGGTTCTTGCGAAAAACCCTGATGGTGTTTTCCTTTCAAATGGTCCTGGCGATCCAGAGCCATGTGACTATGCAATTAATGCAATTAAGGTATTCCTTGATAAAAACATTCCAATCTTTGGTATTTGCTTAGGTCACCAGCTTCTATCTCTAGCAAGTGGTGCTAAAACGATGAAGATGGCTCATGGTCACCATGGTGCAAACCATCCAGTGCAAGACCTTGAAACAGGTAAAGTGTTGATCACAAGCCAAAACCATGGCTTCTGTGTAGATGAAGAGAGCCTTCCTGAGTACTTAGAAGTAACTCATAGATCTCTATTTGACCAAACAATTCAAGGTATCAGACATAAAGAGAAACCAGCTTTTGGTTTCCAAGGTCACCCTGAAGCAAGCCCTGGTCCTCTAGATCTAATCTATCTCTTCGAAACTTTCTACCAGTTAATGGATAAGAAGTAATAGATTGAAATTTGTGGCTGGATATTGGCTTTGTAAGCAAAGCCAATGACCTAGCCCTCGATCCACGAGATCTGAAAAAATCCCTTAAATGTGGAATAAGTTTTAAAATATTTTGAAAGGATAAAGTTGATGCCAAAACGTTCAGACTTGAAAAGTATCCTGATTTTAGGCGCTGGTCCTATTGTCATAGGTCAGGCTTGTGAATTCGATTACTCTGGTGCTCAAGCGTGTAAAGCACTACGTGAAGAAGGGTACAGAGTTATTCTTGTAAACTCGAACCCAGCAACTATCATGACTGACCCTGCTATGGCTGATGCAACATACATCGAGCCAGTTGAGTGGAAGACTGTTGCTAAAATAATTGAGCGTGAAAGACCATGTGCTGTTCTTCCAACAATGGGCGGTCAGACTGCACTTAACACAGCTCTTGATCTTGTTAAGCATGGTGTTCTTGAGAAGTTTGGTGTTGAGCTTATTGGTGCAAATCAAGAAGCAATCGATAAAGCTGAAGATCGTCATAAGTTCGACGTAGCAATGAAGAAAATTGGTCTTGACTGTGCAAGATCTGGTATTGCTCACTCAATGGACGAAGCCCTTGAAATCCAAAATGAAATTGGTTTCCCATGTATTATTCGTCCATCCTTCACGATGGGTGGTACTGGTGGTGGTATCGCTTACAACATCGAAGAGTTTAAAGAGATCTGTCACCGTGGTTTAGACCTTTCTCCAACAAATGAGCTTCTTATCGATGAATCTCTGATTGGTTGGAAAGAATATGAAATGGAAGTTGTTCGTGACAAAAACGACAACTGTATCATTATCTGTTCTATCGAAAACCTAGATCCAATGGGTGTTCATACGGGTGACTCTATTACTGTTGCTCCAGCGCAAACACTTACAGATAAAGAATACCAAATCATGAGAAACGCATCCCTTGCGGTTCTTCGTGAAATCGGTGTTGAAACTGGTGGTTCTAACGTTCAGTTCGCTGTTAACCCTGAAACTGGTCGTCTAATCGTTATCGAAATGAACCCACGTGTAAGCCGTTCTTCAGCTCTAGCTTCTAAAGCAACTGGTTTCCCAATTGCTCGTGTAGCAGCAAAACTAGCTGTTGGTTATACACTTGATGAGCTTTCAAATGAAATCACTGGCGGTGCAACTCCATCAAGCTTCGAACCAAGCATTGACTATGTTGTAACTAAGATTCCTCGCTTTAACTTTGAGAAGTTTGGTAAAGCAAATGACACACTAACAACTCAGATGAAGTCTGTTGGTGAAGTTATGGCGATTGGTCGTACTTTCCAAGAGTCTTTCCAAAAAGCTCTTCGTGGTCTTGAAACTGGTGCTGATGGTCTTATGTCTGCATTTGGTCTTCTTGCTGGTGAGAAAAACGAAGAAGCAACTGTTGAGAAAGTTCTTGCAACTCTTGCAACACCTAAGCCAGATCGTTTATTCAAGGTTGCTGATGCATTCCGTCTTGGTCAAACAGTTGAAGATGTATTTAACATCACTGCAATTGATCCATGGTTCCTTGTGTATCTTGAAGATCTTGTTAAAGATGAAATTAAGCTTTCTTCGCAAAAGCTGACAGACCTTGATAAAGATGCTCTATTTGCACTTAAGCGCAAGGGCTTCTCTGATTCCTTTATCGCTCGTTGTGTTAAAGCAACAGAAGATGAAGTTAGAGATTACAGACAGTCTCTCAATGTAAGACCTGTTTATAAGCGTGTAGATACTTGTGCTGCTGAGTTTGCTACAGATACAGCTTACATGTACTCCTCTTATGATGAAGAGTGTGAGTCAAATCCAAGCACTCGTGACAAGATCATGGTTCTTGGTGGTGGCCCTAACCGTATTGGTCAAGGTATCGAATTCGATTACTGCTGTGTACATGCTGCTCTAGCAATGCGTGAAGACGGCTATGAAACAATTATGGTTAACTGTAACCCTGAAACTGTTTCTACTGATTACGATACATCTGACAGACTTTACTTCGAGCCAGTAACGCTAGAAGACGTTCTTGAGATTGTTCAAAAAGAAGCTCCAAAAGGCGTTATTATCCAGTTTGGTGGTCAAACACCTCTTAAACTAGCTCGTGCATTGGAAAAGCTAGGTGTTCCAATTATTGGTACAACTCCAGATGCAATCGATAGAGCTGAAGATCGCGAAAGATTCCAAGCGCTTCTAAATAAGCTAAATCTGCGTCAGCCACCTAACGCAATCGTTAGAACTGAAGAAGAAGCAATTGTTAAAGCGCAAGAGATTGGTTATCCACTCGTTGTTCGTCCATCTTATGTACTAGGCGGTCGTGCGATGGAAATCGTATACAACGATAAAGAGCTTAATCGCTACATGAATACAGCTGTAGTTGTATCTGGTGATAGTCCAGTTCTTCTTGATCACTTCTTGAAGAATGCGAAAGAGCTTGACGTTGATGCTGTTTGTGATGGTGAGCAAGTGGTTATTGGCGGTATTATGCAGCATATTGAACAAGCTGGTGTTCACTCTGGTGACTCTGCATGTTCGATTCCTCCATATGATATCTCCGAAGAAATCGTTGATGAAATTCGTGAGCAAACAAAGAAAATGGCTCTTGAACTAGGTGTTGTTGGTCTGATGAACGTTCAGTTCGCAGTACAAGGCAATGACATTTATGTTCTTGAAGTGAACCCTCGTGCATCTAGAACAGTCCCATTCGTATCTAAAGCAATCGGTAACTCCATTGCTAAGATCGCTGCTCGTTGTATGGCTGGTGTTAAACTTGCTGATCAAGGCTTTACTGCAGAAGTTTTACCTTCTCAGTTCTGTGTTAAAGAAGCGGTATTCCCATTCAATAAATTCCTTGGTGTGGATCCAATTCTAAGCCCAGAAATGAAGTCTACAGGTGAAGTTATGGGTGTTGCCGATAACTTCCCAGAAGCTTACTTCAAAGCTGTTATTGGTGCAGGTGAAAGACCTCCATTTGAAGGCACAGTATTTGTAAGTGTTAAAGATGCTGATAAAGATGGTATTGTTCCAGTTGTTGATCGTTTACTTAAAGCTGACTTTAAAGTGATTGCAACTAAAGGTACTTACGAGTTCTTGAAGTCTAAAGGTCATGATGTAACCCGTATCCATAAAGTAAAAGAAGGCAGACCACATATTGTTGATGCTGTTAAGAATGGCGAAGTGTCTCTTCTTATCAACACAACCGAAGGCGAGCAAGCAATTCTTGATTCTGCTGAGATTCGTCGTGCTGCACTTCAAAATAAAGTATGTTATACAACAACTTTAGCTGGTGCTGATGCTTTAACTTCTGCTATCGTAAAAGTGAAAGGCGTTGAGTCTAGTGTTCCAGTAATTCGCTTACAAGGTGAATTACATAAAGGTTAATAACCTTCAAATAGCGTGAGTCTCTCACGTTTAACGCCGCTAACACATTGAGCGTTGGCGGCGTTTTTCTTTATTTATAGATCCATTTTTTAGGTTGCGTTTATCAGTCTGGAGCTGATTATGTTTAATAGTTTACTACTCAAAAAAAGAGGAGTTAATTTTTTTGAGTGTAAATCGATGGAACTTAGCAGTTAATATTGGTTTTGATAATCAAAGCCTGCATTTATTAAAAAACCTAAATTAATAATTAATTAAGACTAGTAAACAAGGAGCTAGCCATGACAACTCGTTTTCCTATGACTGTTGCTGGGGCAGATAAGTTACGCGAAGAATTAAACCACCTTAAAAAAGTAGAGCGTCCACGTATTATTGCTGCGATTGCAGAAGCTCGTGAGCATGGCGACTTAAAAGAAAATGCTGAGTACCATGCGGCTCGTGAGCAACAAGGTTTTGCTGAAGGTCGTATTCAAGAAATCGAAGCGAAGCTTTCTTTGGCTCAAATTATTGATATTTCAAAAATGGACAACAACGGTAAAGTTCTATTTGGCTCTACAGTGACAATTATCAATGTTGACACTGATGAAGAGTCAGTTTACCGAATTGTTGGTGAAGATGAGGCGGACATCAAGCAGAACCTTATTTCTGTTGGCTCGCCAATCGCTCGAGGCCTTATCGGCAAAGAAGAAGGTGATGCAGTAAAAATTCAAACACCAAAAGGTATTATTGAATTTGAAATTGATAAAGTAGAGTACATTTAATTTTTATGCAGTTTCATAAAGGTACTTTTTTAAAAAGATATAAGCGTTTTTTTGCAGATGTAATAACATCTGATAATGAACCTTTAACGATTCATTGCCCTAATACAGGGGCAATGACTGGTTTGTTGCAAGAGGGTGTCGAAGCGCTTTTTACCTTGGCAACGCCTCAAGAAATGAAGACCCGTAAAACACCAGGTACTTTGGAAGCGCTACGGGTTTTTGTTGAAGATGATCAAAAGCACTATTGGGTTGGTGTTAATACTCATCGAGCTAATCAAATTGCACAAAATTGGCTTGAGTCTGAAGCCGCCTGTCGTGAGTTTGCTATTACCTCTGTGCGCAGCGAAGTGAAGTTGCAACAGCTTTATAATACTCTTGTAAAGAAAGTGCCTGAGCTTGCACAGGGTGGTGTGTTAATGAAAACCCGTGTAGATTTTTTCGTTGAGCGTGAGAATCAAAAGCCGCTTCTTATTGAAGTGAAGAGTGCAACTTTATACCAAGATAAGCAGGGCTTTTTTCCTGATGCTGTGTCTAAACGTGCGACGCAGCAGCTTCAGGATATGTTGTTTATGCAGGACCTTGGTTTTGATGTCATGATCCTCTATGTATCACAGCATCAAGCGATTGAAGATGTAAAGCCTGCAGAGCATATTGATAAGGAATACGCTGCTTTAGTAAGTCATGCAAAAGGCAAAGGCGTAATTGTAAAGACACTCACCTTTGACGCTGGATTTTACGGGGTTGAGTAGGTTAAAAATTTTATATCTGTATTAAAGTCTGCAAATAAAAAAGGCCTTTTAACAAGGCCTTTTTTATTTGGTTTTTCCGAGAGAAGTTCATCCTTGAACTTATGTTTTTCCTCATTGATAAAACCTTTTCTATATTATAATTATTAATGGCTTTTCAATTTTCTCTCGAAAAAAAACTATTAAATTTTGTGAAGACGCCAAGTTTATTCTTATTAAAAATAAGGCGCCTTTTATGTGTTCTTGCAGCATTTTTCGTAGGGTTTTTCTTTTAGGTTTTTAGCTTTGCTGCTGAACTTTTAAAGGAGTATATGGGGCTGTGAAATATGTGTCAATATCGATAAATTCGGCTTTTTGATCTATAAGTGGTTGTTTTTTGAACTTTTTTATCGCTAATGTAACTGAAGTGTTAGTATGGGATTACTTCTTATTTCTATTTATATCAATGGTTTATAACTTTTAGATTATATCCCATCCTTCTTTTACAAAGTGTAAGCGAGATGTTTTTAGCTGTTTTTATCAATAATGATGCAATTTATGATTTGAAAAACAGTCTAAAAAATAACTTTATTTTTTGTGTAAATATGCTTGTGGTCAAATAGTGATCTGGTTGCATTTTTATGGTGCATTAAAGTGACATTATTGTGCTGAAATAAAGCCACTTTTATGGAGAAGTAGAGTCTGCTCTTAGTAAATAGCAGCTTCTTCACCCTCTGGACGAGTTTTAAAACGACGGTGTACCCACATATATTGTGCTGGATTCAGGCGAATTCCATTCTCAAGCATTTTATTAGCTGCCGTAGCTGCCGCTTCAGGTGTTTCAGTGGGAAAGTCTGGCATTTCTACAAACTCAATACGGTATCTATTATCAGGTAAGCGATGATGGTAAAGGCCGACAACATGTCCTCGTGCCATCTTGGCAAGGCCAGATGTAGTTGCAAGAGTAGCAGCTTGTATATTGAAGAATGGGGCAAATACAGAGTCTTTAGGCCCGTAATCTTGATCGGCTGGGTACCATAATGTTCCGCCTTGTTGGATGCTTCTAACAAGATCTCGCATTTTTGATTTAGGAATTACATCATTGTAAAAGCTACTTCGAGCATTGAGTACAGCTTTATCAAAGGTGGCATTATTAAAAGGGCGATATAGGATATTTACGGGCCAGAACTCTGATACAAGCCTGCCCCCCATATCTAGAGTAGTGAAATGGGCGCCAATTAATAAAACGCCTTTTTTATCGGCTGCAGCTTTTTCAAGTATCTCTATACCATGAACCTCTGTTGTATCGAGGATTGGTTGCATATTGCCAAACCAGGCCTTGGCAGATTCAAATAAACCACACACATTTTCTTTGATGCACTCTTTAGTTATGGCTTCTTGTTCTGACTCACTGAGTTCGGGCAAGATCATTTGAATGTTTTTACGAGCAATAGCTGTTCTTCTTTTGACGAGAACATACAAAAGGCTCCCTAAACCGCGACCAAGGTGAATAAGCCATGAAAGTGGAAGCTGTGCTAAGCACCAAAGTAAAATAACAGGTATATAGGCTAAGCCTGCTTTAAAGTGTCTTGAGAGTGTAGTCTTTATTGTTTGGGTAGATGTGCTCATAAAATGCCATTGCTATGTCTGAATAGGGCGTTCAAATCATCTTTATGTTAGGATTTGTCATGTTTAAAGGTTCGTGCATAAGTATTTGGAACCACATATTTGGGTGGTAAGTATACAGCATTCTCATAGAGATAAGTTTATTGGTGTATCAGGGAAAGCTTCATCCGATATTTTGATGTAATTTATGTGAAGTGCTTCGCAAATAGAACCCATCATAAAAGATATAATTTTCGAATTTTAATTAAGCGAGACAACTATGACAAGTGAATCGTCTTTTCTTCAGGGGGCAAGGCTAAATCCTGAACAAGAGTCTGCAGTAACAAGTGGCGCACGTTTTTTAAGAGTATTGGCAGGTGCTGGTTCAGGTAAAACAAGAGTGCTTGTACATAGAGCTGCTTTTTTAATTAAAGAATGTGGTATCTCGCCTTATGAAATCTTAGCTGTGACATTTACGAATAAAGCAGCCAATGAAATGAGAAACCGTATAGCAGACTTATGTGACGCACCTGTTAAAGGCATGTGGGTTGGTACTTTCCATGGTTTAGCACATCGATTTCTACGGATTCACTTTCGTGATGCCGGACTTGATGAGCCGTTTCAAATTATGGATACAGATGATCAGCTGCGTATGCTTAAGCGTATTCATAAAGAAATGCAGATTCAAGATGCTGACTTTACGCCAAAGCAGTCAATGGGTTTTATTAACCGTGAAAAAGATGAGGGACGTTATCCTGCATCTGGTACAGGCATGGATCGTCAGACACGCCTAATGCAAGAAGTGTATCAGCGCTATCAAGATTTATGTGATCAATCAAGTCTTGTTGATTTTGCAGAACTATTACTGCGAAGCCTAAAGCTTTTTGAAAATAATCCCGCCATTGCTGATTTTTATCAACGTAAATTTGCTCATATTCTCGTGGATGAATTCCAAGATACAAATGCGATTCAGTTTAAGTGGTTACAAGCATTATTGGGGCATGATAATGCACTCACAATTGTTGGCGATGACGATCAATCTATTTATGGATGGCGTGGTGCGCAAATTGAAAATATTTTAAGGTTTTCTGAGAAATACCCTGAAACTGAAACAGTAAGACTTGAACAAAACTATAGATCAACAAAATCAATTATTGGTGCAGCAAACGGTGTTATATCATGCAATATTGATCGTTTAGGAAAAGCACTTTGGACTGCTGGTGAACAGGGTGAGCCAGTGCAGCTTTATGCGGCTTATAATGAAATAGATGAATCTAAGTTCATTGTAGAGCGTATAGCACATTTTAAATCAAAAGGTATCCCTTACCGCAAGCAAGCTATTTTATATCGCTCCAACGCGCAATCTCGTGTAATGGAAGAAGCTTTATTGCATGCACGAGTACCATATCGAATTTATGGTGGTCAACGATTCTTTGATCGAGCTGAAATTAAAAGTGCAATGGCTTACTTGCGATTAATTGCCTTGCCAGAAGATGATGCTGCGTTTGAGCGTGTTATTAACTTTCCCGCTCGAGGCCTAGGTGATCGAAGTGTTCAAACGATCCGTGATGCAGCCAATGCTCAACAGATTTCAATGTGGCAAGCAGCAAGCAGGCTTATCGAGCATAAAGCTTTATCTGCAAGGGCGCATAATTCTCTTGTACAGTTTATCGAGTTAATTAAAGGTCTACAAACAACAGGTCAAGGTATCACTTTATCTGAACTTGTTTCGGCAATGCTAAGTCGTACGCAGCTTGTACAAGCATATGCAAAAGAATCTCAAGAGCAGCGCCAAGCACGAGAAGAGAACTTAAAAGAACTTGTGTCAGCAGCATCATCATTTAATAGCATTACGGATTTTGAACAAGAAGATTTTCTTGATCCATCAATGCGAGATATGGCTGAAGATGATGGCTTTCTTCCTATTCGACCAAAAGTTGTAGAACCTTCAAATGATGCTAAAGTTCCTGCTGCACTAGCAGCATTTTTAGATCATGTTTCTCTTGAAAGTGGTGAAATGCAAGCTTCGCAAGACTCTGATGCTGTACAAATGATGACAATACATGCATCTAAAGGTTTGGAGTTTCCTGTGGTATTTCTTGCAGGTTTAGAGGAAGGTTTATTTCCAAGCCAAATGTCTATGAATGAGACAGGACGTATTGAAGAAGAGCGTCGTCTTTGTTACGTGGGTATTACTCGTGCTGAGCAGTATTTAACAATTTCTTATGCTGAGTCTCGACGAATTTATGGCGAAGAAAGGCGTACGCGTATTTCTCGATTCGTGCGTGAAATACCTTCTGAATTTTTAAAGGAAATTCGTCTGGGCAGCGTTGTTAAACCGGTATATCATGCTCGTCAGCAAGAGTCGAGTTTACCATCAGGGCAACCAGCATCAGCTCCTAATGATGGTAGTGTCAAAGTTGGTGATCGTGTGATGCATCGTGCCTTTGGTGAAGGTATTGTTTTAGCAACAGAAGGGCGTGACGCAAGAATGCGTGTGCAAGTTAACTTTACTCGAGCAGGTAGTAAATGGCTTATGGCAAATGTTGCCAAGCTAGAAGTTCTTTCATAAAAGTGCTTTTAATAAGGAAAAGAGACCTATGGATCGCAGAAATATTCTGACGCTCATTGGCGCATCATCACTCATGGCTGCATGCCAAGAAACATCATCTGATGCTGCATCAGGTGATCAAAACCCTGAAATAAACTGGCGTCTTATTACGTCTTGGCCAAAAAACTTTCCAGGTATAGGGCAAGCACCTGAAGATGTTGCTCGTATGGTTTCTGAGATGACCAACGGTAAGTTTAAAATTAAAGTGTATGGTGCGGGTGAAATGGCACCAGCTCTTGGTGTTTTTGATAATGTATCCAGTGGCGCTGCTCACATGGGGCATAGTGCTGCTTATTACTGGAAAGGCAAGTTAGCAGCGGCACCATTTTTCACAGGTGTGCCTTTTGGTATGAATGCAAGAGAAATGCATGCTTGGATTCAAGAAGGCGGTGGGCAAGCGCTTTGGGAAGAGCTTTATGCACCTTATGGCGTTCTTCCTCTTGCTGGTGGTAATACAGGTGTTCAAATGGGGGGCTGGTTTAATAAACCAATAGAGTCTCTTGAAGATCTTCAAGGTCTTAAAATGCGTATTCCAGGTATTGCAGGTGAAATTTGGAATAAAGCAGGTGGCACATCTGTTATGTTACCTGGGGGTGAGATATTCCAAGCGCTTGAAAAGGGCACAATTGATGCAACTGAGTGGCTAGGTCCTGCTAATGATTTGGCCTTTGGTTTACCGCAAATTGCGAAATATTATTATATGCCAGGTTGGCATGAGCCTGGCTCAATGCTTGAGTTTTCCATTAATAAGAAAGCATTTGAGGCGCTACCATCTCATTATCAATTTATTTTGAAAATCGCATGCCAAAGTGTTGCTGATAAGATGCTTAATTTTTATACGGCAGCTAATGCAAAAGCATTGGAAACGATTAAATCAAACCCTAATGTTGAAATTCGTCAGTTCCCGTCAGTTGTTCTTGATAAGCTTTATCAAATGACACAGGAGGTTCTATCAGAAATGGCAGCCTCAAGCGATGATGTGAAAAAAGTGTATGACAGCTATACGAGCTTCCAAAAGCAAGCTCAAGCCTATAATCGTGTTTCAGAAGAAGCTTATTATAGAGTTCGTACTGCTATTGAAAGTATCGAAACTGATATCTAAACAGCACTGCCAAGCCCGTAAACGCGATGTGTTATGGGTACAAAGAGTCTCATATGAACTTGAGACTCTTCCTGCCATCTAAGACATGTGACTGCATACCTATTCTATATCTAATCAATAACTATTTTTAAGTTTCTTCTAGTCACTATTTTGTGACCTCTTTAGCATTAGAGTATGCATGTATTTTGAATCTATTCAGATTCCGCAAGATATAATACCGAATCATTTAGGTTTCAGAGCCCTTTTATGGCATAGTAGGCGTTAGACTTCTAAAATGAGGCTGCAAATTTTTGATAAGGTATAGAGTTCAACGAAGTAAGGTAAGAGTAACAATAAGATGAGCTTTATAAATACATCGGTTCTTAAAAAGTCATTGATACATGTGTGTGTGCTATTAAGTGCAAATTTTCTCATGTCGACCACGACTTTTGCAGCAGATAGTCTCACTAACTATGGTCATAGACATTGGAATCAAGCGCCAGAGCCGACAACTGGGTTGCGCATACTTAATTTGAATGTTGAAAACTATTTCAATGGAGATTATAAAAAAGGCAAGTTCGATTATTCTGAATCCAGAGGCCCACGCAGCCAGGCTGAGTATCAAGACAAGCGAATCGCATTAACGCATCTCATTCAAGCAGTGAAGGCAGATATTCTTGTATTGGAAGAAGTTGAAAATGATTCGAAGGAACTAAAGCCAGCCTTGCTTGATCTGACCAACTCATTGAAAGAAGTAACAGGTGTAGAATATAAGCCTGTTGAATTTAATACACGCTATAAAGAGCCTTATGGTCGTGATGCTATTACGCAATATATATTGTATAGAGATAAACCTGGTCTTGAACTGATTGGTAAAGCAAAGTCTATTAAAGATAAGAAGGGTGGAAGACCTTCAATTGTGCAAACATTTTCATACAAAGTAAATGAAGCAAATGTGGCACGATTTACTTTGGCTGCAAGTCACTTGAAATCTAAAAGAAATACCTGTGGTGTCGATAAAGAGTGTGCAGCTAAGCGCACTACACAGGCAAAAGAATTTAGTAAGGCGTTGTCATCATATGGTGATAAAGGCACTGTAATTTGGGTTGGTGACTTTAATTCAGAGCCTTATCAGCCAGCTATGCAAGCGCTTTCTCATGCTGGATGGGATAGCATGCTTGATATGGCTCAGTACACTTATGTGTACCAAGGTCAAAAAAAGTTATTAGACCATGTTTTAGTGAAGAGTCTTGATAAACTAGGTCAAAAAAGCACTTTAACTGCTCAGGTGTGGAATATAAATAATCCACCAGAAGGTGCTCTGGAAAAACAAAATCCAGTCTCGGATCATGATCCAATTATTATTGACCTCCATGAAAAAGAATTTTAGTTGTCGCTGCAAGTGGATTTTATTTGATACAGAAGAGTATCAAATGAACTATATTGGAGAGACTTAGGCGAAATAAGCCTTTTAAAGATATTGTAAATGAATAGTGAGCCCAGTCTTCATTAGGGGCCTAATCCTTAGTAAAGGGGATAATAATGAAAAATTATGCATCAGAGCTGCTTATCGATAAGGTTGTTATCGTTGGTGGTGGAAGTTTAGGACAGCTTCACTGTGCTGTTGTGAGAGAAATTTTACCAAGTGCAGAAATATGTCTAGCTTCGTCGTCTGGTCGTACCTCTCCACTAGCAGATGTTCATGTACATAATTTCGAGGAAATGCTTGAAGCGCAATTCTATCCTCAAATTGGTATTATCTGCTCATCTACCGATCGCCATATGGATGATGCGATTGCCTTAGCAAAGATGGGGGTTCATCTTTTAATAGAGAAACCATTGTGTCTTGATGCAACACGTTTTGAAGAGCTTGTTAAGATTCGTGATGAGAAAAAGCTCACAATGTGTGTGGGATACAATCTACGTTATGTGCCGTCAATACGAGCCCTAAAAGAAATGATTCAACATCGAGAGCTTGGTCGTTTACTGCATGTTAAAGTCGATGTTGGTCAATACCTGCCTGATTGGAGCCCTGGGGTTTCTTACAAAGAGAGTATCGCGGCTTCTGCTCATAGAGGCGGCGGGGTTCTTATGGAGCTAAGTCATGAAATTGATTATCTCCAGTGGATTTTTGGCCCAATGATCGTCAAGCATTCAAGCCTATATCATAAGTCTGATATGGATATTGATGTTGAAGATCTTGCTATTTTTGAATTGGTGTTCTTTGATCCACGTCGTGGTACACCTATTCCAATTAGTGTGACAATGGACTTTTGTCGTCGCAGCTGTCATAGAACCTGTACAGTCTTTGGTGATAAAGGTACAGCAGAGTGGGATGGTGTAAACCAAGTTTTACATCATTACATTGCTGAAAGTCGTACTTCTCAAATGAAAGTGATCCAAATGGACGGTGTAAGAAATGAATCTTACAAGCGTCAATTTGCAGCATTTTTAAAGTCTATTCGTATGGGGCAAACTGTAGGGTGCTCTATTGAAGATGGTTTATCCACAGTGAAACTCATTAATACAATTCGATCAGCATCAGGTTTTGAGCCGCCAAATGGTCTTATTGATTACTTTGACTCTTAAAATTAATTGATGCAATAAAAAAGGCGCTATCTGAATAATGAAGCGCCTTTTTTATTGAGATAATTAAACATCTGGAGCCTTTCAAATTTTAGCGGTCTGCAATTCATCTTCATCTTCTAAGTGCATTTGTGCATAGTACGACCTGTGCTGTTCCACTTTTTCTTTATATTGCTTAGGTGTGTGTCCTGTCCAACGTTTAAATGCTCGTGCAAAACTACTTTGATCGTTATAGGCTAATAGCATGCCAATCTCTAAGCTTGAAATACCTGTATCTTCGAGATAAATCAATGAGAGCATTCGTCTAATCTCATCTAGCAAATCACCGTATGTGACACCTAATTTTTGGAATCGAGCTTGAAGTGCACGGGTACTTAAATGCATTAGCTCTGCAAAGCTATCAAAACCTGTTTCGCCATTTAATAACTGTTTAAATATGGTGACTTTAGCATGGTGAATAAATGATTGATGCGAGTCTAAATTTGAGAGCATGAGTTCTGCATACTCTTCCATAATTGCTTTTAAGCGAGGGTCTGCTTGGCCATAGGATAGGCTCATATATTGTTCTTCAAAGCAGGCACCAGTCCAGGTACTGTTAAAAACGACAGGGCACCCATAAATAGCTTCATACTCTTCAAGAGCGCTTTGTTCTTTTTCTGTATTTTCCCAAGGGTTTGAGTGAGAGAAGTGGATGCTGTGTAATGGTAATTTATGTTGTGTCATTCGCTGAACCATGGAGACCCAGCCACTGATAATCAGCTCACGAAAGTATCGAACACAATCATTATTATAATCAAAATTCCAGCTGACTTGAGTAAGCCCATCTGCGGATTCAATTTGAGTGACGCTATGTTCCATCACAAGTTTTTCAAATCGTTGAATCCGTTGTAAGCCTTCGCCAATAGTTTCGCAGTGCATGAGAAGGTAACCCAAGGTATCAAAGGCTCTTAAGCTAATATGTTGGGCGAGCTTAAGACCTACCATGCGGTCGCCAGTTAAATTAACGAGTTGGGAAATAATATTGGCAAGATAGAAAACAGGAACCACATGGTATTCATGGCCAAATGAATCAGGATTCAGGCTTGTCATCTGAAGTAAGTGATCGGATGAAATGCCATACACTTTTTCAGCGCTTTTCGTCAGGGCAAGCAAATAGCTCCCTGATGTACCTGAAAAGCCGCAAAAAATATCTTGATTCACTTAGTCCTCCAAATGAGCTGCTTATGGCCAATAGAACGTATATTGGCAGCTTTTTAAATTACATAATTTAAAAAGTCATAAGACTAGGTTTGGATTGCTCAGGCCTGCTTTTTAAGAGCAAGGCCTGTGCGGAACGTCCGTGTTCAGCTTATCATCCTTGGATTCTTCTTATGCAATCACTTGTGATGTGTCGAGTATAGTTTTCTTATCTTTATTGCTTCTTATTGTATTTTTGCATTACACCGAACATATGACAGTCTCGATACAGAGGTTAGGGGGCTGTAGGCATCATCTCTTGGCGCCTACAATAGATCCTATCTTACACACTTTGTATGGAATATCAAATATAATAAATCGATATCACCGGTTAGCATCCTGCCGTCCAAGTGATAACATCATATAACTTTGGTCTAGATTATAAGCTAAATTACTGATCTAGTCTAAAGCTAAGTGATTGTGTTATATGTTTTTTTTCTATTTTGGGCTCTTTTTTAAGATCTGCTATGGTTCGAGCAACCCTTATAACTCTATGCAGGCTTCGAGCAGATAAGCAAAGTGTATCTGAGGCTTTAATGAGAAACTCTTGAGCTTCACTTGTCATTGCCCCGTGGGTTTTAAGTTGGTCCCCTTTAAGTTGAGAGTTGTAACAGCCTTGCCTTTCAAGCTGTATATCTGCAGCAATTTGTACTCTTTCCTGCACCAATTGTGAGGACTCTCCCGGCTCTTGTTGTTCAAGTAAGGTTTTATGATGGGTAGGCGGTACACGAACTTGCAGGTCAATTCTATCCATTAATGGTCCTGAAAGTTTTGACTGGTAGCGAGCAATGGCTTGAGGTGGACATTCACATTTTTTTACAGGATCATCCCTATAGCCGCAGGGGCAAGGGTTCATTGCTGCGACTAATTGGAAATTTGCTGGATAACTAATCTGTAATGCTGCACGAGAAAGCGTAATATGACGTGATTCCAAGGGCTCTCGTAGCACCTCAAGGGCACGACGTTCAAATTCGGGTAATTCATCTAAGAAGAGCACACCTTTGTGAGCAAGTGATATTTCTCCAGGTAAAGGCTTACTGCCGCCGCCAACAAGTGCTGCTGACGATGAAGTATGGTGGGGGGCTCTAAAAGGCCTGCTACCCCAAAGGGACTCATTCCACAACCCTCGACATGAGTAAAGGCGGGCAATTTCCAGTGACTCTTCTGTGGAGAGTTTTGGTTGAATAGTGATGAGCCTTTCTGCGAGCATTGTTTTACCTGACCCAGGTGAGCCTATCATTAAAAGGTGATGTTGCCCCGCAGCGGCGATTTCTAAAGCTTTACGAGCAAAAGGTTGTCCATAAACTTCGCTAAGATTATGCTGATACGTGTAGTCAGGAGCTTTATTAAGCCCTGATGCGCTTGACGAACTTTGCATGAGTGGCTCATCTTCAAGAAAGAATTGGCAGACGCTATCGAGGTCTTTTGCACCAAAGCTTTTAGCTTTTTGATAGAGGCTTGCCTCTTTGAGGTTTTGCTCTGGTAAAATTAATGATCGTTCAGAATTACAGCAAGCAAGGCTAGAAGCAAGTGCTCCAGGAACAGATTGGAGCTCACCTGAGAGAGATAGCTCTCCAATAAACTCATACTGATCTAAGTTATCAAGAGGGATTTGACCACTTGCTGCCAGCATGCCTATTGCAATAGCAAGATCAAAGCGACCACCTTCTTTTGGTAAATCTGCAGGGCCTAAATTAACAACAACCCTATATTTTGGAAACTCAAAGCCTGAATGGATTAAGGCACTGCGAACTCTATCGCGGCTTTCTCTTACAGTTGTTTCGGGTAGACCAACAATAGACAGGCTTGGTAAACCTTTAGAAATAAACACTTCAACTGAAACCAAAGGGGCATCAATACCAATACGACCACGAGAGTATATGCGTGCAAAAGACATCTGATTTGAACTCCAAAAGCTCAGCATTATCGATAGAAAATAGCATCAGTGTCTGTGAAGAGCGTCACAAATTATTAAAATAGAGATACCCTAGAGAAGTTTATTTAATGAGTTATTGAGTTTGGATTCTATTTCTTGTTTATAGTGCAAGTATTGAGTTATCTGTAGCGAGCTTGAAGCGCTGTTCGCAATATGAAGTCCGCTCATATCTAAATCAGTTAAATAAATAGGGTAGTTGGAGCTATTTGGGTTGCGTAAGCTTTTTACATACTGAGCGACCTCAAGATATAAATTAGCGCCAAACTCCAAATCTGAAAACTCAAGTTCATCGCAATAAATTTTGTAGCTTGTTTGGCCATCTGATGACTGATCAAGGATTGCGATAATCTCAGTAAAGACTTCTTGCTCGATATGGTGGAAGATATTTTGTTTAGAGGCTACAAGGCTTCTTTTTCTAAAGTCAGTAAATATTTCATAAAATTCAATCTCATCTTTGGACAGATCTGTGTCCATGAGCTCCATCTTGCTTAGCTCCTGACGCTCTTTTATGGCTCTTAAAAAGCGGTAGGTATGTGCAATAAAGTGCTGGTCGCTTGAGAAGCCTGTGGTATAGGTATAAAGAGAGCCCATTTCATCAAAGATAATAACTTCAGCCTTATTCCCAAAAATCTCATAATGCACTTGAATCGTATCTGGTGAATTATATTTAGCAGCCAGATTTATAGATGACTGTGGCTGTGTATAGGTTTCAAAAATAACAGGGCTAAAAACTGGTTGAGGTTCACTTAACCACTTGGTAAGAGCATCGGTATTTCTAAACTTCTTTGTAAAAACATTATCCTGACGAGGTTGGATTCCATAGATTTGATTGCCAATTTCAATGATGAAGCGCGCATGGTTTGCATGTTTTTCTTGATGAAAGCAAATAAAAAACTCACCTAAAATTCTTTCTATGCGAGGTTTTATTATATCGCGATGATGATTACTCCCAACTTCAACATTAATATCAAACTGAGCATCTGGTGGCGGAAGATCCATGAGGATTTGAACAAGACACTGTATAATTGCCTCTGTGCCTGAATAGTTATAGCAAACCGTCTCATTCCACGTATTAGTGGTAATCACATCAATTAAATTTATCGCTGCTGGAGGGTTGGTACTCTGGTTAAATGGATCGGAATAATTAAAGCCTTTTTCAAATTTAATATCGTATGTGGCTGGGTTCGTAAATTCAGCCATGATGAGAAATTTATTAATCGTGCTAGGAGAGTTGAATGCTTCTAACTTAGTTGATTTGTGTTTTTCTGGGAAGTGTTTTTCAATAATCTCGTAGGCTTCAGTTGTTTTTTGAACACTAACATTTGGTGCTTGGATTTGAAGGTGTGAGCCACCGAAGTAAACTTTATTGAAATAGCTCCATGCAAGTAATTCAATCATGCTTCTTGAACGCTTTATTGGTGAAGTAACACCTGGGATTATTTGGTTGAGCGGTCCTGAATAAATATTCCATACATTAAGGGCAGGGTCTTGATCTTCTTCAAGAATAAAGGTTAAAGATTCTTCAGTAATATCTGGTGCTATTTTAGGGTTTACTTTTTCTATTTTGCCACGTTTACGCTCAAAGGCTGCATGTAATTTTCGGCCAAGGATTGATATATCTGCAGTATTAATTTTAACTTCTGATTTAAATTTTTTTGCAAAAGCAAGAAGGAAACGGTAACTTGCATTCATTTCACGAACCAGTAGCTTTTTACGTGTAATAACTTCTTGAATATTCCAGTCTATCCGTTTATCAAGCTCAAGCAATAGCTCCTGATCCCAACCCCAGCTTTGAGTCACTTCATGCATTAGTTTTCGACGCCAGTTGGTTTCATTTTTTTTAATTTTAGAAGCATCAACTTTTGTTTTAAGGTAAAAACATTGTCTCGCTAACTCAAGCCGTGAGAGCGTATTAGAGTTCTGTAAATAAAGCTCAATTTTCTTGTAGACAAGCATGTATGGATCAAGCGCATTTAATTCATCAATACCATCATGAACCATCCTTTTAAAAACCATAGATACAGGGACTACGTTCGGGTACTCTGCAGCATAGGCCTCCGTAAGCATGATTTTGACAACAGACTTGTATGGAGAGTCAATTGCTTTATACAACTGCCATATACCTGCACCAACAAACTCACCAGCAGGAATTGTAGGTATTCGTCCAAAGTCAATCGCCTCATCATCGCCAATAAATTTGCGTTCTAAAATGAAGTTAACATATTCATCATAATGTTCTTCAATATCAGGTGAGATAAGCCACCACATGGGGTAGCGGCCTTCTAATAAAAGTCCTGAACGATAAAACTCATCAAGGAGTAAATAGTGTTGAGCACTTCCACAGTCCTCATCGCCTACAGCACTTTCATGGCCTCCATTTTTGAACAAGTCAGCATTCATAGGAAAGAAACAAACATCTAATGCAACTTCCTTTTTTGCCCATGTTGAAATTTGATCAAGTTTTTTTACAAGCATTGCCATGCGTTCTGGGGATATACCTGGTTTATGGCAAATCCATATATCCATATCGCTGCCACCGGCGTGCGCAACAGAACCTGTACTGCCCATGAGAAAAATACTATGGATTTCAGCTTCTTCGATTGCTTGGTGCTTATATTCAAAAGTTTTAAAGAGTTTCTTCAAAGAGAGTATGTGTGCTTTATCAGGTATAAAGCCTGAAATTGCGGCAGGAGTATTTTTACTGACATACCCAGGTAGGAGAGGGTGATTAATATGTAGCATTAATGCAAGAGAGTGAAAAAAGGATCTTTGGTTATCGTTCAGTCCTTGCGAAGTCCGATACAGACGGCCGTTATTGATATCAGTGAAACGTGCACGAAGTGTTCGTAACGTTTTACGGTCAATATACTCAAGCTTAATATTTTGATAATCGTATTGTTTTTTGCTCATGCTTAAAAGTATAGGTTTTCTTTTAATGAATGAGAGTAAAATTGGAAGCCTTTTAATACAAAAAAACCGCCATAATAGCGGCTTTAGCTAATAATGTATAATTACCTGATAATGATTCTCTTTCCAGTATCTGGTCGGTTAGCTGGTAAAGTTTCACGGATCGTAATTTGTGTTTCTTTCACCTGTTGTGGCTGATAGTGGTAGCGAGTATCTCTATGCTGTGTCGAGTAATGTTTGTGTGGGTGGTTTGGGTATACATTACTATTTGAGTAAGCTTGTTGCGATGTAGAGTAGCGTCTGTGAATGCGTCTTTCATCACGGTAGTGGTGATTATTGCGATGTTCACGTTCACGATAAAACGAATGATTATATCTTGATGGAGTTCGCTCAATAACTGTAGTTCTATGAACTTCTGTTGTAGGGCGGTCTACGGAAAGACCAACGGCTAAACCTAGAAGAGAGCCAGCAATCAGCGCATTGGTTTCGCTATCTGCATGAGCTTGAGTTGATAGTGTGCTTGTCGTAAGTACAGCAATAGCTGTAATAGTGGCAACTTTTGAGGTTTTAAAAAAAGGCTTAAAACGCGTCAACATATTCAGGCTCCTTTGTATATTCACTCAAAAATAATCTATTGATCAGTGAAGGAATGGTATTGTTAGTATCAAGTGGCAAATGGCTCTCACCCTTTGACCACAACCAAGGCCTCTTAGTTTCAATATACAAAGGTACTTCTGAATTTTAAGTTAATGGTCTAATATGCCTCATGAGCTCGGGCTATCATTTTTAATTTCTTCAGAATAAACAATACTTTGGTTGCGCCCGTGGCGTTTTGCAAAATAAAGTGACTGATCTGCTTTTTCAATAAGTTGTTGAATGTCATCATTTAGGTCTCGTTGTGCTACACCAATGCTGACAGTTAAAGGAAGGTCTTTTTCTTCCAGAACACCACCAAAGTCATTAATTTCAATTGATTTTCGAATGCGCTCAGCCATTTCCAGCGCACCGTCTTGCGCTGTATTTTGTAAAAGCATTAAAAACTCTTCGCCGCCAAATCGAAATGCTTCGTCTGCAAGTCGGCAGCTTTGTTTTAATACAGCTGTGAGTCTTTGCAGAATTTTATCACCTGTCAGGTGACCATAGGTATCATTGACCTTTTTAAAATGATCAATGTCGATCATTAAAATGCTGAGGTCGGTATTATATCTTTTTGATGCATCACAGGCTTTTTCTAACGCACTATCCATGGCATTTCTATTTTTAATGCCAGTTAAAGTATCTTGCTCTGAACATAAAAGGGCTTGCTGATATTCAAGTGCATTTTGAAGAGGGAAGGCAACCAATTTTGCGGCCTCTTCATTAATTTTAAGCGCTTTTTCGCTTGGTTCTTCTTCGAATTCAATATTTAATTGACCTAAATAATGCTCACGAGTGAATAGTTTTAATTGCTGAATATGGGATGTTGTTATTTTATTATCAGTTGTATGCTGTGTAAAAGCCGGGTTAAATGTTACCTGTGTTACACCAGTGAGTTCATGAAGAGAGTCTTTAAACATATTGAGCAGTTCTTCAACATCAAGGCTTGTTTGTAGTTTTTGCAGGACTAAGAGTTGAAGCTGAGTCATGTCTAAGGGTGTAATCTCAGGATTGTCTGCATCTTGAAAACGTGAATCAGTTTTACGAATCTGAGCACTTTTTGGTTGATGTTTTTTGTGACTGAAATCCATTTCATCTATCTCCATGATAGCCTTCTAAAACACTTTTTATATCTTTATAAAGTGTATTAGACTGGCTTATTAAATAGTCGCTCAATGAGCGACTTTACTGCTACTGAAGGCATGATATTCGCATCAGGCTCTTCACCAGGAAATCTTTTTGCTCTTAATGCCGAGTATAATGGTGGCAAAGTTAAAACTTCTGTTTGGATATTGTTAATCTTTTCAAATTCAAGGTTTAATTGTCTTGATATATGCAACAACATGTCTTTTGTCATACTAAATGCCCCCTCATAGAGTACATCTCTTTTTTCATCCATAAAAAAGAAAATTTGGGCTAATGGGGCAGCTTGAAGTAATGGGAGTGCTTCTTTCATTATAAGACGTGGTGTTTCCACATTAACTTGTATAGCCTTCATCCAGGTATCATTTGGTTCCTGTAGAAGAGGCGATTGTTGACCTACATGCGTTGCACAGTTGAAGATAAGGCTTAAGTATGGAATGTGCTGGTTTAGTTCTTCAAGCGTTGGTCTGACGGATTGCTCATTTGCTTTTAGAAAGTCTAGAGGCCAAATAATAGTTTGAGCTTCAGGGGTTTCTTTGTGAATTGCATCATCAAGCTTTTCAAGCGCTTCGGTATTTCTGCCATGAAGAATTAAGGTTGCACCAGTACTTGCCAATTGGCGCGCAAGTTCTTGTCCAACGCCACCGGTTGCACCAGTAATAAGAATGTAATGTTGTGATAAATCTAATGGCATTTGTATTCCGTGATTATTGTGTGAATAGAGTATTATAGATATGTTCGAATGTGTCAAAGTGATAGTCGGCTTTCCAGCTCGCCGCTGTATCATTTGGTGGAATATACCCAAACTCAACGGACGCAGTTAGCATGCCTGCAGCCTTGCCTGCTTCGATATCACGGCGGTGATCACCAAAATAAATACAGTCTTTAGGATCAACTTTTGCCATGGATGCGGCAAGGTAAAGAGACTCTGGATGAGGCTTTTTATTTTGCACATGATCAGGGCAAAGTAAGCAAACAAGTCTATTCTCAAGGCCAAGTCGTTTAATCAGTGGTACCGCAAATTTCTCAGGTTTATTTGTGACAATACCCCAAGGGATGCCTGCTTCTTCAAGTTTCAACAAAAAACTATCAGCAGCAGGAAATAAACGCGACTCTGGGTGGTTTAAGTCAAAATATAAGTCGAGTAACTCTTGTCTTACTTGATTGAAGCTCTCTTCATTTTCTGTTTCAAAACAAGCCTCGACCAATCCACCTGCGCCAGTTGATACATGAAAGCGAATGTCTTTATCTGTGAGTGCTGGTAGGTTGTACTTTGCTCGTAATTGATTCACAGTGACAACGAAGTCAGGTGCTGTATCAATAAGCGTTCCATCCAGATCAAAGAACACGCCTTTTATGTTTTCAAATCGAGTATTAAGCATGGTTTTTCTGCACCGCAATCATGTAGTTAACATCTGTTTTATTGTTGAGCGAAAAGTTTTTAGTGAGAGGATTATAGCCAAGACCTTTCATTTTGAGTAATTCAAGGTTTTGTGTACGGCACCAGCTCGCAAGCTCAGAAGGCTGTATAAACTTCTCATAAGTATGAGTGCCTTTAGGAACCATACCCATAATATATTCAGCACCAAGAATGGCCTGTAAAAATGCCATTGGTTTTCTATTTAACGTCGAGAAGAAGGCATAGCCACCGGGTTTTAGTGTTTGAGCGACGGATTTCACGATTGAAGATGGGTCTGGTACGTGTTCTAGCATTTCCATGCAAGTAATCACGTCGTAAGATTCAGCATTTTCTGCTGCAAAAGTTTCAACTGGTTTTTCAACATATTCAATTGAAAGGTTGCTGATTTGTGCATGTTGGCGTGCAGCTGCAAGAACTGATGAGCTTAAATCAAGACCAGTGACATTTGCGCCTCTAAATGCCATGGCTTCACTCAGAAGGCCCGCACCACAGCCAACATCGAGTAGCCTTTTTTCAGCTACATTGACGATGCTATCGATAAATGATGAGCGTAGAGGGTTTATTTTATGAAGTGTCCATAGCGGGCCTTTAGGATCCCACCATTCTTTTGCTTGTTTGGAAAACTTATCAAGTTCTGCATCATCTCTGTTGGATGCGCTCATTGTATCTTGTGAGTTCATAATAAAACCTTGTGTTTTTATCTAAATCTGTAGATGTTCTTAGTCTTGATGTTATTAGCCTTTGAGCTTTTGTCGCCATTGTTCAACATCGTGACGTACTTTATCTGTATCGATAACTCGTACTTGGCCATGCTCACAAACAAGCTTACCATTGACCCATACATGGCTAATCTGTCGATTGTTGCTTGCGTATACAAACTGAGCAATAGGGTCAAAAACAGGCTGTGTATTTAAATCATCAAGATTGACAGCGATCATATCAGCTTCGAAACCTGCTTCAATTGAGCCCATTTTGTCACGACCATAGGCTAAGGCACCACCGCGAGTTGCACTGTACATCGCTTGATATGCAGGAAATGCTTCCGCATCTTCAGCAACTGCTTTTGCAAGTAGGGCTGCAGTGCGAGTTTCACTGACCATATCAAGATCGTTGTTACTTGCAGCACCATCTGTACCGATATTGATATTCAGTCCTGCATTGTAGAGCTTTTGGATTGGAGAAAAGCCGCTTGCAAGCTTCAGATTAGATTCTGGGCAATGGATAATATGACACTTTTTACCTGCAAGGTTTTCAATATCTTCATCATTAATTTGTGTCATATGCACAGCTTGAGAGTGGACATCGAAAAGACCAAGTTTTGCTAAACGAGCCACTGGCCTCATGCCAAAGTCAGTCATGCTCTGCTGTACTTCAAATGCAGTTTCATGCAAGTGCGTATGTATCCAAGTGTTGTTTGCTTGGGCTTGGTCAATAATCTTCTCAAAAGTAGCATTGGAAACTGTGTATGGCGCATGAGGACCATAACCAAACTGAATATCGCCACCTTTATTAAACTCTTGAATCAGGTCAGTGTTTTTCGCAAGGTATTCATCTGCATTTTGAGCCCATGGTGTTGGAAACTCTAAAATAGGACCACTGATTGAGCCTTTAAGCCCTGCATCACGGAGTACTTCACCTAGAGTGCCAGGGAAGAAATACATATCATTAAAGCAGGTAATACCAGAGGCAAGCATTTCACAGATGGCTAACTCGCTGCCTGTCTTAACAAAGCTTTCAGAAACGTGTTTGCCTTCTGCTGGCCATATATGTTCTTGCAACCACGTCATAAGAGGGTAGTCATCAGCAAAGCCTCTTAAAAGTGCCATAGCACTATGTGCATGGCCATTGAATAGGCCTGGCATGAGTAAATGTTTAGAGAGGTTATATTCAAATTGAGCTGAGTATTTTTGGCGGCATTCATCTTGAGGAAGAACGTCAAGAGTTTTACCTTGATGAATTACACAGGCATGGTTTTCAAGAAATGCAACTGCGCCTGCTTTTGCTTCAGCAGGAGTTGCAGACATTGGCGCAAGCCAGCGCGGGTAAAGAATAAGGTCAACGCTTTGTTTAGTTGTCATGATGTAATCCTATATTCACAAAAGGCATTCGTTTTGTTTCACACGAATGCCTTTTTATATCAACTTATTGTCTTGCAGAGAAGGGGGCCGTACGTAAGGTGCCTATTGTTCTGCTGCTCTAAATAATCGCAAATCTTCTAAGAACGCATTGTCAAAAATTTTCTTATCAACTTTAATGTGAGCCACATCTTCGGTTTCACTAATAAAGACTTCACGTACTCCCGGAAGACTTAAAAGGAGCTTGGCAAGCTTCGATTTATCTGCTTCCATTTCATGTGTTGAAATCGTCATAGCTTTTATGTCAGCAGGGGCTGATAGTCCTAGTGTTAATAGGAGCCAAGCACCTAATACAAGCACGTCTAAAAGCAGTACACCGTTAAAGTCAAAACGGCTGTACATTATGCCTCCTAGGCTGCCGCCCAGGAAAGCACCAAAGAATTGGAATGTTGAGTAGGAACTCATACAAACGCCTCTTTGACCTGCTGGCGCAATTTTACTGACAAGTGAAGGCATCATTGCTTCAAGAGCATTAAAGCCTGCGAAGAATAGGAACAGTCCAACAGCTAACCATGAGAAGGATGTAAGTTGGGTCAGCATTATTAAGCAGCTCACCAGCATCGTTACAATCATGCCAAGCATAATATTACGAGTGCCACCTCTTTTTTCTCCCAAGACAATCAATGGAATTATAAAAATAAATGAAAGCAGCATCACTGGAAGATAAAGCTTCCAGTGTTCACCAATTGGGAACTGATGTGTAATAACCAGTAGCTGCGGCATGGCGACAAACAATGTTGTTTGAAGAAGATGAAGAAGTAATACACCTAAGAATAAGCGGAATAACTGTGGGTGTTTAACTGCATTAATTAACTGTTGAGAAATTGAGTGAGATCTTGTGTAGTCAGGGTCGACTGAAGGCATGACTGAGCCAGGTAGCGTCATTAAGCCGATGGCTAAACCAATGAGGCCAAGTCCTGCTATGCAAACAAACAAACCGTGTAAGCCAATTATTGATCCCAAAATAGGACTAATGATAAGAGCAATTAAAAAAGCGCTACCAATACTTGCGCCAATCATTGCCATAGCTTTCGTGCGAACTTGAGGGCGAGTGACGTCTGAAACCAGTGCTGTAATGACTCCTCCAATTGCACCACTGCCTTGCAAGGCGCGACCAAGAATTACGCCCCAAATGCTATCAGAGACGGCGGCTACAAGGCTGCCTAATACAAATAGGGTTAGGCCAAAAATAATAAATGGTTTGCGGCCATATTTATCAGATAATGCACCAAAAGGAATCTGTAAAAATGCTTGAGTCAGTCCGTAAACACCAATTGCAAATCCAAGCAGAGCAGGTGTTGCGCCTTCAAGGTCAGAACCAAGGACGGTCAGTACTGGAAGAAGAATAAAGAGGCCAAGCATTCTGATTGCAAATAAGAGGGCAAGGCTGGCGGTAGTGCGACTTTCGCTCGAGTTCATAGCTTGTTCATACCTCGATGCTGTAAGTTGTTGTCTGTATTCATGTCAGGACCTCATGTGAGGGTGTTTTGTTTTAAGCCCAAGTGCCAACATCCCGAATATGTTTACTTTAGCAAGTGAGAAAAGTAACCTGTGCTTCTTTAAGTGCTTTTCTAAATACCTATGGATGGAATTAGTGTAGATTATCATACTTGTTTAACTAATGTAGCGCATGTTGAGCGGCTTATTATATTGCGTATGAACTCATCTCAACAGTAATGGAACTGCAAAATTTGCAGTTCAGCTTTATTTAAGGGCAAAGCCTCAGTAGTAAAGGGAAAAATTATGATTCGAATTAAGGGTGCTAGAACTCATAACCTTAAGGATATCAGTGTTGATATCCCTCGTGATTCGCTGGTCGTTATTACTGGTCTGTCAGGCTCGGGAAAGTCATCTCTCGCATTTGACACACTTTACGCAGAGGGACAGCGTCGTTATGTAGAGTCTCTCTCTGCTTATGCTCGACAGTTTTTATCACTCATGGAAAAACCAGATGTTGACTCAATTGAGGGGTTATCACCTGCTATATCGATTGAGCAAAAAACCACATCACATAATCCACGATCAACAGTGGGAACAACGACAGAAATTTATGACTACCTTCGTTTACTTTTTGCTCGAGTGGGTGAGCCACGTTGCCCAGAGCATAATGTGCCACTGAAAGCGCAGACTGTAAAACAGATGGTCGATAACACTTTGAAGCTACCAGAAGAAACAAAAGCCATGATTCTTGCGCCGATTGTGCGAGAGCGTAAAGGCGAGCACTCACAAGTGTTTGACCAACTGCAAGCTGGTGGTTTTGTACGAGTTCGTGTTGACTCTAAAATGTATGATTTGGATGATCTACCGAAACTCAATAAAAAAGTGAAGCATACTATTGAGGCTGTCGTTGACCGTTTCAAAGTGAGAAAAGACACAAGCTCGCGTATAGCTGACTCTCTAGAAACTGCGCTCAAACTTGCAGATGGCCTTGCTATTGTTGCACCAATGAAAGATGGTGATTTTGAGCCAATGCTCTTTTCGTCTCGTTTTGCCTGTGCTTATTGTGGACACTCTGTTTCAGAATTAGAGCCTCGACTCTTTTCTTTTAATAATCCAGCAGGTGCATGTTCAGAATGTGATGGCTTAGGTAAGAAACAGTACTTTGATCCAGATCTTATTATTGAACCAGAGCTGAGTCTTGCAGAGGGCGCTGCTCGCGGCTGGGATCCTCGAAACCAGTTTTATTTCCAGATGGTTGAATCACTTGCAGACCATTATGGTTTTGATGTGCACAAGCCATTCGCAAAGCTTTCAAAAAAGCATCAAGATATCTTATTAAATGGCAGCAATGAAGAAATTGAATTTGCCTATTCAAATGATAGAGGTGGTCGTTATGTACGTCGCTCAACATTTGAAGGGATTTTGCCAAACTTTGAGAGGCGTTATAGAGAAACCGAATCAAATAGTGTTCGTGATGATTTAATGAAATACATTAGGCACAAGCCTTGTAATGTATGTGATGGTACTCGTTTAAATGAAACTGCTAGAAATGTCTTTATTTCAAACGAAAGCTTACCTGCTTTAACGCGTTTATCTGTAAAAAAAGCGTCGAAGTGGTTTGAAGAGCTGAGTTTGAAAGGTGCGTCAGGAAAAATTGCAGTGCCTATCATGAAAGAGATTAGAGAACGATTGCATTTTTTAGTGAATGTTGGTCTTGATTACTTAACGCTTGATCGTTCTGCAGATACTTTATCTGGTGGTGAGTCGCAACGTATACGCCTTGCAAGCCAAATAGGTGCTGGCTTAGTCGGTGTTATGTATGTGCTTGATGAGCCATCCATTGGATTGCATCAACGAGATAACGAACGTTTATTAGAGACATTAACTCGATTACGAGATCTTGGTAATACCGTTATTGTTGTAGAGCATGATGAAGATGCAATTCGTGCAGCGGACTTTATTATTGATATTGGTCCAATGGCAGGTGAGCATGGCGGTGAAGTTGTTGCTGCAGGCTCTGAGCAGGATATTATTAACGAGCCTCGTTCTATTACAGGTAAATATTTGTCTGGTGAAGAAAAAATTAGAACACCTGATGTGATTCGTAACCCAGATCCAGAAGCGTTAATCGAAATTAAAGGTGCGAAGGGTAATAACCTTAAAGATGTATCCGTTGATATTCCTGTTGGTCTACTTACGTGTGTTACAGGTGTATCAGGTAGTGGTAAGTCAACTTTAATTAACGGAACACTGTATCCAGAAGCTGCGAAAGAATTAAACAAAGCTCGCTTACTTCAATCTGCAGATCATGAAACAATTTTAGGTTTAGAGCACTTTGACAAGTGTGTCGATATTGATCAAAGCCCAATTGGAAGAACGCCACGTTCTAACCCTGCAACATACACTGGTATTTTTACGCCTGTGCGTGAGCTATTTGCTGGTACAGCTGAAGCGAGAGCAAGAGGTTATAAACCAGGTCGTTTTTCATTCAACGTGAAGGGCGGTCGTTGTGAGGCCTGTCAAGGTGATGGCACTATTAAGGTTGAAATGCATTTCTTAGCAGATGTATACGTGACTTGTGACGAATGTCATGGAAAACGCTACAATCCAGAAACACTTAGCGTGCAATACAAGGGTAAAAACATTTACGATGTGCTCGATATGACAATTGAGCAAGCGCTTGAGTTTTTTGAAGCTATTCCTTCAATTGCAAAGAAATTGCAGACACTAATAGATGTAGGTCTTGGTTATATTCGATTGGGACAAAGTGCTATTACTTTGTCTGGTGGTGAAGCGCAGCGAGTCAAGCTTTCAAAAGAGCTTTCAAAGCGTGATACAGGTCGAACTTTGTATATTTTAGATGAGCCAACGACAGGCCTGCACTTCCATGACATACAACAATTGTTAAAGGTGGTCCATACTCTAAGAGATAGAGGCAATACTTTAATTATTATTGAGCATAATCTTGATGTTATTAAGACATCTGATTGGATTGTAGATTTGGGCCCTGAAGGGGGCGATGGCGGCGGTACTATAATTGCTACTGGTACACCTCAAATGATCAGCGAAGTGCCTGAGTCACATACTGGTCGTTTTTTAAAGCAGATCTTTGAAAAAGAATTTAAAGGTTAGTTTTTTTAGAGTTTGCTTAAGGATTAATGAGGCGGCTGCATTACTTAGGATGGGGCGTACACCAAGCTTATCTGAAAAAGTTAATATTGGTGCCATCCTTAATTTGACATAAATATGGAAGATGTAAAATGAGAGCTGCAGCAGTTGCACTTGTACTTATTACGATGCTGGTCGTTCTCGCAGCAAAAGTGCCTGCAACTTTAGTTATTCCCGAAAATCATTATTTAACTCAAAAGCGAGTTGCGGCAATTCAAGCAGTAAGAGGCACTGTCTGGGATGGTCAAATGCTTTTGGCTGGGCGCCAAAAGAAGAATCGATACTTACTTGAGTGGTCTGTTCAAAAAAGCTGTCTCTTGATGATGGATTTTTGTGTTGATGTAAAAATAAAATCATTTCATCAAACATCACGACCAGGGGAACTCAATGCTTCTCTGAATGTCCCATTGGCTGCAAGTTTGTTTAGGCAAACTTGTGCGCCATTTTCATCATTTGAACTCGAACATTTAAATGGTGTACTCACTCCGCAAATGATTCAGTTGGTTGTGCCTGAGCTTGTGGATTCAGAAAGTGACCTTGTTTTAAATGACGTTAATCTAATAGTTGATTTAGATAAGGGACTTTTAGAGTCTGCCTCTGGTCAGATCAGTATGGATGCTGGTGCTGTGAAGTTTATGAACAATAGGCAACTGATGAGGCAAAACTTATCAGCATTATCTGGCGCTATAGATCATGTGAATACAGCAGAGACAGGTTATCAGCTGCAATTACGTGATAGTCGTAATCGGAATTATCTGGGCATTCAAACAAGCGCAACAGGTGAAGGTTTCAACTTTATCGTATATGATCTGTTTGCTAGAGCTTTTGGTGCTCCACCTTTGCGAGGGCAAAGTGGAAATCCACCAAGATTTGAAATTTCCCAAAAAATTGGCGATATGATATGCAGCCAATAGCATTTTAAGAATTATTGTTATTTGATGAGGCTCGAAGGTGTCTCACTTTTAAATTGAGGTCCAAACGTTGAAAGAGATAAAAGAGCAATCCATTCGTTGGGGTATTTCGGCAGTATCTGTACTCTGTCTGATCGCGATTGGCATTTATCTTGCTCAACTTGTATGGCTATTACTTAGTGGCGTTGAAAAGCCCGCGCTAACGACTTCTGATGCGCAAGAAAACGTAGCAGAGCCATTAGCAGAGGTAGATCTTGGTCAGCTGCAAAAGTGGAACTTAATGGGCTCTCTTGCGAAAAAAGAAGCTGCTCCAGCGCCTGTAACAGCCCCTAAAACAACTTTAAAGCTTGAGCTTTTAGGTGTCTTTTTGGGTAAAGAAGGCGCGGTTTCTACGGCGATTATTGGTGAAATAGGTAAGTCACCAGACTATTTTAAAGAAGGTGACAAAATTGCCAATGGCGTTACTTTAAAAGAAGTTTTTGCCGATAGGGTCATACTCAATCGTAATGGAAGATATGAAACCTTGGCTTTTGCTGAATCTACTGGTGGAGCTGATGTCTCTATGTCGTTGCCACCTGAAAATAGACGAGACTTTGCTGCTGCAAGGGAGAGTTTCTTAAGACGATCAGCTCAACAGTCCAATGGTGGCTCAAATGGTCCAATAGTACCTGCGCAGTCACAGCTTGGAATGATGGTTCAGTCTGGAAATGTTTATTCGCCAAACGCTGTTGTACAAGCTTTAACTCAGGACTTAACGCAAAATCCTGATGCAGCTTTATCTGAAATGGGGTTAGTTGCCGGTGATACTGGTGGGTATGTCATTAGTTCTAGCGCCCCAACAGACTTGCTATCGACGATGGGGTTAAGAGTTGGTGATCGCATTACATCAATTGATGGCCAAGCAATTTCAGGCAGTTCGAGTGATACGGCGCTGATACAATCAGCAATGCAGAATTCGAACGTGAGAGTTTCAGTTCAAAGAGGGACACGCACGTTTACATTAAACGTACCTGTTCCTCAATAAAAAATGATTAAAATAGCCACCAAAAATAACGTGATGTTCTGACTGGGTGTACAGTGGTGTGGAGTATAAAATGACACAACGTTTCAAGGCCGTGCTGGTATTAGTGCTGTGTAGCATATGGATGAATCCAGCTTTTGCAGCGCCGACATGGAAAGTTAGCCTTAAAGATGCTGATATTCGGGTATTTGTTTCGCAGGTTGCAGATATGACTCAAAAGAGTTTTATTATTGATCCTCGCGTTAAAACAAAAGTATCTGTCATGTCCACAGCAGAAATGAATGCTCAGGAAGTCTATGAGTTATTCCTTGCTGTCTTGGCTGTGCATGGCTATGCCGCAGTTCCAGCTGGTGAGTTTACCAAGATTGTACCTGCTGCAGGGGTTAAAACTGATAACCTGCCCATGCGTGATGAGCTGAATCCTAAAAGCCAAGAGCTTGTAACTCGCGTTATTCAAGTGCAAAACACACCAGCACTTGAGCTGATTCCTATTTTAAGACCAATGGTGCCTCAGTATGGTCACCTTGCAGGCGTTGTCTCTGCAAATTCACTTATTATCAGTGATCACCAAGATAATATCGCTCGTATCGAGAAAATTATTAAACAGCTCGACGCCGCAGACTCTGAAGAGTTTGAGGTTATTCAGCTTAAAGATGCTTGGGTAGGAAGTGTAATAGAGCTACTCTCGAATCTGACATCTGTTGATACAGGCGCTGCGAAAGCTGGTGCCACAGCTTCAACATCACGTGTAAAAGTCGTTGCAGATGAAAGAGCAAATCGAATTCTTGTTCGTGGTGAAAAGAAAGCTCGTGATCATATTCGCTCCATTATTACTCGACTTGATACGCCTACTAACCACTCTGGTTCAACTCGTGTAATTCGTTTGAGACACGCTAAAGCTGCTGATGTAGCTGAAATGTTGCAGAATCTATTATCTCAGTCTACAAACAAAAGCGCTGAAAATCAGCAGATTACTGAAGCTCAGATCCAAGCCGATGAAAGCCAGAATGCGATTATTGTAAGAGCTGACCCAAGCGACTTGAGTGTTGTTGAGGAGATTGTGAGTCAACTTGATGTTCGCCGAGCTCAGGTCTTGATTGAAGCTGCTGTTGTTGAAGTTTCTGGCGATGTGTCAGAAGCCTTAGGTGTTCAATGGGCTTCGGTCAATGCTAACTCTTCAACACCAGTCATGGGTGTTAATTTTTCAAATCTTGGTACGAACTTAAATTCAATCATTTCCGCGGTAGCAGGGTTGTCAACACCGTCACTATCCGATGGTATTACTATAGGCGCAGGCGATGTTGATGGATCTTCGGGTTATGCTGTTTTGTTACAGGCCTTAGCAAGTGCTAGTAATACAAACTTACTGTCCACGCCAAGTCTAATGACTTTAGATAACGAAGAAGCAGAAATTGTTGTAGGCCAAAACGTGCCGTTTATTACAGGCTCAACGACTACAACATCAAATGGCACTTCGAATCCTTTTCAGACGATTAGCCGCGAAGATGTAGGTTTATCACTACAAGTAACGCCGCAGATTAATGAAGGCGATGTTGTTCGACTTCAAGTTGTTCAAGAAGTATCGGCAGTTGTTCCTTCATCTGAAAATATAAATTCTGCTGATTTGATTACAAATAAGAGAAGTATTAAAACCACCATTCTTGCTGATGAAGGGGAGACTATTGTACTCGGTGGCCTCATTCAAGATGATTACACTGATATTGAAAGCAAAGTGCCTATTCTAGGTGATATTCCACTTATAGGGCGATTGTTTAAAAGTCAGGAGCGTTCTCGTGTAAAGCGTAATCTTCTAGTATTTCTTAGACCTACAATCGTTAGAAATCGCGATACTTTGAGAGAAGTGACTCAACGTAAGTACAATCACATTCGTGAAATTGAGCTTGATGTCAGTGGCGATGGACTCTTTAAGTTCGTTGAGGCTGGAAGTGACTTTAGCCTGCCTGAAGACCCAAATCAAATTTATATAAAAAGCCAAAATAGGCCTAAATAAAATCCAAAATAGCTGTAATAGCTAAAACAGCAGAATTAATTTGCAAATTAGGTCTCAAGTTTTCCTATTTTGCGAATAGTTCTGTTGTTTACCTTCCAAGTGCTGCGTATCATTAAGTTGAGGGCAGCAGAAATGTGCTTCCCTTCTAGGTTGAATATAAGCCTAGCTGCTACGGAGGTACAATCTTATGATTGGTGGTCCATCATCTGCATTTAATGCTGGTCTTGCTGGTATTCAAAATGGCATGCAAAACTTTCAGCGTTCAGCAGAGAAAATTGCCCAAATGGGTGTTCAAGAAGAAGGCACTGACTTAACGTGAGTTCGGAGTAAAAAAT
>DJZY01000033.1 GCA_002450655.1 Gammaproteobacteria bacterium UBA6940 | reverse complement strand
ATGAGCCGTATACGAGGTCCGTACGTGCGGTTCTGTGAGAGGGATGAGGCGTAAGCCTCACCCTACTCGATGTACCTATAAGCTTTTAATGCTTGAATAAGATGCTAGTTGTTATATTCTTGAGAGCTGGGTTTGATGGTGGCTTTATTGCGCCAGATTGTTCAAACGGAGGTTATTATGGCAAATACGACTCAAGTATCAAGCAATTCAAGTCACTCTCAACTTATGAGTGAGTCTACTGATGTTAATGGCATAAACAGAAGTAGGCGACAGTTTTCTATTAATGATGAGGGTCAAATCGGCTCGATAAATTCGCAAAACTCTCAAAATAAAATGACATCTATTGATCTTTGTGAAGAAGAATCCCAACTAACAACTAATGCTGTTTGTTCGCACGTTTTTAAAGACATGAGAGCATTTAGAGACGATGTGTATAATACAAAAAAAGCAATATATGATCAGATTCTAGAGCTTACGCCACAAGAATATGGCGGTAAAATCGATAGAGCTTCTGCCAAATGTGAAGAATATGAAGAGCATGTACAACGGTATATTGATAAGAGGCACGTTCAAGTCGAAGATGATTATGATGCTTTCCCTGCTGCTTTGCAAAAGGCTCGTAGCTTAATTTCTGAAGAAGAAAAAGGGCTTATGACATTTCCTGTGGAACGATTTATTTCATCTGTACCTCCAGGAAAGCCAAGCCGTTTATCGCAAGGTAAAAACTCTATAAGTAAAGAAAGGCTCACTTGGAATTTACATTTCTTATATGACAATGCTTTGGAGTGTAAAGAGCGTTTTGATGCTGCAAATGAGTCTTATAGCATTAATCGTGTAAATATTCCTGAAGAGTTTAAGGCCCTAGTTGGTGAAGATGATCAAAAGAAAGATGTTCGCTCAAAATCGGAAGTACTGCAAACAGAGAAGCGCGATTATAAGAGAAATAAAGCAAACGCTGTATTAGAGTGCTCGTATCAGAATACTGAAAAGTTGGATTTATTTAAAGATCAGCGTTCTAACTTTGACGGAAAAGTTGCAGATTATATTCAGCGAAAAAAATGTAAAATTAAAAAAAGTAAGTTGTCGAAAACTGCTGAAAAGAAAGAATATATCGATTTAAATGAGAAAGTAGAAAATATTAAAAGGCCTCCTTTTTACACTAAGTCGTTAACCCCAGCAGAGGCGAAGGTTATCCGTAAAATCGATAGTGAACTGAGGCAGCTAAACGCAGAGATCGAAAAGCATAAACGAAACGAAGGGTCTGTAAAATACAAGATGGCAAGAGCCAAGCATAACCTTGTAATGCCGCAGAAATATAAGTTGAATCCAGCAGATAGCTCAGGTCTCGTACAGACAAAAAATCGTTTTAATACATTGCAGCAAGAAAAGTTAAATATTTTAGCATTTATCGAAAGCCGCCAAGCAAAGGACACTGAACTGGTCAAGTTTCTTGCCGCTGCGGATAGTATTTTAGATGCTTTTGATGATTTAAAGTATTTAAGTAGGCGCTAATGCCCCTTAAGTGATAAGGGGCAGGGAATTAATTTGTTATGAGAGTTTGATAGTTTCAATTTCAAGCTCTTTATTTGCCATAATCACAACATCTGCTGGGCGATTAGCAAATAGGCCATTTGTAACCACACCAACAATTTGATTTAGCTCTCTTTCAAAGGCTTTAGGCTCACTGATTTTGAGATGGTGCACGTCAAGAATAATATTGCCATTATCAGTTGTGAATCCTTGGCGATACACTGGGTCTCCGCCGCGTTTTACAATTTCACGAGCAACATAACTACGAGCCATTGGAATAACTTCAATCGGAAGAGGGAACTCACCGAGCACATCCACCTGCTTAGTATGATCTGTAATGCAAATAAACTTCTTAGAGATTGCTGCAATAATTTTTTCACGAGTCAGTGCGCCACCGCCACCTTTGACGAGGTTTAAATGTGGGTCAAATTCATCGGCACCATCTACATATAAAGGAATTGTGCCAACAGAGTTAGGATCAAGAACTTCAATGCCCTCAGCTTCAAGACGACGAGCAGTCTCTTTGGAGCTTGCAACTGCACCTTCAATATCATTTTTAATTTTACCAAGCTCTTGGATAAAGAAATTCGTTGTGCTGCCTGTACCTACACCAACGATAGTGCCTGGCTCTACATACTTAACGGCTGCACGTGCTGCTGCTTGTTTTGCTTGATCTTGTGGGGATAAAGTTGTCATGCTCAATTCTCTCTCTGGTTGTTGAATTGATAAATAATATAGCGTCTATCACTCGTAAAATGTGAAGGCTAACAGGTATAAAAGCATATCATAGGTAGCTCATTTTCGGTATGATGATGGATACGCGATGAAATATGCATGAATGCCCAGATGAGGCTATTAGTGCTGTCAAAAATATTGGAGATTAATGGTGAATAATTCAGACACCCAGCAAAGCTGGCCTCAATTTACACAATCAGCTTATAAACCAGATGGTTATCCTGCATGGTTAGAGCCAATTTTTCGCGATATTTTACAAGCACGAATTTATGACTTAGCGGTTGAAACACCTTTGACGCCAATGAGCTCCTTAAGTCAAAAATATGGTCACAAGCTGCATCTCAAAAGAGAAGACATGCAGCCAGTATTTTCTTTCAAATTACGCGGTGCTTATAACCGTATTCGTAAGCTGCCTCGCGATGTGATGGACAAAGGTATTGTTTGCGCATCAGCAGGTAACCATGCTCAAGGTGTAGCGCTTTCTGCTAAAAAGCTTGGTATTCGAGCTGTTATTGTTATGCCTGCTACAACACCTGACATTAAAGTTGCTTCCGTTCGAGCAAATGGTGGTGAAGTTGTATTGCATGGCGATACGTTCGATCAGGCACTTGCAAAAGCGCTGAGCTACGTGGATGAAGGCCTTGAGTTTATTCACCCATATGATGACCCTTCTGTTATTGCAGGACAAGGCACAATTGGTTTAGAGGTCTTGAAACAAGGCCCAGAAGATATTCATGCTGTATTTGTACCAATTGGAGGTGGCGGGCTTGCTGCTGGTGTTGGTGCTTATATTAAGTATCTACAGCCAAATATTCGTGTGATCGGTGTCGAATCTGTAGACTCCGCCTCAATGAAACTAGCTCTAGAACAAGATGAGCGAGCCATTCTTAAGAGCGTTGGCTTATTTGCTGATGGTATAGCAGTTAAGCAAGCAGGGGATTTAAACTTTAAAATTTGTCGAGAAGTGTTAGACGATATCATTACTGTTACTCCAGATGAAATGTGTGCAGCGATTAAAGATATCTTTGAAGCAACTCGTAGCATCAGTGAACCATCTGGCGCAGTCGCAGTAGCTGGTATGAAAAAATACCTAGAAGCATTGCCAGAAGACAATACTGAAACTCTTTCATGTGTTGCAATCAGTTCAGGTGCAAATATGAATTTTGATCGCCTGCGTCATATTGCAGAAAGAGCTGCTATTGGTGAGCAAAAAGAGGCTTTACTTGCTGTTTCTATTCCTGAAGAAATTGGAAGCTATCGAAAGCTAGTCACAATTCTTGGTGATAAGAGTATCAGTGAATTTAATTACCGTTATGCTAATCATAATAAGAAAGCATCCATCTTTATTGGTGTGCAAATTGCTGGTCGTAAAGATCGTGAGGCGCTTATTGAAAGATTAAATTCAAATGGTTATGAAACTGTTGATTTAACTGATAATGAAATGGCAAAAGTTCATTTGCGTCATACTGTTGGTGGTCGATCAGTTGATATGCCTGATGAGCGTATTTTCAGATTTATATTCCCTGAAAAACCAGGTGCCTTAAAAGCATTTTTAGACCAGCTTGGTCAGCAATGGAATATTTCTCTTTTCCATTATCGTAACCATGGTGCTGATTATGGTCGTGTTTTAGTAGGTTTAAATGTGCCTGCTGAAACCGCAGAGAGCTTTAATGCTCACTTAGAAGCGCTAGGTTATACCTTCGAAGAAGAAACAGAGAATCCAGCCTATTTACATTTCTTGAGGTAGATGGCAAAACTGTATTACACTGCGTCACTTTAATGCCTTATGGCTTTAGCTTATATAAGTTTGAGGAATTTTAAGTGGCCAGTGTTGCAGATGCAAATATTCATTTATTAAGAGTCGGAAAGCCACTGGGTGATAATGACCGTACTTTTCATTACTTAAGTGCTCTAACATCTAAGCAAGACTCTGCACCTGCTTCATTTTGGTGTGATAAAGTTCATGCCTATCCAACAGCCGAGCTTCACTCAAGACTAGCTGGCTCTTTATTTTTAGCATCACCTGTATCAAATAAAAAAGTTAATATTAAGCATATTGATACATTCCAGCCTAAAACGACTGCTGATATAGTTAATGTCTTAGTTGCTATGTTTGATAATCATTCAAGTCGTGCTAAACACACAGCCGCAGCAGATATTTATAAGGCACTTATCTTAAATCAAGAAGGTGGCTTTTATATTGATAATCGACCTTTCGAACAAACCACTAGAGCGCTACCAATCGCCTATAACTCGTTATTTAAAACTTATTCATTAACTCAAAATGATGTTGAGCATACTCATTCTCAATCAATAAATCTTAAAGCACTTGAATCAGTGCCTGTATTAAATGATTCTTGGGTTATGTTTTATAAAGACCCTAGAGGACAAGAGCAGTTTAGAGGGCGTAAATATCCTGCAGGGTTAGCATGGGTTTCACCAGAAGAAAAAAATAGTTTAGGTCAAACCGGTTCGCAAAATTTAGCTTTGCGAAACATTATTGCTCGAAGGGTTATTATTAGTGCTACAAACCCACATTTGTTAACTGCAGATATTAAATACAAGAATAAAGATTACTTTTCTGAATTAAATTTAAAAAGTGACACTTTAAGAAATATTGATTTAAAAAATATTAAATCAGCACTCGAAGGTTTCGACTTTAAAAAAGCTGTACAGCTTCTTTTTGAAGATTTGCCTGCGCTGCCGAGTCATGATGCTGATGCTATGGATTTAGATCATAGTGGTTATTCTGCTTACGACATGGAAAGACCGATTTTGTCTCATTGGCAGCACTTTAAAGAAATGCCAGTTGATCCTGAATCAGCGTTTAAAGCAGACCGAACACAAGAACAGCACGTGTCTGCACCTGCAGTAAAAGAACTTGTGCTGCAGCGCTCAGGTAAAGCGTTGTACGATATTCATCATGCTGAAATAGAACTTGGTATTATTGAAAAGGGTGGTGTTCAGCACTATGCTGCTAAAGCTATTGCTCAAAATGTTGAGGAGAAAACAAGGCAGGTCTTTGGGCAAACACCAATTGATAAGCCTGCCTTTAGATGGGTTGATATGTACCCATCTGAAAGCGCATCTGATGATATCAGCCTAAAAATATAGGCTGATTGTAGGGGAGTGCAACCTTAAGAAAGGAGATCTATAGGCTTCTTATCCCAGAAAGTGCATTGCCACTGATCGGTTGTTCTTTTTTGAAAATGGCTTAAATTGCCAGTTTTCATTTTTAAAGAAGGAATTTTATTGGCGAGGTGAGGCAAAGCAGCGGGCGCAAATCGAGCAATACCATTACTTGTGACTACAAGTACCTTTTGTCCTTTATGCTTAGTTTCAAGCTCTTTAAAGAAGTAATACCAAGCAAGCTTTAATGCTTTTACATCAACGCTCCAGCCTTCAGGTACAATACCTTTGGAGTTCCAAAGGTCCATAGCTTCTTGACCTATACGAGCAATAACTTCGTCTTCAATTTTGTTTTCATCAGGGCCGTAATCAAGCTCGATAAAGCGATCATCATAAATGATCTCTAAATCAAAACCTGCAGCTTCTAGAGCATACTGAGCTGTTTGCTTAGTTCTTAAGAGAGGGGAACAGTAAATGACATCTGGCTTAAATTCTGCTTTAAGATATTCGCCAATAGCTGTTGCACGCTCCGTCTCAACCAGTGGTAAATCTGTTCGTGCACCAACTCGTCGAGGTGTTTCACCTGGTGCAAATGTATTGCCGTGTCTTGCGATTAATACTTCTGCTTGAATCATGAGAAAAATTCTCCATCTTTAGCAATAATTTGTTCAGCACGACCAACGTCATCAGGAGAGTCTATGCCTGTCATACCTTGGCGACCACGATAGTCAACTTCAGTCATTTGAATACGAATACCAGCTTCTAAAAAGCTTAACTGCTCAAGGCCTTCAAGTGCTTCATAGTCTGTTTCATCAAGCGTGAGAATCTGCTCAAGTGTTTTGAGGTCATACCCATAAAGACCAATATGTCGAGTGATCGGTGATTGCTCACTTGCTTCGCGAAGTTTTTCTTCTTTACGAATTGCAGGAATAATATTTTTTGAGAACCAGAAAGCTTCTTGGTTGGTATTAAAAACAACACATGTACCAGAAAATGGTGTTTGTTGCTTTTCTTTTCGTAGTTGGTCTAGCTCTTTCCAAGAGAGCTTAACGAAAGGCGTAATCACGCCAGAGATGGGGTGATTAATATAATTATCAATGATGCTCTGAATAAACCATGGAGGGCAAAGTGCGTTATCGCCTTGTAGATTCACAACAAAGTCTGGCTTTGATTCAAGTTTAGAGGCAGCTTCCGCAACTCGTGCTGTACCTGAGCGACATTCATCAGATGTTAAAATCGCGGGTATTTTTTGTTGTGAGCAGTGGTTAATAATGCGCTCATCTTCACTTGTCACGTAAGCAGAGACTTCAACAGCTGTATTATCTGCATACTTATCACAAACATGCTGTGCAATAGCCCACACACGCTCAATCATTGGTGTACCGGCAATTAATGCAAGGGGTTTACCTGGTAGGCGGGTGGAATGGTAACGAGCAGGAATAATAATCGCAATTGAATGCTTCTTATTGGTCGTGGTCATAGTTAACAGGGCCTTTTAAATATAAAGTAGGGGCTACATTAGCTGCCCCTATTATATACCGAAATAGGTTGGGTACATAATAGGAGCGATTCTGTATATAATTGAGCACTGTTTATGATTCTTCCTTAAAAGAGCAAGGTGCCCTATGAAAAAACGTAAATCACAAGCTATTAGCAGTGCCCGTGGTGCAAAAGATCCTGTAGGGCAGGCCATTCGACTCTTTTGGAAGCACAGTCAGCAAGAGTCTTATGAGGCTGCGGAAGCAGCAAACTATTTGATTGATGTACAGGCAGATAAACTGGATGATGATGTTATACCTGTAAAGCACCTATTTCGCGATTTTGACTCAATGCCGCTCTTGGAGCAAAAAGCGCTAGAGCTAACGCAAGGTAAAACACTGGATATTGGTGCAGCTGCTGGTTGTCATTCGCTTTATTTGCAAGCGAAGGGTATTGATGTAACACCTATCGATATTTCTCCAGGTGCGGTAGATGTCATGAAAGAACGTGGTCTAAACGCTCAATTTGCTGATATTTTCAAATATAAAGTTGATGTAAAATTTAATACTGTCTTAGCACTCATGAATGGGCTTGGTATTGCAGGTACAGAGGCGCAATTACCACAGTATTTACAAGCCTTGAAATCATTGTTGGCGGATGGCGGGCAAATTCTAATTGATTCGAGCGATCTTGGTGAGTTTGCTGAAGACTTCTCAGAAATTCGTTATCAAATGCATTTCAAAAACTCAAAGTCTAAAATCTTTCCATGGTTGTTCTTAACCTATGAAAGGTTTGAAGCTGTTGCATTAGAGCAGGGTTTTAAGGTTGAACAAGTCTATGCGGATAAAGATGGTAGTTATTTAGTAAAATTAAGCTAAATCAGATGAAAATTTGTTCAAGCTTTCGATTGTATTATGCACTTTTCTTAACTGTTAATCGAATAATTAAATGGTATCTTGATTCTAATAAGCTATATTTAAGTATGAGCTTTAAAGTTTGATTGTGGTTCTTTAAGGCTTATTACAAGACTTAAAGTAGGTACACATGACAATTGATAATATAGTGCAAGCTTTTTCTGATGGTAATTTAGAAAAGGCACTCTCCTTGGCTTCTGATTTAATTAAACATAACTCTTCAAATACAGAGTTAAGATTATTATTTGTAGAACTTCTTTGCTATGATCATCAGTGGAAAAGAGCTGATCAAAATTTAATACTATTAAGTCGGCTTGTTCCAGAGCGAGAGCCATTTTTTTCTAAGTGGCGTCAAAATATTCGTGCTGCGATGGACAGAGAAGCTGTTTTTTCTTTCAATGCATCTCCTGTTTTATTACACGAAATAACGCCCGGGATTGAGCGAGCTTTACACTCATTAAAAGCCCTACAGTCGAGCAAACCTATTGAATCTGAATATACGCCTTACGTCTCTATGCAAGTTAACCAATCATATCATGGTGAGGTTCGAGATGCTGATGAGCTTTTAGGCGGTATACTTGAGATTTATTCTCAAGATGGCAAATATTGCTGGGTTGATATGATGAATATTCAGGCGCTGGTGCTCTTGCCTTCAAAGCAAAAAATTGATCAGCTTTGGTGCCCAGCCTCTTTAACTTTGCTGCAAAAAAAGCCATTTGAAATTTGGCTACCTATGATTTACCCAACTCTTGGTAGTGAAGCTTGTCGGGCGGGTATTGAAACAAAATGGATTATTGAAAATGGAATTAAACGTGGGCAGGGTTTAAAAACATGGTTTGTTGGTGAGCAGCAACTGCCTTTAAATAAATGTAAAGAATTTATCGGCAGTCGACATTATTAGTGTGATTTATCTAGTAGAGGGTCCAATCAATCGGCTCAATGCCGTGTGATTCTAAGTAGTAATTTGCCTCAGAGAAATGGCCACATCCAATAAAGCCCCTGTGAGCTGATAATGGAGAAGGATGTACTGACTTCAAAACTAAATGCTTTTGCTGATCAATAAATCGTGCTTTCTTTTGCGCATAACTACCCCAGCATAAGAAAACAACATTTTCGCAATGTTCATTTATTTGGCTGATGACTGCATCAGTAAAAGTTTCCCAGCCTTTGCCCTGATGAGAGGCTGCTTGATGAGCTTCAACTGTAAGCACTGAATTAAGCAGTAGCACGCCTTGATCTGCCCACTGTGTTAAATCGCCATGTTCACCATTCTCAATACCTAAGTCTCGTTCTTGCTCTTTGTAGATATTACGAAGTGATGGCGGTACTTTTATGCCTTTTCGTACAGAAAAGCTTAAGCCATGAGCTTGGTCGAAGTTATGGTATGGATCTTGACCGATAATAACTACTTTTACTTGGTCAATCGGTGTGTGCTGAAACGCATTGAATATTTCAGGGCCAGGTGGGAACACCGTTTTTCCTGCCTTTTTTTCTTGTAATAAGAAGGCTTTAAGGCTCTTCATATAATCTTTGTCAAACTCTGGTTGAAGATACTCTAACCAAGATTCTTCAAGCTGGATTGCGGGTGTTTGGGCCATATCGGTACTGCCTTTAGCTGATCATTAATCTAAAAGTCGTAGGCAACGACTTTAGGGACGTCGCCTAGTATAACTAATTTGGATATTAAAATCAGTGATCAAAAGTTAGCCTTTTTGTGACTTAAACAAAGCAAGTACCTGAGCCTGATACTATCGCTCCACCATGAGATGTCATGCTCCCCGTATGAGCAACTAGCTTACCTTTGGCTAAACCTGAAGGCTTACCTGTGACTATTGTTGCACCACACCCTGTTTTGCTCCCAACAGTTGCAATTGGTTGACCGTTTACTTTAACTGTTCCTTCTCCACCCAATATAGGAGATGGTGGATGTAGCGGACAAACATGCATATCGCCTACTCGCGCTATAGGTGTTCCCATCGTATAAACCTCCTCAAGCTTGTTAATTTGTTCCGCAAATCTATCATAATTTTCGTTTAAATTATCATCACTCTATTAAGCACTTATTAAAAGTGTGACGTCCGTCACAGTTTTAATCGCTTGCTTGCTTTTTGTACAGCCAATGACATCCATTTGATTGTAGACTTGCCTCACATTGTTAGAAAACAAAAAATATTTGAGAGCAGATTTATGAATATATTGGCAGAAAGGGTAGAAGAGCTATTAAAACCAATCTCTGAAACTCAAAAAGTCGGTGAAAATTTAAGAGACATGTCAGTTGGTTTTGACCAAATGGCAAATGAAAACTCTGGCTTTGGTTTATTCAATGAATTAAGACGAACTTGTAAATCTGCTCGAAGCGAAGAACGACAAATACCAGAAGACTATGTAGGTAAAAGAGCTGAATATAATTTAATCAAAAGTGAAATTTGGGTTGGTATTGAAAACACGGCTTTAGATCTTTTGCAAAACCATACAAAAGACTTAGAAGTTGTCAGTTGCTTAATAGAAGCTTGGACACGTCTTTATGGTTTTTATGGTGTGCTTCATGGTTTTTCTCTAGCAAGACAGCTTGTTGAAGTTTATGGTGATCAATTATTTCCTTTACTTGATGAGACAGATTTTAATCCTAAGGCGGAGCAGATTACTCACCTTGTAGGTTTGAATGGTAAAGGAAAGCATGGAACTCTCATAAAAATTATCTATTTGATTCCTTTTTTACAGAGTGATGCAGGGGTCTCTATAAGTACTTATGCATGTCAGGAAGCAAAAACGCTTAAAAATGAAGCAGAGATTGAGGCATTTGGGTTATCTCTGAGTAGTATTGAATCTGCGTTTCAAATGGCTGAATCAACATACTTACCGACTATTAAAAATACAATTCAGAATGCAATTCTTGCATATGAAATGTATTTAGATGTGATGGAAAACTATTTAGGGAAACCTATTGATGGTGCTTATATATCTGGCGCTCTAAGTGAGTGCTTAGCTCAATTCAATATGCTTTCTCAAGATTGTATCTCGGAAGAACTTTATGAGGAGTCTTTGCCTGAAGAGGCTCCGTTGGAAAAAGAGCCAAAAGCACCTGTGCAAAAAAAAGAAAGCATTGATAACCGTAAAGACGCAATTAATCAATTAAGAAAAATATCAAAGTATTTTAAGGAAAATGAACCTCACTCGCCAATATCTTATGGTATTGATCGAGTTATTCGATGGAGTGAATTGTCCTTAATGGAACTCATGCAAGAGCTTGTTCCAGATCTGAAATCTCAAGAGAAGTTTACTGATTTATCAGGTTTGGACTTAAAACCACAGTGAGCTAACTATAAATAATTATAAATAGCTTAACGACTAATATTTTTAATAGATGTGAGGATTTAAAACGTGGAAAGTTTTCAAAAGAAATTAGACAGAGTCAGAAAGCCTAGAGTCCATATGACTTATGACGTGGAAACAAATGGAGCTCCAGTTAAGCGTGAATTACCATTTGTTGTTGGTGTAATGGGTGATTTTGCAGGTGATAGAAAGCCATTAGAGTCGCTTGAAGATCGAAAGTTTATTGAAATTAATAGGGATAACTTTAATGAAGTTCTTTCCCGTAGAAAGCCAGAGCTTCAATTGCGAGTTAAAAATACACTACAAAATGATGATTCAGAGATCGGTGTCAATCTTTCATTTAAGAACATGAAAGATTTTGAGCCAGAAGCAATTGTTGATCAAGTAGAACCTTTGAAAAAATTGCTTGAAATTCGAGAACAGCTCGAAGAGCTTGAAAGGCAATCATATAAATATCCAGGCCTGGAAAATCTGCTTGAAGATATTATGAAAAATCCTGCAAATATTCAGCAGCTGATCCAAGAATTTACAGCACAACAAGAGGAAGCAAATCATGAGTGATACAGTAGAATTAGCACAAGAATCACAACAAGAAGCTGTAGCACAAAGTGCGAGCTTTTTGGATATGGCGGTAGAGGCCACAAAGTCTTCTGAAAATAATCTAGTTGAGCAATTATTAAAAGGCTTAAGCAATGCGGCTGTTGATGGTGCAGTTGTTTGGGATAAAAATGTAACCCGTACACTTAAGAAAGCGCAGTCAGCTGTAGACCAGATGATTAGCCAGCAACTGAATGAAATCATGCATAACGAAGCCTTTCAGAAGCTTGAAGGGAGCTGGAGAGGCTTACAGCATCTAGTAGATAACACCGAGACTGGTAGCAATCTCAGCATTAAAATGTTTGATATGAAAAAACTTGAACTGCATAAAGATTTAACAAGAGCAGTTGAGTTTGATCAAAGTCAAATGTTTAAAAAGATTTATGAATCTGAATTTGGTACTCCTGGCGGCAAACCATACGGTGTTATGATTGGTGACTACGAATTTAGTAACCATCCTCAAGACCTTGATATTCTAGAAGGTATGGCTGGTATTGGTGCAGCTTCATTCTGCCCATTTTTAACAGCACCAGCGCCTGGTCTTTTCGATCTAGAGTCTTGGGATGACTTAACACAACAGCGTGATTTAGAAACTCTTTTCGGCGGTAAGCGTCATATTCAATGGCGTGCATTTAGAAAGAGTGACGATGCTAAGTTTGTTGTTATGACTCTTCCTCGAGTCCTTGCCCGTAAAGCCTACGGTAAAGACACAATGCCAGTTGAGTCATTCCAATATGAAGAGATTCCAGCAGGCGAGTACCCATCAACAAAAGACTTCTGTTGGCATAATTCAGCATATGCATTAGGTGCTTGCTTAACAAATGCATTTGCGCAATATGGCTGGTGTACTGCAATTCGCGGCAGCGAAGGTGGTGGTAAAATTGATAACCTTCCAGTACATACTTACATTGGCAAAGATGGTGATCAAGAAGTTGTATGCCCGTCTGAAGTTCTTATGACTGAAAGACGTTCTACGGAGCTTGATAAGCTTGGTTTTATGCCTTTATCCAACTTTAAAGATGAGCGTTTCTCAGTCTTCTTTGGTGGTGAAACAGTACAACAAGCACCGCGTTTTGATGATGAGGAAGCATCTGAAAATGCGCAAATTAGTGCACGCTTACCATATATTTTAGCTACATCACGTGTTGCTCATTATTTAAAAGTTATTGCAAGACCAATGATTGGCAAAAATATTGAAACAGCTGAAATTGAACGTGATCTACAAAAGTGGATTATGGGATATGTGAATACTAATGAAAAATCTGGCCATGCTGCTCGTGCAGAAAGACCATTTAGAAATGCCAAGATTATGGTGGAGCCGGTACCTGGTCAAGCTGGTGCATATCAAGCGGTTGCATATTTACAACCATGGCTACAAATGGAGTCTTTAACTGCATCACTACGAACTGTTGCTCGTATTCCAGAAGGAAGCTAAGGCCTGACTCATGAGTGTTGCTATTGTGAATACTAATTTTAATGCTTTAACACCTGTGCAGCAGCAAAAGTGTAAAGCAGCAAGAATAGAATATATGTTTAATCAAATTCGATTTCATATTGACGCACAAGTAGCAGCACTTCTTAATGAGATTCTTCATCACGACAAATTTAAGGCATTAGAAGCCTCGTGGCGTGGTTTAAGTGGTTTGACTGAAATTGCTTCAGAACCCGTGAGAGATATAACATTTAATAGTTTAAATCAAATTAAAGTTCTTTTTATTGAGCTTTCATGGCACGAGCTAGGCCGCCATTTAAATTCAGTTAATGATATAGAACAAAGTCATTTATTTAAACTAGTGTACAGCAAAGGGCTAGACACTCCTGGCGAAACACCGTTTAGTATTTTACTTGGAGATTACCGTATTAATAACGGTTTTAATCGATCAAATGGAGTGCACGATCTCGACTGTTTGAGAGATATATCGAGTGTTTGTGAGATGGCAATGTGTCCGTTTATTACGAGCCTTAACAGTCAGGTGTTTGATATTGGCCAAGCAGAAGATATAAATCTGAGCAGCTCAACCCTTGAAAAGCGTTTTCAATCAACTCACTTTAAAGATTGGCAACGTTTGAGGAAATTGAGTGAAGCAAGATTTATAGGCATTACCTATCCAGACATATTATTAAGAAAACACTATTCAAAAAATAAAAATAAACACGGATTTAATTTCACAGAAAGTGAAAATGATACTGATAGTGATTTTTTATGGGGTAATAGTGCGTATGCATATGTTGCTAACCTTATGAAAACATTTGTTCGAACAGGTTGGTTTGTTAACTTAACAAGAGGTATTCGAGAGTACCAAAACGATAACGATCATGATTCACCAATTGATACAAGGCTGTATGTGCATCCAGCTTTTGAGTTTGATTCAATGGCACTAGCACCAAGACCTGCAACTAGAGTGCAACTGGACGATATGAGTGAAAGGGAGCTAAGCCAGCTAGGTATTATTCCACTTTATAGTCGTCATAGTGATTATGAGTGTCGTTTTTACCATAGCCCATCATTTTATGAGCCTGCAGAATACGAAACAACCTTGGCAACCTCAAATGCACAGCTATCTGCATGGCTACCTTACACCTTAGGTGCAGCGCGTATTGCACATCATATAAAGGTGATGGTCAGACACAAGATAGGTGGGTTTGTGACAGAAGCAGAATTGAAAGTAGCAATTGCAAAGTACTTAAATGAATATACAACGAGAGATACGGATGGTATTTCATTATCACGTCTTAAAAAGCCGCTGGCAAATTATGCAATAGATATTAACCCTCTTTACGGGGAAGTAGGGCAATTTATCGGCATTATTCGATTACAGCCTCATGGCCAATGTGATCAAATAATATCGTCAATTAAACTTATCGCAAAAATGACACTTAGTTTACAAAATAAATAATAAGAAGATAAGAATATGAATGAACAAACAATCAGTGTGTCACCATTTTCGTCCCTTTTAGGGCGATTACAGTCTAGGCCAGATAAAGTGTTATCTTCAAGTGCCTCATTAGGCATGCACTTCAATGTTATTAAAAAAGAAATTCAGGATGATTTAGAAAATTTATTGAACACTAGGCTGCGTCAGCCTCATGGTATTAAATCTTATAGTGCCCTTGAAAAATCATCACTTAATTATGGTTTACCTGACTTTACACAGTATGTCTTTAAAAATAGTGACCATCAAGAAGACTTTAAGCGTGATGTTATACGAGTAATTCAAACTTTTGAACCAAGACTCCATGATGTGAAGGTTTATTTGCAACCGTATGACGAAGATAAACCTCAACAACTTAAAATGACAATTGAGGCAAATTATTACTTGTCTGCGCAACTTGTTGCATTCACGTTTAATTCTGATTTTGACTCTTCAACACAACTTATCTCGGTCTATGAAGGCTATCACTATGGATGATCTATTACATTATTATAATAATGAACTTGAGTATTTGAGAAAGCAAGGACATGTATTTGCTCAGCAGCATCCACAAGTTGCTGCTCATTTAGGTCTTACTGAAGGTCGTGTAGAAGACCCGCACATTTCCCGTTTACTTGAAGGTGTCGCATTTTTAACTGCACGAGTTAAAGCGCATATTGATAATGACTATCCACAGTTAACAGAATCTCTTATGGATACGTTATACCCAGACTTTAGAGCGCCAATCCCTTCTCAAACTATTATAAAAGCTACGCTTACGAATACTATTTCTCATGCCTTAACATTCAGCGCAGGCACGGAAATGCTTTTAAAAGACAAAGAACACACATGTGTTTTTAGAATGAAAGATGATGTGCGTATTTTGCCAATAGAGCTTAAAAATTTAACTTGGCAATCGCTACCGGCTATTGCTCCTGAGCTAGCAGCTGAATATAAAGCTGTATTTAGTATGGAGGTTATTCCAAATGAGATGGCTGATATTTCTATGCTAAGTGATCATGCTTTAAGGCTGTATGTTAGTTCACAAGGGCAGCTTGGATTTAAACTTCATGAAGCACTTTTAAGAGAAAGCGCAGGTGTTGCTATTGAGTGTAGAGAGACTGGTAAATTGATTTATTTGCCACCAAGCGCATTAAACCACTATGGGTTTGCACGAGATACAGCATTTTCAGCGCATGATGTTCGTACTTCAAGCGCACATCAACAGTTAACAGATTTTTTTACATTTTATCAGCAGTTTATGTTTGTTGAATTACAAGGTCTTATTGATGAAAAGAAGAATATAAACGTTTGGAATGACTTTAAAAACGGTTTCAAAATTTATATTTATTGTCAATTTGATCACGAAATGTTGGCAAGTCATATCGATGATAACTGTCTAAGTCTTGGCTGTGTACCAGCGATTAACTTGTTTGAAGAAGGTTTTCAAAGTATTTCGGCCGATCGTTTAGGTCATGAAATTAAATTAGAACCAAAAGGTATGTATAGTCCATCAACAGATATTCAAAAAATACTTAAAATTAAAATTTCAAACCAGTTTGGGCAAGAGCAACCTGTGCTGCCATATTATTCAGTTCATGAGCGAGATCATGACACATATATTGACGGTGTAAGAGAAACGCTTTATTGGACAAGTCGTAAAGAAGCGAAGAAAAATGCTTATGATCCAACAGACACCTTTGAACCAGGCATGAATACATATCTCAGTATTGTGGATGATGCTTGCAGTGTTGTCGGTTCCCAGAAAGGGTTTCATATTAATGGTAAAGCACTCTGCACTAACAGAAATACACCGAACCAGCTTGAGTTTAGCAGTGAATATCCACAGGTAGATATGATTCGTACGTCTCATTGTGCTGTATTCAAAGTCTTGGAGAAACCAACACCATGGCGCTTACCTCAAAAGAGTCATGCATCTCGATGGCAATTTGTAAATGCACTAACGCTACAGTCATTTGCAAACTCTACAAAAGAGAATTCGAGTGGTTTGCAAGTTTTAAAAGATATATTGCGTTTATACAGCCCAGGTGACCATTTACAAAACAAATTAAGTGAAAGCTATATCAAAGGTTTGGTAAAGCTCGAATTGAAGCCAGCTACGACATTTATTCGGCAGCAGGGGAAAATGGCATTATGTCGAGGAACTGAAATTAATCTGACTTGTGATGAATATTATTGGAGTCAGAATAGAGTTTATTTATTTGGTACTTTGCTGAATCACTTTTTTTCTTCTTTAGCAGGTATGAATACTTTCACTCAGCTTAATATTTATAACCAACAAGAATCAGAAGCGATTATTCAATGGAAGCCAATAACAGGACAACAGGATCTACTTTAAGATCAACACAAGTTGCTCATTGGGACTCTTTTTTTAATTGGGTTCTTGTGAACGAAAAAAAAGGGACAAGGGTTTGTTTTAAAACTGCGCAGCACCTTGGGTTTCCCGGCCAGCCATTACAAAAAGTCGAGCAGGGTAAAAATGGTGAGTTAATTGCTTGGGTGACAATGATTGGTCTTACAGGTCCATCGGGTGTGTTGCCTCAACACTATACAAAAACAATCATGGAAAGAGTTAAGTCTGGTGATACTGCTATGGCTGATTTTTATGATGTTTTTAATAATCATATTGTACATCTCTTTTATCAGAGTTGGAAAAAGTATCGGCTTGGAGTGTTAGCAAGAAACAGTAAACCACACCAGGAACCGTTTTCTAAAACAGTTTTTGGGATTTCTGGTCTTGAAATAAATAAAAACATTAACATTACCCATTATTTTTCTGGTTTTTTTGCCAATAAAAAAAGAACAGTTGGTAACTTGAAAAATATGATGACTTTAATATATGGTCCAAATGTAGATATTACATCGTTTGTTGGTCAGTGGGTTGACCTGCCAAACTCTGCTCGTGGTCGATTAAATTCAACAACACCACAAGGACAGCTAGGTCAAGGGCTTTTTATTGGTAGGCGTCATTGGGATGTAAATCATAAAATTACAATTAATATAAGGCAAATGACATATGAATCTCTCTCAGATGCATTACCTGGTGGACGATATTTCAAACATACACAAGATCTTATAAATGCTTATGTGCCAACTCATATCAGTGTTGATATGCATTGCTATGTGAATGATTGTAAACATAAGCCTCGTCTTGGGTTTGGTGCGCAGTTAAGTCGAAATACATGGCTCCAAACAAATAATAATACGGCTGTAGACACAGCGTTTAAAGTTAAATAAATATACGGGTATATACCACTAGAGGAATTCAACATGGAACTAGATCAGCTTATTAAAAAACTAGATGATGAAACACGCTCTATTTTTGAAAATGCTGTTGGCAAAGCTGTTCAGCTAAATCATTTTGAAGTGACGGATGTTCATTTTTTAAGTGTTTTATTTGATTGCGACTTAGTATCGTTTGCACCTTTTATGAAGCGTGATATGTCTGTAGCTCTGCAAGATATGAATAAGTGGCTAGAAAATCAAAAGAATGGTCATGAAGGTTATCCAAAAATTAACCAAAAACTCGTCAGAATTATTTTTGATGCATGGATGCTTGCATCGACAGAGTTTGAATCTATTGCTATTAAACCTGAGTATATTTTGCTGGCAATGCTTGAAAATCCAATTTGTAAAGCAGAACTGGCTGGCATATCAAGTGTATTAGCAGATTTAGATGCTAAAGAAGTAAAACAGCTAATTATCAATGATGATGCATCTCAAAATGGATCAAAGCCTGTGTCTTCTAGTGCGTTGCAAAAATTCACGCAAAATCTTACCGAACAGGCTAAAAATGGAAAACTTGATGGAATTGTAGGGCGAGATCAAGAAACGAGACAACTCATAGATGTGCTATCCAGACGTCGTAAAAATAACCCTATTCTAGTAGGTGAGGCAGGTGTTGGAAAAACGGCAGTTGTAGAAGGGCTTGCTGTAAAAATTGCGAATAATGAAGTACCAACATCACTTCAAAATACAGCTCTGTATAGTTTGGATGTTGGTGCGTTGCAAGCAGGCGCCAGTGTTAAAGGGGAGTTTGAAAATAGATTAAAAGCAGTCATTAAAGAAATACAAAATTCACCAGTGCCTGCTATTTTGTTTATCGATGAAGCGCATACATTATTAAGCTCTAAACATGCTGGTACTCAAAATGATGCTGCAAATCTACTGAAACCTGCTTTAGCTCGGGGTGAACTACGCACAATTGCTGCTACAACTTGGTCTGAATATAAACAGCACATTGAAAGTGATCCTGCACTTGAGCGTCGCTTCCAGGAAGTTAAAGTCAATGAACCTGAAGAGCCAGAAGCAATTGCAATGCTAAGTAGTCTGGTCGAAGGTTTGGAAAAACACCATCAAGTGCATATTTTACAGGAAGCCATAGATGCATCTGTGCGTCTCTCAAAACGCTTCCTTACAGGTAAGCAGCTACCTGATAAAGGTGTGAGTGTACTGGATACTGCATGTGCCCGAGTCAGCTTAAGTCAGCAAACCATTCCAGCTCTGCTTGAAACACAAGCTGCAAGCCTTTTAGATATTGATAAGCAGATAAAACGGCTCACTCTTGAATCAAGTCTTGGTTTTAAAAGTGAAGAAATAGATGTTTTAGAAGCGCAAAAAGAAGCATTGCAAACAAAACATGATGAGCTTGAAACCCTCTGGGTGGATGCAAAGGGCATTCTAGATTCTATTATCGAATTGCGCAGTCAGCTTGAATCTACTGAGTTAAAGAGTGAAGAGCGCAACGAACTATGTCGCCAACTAAAAGAGAGTAGAGCTTCGCTCCATGAACTCCAAGTTGATACCCATCTTGTTTATGAGTGTGTTGATGCTACAACTATTGCAGCAGTTATTGCTGACTGGACAGGAATCCCTTCCAAGCAAATGCAACGTAATGATGTAGAGCGTGTCCTGACATTGCCTGAAAAACTTTCACAGCGTGTTATCGGACAAGAAGCAGCTTTAAAACAAGTAACACAAGCTTTGCAAAATGCTCATGCCAAATTACACGACCCACGTAGACCTCTTGCTGTACTTATGCTTGTAGGCCCAAGCGGTGTGGGTAAGACTGAAACTGCATTGGCGCTTGCTGAGCAGCTTTATGGTTCTGATCAGCAACTTACAACTATCAATATGTCTGAGTTTAAAGAGCCTCATAAAGTGTCACTTTTAATGGGTGCACCTCCTGGCTATGCAGGTTATGGCAAGGGCGGCTTATTAACCGAGGCTGTTAGACGTAAACCTTACAGCGTAATCCTTTTAGATGAGCTTGAGAAAGCAGATAAAGCTGTGCATGAAATGTTTTACCAAGTGTTCGATAAAGGTGTCTTACGAGACAGCGAAGGCCGAGACGTCGACTTTAAGCAGACTGTTATTATCATGACGTCAAATACAGCGAGTGATCATATTGAATATTTATGCTCTAAAAATGATGTATTGCCAGAAATAGATCACTTGCTTGATGAGATTCAACCAAGTCTAAGACGTGATTTTGATCCAGCCTTTTTAGGTCGAGTGACATTAGTACCTTACTTTCCGCTAAGCGCCTCAACTTTAGAACTCATTGTTCAACAGCAGCTTAAAAATATAGGCCAACGAATAGAAGAGCATTACAAAGTCTCATTTACTTACACTGATGCCGTGATTGATATGCTGGTAAACCAATGCAAAGAATCTGATATTGGTGCAAGACTCGTGGCAATGAAAATTAACAATAGTTTGTTGCCAGAGTTATCTCAGGCTCTACTTTCTGCGCTTGCAAAAGATCAGCAGCTGAATCCGGTTTGTGTCGATATTGATGATAATAACCAATGGCTCTTAAACCTATAATTTAAGAGCCCTGCCACAAACACAGCTAAAAAAATAAACTGAAAAATTATCAGCACTCGTGCTGAGGGCATCTTATTGCCTGAAGAAATGCACAAGCCAATTCAAGCTTGTACATAAGCCAATGTATATGTATTGGTTTTTATTAACTATGGAGTAAATATAAATGAGTATTTTCGTTAAATATGGTGATATCCAAGGTCAAGCAGAAGACAGTGGTCATAAAAACTGGATGAAGGTTGAATCAATGGAGTGGGGCATCAACAGAAGCGTTGCTTCTGATACTGCAATTCGTGGTGGCCGTGAAGTTGGTAGTGTAACAAGCAGCGATATTAAAATCGTTCGCCGTGCTGACCGTGCTACACCAAAGCTTGTAATGGAAGCAACACTTGGTGATGGT
>DJZY01000107.1 GCA_002450655.1 Gammaproteobacteria bacterium UBA6940 | reverse complement strand
GTTGATACGGGGTGAGTAGTTACTAGCAGATATTCCTCAAGTTGAGCTGTCTAAAGAGCATAAACTACCTGCTGCCGATATGCGCTCGCCTAAAATTGATGCACTGTGTGATCAGCTTATTGAGTCCTTTAAGCATGAAGATACTGCATTAGTGATGGTTGATTTCTCTGAAAAAGTATCCCCTGTCATTATTAAAACAATTCAAGAGCGCTTAGCAGGGCAAGTTGAAGTTAAAGATTACAGTGGTAAAGCTTCTGCAAAAGAAAAGAACGATTCGCTTGAATGGTTTAAAGCCCCAGTGAAGTCAGGTGGTCCTAAAAAAGTGCTTGTGTTAGCAAGTAAAGCAGGTGAGAGAGGACTTAATCTTCAGCATAATAATCATGTGTATTTATTTAATGGTGACTTTAACCCTGAAAAAGAGCGTCAAAAGATTGGACGCAGTAACCGAACTGGTCAAGAGCAAGGTGTAACAGTTTTTCGTTTTAGTGGTCTTCAAATTGAAGATAAAATTAAAGAAATTAAAATGCAAAAAGAAGCATTAATTAAAAATACGTGGAAAATGGATCCAAGCCAATTTTTAAAAGAAATGCTGACATTTATTATTTCTGAAAATGGTAAAACTGTTGCAAGTGAGGATAAGGCTGAGTTCGCTAATATGTTAAAAGGCGTGTTGGCTCAAAATGGACCAAATAAAACGGAACAAATGATGCGTATGCAAGAGCATGCTGCACGTGCCAAGGCGAAAGCGAAAGCAAGAGAAGTTCAGGCTCCACAAGCTCAAGCAGCTCAAACAACAGTGCAAGACTTAAGACAGCAAGTGATGCCAAGAATTCAGCCAATGGCGCCTGGTATGGCCCCAGTGATGATGAGCAATTTTGGGCAACCTGCTATGAATAACGCACAAGCATCTCAAATGCACTCTGGTGTTAATACGTTTGATGACACAGTGCTGGCGCCTCAGTATCAATTTTCACAAGAGGAGTTGATGTCATTTGATTTGAATCAGAACCTGAACCAAATGACGGGCCATAATGGGTTCGATGGTCTCAATAATGATTTTAACTTTGAATTTGACCCAAATTTTGATTATTCAATGTTCAATGATATGAACTTTGATATTAACTTCGATGACATTATGAAAGGTTTATAGTGTCAAAATAGTGTTGGTCGTTACAAATATTTTGTCCTCCATAAAGCTGGGTTACTATGACTCATCACTTTATGGAGGAAGAAGTATGGCCAACGCATTAAGTTTTAAAAATATTCATAGTCAATTGTGGCCTCAAGAGGTTGCTCAAAAAAGTCTTATTATGTGTGATACAGGTAAAGATGATGCAGTAATGCTGTGTTGTGCTGACACCCATGATAATAAGCTCAATATAAACTCAATTGTCACCTATGGTGGTAATGTGAGTGCTATGCGTACTTGTAATAATACGCAGTTTATCCTTTCTAAAATCAATGCCGATAAAAATGTATCTTTTCATGAGTTATCGGAAGCTTCCGATAATGATGCGAGTCATGTGCATGGTGCATCAGGCCTTGGTGGTTATTCCGTTGATGAGGTAGATTCAATTGCTTCAACAATGAAAAAGAGCCAAGTGAATTATGACCAGCTTGCAAACGAACTTATTCATTCAAACTCAGTGAATAACGTTATTTCGACAGGCCCTTTAACAGGCATGCCACATCTTTTTAATGCGATTGTAAAACAATGTGGTGGCAACACACAGATGTTGCAGGCTGCACTCTCTAAGCTTCGTGTTGTGATTATGGGTGGTGCAATGGATCATGCAAATGGCAATAAAGGCAAAGCTGAATTTAATTTTTATCTGGACTCAAAAGCAGCCAATCAATCATTTAAATTTATTAATAAACATGCTGTTAATACAATTCTTGTACCCCTCGATTTAACTCATCAATGTGTTTTTAAGCCAGAAGACTTTAAATCTATAGAAGGGGATAGAACAAGTAAAGAAGAAGTGTTCTACGACCTATTTAAAAAGCATACGCCAGCAAGAGGGTTAGAGCCTGCTCATGATGTGCACACGATAACTGCTTTATCAAACCCTGAAATGTACGAAGGTCGGTTCGAGCAAGTGCGTGTTTCGCCAAAAGATGGGCGAGTGTTTAAAGGGAATGGTGACTCGAGCGTATTTGTATTATCAAAGCTCGATAGTGAAGCATTTAAAATGAATTTATTGGATTCATTGAAGTGATTTAATGAGAAAGAAAAAAGGAGTGGCTACTTTAGTGCTCACTCCTTTTTTTTATTTAAGACCAGTCTAAAACAACTTTTCCGCATTGACCTGAAATCATTAAATCAAAGCCTTTTTGGAAATCATCAACAGCATATTGATGTGTAATAATTGGCGTTAAATCTAAACCGCTTTGAATTAAACTTGCCATTTTATACCAAGTTTCAAACATCTCTCGGCCATAAATACCTTTAATCGTTAAACCTTTAAAGATAACTTTATTCCAATCAATGGCAAGCTTATCTGGTGGAATACCAAGCATTGCAATTTTGCCGCCATGGTTCATTGTATCGAGCATTTGTGTAAATGCACTTGGAACACCAGACATTTCTAAACCAATATCAAAGCCTTCGGTCATACCAAGCTCGTTCATCGCATCTTGTAGGCTTTCATGTTGCACATTAATAGCTCGTGTGACGCCCATTTTTTTAGCAAGTTCAAGTTTGTATGGATTAACATCAGTAATAACCACATAGCGTGCACCTGCATGCTTGGCTACAGCTGCTGCCATAATACCAATTGCACCAGCACCAGTGATTAAGACATCTTCACCTACTAAGTCATAGGTTAAAGCTGTATGCACAGCATTGCCGAATGGGTCGAAAATAGAGGCGATATCATCGGAAATATTATCTGGAATTTTAAAGGCATTAAATGCAGGAATAACCAGGTATTCTGCAAAAGCACCTTGGCGATCAACACCGACACCAAAAGTATTGCGACAAAGATGGCGACGACCAGCACGGCAGTTACGGCAATGTCCGCAGGTGATATGGCCTTCACCTGAAACTCTATCGCCAATTTTAAAGCCTTGAACTTCCGTGCCGATTTCTACGACGCGACCTACATATTCATGGCCAACAATCATTGGTGCAGGAATTGTATTTTGAGCCCAGTGATCCCAGTTATAAATATGCATGTCAGTGCCACAGATGGCTGTCTTTTTAATTTGAATTAACAAATCATTTGGACCAATTTGCGGTTTTTCAGCATCGTTAATTAACCAGAGGCCTTCTTCACGATGAAGCTTGCTTAATGCCTTCATGCAACCACTCCTAGCTCTTTGCCAACAGCAATAAAGGCATCCACCGTGCGATCGATATCTTCAATGGAATGCGCTGCAGACATTTGCGTGCGGATGCGTGCTTGGCCTTTAGGTACAACAGGGAAGGAGAAGCCGATAACATAAACGCCTTTTTCTAAAAGCTTATCAGCCATAGTGCTTGCCAGCTGAGCATCACCTAACATTACTGGAATAATGGCGTGATCTTTACCTGCTAGGGTAAAACCTGCTTCTGTCATGCGAGCTCTGAAATGCTCAGAATTACGATTAAGTTGAGCGCGAAGATCATCGCTCTTTTGAAGAAGATCAAAAGCTTTAATCGACGCAGCCACAATGGCTGGTGCAACAGAGTTTGAGAAGAGATAAGGGCGCGAGCGTTGGCGTAACCAGTCAACAATCGGTTTTTTACTGGCAACGAAGCCACCAGAAGCACCACCAAGGGCTTTACCAAGTGTGCCTGTAATAATATCGATACGACCAAGTACATTGCAGTGCTCTTGGCTACCACGGCCTTGCTCGCCAACGAATCCTGTTGCATGACAGTCATCGACCATCACCATTGCACCGTATTTATCAGCAAGATCACAGATACCTTCTAGATCAGCAATAATACCGTCCATTGAGAAGACACCATCAGTTGCAATCATAATATGGCGAGCACCATCAGCTTTTGCTAGTTGTAACTGTTCTTCAAGAGCTTGCATGTCATTGTTAGCATATCTATAACGCTTCGCTTTGCAAAGACGAATACCATCGATAATGCTGGCATGATTTAGAGCATCAGAAACAACAGCATCTTCAGGGCCTAATAGGGTTTCAAATAAACCGCCGTTTGCATCAAAGCAAGAAGGGTAGAGAATTGTGTCTTCCATACCAAGGAAGTGGCTAATCTGGCGCTCAAGTGTTTTATGAATATCTTGAGTACCACAGATAAAGCGTACAGATGCCATGCCAAAGCCATGTGTATCTAAGCCTTGTTTAGCAGCATCGACAAGATCAGGGTGATTTGCTAAACCTAGGTAATTGTTAGCGCAAAAGTTTAATACTTTTTGGCCTTCAGCAATTTCAATTTCTGCTTTTTGTTGATCGAAGATAAGACGCTCTTTTTTATAAAGACCATCTTTTTCGGTTTGCGTGAGTTGCTCTGAGATTTGATCAAGGAAACGTTGTTTCATAGTCCGTCATGCCTTTTTTGTGAGTGAAAAAATGCGCAGTGGGTCTTATGGACTCACTGTTGTCCTACGCGATGCAAGTGCTTAAAGTTTGTACCGCTTCAGCCAATAAAATATATCGATATGATCGAGTTATGCTATTAGACCATTGGACGGTAATGAATATCAAATCGGAAATTTTTGCCTTTCAACTGATAGTTGAGATGCTGCGTCAATGGTGGGTCTGGTAGGGCTTTTTTCACAATGAGCTTTTGCCCTGGTTGGAGCTGGGCAAGAAGCGCAGAAGGGAGATCTTCTTCACTTGGTTTATGGCATAAATGCTGTAGAAACTGCATTAACCGTTTGTTTTGAGCAGATTTATTGCTCTTATGGTTAAACATAGGGTCGCAATAAAGCACTGTATTTGCTGGAAGGGTACTTGACGCAGCATAGTCAGCTGCCTCAGCGTGAATAAGTTCAAGATCAAGTTCAAACCAGTCAAGCGCTTGAGCATGCTCAATAGCGTCAGAAAGAACAAGCGCAAGCGGGAGTTCGCGTTCTAGCATAATGACCTTTGCACCTGACTGTGCCATAACGCAGGAATCTCGGCCAAGGCCAGCGGTGGTGTCAACTACAGGGCCGGTTAAAGGTCTTTTATGGATACCAAGTGCTTTGGAAAGAGGCTCTTGTTTGCCTCTGTAACTTTTAAGGCGCTGGTGCCACTCTTGAATAAGGTCGAAAGATGATAAGGGTTTGAGGTCTGGACGCTCTAAGTCTCGAATTGCTAAATAACCTTCAGGCTCACGTTCAAGAACAAATCGGCATTCTTGCCCAGCCTCTGATCCTTGGATCTGTATCAGCTCTTTATGCGGTTGCAGTAAGGGAAGTTGATACATATCAGAGGATTGGAGGCAGAAATTCATAGAGCGCTTCTTTGTTTTAAATGGATATATAGCTGGCCTGATTATTGACCAGAGTTGCCGAGCAACCCAAAGCTAATAATATTGAGCCAAGATCTTTTTTCACGAAGTGACTGGCGTGTGTACTCAAGTTGACCTTCATCGTTTAGTTCAGGGAAGTCTGGATAAGTGCTGGCTAAAATCTGTAGATTTTTTGCAGCTTTATCATTCATTTCAAGCTCCATGTAGCCTTTCACTGTGAGGCTCAGTGCGTCAGGAACGCTTGGGGAGTTAGGAAAATGTTTGAGTACATACTGGCCACGGTTAACCGAAGCGAGGTGAGCGCCACGTCTCAAATAGTAGTAACCAACTTTAATTTCATGTTCTGCAAGAATATTGCGAAGGTAAATCATTCGTTGACGTGCATCTGCTGTGTATTCGCTCTGAGGGAATCGCATGACGAGCTTTTTAAAGGCTTGGTAAGATTCCATGACAGGCTTCATGCTTCTTTCAGATGGTGTTGTTGGTAGTACTCGAGTAATAAGGCCACGATCAACATCATAAGTTGATAGCGCACTCATGTAGTAGGCGTAGTCAAGCTTTGGATGTCGTGGATATTGTTGAATAAAGCGTTGTGCTGATGCAGTCGCGCTTTCAAAAGAGCCACTCTCATAGTGGGCATAAATAAGGTCAAGCTGAGCTTGTGCGTTATAACGACCAAAAGGGTAATGCGTAACGATGTTCTGGAGGTGTTCTACTGCAAGAAAAAAGTTTCTATTTTTAAGTGCTGCTTGTGCACTCGTGTAATAGGCTTGTTCACTTTTAATTGTTTCTTCTTTCTTTTGATTGCTACTGCAGCCAGAAATACTCATCGTAAAAATACCAAGTATGGCGACGAGTAATGGTGTGAGCAATGATCTGAATTGCTGTGGTATCATCTTACCCTCTCAATTGGTGTTAACCAAAGGTCTGTCCTTAAAAACGTGTCGGCTTTGTGATGTCTTTTAAAAGCATCATGAGAATACTGAAGCATCTGTTTGCTCGGTGTAAACATAAGCTGTTAGTAGTATGCACTATAACACACTCTATTCAGGGCATAGCCTAGGCAACGTCCCTAAAATCGCTTGGGGCCCTGCTCACATTGATTTTTGTATTGAACAAGGAAAAAAAATGAAACAAGGCCATTCCTTGTGAGGCTTTTTTGACACAGTGCAATACAAAAAGCAAGTGAGCCCAAAGGGTTGCGTTTAAAATAGGCTCAACTTCGTTAAGTGCTTTTTGTTTGGAGTGGCCAAACGGCAAATCACTTGCCTTGCTGAGCACATTTTAATTCGCAACAGTGCCACCAACGACTTTAGGGACGTTGCCTAATTAGTTGATTAAACGATATGACATCTCAAATAGTGTTGGAGATGTCTTTTTTATAGGATTCAAGTATGTCTACCATTGAATTGGAGTTTACCGTTAGCGAGTTTGAAGAAGGGCAGCGGTTCGATAAAGTGCTTGCAACAGCATGGCCTGAGTATTCTCGTTCCAGAATTCAGCAGTGGATCGAAGATGGGCAAGTTTTAGTCAATGGCGAGCAAATTCAAACAAAGCTGAAAGCGAAAGAAGGTGATCACTGTGTATTAGCTGCAACAGTGGAGTCGCAAGAAGTTTGGTTGCCCGAGCCAATGGATTTAAATGTTGTTTATAAAGATGAGCACATTATCATTCTTAATAAACAAGCAGATCTTGTTGTTCACCCTGCTGCGGGCAATTGGAGTGGTACGCTTGTAAACGGCCTTCTTTATAATTTCCCAGAGTTAGAGGCTCTACCACGAGCAGGGATTGTGCATCGCCTTGATAAAGACACAACTGGTTTGATGGTTGTTGCTCGTACTTTGGAAGCGCATCATCAGCTGGTAAAAGCAATGCAGGAGCGCGAAATCAAAAGAGGGTATTTGGCTCTTGTGTATGGCCAGTCTGCAGAAAAACAGTTCAGTGTGACTGAAAATATTGGCCGTCATCCCAAAAACAGGCTCAAAATGGCCGTTGTAGGCGGTGGTAAGCCTGCTCGTACACATTTTCGTGTGAAGCAAAAGCTATCGCCATTTACCCTTTTTGAAGTAAAGCTCGATACCGGCCGCACGCATCAGATCCGTGTGCATTTACAACATGTTGGTTTTCCTATTTTTGGTGATCAGCTTTATGGTAATGAACAGGGGCAGTCAGACGATATCCAATTGAAAAGACAGGCATTACACGCTTGGCGCTTACGATTGGCGCATCCAATTACAGGTCAGGTCATGGCCTTCGAGGGACGCTTACCTGCTGATTTTGAAACAGTTTTGCAAAAGCTTGGCGCTGATCCAATTACGAATCAAAACACCTGACATCGAAGTGCATTTGATACACTAAAAGTTAACTCTACAAGTATTAAGAAAAGGTAGAACATTATGAGTCATCTATGGGTTTTATCCGCCGCATCGGGTACAGGTAAAACAAGTTTGGTGAAAGCATTGCTCGCACAAGATAAGCATGTTCAAGTGGCTGTATCTCATACAACTCGTAAGCCACGAGAAGGTGAAATCAATGGTGTTGACTATAACTTCGTAACCAAAGAAGAGTTTGAAGCGCTCATTCAGCACGAACAGTTTGTTGAGTATGCCGAGGTGTTTGGTAATTACTACGGTACTTCCAAAGCTGAGGTCGAAAAGCGTATACAGTCTGGTTTTGATGTTATTCTTGAGATTGACTGGCAGGGGGCGAGACAGATTCAAGAGCAAGACCCTGCTGCTAAATCGATCTTTATTTTTCCACCGTCCTACGAGCAGCTTCGTGATAGGCTAGAATCCAGAGGTAAGGATGATCAAGCCGTTATCGAGAGACGTTTAAGCGAAGCAAAACTTGAGATCTCAAAATCAGAGTATTTTGACTACTGGTTGATCAATGACAATTTTGAGGAAGCTTTAGCTGCACTTAATTCCATTATTAATGCTCATAGATATGAAAGGGTGATCATGGAACAGAAACATCCTGACCTAGTACGAGGTATTTGTGGCGCGAAGGACTAATTTAAGCCAATCATCGGGCGTTGTGTACGCCCTCATCGTTGCAAGCGCTTTTGTTGTGGTTGTTGCTGGAATGAAAGCTGCAGCCCCAATTCTTAACCCATTCTTTTTAAGCTGTTTTATAGCAATCCTTTGTGGTCCAATAGTAACTCGACTCGTTGCATTGCGACTGCCAGTAATCTTGGCGATCAGTTTAGTCTTAGGTATCGTTTTTCTACTCAGTGTGCTCTTAGGCTCTCTTATTTCAAGCTCAATTGAGGACTTTAGCAGTCAGCTACCCATGTACCGTGAACGCCTTTTAGCCCAGTCGACTGAGATCTTAGGAATGTTAGATCGGTTTGGTGTCGAAGCATCAAAACAATCCCTTGCGAATATGCTTGACCCAGGTGTTGCAATGCAGCTTGCGGCCAATACGCTATCAGGTTTGGGTGGCGCACTTGCCAATACGTTTTTAATTACCTTAACAGTTGTATTTATGCTGCTTGAGTCCCATATGTTTCCTCGAAAGATTAGGCATGCATTTATTGATGGTGAAGAGTCATTGGCTCGATTTAATCACTTTGTTAAAAGTGTGAATCGCTATCTTGCGATAAAGTCGGTGGTGAGTCTTGCAACTGGTATTATGATTGGTGTTATTGTAAAAGCCTGTAATGTCGATTACCCGGTACTTTGGGGTGTATTGGCATTTCTTCTCAATTATGTGCCTAATATTGGCTCGATACTAGCAGGTATGCCTGCAGTGCTTCTTGCCTTTGTGCAACATGGTAGTATTACGGCATTGGTTCTTATAAGTGGTTACTCTGTTGTCAATATTATTATGGGAAATATTATTGAGCCTCGATTTATGGGAAGAGGGTTAGGGCTTTCAACTTTAATTGTTTTTCTATCATTAATTTTTTGGGGGTGGGTACTGGGGCCTGTAGGCATGTTATTATCAATACCACTAACCATGATTGTTAAAATTGCATTAGAATCAAATCAAGACACTGCTTGGATCTCAGTTATATTGGGAAGTGGCACAGAGCTAGAAGATAGCAGTCAAAAATCATAAGGAGACTTTTATGTGTTTTTTTACTTTTCTCGTATTGTTGGCAGTTGCCTATTTCCTTTATTCAATTTCAGAGACATTAATTGATATCAAAGATGAACTTAGAGCAGCAAATCGTAATAAAGAAATTGCGATGCACCAAAAAGACTCTAAAGAGTAATAAAAAAAGCCCTTTTAAAAAGGGCTTTTTTTTTGGAGTTTTTTTAATTGCTTACATCTCTTTCACGTAATATTGATCCCAGTGGATGCTATGTTATTGAATGTCGGTAAACCGAACTGAGTTTAATATTTCTTTCTATGCGCTAGTGTATGAGTGCTGCCTGAATTAGGCTTTTAGGCTTAATTTTTGGTCTCTTTTTTATGGCGATTGTGCCAGTCTTTTGTTTGACTTTATATTCCAATACGCACAACGTCTGTGCATTTTATGTTTATTTAATATTTTAGGTTCATTTTGGTTCAGACGGCCGTTATTTAATACAAGGATATGGGGGTTGTTATGAAGCATTACTTTTTAAATAAAATTTTACGCTATTCTTCAATTGGTGTTGTTGCTTTTGGCTTTGCTTTCAGTCAATCAGCTAATGCTGCTGAAATGAATGAGGTAAACCAAGATTCAGCAATGTCAGCATGGTCTGATGCTGCGGTGGAGGCTTGGCGTCAAGGTAAGCTAGAAACTATTTATACGTTAAATGATCATCTAAGTGCTTTGGATATAACGACCGAAATCGATGGTCATATGGCTGTTTTGACTGGAAGTGTAAAAACTGAAGTACAGAGAGAGTTAGCCGAACAGCTAGCACTGAGTGTTGATGGTATTAGCGATGTTAAAAATGATCTTGTGATTGATGATGCTTATGTCAGAAAAGCTTCTGCAGGTCAAGACAGTGGCAGCTTTATGCAAGCTATTAATGATGCAGGCATTACTGCAAGTGTTAAGACTCAATTAATTGCAAGTGATGTTAAAGCACGAAATATTACCGTGGATACTGAGAATGGAGTTGTTACTTTGATCGGTTCCGTTGATTCGGAGGCTCATTCTGACCTTGCTCAGACTATTGCAAAAAATACTGAAGGGGTTTTTGAAGTTAACAATAATTTAATGATTATGAGTGGAGTGGCACATCGTTAAAAGTAAAATTAGGTTTAAAAATTTGCGCCTTTTATGTATTGGAATAATGAAGTCATTTAAAGGAGAAATTGTATGGAAATGAATTTTAACAAAGACACTTTAACTGCAGACTTAGATACTTTAAAAGAAATTATTGATGTTAATTATGATGCATCTGAATTTTATCAAAGTGCTCGAAATAAAACAGACGTTCCAGCCCTTCAGAGGGAGTTTGATGGACTGTGCGCGTTACATGAAAAAACGATTCGTAGCCTTCAGGTTTATATGAGAGAAATTTCCGATCCAACAGTGAGTACGAAACCAGATCAAACATTAACAGGGCAGGTTGAAAAGCTGTTTTCAGAAATTGCTTGCGTACTCAGTTCTAACACAAATGAAACCTTAATTAATCAACTTGAGGCAGCTGAAGATAGATGCATTCGTACTATTGAGGCAGCAACCGAAAAAGAAACTCTATCGCCAAGCACTAAGCATGTCTTATCTCAAGAGCATATTCATTTGCAGCGGTCTCACGATCATATGAAGTTGCTCAAGGATGCTCTTAAAGCAGCCTAAATAAATTTTTCTGAGCAAGAGTAAAAAAGCCGTCTGACAGACGGCTTTTTTTAAGGGCTAGTCAGCTTTTGCTGCATGCTTTTCAAGAATTTCGTACACTTTTGATGGATGTTGATCAGCTTTGGATACACGTTTCCAGTGCTTAATCACTTTTCCATCTGGGCCAATCAGTAGAGTTGAGCGAATAACGCCCATTGAAATTTTACCGTACATGTTTTTCTCACCCCATGAGCCATATTTTTCCATCATTTTCTTTGATGGATCGCATAGAAGCTCAAAGTTAAGGTCAAATTTATCAATAAACTTCTGATGAGATGCTTCTTCGTCTGGAGAAACACCTAGAATAACCGCATTTTTAGCATCAAAATCACCTTTAAGGTCTCTAAAGCTACATGCTTCTTTTGTACAGCCTGGCGTATTGTCTTTAGGGTAGAAATAAAGAACAACGTATTTGCCTTCGAAATCCTTGAGTTGAACTTCTTCGCCAGCAGTATTTTTAAGCTTGAATGCTGGTGCTTTTTTGCCTTCTTCGATAGCCATGAGGAATCTCCTTAATGTAATAAGCCTTATGCAGGTCTTAGTGTAAGTCTAAGACGCAGTGTTTTCTATAGTTTTAAGCGATAGATGACTGCTTGGTCTGTGGAATTAGTGTTAAACATTCCTATAGCAGAGCGCCCTAGAATTGTGTTAAGTCGTTGATGTGGATAACAAATGTACAATAAAGTGTAATAGCTTGAGATTTGCAAAAACTCAGTTACATTTGTTTGAACTGAAAAACTGTAACAAATCTGAAATATATAAGCTCTAGTCTAGCCACATGTCGACGTATCGGGTGCTATGTGGCATAGAGGTGTACAAGGATTAAGTATGCTTCAATATAACAAAAATCATTTAAATTCAGTGCATTAAGTGTTGCTGGATCTATTTCAGATTTCTTCAGGGACGAAGAGGCATGAAACGCTGAGTTTCAAATGGAGTTGCGCCAAATACGATGACCTTCGAGCAGAAGAGCTCAGTCATTGCAGACTCGAACCCTGCCAGCAAAGGGCTGGTTTTAAATAGAGGAAAAGCACATGTTAACAAAACTGACTAAAACAATCCTAGCTGTAGCATCACTAGGTCTAAGCGTTACAGCTATGGCAGAAGCTAAAGTTGATCCAAATCTTCCTGAGTACACGAAGGCTCAAGGTGTTTCTGGAACTCTTTCTAGCGTAGGTTCTGACACTCTTGCTAACCTTATGACACTTTGGACTGAAGAATTCAAAAGACAATATCCAAATGTAAACATTCAAGTTCAAGCTGCAGGTTCCTCTACTGCACCTCCTGCTCTAACAGAAGGTACTTCTAACTTCGGTCCAATGAGCCGAATGATGAAAGACAAAGAAATCCAAGCTTTCGAAAAGAAAATGGGCTACAAGCCAACTGCAATTCCAGTTGCTATCGATGCTCTAGCGGTATTCGTACATAAAGATAACCCAATTGAAGGTCTATCTCTTCCACAAGTAGATGCTATCTTCTCTGCAACACGTACATGTGGTTATGAGAAAGGCGTTAAGCAATGGGGTGATCTAGGTGTTGCTGGTAGCCTTGCTAATGCAGACGTTCAGCTCTACGGTCGTAACTCAGTATCTGGTACTTATGGTTACTTCAAAGAAGTAGCTCTATGTGATGGTGACTTCAAAAACACTGTAAATGAGCAACCAGGTTCAGCATCTGTTGTACAGTCTGTATCTGTATCTCTAAACGGTATTGGTTACTCAGGTATGGGTTACAGAACTTCTGGTGTTAAAGCACTTCCAATCGCGGCTGAAGAAGGCGGCGAGTTTATTGAAGCAACAGCTGATACAGCAGCAACTGGTGAATACCCACTAGCTCGTGCTTTATATGTTTACGTTAACAAAGCGCCAAACAAGCCACTACAACCACTAGAGCGTGAGTTTGTAAAACTTGTTCTTTCTAAAGTAGGTCAAGAAGTTGTTGTCAAAGACGGCTACGTACCTCTATCTGCTGACATGGTTCAGCAACAGCTTGATAATCTAGATATTAAATAATCTAGTTATATAAGGTTATATGCTGCAATAAAAAGGCTTATTCTTTGAGAAATACATCCATCTAGAGTATGCCTTTTTGTAAGCATAAGCCCTTTTATGATCGTCTAAGCGAGGCTTTATTTAAAGCTCTCGCTTTTTTGTTGCTAGGTGGTAGTTTTATCCTATAAAACAAATGTTTATAGGGCGTGGCATACATAATAAAAAACGATTTGATTTTGTTATAAAACATAAAAAAACACTTCAATTTTTGATAACAAAATTGCTTTACCCCTAGTGCTCTGGTCAGTAATGTGGCAAAATTCGGCCGACAATTGAATTTAGGGAGTAGTGTGCATTATTAATGCGCTGGCTCTACATATCAATAAATTACGGTAAATCAGCAGGTTAGTATGTCTAAAACTGGTATTACACGAGATGCACTCAGTGGGAAGGGCGGCTCCGACGCTCAAAAAGCAGTGCTACGCAGATTACTTATGCGCAGTACCATTGATAAAGCAGCCACTCGTTTTATAGGCTTCGGCGGTATTTCTATTATCGTTGCGGTTCTTTTAATTTTTGTATTCTTATTCCTCGAAGTTGTTCCAATGTTTGTCTCTGCAGAAGTAGAGCCACTTGCAAATGGAAAAATTCAAACGAGCGAACAGCGTTTACTTGCTGTGGACTCTGATGATCGTGGTGAAGTGCTTGTTCGTTTAACAGAAGAGAACGATTCCCTAAACCTTGCCCTAAGCAAGTTTAATGATCTTGATGTAACGACAACTTCTGTTGATTTACCTTATGAGTCTGGACGCCAATGGATTTATGACTCAGTTGATGGATGGTACGTTAACGAAGATCATGGCCATATTCATTTTGGACAAATCAAAGAAAAAGAAATTTTCCAAGATGGTGAGCGTACATTAGCACCTAAATTCGAACAGGTTTCTAAAGGTGATGGTTTCACACTAGCTGAAGATGCTGACGTGAAGCTTATGCAGTTTAAAGCGCTTTCCAATGCTTTAGCGCTGAGCTATGCAATCACTGATGATGCTCAAAATACGTCTTACTATTTACAGGTGTGGAAAAAAGCGCGCAGCTTTATGTCTACAACGGCCACGTATAAGACATCTGCGACTTATGAACTTCCTGTAACAGCTGAGCCAAAAGCTGTATTTATTGATAACCAACTACGCTGGGCTTATGCAGTACATGAGTCAGGTATTGATTTAATTAATGTTAAAGGTAAAGAGCCTAAATTCCATTCAACAGCACTTTTCGACCATAAAATGACAAGTACAAGCATGTTGCTTGGCAATAAGTCTATTTTGGTTGGTGATGCTGATGGTGGTATCTCGCAATGGAGTCTTGTTCGTGATGAAGAGAATAATTTCGAGCTTGCACGTCTTCGCCGATTAGAGCATAACAATGCACCGATTATCGCAATTAAACCTGAAGATCGTCGTCGTGGTTTCTATGCTGTAGATGCTAATGGTAAAGCAGGTGTATTCTTTACTACTTCTGAGCGTAAGCTTGCAGAGTGGGATATTAGCGATCTAAACCTTAACCAGCTCCACCTTATCTCTTCTCCAAGAAGTAATGCTTTAATTGCATACGATAATCAAAAAATTGAAATCTTCCATGTTAAAAATGAGCATCCAGAAGTTTCATTTAAATCCATGTGGCAAAAAGTATGGTACGAAGGTTACGCAGAGCCAGAATATATTTGGCAGTCCAGTGCTGCGACTAATGACTTCGAGCCTAAGCTATCTCTTGCTCCACTTGCATACGGTACTTTAAAAGCAACTTTTTATGCGATGCTATTTGCTTTACCTCTGGCAATCTGTGGTGCTATTTACACTGCTTATTTTATGGCGCCTGCTGTTCGTAAGAAAGTAAAGCCTGCGATTGAGTTTATGGAAGCGCTTCCAACAGTAATTCTTGGTTTCCTTGCTGGTATTTGGCTTGCGCCAATGGTTGAAAGCTATCTTCCTGGTGTGCTTCTAAGCTTATTTATGCTGCCAGTAGTGATGGTTCTTATCAGCTTTATTTGGACTGTTGTTCTACCTAAGAATATTAAAGCGCTTGTTCCAGATGGTTGGGAGCCTGTTCTTCTTGGGCCATTTATTGCTCTCACTGTTTATGTTTGCTTTGCATTCAGCTATCCACTTGAAGCCGCGTTCTTTGGTGGTGATGCTAAAATCTGGATGCGTGATACTTTAGGTATTGCTTACGATCAAAGAAACTCCTTGGTTGTTGGCATTGCTATGGGTTTTGCGATTATCCCAACTATTTTCTCTATCGCTGAAGATGCTGTCTTTGCAGTACCAAAGTCTCTTACTTTTGGTTCTCTAGCACTTGGTGCTTCGCCATGGCAAACACTTGTACGTGTTGTGTTGCCAACAGCAAGCCCTGGTATTTTCTCTGCTGTGATGATCGGTACAGGTCGTGCAGTTGGTGAAACAATGATTGTATTGATGGCGACTGGTTCTACACCAATTATGGATATGAACATTTTTGAAGGCTTTAGAACTCTTTCTGCAAATATTGCGATTGAAATGCCTGAAGCTGAAGTGCACTCAACACACTATAGACTTCTGTTCTTTGCAGCATTCTGTCTATTCATGTTCACATTCTTGTTTAACACCACCGCTGAAGTTGTGCGTCAACGGTTAAGAGAGAAATATGGTTCCCTATAAGGGAGCCTAAAGAGAGGCAAAGACATCTATGAAATCTGTAGGTAAATTCCGATCTTTAACTCAATGGGTTGCTAAAGGCACCCCATGGGTTTGGATAAATGCAGGTGCCGTTGCTATTTCAGTGTTGATGGTGCTTGGTTTAGTAGGCTTAATCGCAGCTCGAGGTCTTGTGTACTTCTGGCCTAACGATATAGTTGAAGTTAAATTAAATTCAGAGTACACAAGCGAAGGTGAAATCAAGCAATGGGCTGGTAACATCTGGAGCCAAGAGGTTGTACCTGTAAGTCGTCTTAATAATGCTGATGTACCTGAAGGGACAACTGAAGTAACACGTTACCTGATCAAAACTGGTAACCGTGGTATGGATGGTTTTGATTTCCGCTGGATTAATGATTTCCAAATCGAATCCATGGAATATCCAGCAAGCTACCTTCAAATTGAGCGTCGTGAGTGGGGTAATTTCTACGGTACTCCTGTGCGTGTTCTTGAAAATGGTACTCAAGTTGAAACTGCAAATGAAGCAGCTCTACTTGATGCATTTGAACAACGTTTAGATCGTGCTCTTGATCTTTATCATGAAGTGAAAGATATCGAGCAAGGCGACATCGGTAAAATTAACTATCAGCTTGAAAAGCTACGTCTAAAGCAGCGTAAGTATGAGCTTGATGATGAACTTACTGAAGAGAACTTGGCTGAAATTGATGCAACAAAAGCGGCTCTTAATGATGAGTATCAAGTGCTACAGCAAAAGCGTCAGCAACTTTATGATGAGCTTAGCCGTGACACGATGGTGATGATGACTGCTGATGGAAGAGAAAAAGAAATTCCATTCAGTCAAATTGTCGGCTTTATCGCACCAAATACATTTAATACTCTTGATCAACTTGCTGTGTTTGCTCATAACTTCTGGAACTTCCTGAGTGAAGAGCCTCGTGAAGCAAACACTGAAGGTGGTGTATTCCCTGCAATTTTCGGTACTGTAGTAATGGTTTTATTAATGTCATTACTTGTGACGCCATTTGGTGTTATTGCAGCGGTTTACCTTCGTGAATATGCAAAGCAAGGTATTGTGACTCGTACAGTTCGTATTGCAGTAAACAACCTCGCTGGTGTTCCTTCTATTGTGTACGGTGTATTTGGTTTAGGTTTCTTTGTTTATTTCCTTGGTGGTTCAATTGATGAGTTGTTCTACCCAGAAGCCGCTCCGGCACCTGTATTTGGTACACCTGGACTTATGTGGGCATCATTAACCCTTGCGCTTCTAACTGTGCCAGTTGTTATTGTTGCCACAGAAGAAGGTTTAAGCCGTATTCCACGCTCACTTCGTGAAGGTAGTTATGCCCTAGGTGCAACAAAATTTGAAACAATGATCAAAGTTATTATTCCAATGGCTAGCCCTGCAATTATGACTGGTATGATCCTTGCGGTTGCTCGTGCAGCTGGTGAAGTTGCACCTCTAATGCTTGTAGGTGTTGTTAAGCTTGCGCCAACATTACCACTTGATGGCAATGCTCCATTCTTGCATTTAGATCGTAAGTTTATGCACTTAGGTTTCCATATCTATGATGTTGGTTTCCAAAGCCCTAACGTTGAAGCAGCACGTCCACTTGTTTATGCAACAGCTGGTCTATTGGTTGCTGTAATTGGTTTCCTTAACCTTGCTGCGGTTTATATCCGTAACAACTTAAGAGAGAAATACAAAGCACTTGAAATGTAATGGACTGAAATAGATTCAGCTCCGCATGCCCCTAAAGAGAGAGGGGCATATGCATCAGTTTTCAAAGAGGCATTATCATGACTAATGAACAAAACCAAGCGCAGACTCCTAACGCAGAAGACGAAGTACTTGCTCTTGAAGTTAAAAACTTAAATTTATACTACGGCCAAAAACAAGCGCTTCATAGCGTAAATATGAAGATTCCAGAAAAGAAGGTAACAGCGTTTATCGGTCCTTCTGGTTGTGGTAAATCAACGCTTCTACGTTGCTTTAACCGTATGAATGATCTTGTTGGTACATGCCGTATTGAGGGTGAAATCCTTCTTGAAGATCAAAATATCTATGCAAATGATGTAGATGTGAGTTTACTTCGTCGTCGTGTAGGTATGGTATTCCAGAAGCCAAACCCATTCCCAAAAAGTATTTATGAAAACGTTGCTTATGGTCTGCGTATTGCTGGTATCAATAAGCGTCGTATTCTTGATGAGAAAGTAGAGCAGTCTCTTAAAGACGCTGCACTATGGGACGAAGTTAAAGATCGTCTGCATGACTCTGCACTAGGTCTTTCTGGTGGTCAGCAACAAAGACTTGTTATTGCACGTTCTGTTGCTGTAGAGCCTGAAATTCTACTTCTTGATGAGCCTGCGTCTGCTCTTGATCCAATTTCTACATTGAAAATTGAAGAGTTGATCCATAAACTGAAAGATCAGTACACAATCGTTATCGTAACTCATAACATGCAGCAGGCTGCTCGTGTTTCTGACTACACTGCCTTTATGTACCTCGGTGAATTGGAAGAGTTTGGTGTTACAGAGCAACTCTTTACAAATCCAACGAAGAAGAGAACTGAAGACTACATCACAGGTCGTTACGGTTAAAAATGGTTCAATCTGGTTTTTTGCAGTGCAAATCGCATACTTCTTACACCAGATTGAGCACTCTATCTTTCGGGATGCTACCTAAACAGTTTAATATTGACATCGAAGGGGAATCGAGATGGATCTAGATAATAAAGGTTATACAACTCATATTTCTGAGCAATTTAACAAAGACTTAGAAGACCTTAAAAACCATATCCTTCATATGGGTGGTAAAGTAGAGCGTCAGGTTCAAAATGCACTTAAAGCGCTTCTTGAAAATGACAGCGAGCTTGCAGAACAGGTTCGTATTGAAGAAGGCGAAGTTGATGCTCTCGATATCAGTATTGATGAAGAGTGCACACGTATCCTTGCACTACGTCACCCACAAGCAAGTGACTTGCGTATGGTTGTTGCAGTTTATAAAGCAATTACTGATCTTGAGCGTATTGGTGATGAGGCTTATAAAATTGCAAAGCTTGCTGTAGGCCTTATTGAAGAAGGTGCAGCACCATGGGGTTATGTGCAAACTCGCCACATTGGTCAGCTTGTTTCTGTTATGGTTCACGAAGCTCTAGATGCATTTGCTCGCTTCGATGTTAATGCTGCTTATAAAGTTGTGCGTGAAGATAAGGCTGTTGATATCGAATATGAAAGCAGCATGCGTCAGCTTATGACATACATGATGGAAGATCCACGCAGTATTTCTAAGGTTATCAAGATCATGTGGGCTCTAAGAGCACTTGAGCGTATTGGTGATCATGCTGGTAATATTGCAGAACATGTGATCTACTTAGTCAAAGGTAAAGATATCAGACACTCAACTCAGGACGAGATCAAGAAAGAAATTTTCGAATCGCCTGAGTCAAAGGAAGAATAATTTGGAGGCTCTTTTGAAGACATCAACCGACATTCGTCATAATTGGACACTACAGGAAGTTATCAGCTTATATGAGCTTCCATTTCAAGAGTTGATGTTTAGAGCCCAGACTATTCATCGTCAATATCATGATCCTCAGGAAATTCAGCTGAGCACACTGTTAAGTATTAAAACAGGTGCTTGCCCTGAGGACTGTAATTACTGCTCCCAAAGCGGTCATCACAACACAAATCTTGAAAAAGAAAAGCTCATGAAAGTTGCTAAGGTTGTCGAGCAGGCAAAACTAGCAAAAGAAAAGGGTGCTGATCGTTTTTGCATGGGTGCTGCATGGCGCTCACCAAGTAAAAAAGACATGCCTTATGTTGTTGAAATGGTAAAAGAGGTTAAATCTCTTGGTCTTGAAACATGTATGACGCTTGGTATGCTTTCATCTGATCAAGCAGGCGAACTTGCCGAAGCAGGTCTTGATTACTACAACCACAATCTAGATACATCCCCAGAGCATTACAATTCCATTATTACGACACGTACTTACCAAGATCGTTTAGATACCTTAGAGCACGTTCGTGCTGCAGGTATGAAGGTTTGTGCTGGTGGTATTTTAGGTTTAGGTGAAACCCGTAAAGATAGAGCTAGCTTAATGTGCGCTCTTGCAAATTTACCTGCACACCCAAACTCAGTACCAGTGAACATGCTTGTACCAATCGAAGGTACACCTCTTGCAGATGTTGAGCCACTTGAAGAGCTTGAGTTTGTAAGAACAGTTGCTATTGCACGTATTATGATGCCAGCTTCAACTGTGCGCTTATCCGCTGGACGTGAAAATATGTCTGAGTCTACTCAAACGCTTTGCTTCCTTGCTGGTGCAAACTCTATTTTCTATGGTGAAGCACTTCTAACAACGCCAAACCCTGATGCAGATAAAGACCGTCAGCTTATTCAAAAGCTTGGCTTTAAAATTAAAAATGCTGAAATTACTGAAGAGGAAGCCACTGGTATTCCTGCTGAAGTTTTAGCAGCAGACGAAGCTGAATCTAAGCAAGAAATGTTTATTGATGCAATGGCTTAATGATCGATGTCAGCAGCAGCTTGATGCTGCTGACCAAGCTAACTTACGTCGTACACTCAAGCCTGTTGATATGTCTGATGGTCGTACGATGAATCGTAATTCCACTTCTTATCTACAGTTCGCATCAAATGATTACCTTGGGCTTGCCGCAGAACCTGTTGATCTTGGTGTTCTTCAGCTTTCTCTTCCTGGCTCAGGTGCTTCACCTTTAGTAACAGGTTATTCTCAATCTCATTCTGTTTTTGAAAAAAGTCTGGCATCTTTTACAGGTTATGAAGCAGGCCTTTATTTTAATAGTGGCTTCACTGCGAATGAGGGTGCTTTAAGCACTTTAATTCAGTCGCAAGATATCGTCTTTTCTGACAGGCTCAATCATGCATCTCTTATTGATGGTGTATTGCACTCAAAAGCGCGATCTATTCGGTACCATCATTCTTCAGTCGATGACCTTAAAAAACGTCTTGAAAAAACGCAACCAAGTGAAGGTGGTCAGCGCTGGATTGTGACAGATGCTGTTTTCAGTATGGATGGTGATATTGCACCTCTTGCTGAAATTGCTCAAGTCGCTCGTGATTATAACGCCGTACTCTATGTGGATGATGCACATGGCTTAGGTGTCTTTGGTGAAAAAGGGCAGGGCAGCTGCCATGCTTTAGGTTTAAGTGCATCTGACGTTGACATACTTATGATGACTTGTGGTAAAGCCATGGGAGCATCCGGCGCCTGTGTTTTATCCCAACAAACAGTCATTGATTTTCTTGTGCAAAAGTGCCGATCTTATATTTATTCAACAGCACCTTCACCGCAAACACTTGAAGTTGCATCTGCTCAGCTTAAAAAGCTGATGTTAGCCGATCAGCGAAGACAGTATTTAAAAGAATTAAGCCAGTATCTATTTGATGAGCTCGCTGCTCGATCACAGCAAGGACTATTTGATATTCAGTCTGAAAGCCATGAGCTACAAGGGATGCATCATCCAGTGCATCCTGTTATTGTAGGAGACCCTGCGATTGCCATCAGCCTTGGTCAATATCTACTTGAGCACAATATTATTGTAGGCGTTATTAGACCTCCAACAGTGCCTCAAGGTACATCAAGATTAAGAGTATCGCTCAATGCTGCTCATACCTTTGAAGATGTTGCTCGCCTCTTGAATGTGATAGATTCGTATTTCGCAAAATCCTCCTAATCTAGTGCTCCAATTCCTACAACCCAAGTAGTAAGGCAAAATCAATGAACGCAAAAAGTAAATTAGAGCTGTATTCCCAATACACGAAAGCACCTGAAAATGCAGAATCATTACCAACTTTGGTTTTTCTTCATGGGTGGGGCATGCATGGCGATATTTTTGCGCAAGTTGTAGAGAAGCAAGCAGGCCAGAGCAATACTTTAGTGATTGACTTACCTGGCATGGGCCGCAGTCCAATGCCTGAAGGTGAGTATAATCTTGATTATTTAGTTCAGCATATTTCTAGATCTCTTGAGCCATATGCTGATCAGCAGCTTCATTTGGTTGGCTGGTCCCTTGGGGCGCTTATTGCTGCAAAACTAGCGGCTTCGTTAAAAGAGAATTTTTCGATTAAAAGCTTATTTGTTGTGTCAATGGGGCCATCATTTGTTGCTGATGATCAACAATCAGGCATGCCGCAAAAAGATTTTCAGTTTTTTCAAGCCATGCTTAATGAAGACTTCGAAGGTACGCTGTACCGCTTTCTTGGGCTGAATACTAAAGGCAGTGACCAGCAGCGAGCTGAGTTACGCTTACTTCAGCAGCTGGTTTTCTCATATGGTTTACCTGCCCGTAAAGCACTCGCAGGTGGGTTAGATATTTTAGGTCAAGAGAAACTTGACCAGCTACTTACTGATGCAGCAATACCTACAACAATAGTGTTAGGTGAAAAAGATGCATTGGTGCCGGTTGAAGTGCAAGAAGCATTTCACTCTCATGATTATGTCAAATCTATTCATGTGATTCCTGGGGCTGGCCATATTCCATTTCTCAGTCATTTAGATACTTTCAGTGATTTATTAAAACAGGCTCTTTAACCGAGTAGTAAGGGTAGAGTTGATGTCTGATTATCGCAGTAGGCTTAAACAGGATTTTTCGAAGGCAAGTCAGAGCTATGGTGAGCTATCAACTATTCAACAGCAGAACTATTTATATGCGTATGAATATCTTGCAGCGCAGAGCTCTGATAGCTTGAGAGTAACCCTACCTCATGCTAGGGCGATTGATATAGGTGTTGGTAGTGGTGTTGGGCTCAATGGTCTTTTACATGCCTTTCCTGAGCTCGCTGATTTGAAGTGGCATATGTGCGATCTGAGTTTTGGGATGCTTGAAGCCAATCAACTCTCTTTTCCTAAAGTAACTGCAGATGCAGCATTGTTGCCATGGGCCAATCACTCTTTTCATTTCACGATCAGTAACTTTGCACTGCATTGGTGTGATAATTTACAAGCTGCTTTGAGTGAACTTGTACGTATTACAAACCAAGACGGGTCAATATTGGTCAGCCTCCCTGTTAATGGAAGTTTTTCAATTCTTGAAAAAGCGTGGTCATCTCAAGAATTACATTCCCCTTTACATCAAATGCCACAAGAATCTGTATTACTTCAATACTTAGATAAATTAGAGCTTTCATCTTATGCACGCCGACGAACTCTCTGTTTAGATCTAAAAACACCTCAAGCCTGTTTTGAATGGCTTAAAAAAACGGGTGTAAGGCGCAAAAATGGCGCAGAAAATAGAATGACGAAAGGGCAGTATAAGGGTATAGTCAAAAGCCTGTCTGAGCAGTTGGCAAATGGCCAAGCTCTTTCTTTCGAGATGATGGATATCATCATTAATAAATAGCCCCTTCAAAACCTTTATATTATTTCTATAGTATTGTTTGAAGTCGCTTACTTCTTATAGAGAATCAGGAAAGTAATCTTTTGAGAAAGTGTGGAATACACTGGCTTCCATCCACTTACGATATAGATTACTTTTCTGAAAAGGTAGAGTTGAAAAGTAAGGCAGGTATTTATGCATACTCCTCAAGCACCATTGCACTATTTTATTACTGGCACAGATACAGATGCAGGTAAAACCTATGTCACTCGCTTAATGGCTGAATCGCTTAGAGATCAAGGTCATGAAGTTGCATTGTTTAAGCCAATTGCCAGTGGCTGTGATCGACCAAATGATCGCTTATCAAATGCAGATATTGCACGATTCCATGAATTTGATTCGAGTGTACCTGTCGAGTTGCTTAACAAGTGGTACTTTGAGCCTGCCATTGCACCTCATATTGCTGCTGAAGAAGTCGGTGTGAATCTCTCACTCAACACCTTATGTCAAGAAATGCCAAAGCTTTACAGTGAAAGAGCGCAGTTTAAAGCCTATGATATTGCTCTCACCGAAGGGGCAGGCGGTTGGAAGCTACCGTTGAACTCTCGAGAGACTCTTGATCAGTGGGTTATAGAGCAGAGTATGGGTATTATTTTAGTTGTAGGAATGAAGCTTGGTTGTATCAATCATGCTTTACTGACAGTAGAAAATATCTTGCATCAACAAGTACGTCTTTGTGGCTGGATAGCAAATATTCCAGAAGATATGCCACGACTTGATGAAAACTTAGAGACCTTGAAAGCCTTAATTCCTGTACCTTGTCTAGGTGTGGTTGAGAAAGGTCAAACAAAGCTAAGTCAGCCGCTACGAATCTAAACAAGAGAATATAATTATATGAATAATAGAGTTTTGTCATTTGTATTGCAGGGCCTAATTGCTATTCTTTGCTTTGCTTCTATTCCGGTTGCTATACGGGTAGTCACAGCAGACCCTATGACAATTGGTCTTGTGAGATTGATCATTGCTGTTATTTTTGGCTTGGTTGTCTTGGTAAAACCAGCTCAATTAAAACAACTGACAAAACAAGACTGGCTCTGGCTTGCAGCCTTGGGGTTTTCATTCGGTGTACACTGGTTGCTGTACTTTTATAGTATTAAAATTGCGAATGCCTCTACTGCAATTGTTGGCGTATCCTCTTATGGGATTCAGATTATTCTTATTTCAATTTTCTTTCATGGGCGTCCCTTTTTCAAAACCGATGGATTTGCAATTGTTGCTGTAATCTGTGGCAGTGCTTTGATTGTGCCAGAATTTTCTTTAGAGAATGAATTAACAAAAGGCTTTTTGATTGCCGTTGTCTGTGCCTTCTTTTATGCCATTTTGCCGAGTATTCATCAGCGAAATAGTCACCTCAGTTCAGGGGTTAGGTCTTTTGGACAGTTTTTATTTGCAGGTGTCTTTTTCTCATTTTTTATACCTCATATGAATTTTGATTTACCTAGCCTTGACTGGTGGGGGTTGGCATACTTAGGCGTTATAGGAACTTTGGTTGCGCATACGCTGTGGACTAATGTTGTAACTCATGTATCAGCAGTGCCGGCAAGTCTAATTTATTACTTGTCTGTACCGACTGCCATTTTCTTTGGTGTCTTTTTCTTGGATGAGCCACTGACATGGCAACTGGTTGTAGGAACTTGCTTGATTCTTTCTGGAAATTGCTTAGGTATTATTCATCAGCTCAAGAAAAATTCTTTTTTCATTGAGAATAAGGCATAAAAAAAGCCCCAGATTGGGGCTTTCATTTTAGGCTCTGTTATTCTTTTGCAATGTGTAGATTAATGCTGATAGAGCCTCGCTTATTTCAAGCGCTGCAGCTTCGTCATTGCCTATTTCAAACCAAGTACTTAACGAGTCTTTATGTTTAACCGTGCACTTACTCTCTACCGCTTCGCAGCGAGTTACAAACTCTCTTGAAAGACCATATACAGATGTACTGAATGCTGTTATTTGAGTATCGCCATCTTGGGTCATTGTTTTTTGAACCCTGATTTTATCAGTGCCTTCAAGCGATATACTTGTTTGTATCCGTGTTGAGCTAGGGACAACAGCTGCAGCTGCATTATAAGGTGTTGAGCTGAGCAGGGTGTTAATATGATTAACGAGGGCATCCGACGGCGCGTCTGTAAGGTAGAGTTTTGATATTTTATCAATATATTCATCTTGGGCGTTAACGCTGTTGACTGAATCCCAAGTGATTTCAGGTGCAGGTGCTGTTTCGGTTTCTTGCTCTGTTTCACTAATAGGTGTAAGAGCTATTCTATTTTCTATTTGAGTAATCATTTCAAGGGATTTAACATAATATTTATCTTCTGGTGTAGAGCGTAATATATATTCTTCATAATTGAAGCGAGCTTGACTCCAGTTATTGTGATGCGTTTCAATTGACGCCTTAAAATAATAGTAATTTGCTGGTAACTCAATGTTTAAACTTTCTGCACGATCCAAATAACTTTGGCTTGTTGCAAAGTCTTCGCTTGAAAGAAATTTATCTGCAGCAAGTAATAGACGTTGAAGTTCAGCTTCTACAGGGATTCTTATTTCTGTAGAGTTCAAAGGTGTTTGAGCCATAAGGTTAGAAGAACCAAATACTACGAGAGAGTAGGCCAAAAAGGTCACCATTTTATATTTCAACATATCCATTCCTCATATGCACTGCATTTATCCTTAGTAATGCAATTAAGTATAGATAATAAATTAAATTCCTATGAATGGCTAAAATAGCTTTATCAATTAAAAACTCATCTCATTAGCTCGGCGAGTAAAAGCCAATTTTTTAAAATTGGCGCTTGTTATATAAGACTTTTTACTGATTTGATGTATCTTTATGTAGTTTTGTTTATATTTTTTAGATATATAAAAGCGTACTTTTTATTTCAGTAATGTTAAATGTTCTGGCTGTTTTGGAACTTTTGATAAAAAAAAATTTTAATATTAATTGAAAGCTATTGAATCTAAACGTATCCAAAGTGTAACTGCTTGATTTTAGCTGTTTGTGATGAAATGGCTGTAAATTGTTGACGTATAAATCTTGAACTAGGATAAAAATATGTGAATAAGGGTGTATACCTTTGGTAAATTTAAATGGAATTTTAGGGTGTTCAATGAAGCATGTTGTCCCATTATTTGCTGAAAATGAGTCAGCAATTGATGAGTTTATAGACGATGCATGTCATAACTTGGAATATGAGTTTTTTGAAAGTTCTGGCTTTAAAGAAAACTTAAAGGAAGTGAGTGCTAAAGAAGGTGTAGCTCTTTTTGTGCCTACGGAAGCGCAAGACTTTCTTGAAATGATACATAGTCTTCATAACAAGATGAAGAAGAACAAAGTTGTTGTTGCTGTATGTTTGGAAGGGGTAGATTCAAATGACGCAGAGCAACTTGTGCAAGAGCTAGAGTCATATGAATTAGTATTCTGCATTAAAAGTATGCAGAACATGAGCCAAGAAGTCAGTGATTTAATCCAATTTAGAAAGTTCTTGATGTCGATTCAAGAAAAGAGTGATGATTTTAAAATCATGGCTTATCAGGCTATGGAAACAGCAGCAGAAATTGGCTTGATTACCTTGCTGCTTGAAAAGTCAATAAATATTGATGCATTGGACGACATGACAAATGCATTATTTGACACAATGAAGTCTTTAAATGCAAGTGGCAGTATTCTTTATACAAGTCTTGTAACAATGGATGAATATTATTTTTCAGATGATCAAGAATATAAAGAAAAAGAAAAAAAATTGATGGGTGCATATAGAGATCATCTTCATGAAAACTCAACTATTGGGCGTTTTAAAACTTTTTCAGGACGCTTGCTCGTCGCTGGGAAATACGTAACGGTTCTGATTAGGAACTTGCCAGATGATGAGGAAGAACAAGGCAGAATTAGAGATACCTTTGGTGCATTTATAAATGCGGCAGACTTTATAGCTAGTAATATTGAGTCAAGAATAGCTAAAGAAAAGCGCCAAAAAGTCATCAACGATACTATTGATGCGGTTGGTGAAACTGTTGAAATCGTTCAAGGTATGTTTAAAAGCCATGAGAAAAAAACGATGCAAACAATGGATGAGCTGATTTGTAATACAGAAGAAGGGCTCGCAATTCTTGGGCTTACAGAAGAGCAAGAAAATTATTTTATTAACCATCTTGAAATAGCAATGGCAAACTTAGTTGCTATGTATTCTTCCGGTATTGCTATAGAAAATCAATTCGACACAATAGTTAGTAATATTAATAACATTAGACATTTGTCTTAACTATTTTAAGCCATTGCAATTTTAAGTGAGGTGAAAAATGGCAAAAATCCTAGCAGTTGATGACTCTCCTTCAATTCGACGTATGGTTGAGTTGACGCTTGATGATGAAGACCATGATGTGACAACCGCTACTGATGGCCAATTTGGCTTTGAAGAAGCAAAAAAAGATCAGTATGACCTTGTGATTACAGATATAAACATGCCTAACATGAGTGGTTATGAGCTTATTCAGGCTTTACGGGCGCTCCCTGAATATCAAAATATTCCAATTGTATGTCTCACTACAGAGTCAGGTGATGAGCAAAAAGCAAAAGGACGAGCGGTAGGGGCAACTGGTTGGATTACAAAGCCATTTAGCCCAGAGAAACTCTTATCTGTTGTTGATAGGCTCACTTAAAAGGTTATTTTGAAGTCTTAAAAGGGTTCACTACAAAAGAAAGTGGGTAGTAGGAGAAAAGGATGTCTGCAGGAAATCAGCAATTAGATTCCGAGAATACGATGCTAAGAATAAACGCCGCTCGTGTAGGGCAGCTCATGGACTTAGTAGGTGAACTCAGTCTCGCTTCTGACGAAGTTATTCACCATCCTGACTTACATGAACTTGATAGTATTCATACATGTACAAATAAATTAAATCAGCTTATTAGAGAGCTACAAGATATTGTTTCTAGCTTGCGTCTTATCCCTATTGAAGGTGTATTCCGAAAGATGCAGCGTTTGGCGAGAGATTTATCTAAGCAAACTGGTAAGTCTTTTAAGTTCCATCTCATTGGAGAGGACACTGAAATCGACAAAGTTGTTGTTGATACTTTATCAGATCCTCTTGTTCACATTATTCGTAACTCGGTAGATCATGGTTTAGAGTCGCCAGAAGATAGAGCCAAAACAGATAAACCTGCAGAAGGTAAAGTTGTTTTATCTGCTCGCCAAGAGGGTGGTGAAATTATTATCACCATTGAGGATGATGGTGCTGGTCTTAATCGTGACAAAATTCTTTCACGTGCAATTGAGCGAGGCCTTGTTCGTAAAGGTGAAGATATTCCTGACCATAAAGTGTGGGAGCTTATTTTTGAGCCAGGCTTTTCTACAAAAGATGCGGTGAGTCAGCTTTCTGGAAGAGGCGTTGGTATGGATGTTGTTAAAACAACTATTCAATACTTACGTGGACGCATTGAAATTTCTTCCAAACAAGGCCATGGCTCAAAGTTTAAATTAATTATTCCTTTAAGTGTTGCATTTCTAAATACAATGGTTGTAAGTGCTTGTAACAAAAGCTATGCAATTTCAATTGATAATATTGCTGAAGTTTTGCAAGCAACTCATGCTGAGGTTGTAAGAAATAGTGCAACAGGTGATCTTAGCTTAAAGCTTCGAGAGCAGCTGATTCCAATTAGGTATTTAATCGAAGATGAGATAAAAATTAAAAACATGGTTCCGGAAGTCTATGTTGTCATACAGTCCATGGAAATTTGTTTTGCTTTACCTGTCGAGGCTATTGTTGGCCAGTACCAGGTTTCAATTAAACCTTTAGTTGGTTGCCTAGAAAATATTCGAGGAATTTCAGGATGTGCAATCTTACCTAATGGTGACATCTCATGGGTGATTGATCCTGCAACCCTTGTATTGGTTGATAATATGGCTTCTGGGAATGATAAGGTGGCAGCACGGTGAGCAATAATCTTTCTAAACCAGGTACACAACAAGATATCGTCTGGATTCAGCACTGGATACATAAGCATACTGGCATATGGTTCCCAGAAACAAAATTACCAATACTGGAACAGCGTCTTATTAGTATGTGCATGAAGCATGGCTTCAAAGATTTTGCTGATTTGATTGCCAAAATTGAATCGAGTTCTGGCTATGAAATTATCAATGAAATGGTTGATGTAGCTACAACTAATCACACCCATTTTTACCGTGAAACAGTGACTATCGAATATTTCACTAATAATATAGCTAATAACTATATGGATTCGAGTTTACGAGTTTGGTCTGCAGCTTCTTCAAGTGGAGAAGAGCTATACACTATTATTTTGCATCTTATTGAGAAGTATGGCTTTGAAAAAGTAAAAAGGCACTGTTCTTTTTTAGGGACTGACTTAAATAGAAAAGTACTTGAAAAAGCGGAGCAGGGGCTTTATCCACATATGCGTCTCGAAGGTATTCCGCAAAAGCTTATAGATCAATGGTTTTCGCCTGCAGGCTTGGACCTATGGTCGCTAGATCAAGTAATTTGTAAAATGTGTATGTTTAGAACATTAAACTTACTCGCACCTCGATGGCCTTTTACTAAAAAATTCCATGTTATTTTCTTACGTAATGTCCTTTATTACTTTGACACAGCAACTCAGGAAGCTGTATTGCGAAAACTATATGACGTTGTAGAACCAGGCGGATCATTAATTACTAGTGTGACAGAGTCTACGTCAAAACTAGATGTGCCTTGGGTCAGGGTTAGCTCTGGTATTTATACAAAGCCACGCTAGGGATAGAGAGGGTTAATTAAATGAATCAAATAAAAGTACTTGTAGTTGACGATTCCGCGCTCGTTCGAAAAATGTTAACAGATATTATTGAGAGTGATCCTCAGCTTACAGTTGTGCATGCAGCTAAAGACCCATATGAAGCTAGGGATTATCTTGTAGAGCATCGCCCGGATGTTATTACACTTGATATTGAAATGCCTAAGATGGACGGTGTTTCTTTTTTGAAAAAGTTTATGAGAGTTATGCCAACGCCAACAATTATAATTTCTTCGCTTGCTGAAAAAGGGAAGTCTATTACGATTGAAGCGCTGGAAGCAGGTGCTGTAGGTATTATTACTAAAAATAAAATTGGCCTATCAGATCAATTAGAGTCTATTTCACAAGATATTATTAATGAAATTAAAGCTGCAGCTAAAGTTAAATTAGATTTAACAAAACATGCCCCAACAGAAACTCGTAAGCCAAGTTTTGATAAAGCAAAGCTTGAAGAAACAACTGATAAAGTGATTGCTATTGGGGCATCTACTGGAGGCGTTGAGCATTTATCGAGAGTGTTGCCACTATTTCCTGCTGTATCGCCAGGTGTTGTTATTGTGCAGCACATGCCTGAAGGTTTTACAGCCTCATTTGCTGAGCGGCTTAACTCAATATCGCAGTTAAGAGTCAAGGAAGCTGAGCATGGTGACCGTATTTTGCCAGGGGTTGCATTATTGGCACCTGGGGGTGAATGCCATATGAGGGTTGTCCGCAAGGGCGGACAGTACTTTGTCGAGCTCGAAGCGGGTGAAAAAGTGACGTACAACCGACCATCTGTGGATGTTATGTTTGATTCTGTCGCCGAGTATGTCGGTAAGAATGCTGTTTGTGTCCTTATGACGGGTATGGGCAAGGATGGTGCAAAAGGTATGTTGAATTGTCGCAACAAAGGCTCTAGTACAATTATACAAAGTGAAAAAAGCTGCGTTATTTTTGGTATGCCAGGTGAGGCAAAAGCAATTGGCGCTGCAGAGATTGAAGTTGATTTAATGGATATTCCTCAAATTGTAATTGAAAAACTAAACTCTTAATTTAAATTTTTTTAAAATTTAAGCTATGCCAACTATGGGAGATGAATAATGGATTTTGCTCATGACCTTGGAGTCGATGTAGACGAAGAAAACATTGATCGAATGTATTTGTTTTTTCATGTTCAAAAAGAAGGTTATGGTATTCAAATTGGCCATGTAATAGAAATTGTTGGTATGCAGCGCATTGTTGATGTACCTGATGTACCTCACTATGTAAAAGGTGTTATCAACTTGCGAGGCCAAGTGATTCCTGTCATTGATGTACGGGCTCGTTTTAAAATGCCTGAAGCTGAATATGATGATAGAACTGTCATTATTGTTGTTGAGCATAAGGGCGTCAAAACTGGTTTTATTGTTGATGGTGTTAGTGAGGTGCTTGAGCTCTCTGAGAATGAGATATCGCCGCCACCACAAAGTGCACAGCAGCGAAACTCAATGATTACTGGAGTAGGTCATAAAAATGAACAAATTTGTTTTCTTCTGAGTTTGGATCACATGTTGACTTCGTCCACTGAGGAAAATAGTGAAGCCGTTTAATTGTTAAATTTAAGGATGATCCGTATTTAAGCAATGAATGGAATGTTGCTTCAAATACCTTTTGGGAGAATATCATGGAAACGATTAATTTAGTCTCTGAAGAAATTGTTAGGACTGCGCTTGATAACGCCAATGCTAACGTCATGATTGCTGATGAAAAAAGAAATATTATTTATCTGAACAAAGAAGTATATCAAATGCTTAAAAATAATCAGGTGAAGTTACAGCAAGAATTGCCTCAGTTTAATGTAGATAAATTAATCGGGCAAAATATTGATATTTTCCATAAAAATCCTGCGCATCAAATTACTATGCTGGATAGGTTGAATGATACCTATAAAACAAAAATAGAAGTTTCCGACTTGCACTTCTCACTTATCGCTAATCCGATTTTTGATAGTAGTGGTAAGCGCTTAGGTACAAGTGTTGAGTGGATGGATATAACCCAAGAGACAAACGCTCAGAGAGATATAAGTAATATCCTTGAACAAGCTGCGCTTGGTAACTTAAATGAACGTCTGAATGAAGATAACTATACAGATTTCTTTAAAATTTTCGCAACAGGCATTAATTCATTGCTGGACACAGTCAAAGCACCAATAGATGAAATTATTAATGTTGCTACAAAACAAGCAAACTATGACCTCCGATCTATGATCGAATCAAATTACAGCGGTGCTTTTGATGTTCTTAAAACATCGATGAATAAAGTATCCAAAAATATTAATAATGTTTTAAACCAAGCAGGCTCGGTTCTGGGCCAAGTCTCTCAATCTGTCACACAGCTGCGATCAAGCAGCCAAAACCTAGCCTCAGGTGCAGAAGAACAAAGTGCAGCAGTTGAAGAGGTGAGTGCAAATTTGGCTGAAACAGATAGCCAAGTTAAATCAAACTCAGAAAATGCAAACATTGCGAGTGATCTTTCATCCCAAACGGCAAAAATTGCAAACTCTGGTCAAGAGCGTATGCAGGAAATGATTCAGGCAATGAAAGATATAGCATCTTCTTCTGATGATATTAACAAAATTATCAAAGTTATTGATGATATTGCTTTTCAAACTAATTTATTAGCACTAAATGCTGCAGTCGAAGCAGCCAGAGCAGGTCAGCATGGTAAAGGTTTTGCTGTTGTGGCCCAAGAAGTAAGAAATTTGGCTGGCCGAAGTGCTAAAGCTGCACGAGAGACAGCAGAGCTTATCGAAAACTCTGGTCGTAAGGTGAAAGACGGTGTAAACATTGCCGATAACACGGCAGAGGTCCTTGGGAATATTGTTACAAATGTTCTTAAAGTTAAAGATGTTGTTGCCGAAATTGCAGCCGCTTCAGAAGAGCAAACAAAGGGTATTTCACAAATTAATTCTGCGATTGCTCAGGTGAGTACAGCGACCTCATCTAATAGTCGCCAAAGTATGGAGCTTGCGAGTGCCTCTGATGAGCTTGCAAGTCTAACTGAGAAGCTGCAAAGCGAAATAGGTCGCTTTAGTCTTATGGAAGAAAAAATTGCAGATGGTGATTGGTCTAACTTACCTGCAGGCTTTACACCTGAGATGATGCAACAAGTGATGAAAATGATGCAAGCTCAAACTAAAAACAGTAGTTCAGCTACGAGTGCAAAAGCGAAGGCGCCTGCAACACCTAAGCCAGAAGTGGCAAGAGCTGCTCCAGCACCCAAATCAACAAAGCCATCTTCAATTTTACCGTTAGATGAAGACGAGCGTGGTTATGGTGAGTTTTAACAAGTGCTCGGCTTGCCCAAAGTTTTAGTTTAGTGGAGAAGTATATATGAGTAAGCAGATTATGATTGTCGATGATTCATCAATCATGCGACGAGTCATTGCTAATGTTCTGAGCACTTTAAGTAATGTTGAAGTCTGTGCTCAAGCTAAAAATGGAGAACATGCTCTAGAAATGCTCCCGACTGTTAAACCAGATCTTATCTTGCTGGATATAGAGATGCCGAAAATGAATGGTCTTGATTTTTTAAGGCATGCAAAGCTACGAACGAGGGCAAAAATTATCGTACTTTCTTCTGTTACTGACTTAGGCAGTGACAGAGCTGTAGAGGCGTTACGCCGTGGGGCTGATGCTATTGTTTCAAAACCATCTGGTGCTATTTCAATGAATCTTGAGCAAGAGTGTAAAGATCAATTAGCACAAGCAATTAATCAGGTTCTTCAGGGTAAAGAAGGTTAGTTTTACAGGGTGTTGGAAGGCGTAGATTATGTCTAATCAAAAAGACTCTTCAAAAGCTGAGAAAATCAGGCAGGAGCTTTGGAAGACTTTTGTATATGAGATAGAAGAGCTTCTAGAAAGCATGGAGCAACAGCTTCTGCAATTAGAAGGCGATTATTCGAATGAAGATTTAATCGCAGGCTTATTTAGAACCATGCATACCGTTAAAGGTACTTGCGGCATGATGGGCTTATCCAAAGTGGAAAGCTTTACTCATAAAGCAGAAGATTTGCTTGATTCTGTGAGAGACGGCAAGGCTGAAATGGATGGCAGTATTTTAGACCTTCTCTTTAATGTTTCTGACATACTTAAAAATTCCAGTCAAGAAATCATAGATAAGAAAAGCGATGAGTTCTTTGAAGCACCGGAAGACATAGTTGCTCAGTTGCAACAGCTGCTTAATAAAATTAACAATCTTTCACCTGCCCTAGAAGAAGCGCTTAATAACCCTCCAAGCATGGATGATTCAGCCGATGATGCTGAAGAGTTTGATATGTTTGATGAGTTGGTTACAGAAACAGTAGACGCACTTGATGAGCTTGAAAAAACATGTCTTGAGCTTGAAATTAGTTATGACAACAAGCCAATGATCAACGATCTATTTCGTTGTGTTCATTCTTTGAAGGGTAATTTAAATCTTGCTGGGATGAAGCATGCAACAGATCTTTTACATCGTGTCGAAGATATTATAGGTCAAGTACGTGATGGCCAGTGCTCTCTTGTTAAGGAACATTTAGATTTATTATTCCAGGTTGGCGACTTTATGCGCCAGCACTTTCAAAGTATGACTAAAGTCGTTGACTTTGCTGTTGAAGACACTAAGCCTCTCTATGCTTTAGTTGATGCAGCCATAGCAAGTCAAGAAAAAAGCGCTGCAGACGCACCTGAAGAGGTTCAGGCAAGTGAAAATAACTTTGACCAAATTTCTATGGTTGAAGGCGATGGTCATATTCAACTTGATATTGAATATGTAGACGCCTACATTGAGCTTGTTATAGAGCAAGTTGTTCCATTTATTCAGCAATTATCTGAGCAAAAAATAGTTGAAAGTGAACTTGTTTCAGCTGTTGATGACCTTACCCACGCCGGCTCAATAGTTGGAGCCCTTGGCGCAAACAAAATGCTAATCTCGGCGCTTGATCTCGTGAAAGCTGGCAACTTATCAGAAGCAGCTTCAGCTTTTAATGAATTAAAAACAAAACTTGAAGCAAGTAAAGGTAATCTAGATTTATTTGCTTCACAATTTGTGAGTAACTCTGATGAAAGTAAAGAGGCAGGGGCTTCAACTCCAAGTGACAATGCCACCTCTGTAAATACCGCCGAAGAGGGAGCTTCAAATACGAGTAGTAGCTGGACTGCTGAAACTTTCTTTGAAGCCCTATGGACTGAATTGTCTAAGATGCGTAAAGCGCTTGATGCTCTCGCAAATGATAAGCTATCACTTGATGAGGTCATGCAACAGTTTACCGCTTTGAGTTTACATGCCTGTTGTGCAAAAGAGCTTGCTGTTGCTGACTTGTTGCAAGAGTTAAAAGCTGCCATTGGCTCCAATAATGAGGAAGCCTCTAAGCTTTTACAAACAATTTATACTATGTGCTGGGATCTTGAAGATGAGGTGAGTGAGCAGGGTCAGCCCATCACATTTGTAGATGTGCCAAAATCATCTACAGTGCAACCTGAAAAAACAGAAAGTAACCATGTTACTGATCAGCCTGCAATGAATCCTGCGCCAGTAGAGAAGGGTGAAGATCAGCAACCAGAAGCGAATGCTATTTCAAGTAAGCCAGCGGCTGAGTCACAGGTGCATGTGTCAACACCATTACCTCCCACAACCCTTATTAATGTAGGGGAACTCCCTCGGCTTGATCTTACAGTTGATCCATTATTCGTATTAGATTTTATCGCTGAAGCACGCGAAATGATCATGACTCTTGAGGAAGAAGTGTCATCTTTAGCAAAGGCTGCAGGTGATGCTCAGACTCTAGACTATACGAGATTGGTGCAATTAGTTGAGGATATTTCTTTTGCAGCTCAAGGGGTTGATGTCTTTAGTGTGCAAGAGCTTTGCTCGATGCAGCTTCAGTTATTGAAGTTGCCAGACTGGTCTTTTGATCGGGAAGTTATTAATGAGTTTATTGTTGATCTGTATCGAATCATGGTACAGGTACAAGACTCTATTCCAGAGTCAGTACAGAGACGACATCATAGTGACTTGAATTTAAGCCATGTGTTTAAACAGTGGCATGCTGAGCAATGTCTTGTAACTGCGCCTTGGCTTGTGAGGACTTTTAGTGGGTTTCATCAAAGACTCGTTGATGTTAAAGACGACCAGCAACACATTAAAGTGCATGATGACTTCGTAAAACTCATGCCTGATTTTACTCGTAAAGTTGAGAGCTTTTTATTTGCTGCGCAGTTTTACAGATTATCAGTAACAGAGAAAGTTATTCTCTCTGTTCGAGATTATATTGTTCGTGTTGGCTTTGACGTAAAACTCCTAAGTGTTGAATCGGTTAGCTTAATACTTAATATTATGAAAGCAAGTGCAAACCTCATAAGTGAAGTTTCCACTGAAGGTGAAGCAAATGAGTTTGAGCTGCAACAGTTTTCCGACCAGCTTCTTAAACTATCTGAGCCTAATATTAATTCGGCATTTTTAGCAAGTGCGAAGAAATTCTTACTCTCAGGTGAACTGCCTGAAACTCTTGAGGTTTGCCTAGATGATGAAACATTAGGCCAGGTTGCAGAGGCTTTAAAAGACGAGCGAAATATATATTTATTGCATGTGGATGTTGACCATGATGATGAAATGGCTGATAAAGCGTTTGATCTTATGGATTCAGGTAAGTTTGAAACTCTAATGAGTGCCACAGATTATGTTGACGATCGTTCCTATTTTAATTGTTTAGTCGTAAGCAGTTTAAACGTTAATACATTAACGAAGTTATTAAAAGAAATTGATGCATCGCAAGAGTATATGTTCTTAAAGAACTTGGCTGTTCCACTTGAAATGCAGCAAGAAGAATTTGTTTCGTATGTGAAGCCTATTGAGTTTCAACAAGAGCACTTGGAGTCACTTAATGAATCGATTGCAGAGCTAGTCGCAGCTAAATCTACAGTAGATCAAATTGCACTTGGAATGGGGCAAGACGATCTTTATGATCAAATTAACGCCATTATATCAACCCATGGTAACTGGGATTCCGCGCGATTTGCAGTGCAAAAAGTGCTTAGAAAGTTTGATGATGAGCGTAAATCTTTGCTTCAAGCGCAAGATCATTTCAGTGATATTTTATACAATGTTCAATATGGTTTGAGGCAATTACAAGAAGTGCCAATTGCAGTTGTATGCGATGAAATTCAAAAAACAATTGTAAATGATGCATATTTTAACGCAGATATGAGCTTTACATTAGATGATCCTGACTTGCTGATTGAGTATCAACACAAGATTGCAACTCAAGAAGCAATGATTAATGTTGTACGGTTTATTCATGAAGTTATTGCTGCTGACTCAAATTGTGAAATTGAATCTCAGTCGCTTACGCTAAATGCAGGTGAGCATTTGGAAGACCTTGTTTTTCGAATGCAATGGTCTAATGATGTAAGCCAATATTTCAGAAATAATAATCAAGCTTGGCAAAGCTTTATGCAGCAATTTTCAGATCTCTTTAATGAAAAACATGCTCACGAAGATAGAAATGTGTCTTTCGAAGAGAAGAATCGTTCTTCTGTGGACTTAAAGATTAAGCGCCACCTTGATATTCTTGATGCTATTGTTGTGCGAGTGATGGAAGATTATTACGTTATTCCAACGCAATTGGTGCAGCGTATTGTTAATGCTGAAGATGCAGAGGAAATAAAAGGTTCAGCTATGGATGAGTCGTCCATGGTTAAAGTAGAAGACAAGCTTTATCCTGTTACTGTTATTACAGATGGGCAGGATAAGAGTTTAGAGTCTAAGGACCAAAAGAACCCTAAAATTGTCCTCTTACTACAGCAAGAGCGCCAAATTTGCAGTTTAATTGTTGATGAGTTACTAGGTATGCAGCAAGTTGTATTGGCGCCGCTGCATGGCGAGTTACGAGCCAATAATCGTTTGCAATCCTGTGTTGTGCTTGGTAAAGATCGTATAGGCTTTGTGTTGAAGTCTGGCGCTGTTTTTGGCCAAACTTCAACAGGTGCCTTTATGTCTAAGTAGCTTTAATTAGGCTCGATTAATCAGATGCCCTTGGTCGTGTAACTGCTGAGCAGTTGTATGATGACTCTTGATAATAAGCGAAGCTAAAAATGGCCGGTGATTGTGAATATCCTGGCCTATTTTTTTTGCTTCTGGGAAAAGGTCCTGATCTTCGTTTAAATCAACAACTCTAAAGTCTGGATGCCCTGACTGCGCTGTTCCAATAATATGGCCAGGCCCTCGTATTGCTAAATCTTTATCTGCGATAACGAACCCATCAGTGGTTTCTCGTAAAATATTTAGGCGCTCAAAGCTTGTTTGTTGCAGGGGTATTTTATGAATTAAAATCATAAAACCTTCTTTGTCGCCACGGCCAACTCTGCCTCTTAACTGGTGAAGCTGCGTTAGCCCCCAGTTATGAGCATCTTCAACAACCATTAAATTAGCATTTGGAATGTTTACGCCAACTTCAACCATGCTGGTTGCTAAAAGAATTTGTGTTTCATTGCGAATAAATTCATCTAAGCGTATTTTCTTTTCATCTTCGTCCAGTTGACCATGGAGTAAACCAATATTAATACCTGGCAGGTGAGCTTGTAGGCTCTCATAGGTTTCTTCAATAGATTTTTTTTCACCTGAGTTTTCTGTTTCTTGAATAAGGGTGCACACCCAAAAAACTTGCTGTCCAGTTTTAATAAAAGCTTTAACTCGTTCGTATAAGAGTTCTCGTTGGTCTTCCCCAATGGCTTTTGTTGTCACGACTTTTCGGCTAGGTGGTAATTCATCGATTACTGATGTTTGCATATGAGCATAAATACTCATTGTTAAGGTTCTTGGAATAGGTGTTGCAGTCATCATCAATTGGTGCGGTACTGTGGTATGGCCATCAGGATGTTGTACAAGACCTTTTTCAAGAAGTGATAAGCGTTGTGCAACACCAAAGCGATGCTGCTCATCAATAATAATGAAGCTTAAATTTTTATAGGTAATGTCTTTTTGGAAGAGGGCATGTGTGCCTATAACAATATCGCACTCACCTGTGCTGATGAGTTCCATTATATGTCGTCGTTCTTTGGCTTTAAGCCGACCCGTTAACAGCTGGATATTTAAATCAAGTGGCGCAAGAAATTGTCTAAAGGCTTCTAGATGCTGTCCAGCTAAAATTTCAGTAGGTGCAAGTATTGCAACCTGATTTTTTTGTGTAGCAACTTGGGCTGCTGCCAGTGCTGCAACAAGGGTTTTTCCTGAACCTACATCTCCTTGGAGTAAGCGCAGCATGGAGGCTGGTTGTGCTAAGTCAGTATAAATTTCTTGTAGAGATCGCTGCTGAGCGCCTGTCATTTTAAACGGAAGAGCTGCAAGAACTTTCTCTTCTGCCTCTTTGCTTGATTGGAATGCAGGGCTTTCTGTTTGCTGAATTCGAGGTGTCCATAGCAGCTGATGCGTAATTATTTCTGTCAGAATTAAATATTGATAAGCTGGATGCTCGCGATTAATGAGTTGTTCACCTGTGTCTTTAATTTTGATGTGGTCCCCTTGATGAATTTGCTTTAATGCTTCAAGTAAATTCAAATCGCTATTCACAAGACCTGTTTGTTGAATAAAGTCAATTGAGAACGGGGCTTTACCTAATTGATCAAAAACCCACTGAGTCCATTGGCGCCATTGTTTTTGATAGATACCTTGGGTTGATGGATAGATAGGGGTGAGGTGGTCTGATAATGGGATATCACCATTATCAAGAAAAAGTGCTTCTGGATGAATCATCTGCAATCGAGGCAGGCCATGCTGTGTGTATTGGCTTACTTCGCCGAAGATTCGAACTCGATTATGCTTTTCCCACTGCAGTTTTTGGTGTCGCTGTGGCTTAAAGAAAATCAGGGTGATTTGATGCATTGATTCTTCGTGTGCATCTTGGCATTCAATAATTAAGCGTGAGGTTTTACCTGGCGTCATTTTAACGCTGAGAATTTCCAGCTCTGTTTGGCAGGTTTTTCCAATAAAGCCATGAAGCCTTGATAACGGAATGAGTGTGCGGCGGTCTTCGAAGCTACGTGGGAGATGCCAGAGCAAATCGTGAATATTATAAATATGCAGCCCAGCAAGGCGCTCGAGTAATTTAGGGCCAACTTTAGGGATTTTGCTGCAACTGCTCGCAAGGAATAAGCTGGCAAGTGCGGCACTATCTTGCTCTTTAGCTGAAAGAGGGGATGAACTTGATCTATCCTGATGACTCATAGTAGTGCTCTTTACATGTGCTTCAAACATTAGGGGCATCATACGAGGCCTCCCTTGTAATCTGAGTATACAAAACAGCTAATAATGATAAAAGCCATGTAAAAGAAAGTTGCATCTCTAAATGAAAATCATTATCATTTGATGCTGTTGAAATATTCTAGTGATGGAATCGATAAAGTAGCGTGATGACTGGTCATTAAATTAAAAGTCGAGAGGGTTATATGGGAATTCAAGTACAAAGTGTGTTTGGTCGTAAAATAAAAGGACTTGCGCTTGCGTTGATGGCTATGGGGCTATCTGCATGTGGACAAAGCAATTCTGATGCAAAAGAAGCTTCAGCTGAAGCCGATAAAGGTGAAGTTGTTGTATTTTCTGCACGTAAGCAGCATTTGATTGAGCCACTCTTTAATGAATTCACAAAAGAAACTGGCATTAAAGTTAACTTTATTACAGATAGCCCTCAGCCACTTCTTGCTCGAATTGGTGCCTCTCAGGACCGTGTTGAAGCTGATGTATTTATGGCCGTTGACGCTGGCAGCCTTTGGTCAGCATCGAATCAAGCGCTTTTAGAGCCAGCGAACTCTGAAATCCTTAACTCTCGTGTACCTACTGAATTCCAAGAACCTAATGGCATGTGGTATGGTCTCTCTAAAAGAGCTCGCACAATTGTTTATTCTACAGAAAGAGTTAAGCCAGAGAGCTTGTCTTCTTATGAGCAACTTGCTGATGCTGAGTGGAAAGGCCGTCTTTGTTTAAGAACATCTCAGAAAGTATATAACCAGTCATTGGTTGGCATGCTTATCGAAGAGTACGGCGAGCCAAAGGTAAAAGAAATTCTAGAAGGTTGGGTTGATAATCTTGCAGCCCCTGTATTCTCCTCTGATACCCTGTTAATTCAAGCAATTGCCTCTGGTATGTGTGATGTAGGTATTGTTAATACTTACTACCTAGGTCAAGAGCTTGCGAAAAATGCCGATTTACCAGTCAAAATTCATTGGGCTAACCAAGAATCTAATGGTGTTCACGTGAATATTTCTGGTGCAGGTATTGTGAAGAATGCGCCACATAGGGATAATGCAGTGAAATTACTAGAGTTTTTGGTGTCAGATACTGCTCAAAAGCAGTTTGCAGGCTCCAACTATGAGTATCCTGTTGTCGAAAATATTCCTGTAGATCCAGTTGTTGCCAAGTGGGGCGAATTTAAAGGTGATAAAACACCTATCGCATACGCTGGTGAGAACCAAGCAAAAGCAATTATGCTGATGGATCAAGTAGGTTATCAGTAAAGTAACTGGTGGTTGTTATTCCTACTCAAACATTGAAATCTCCATTATTTATTTGGGCTGGCCTTTGTGCCGGCCTTGTTATTTTGCCAGTGCTATGGTTGGCCACTTCGTGGGCTGAAATCAGAGCAGATTTATGGCAGCATCTTATTGAAACGCAAATCCTTGAGTTAATTTGGAATACATTACGATTAATTCTGGGCGTTTTTATTGGGGTAAGCTTGTTGGGAACTTCATTAGCTTGGATCGTGACCAAGTATGAGTTTCCTGGTAGGTCGTTTTTTGAGTGGGCTTTAGTTTTACCTTTTGCTATACCTGCTTACGTCTTTGCTTTTATATTCATTGGTACATTTGATGGTGCTTCAACGCCAATGAATTCTTTCCGCCAGTTTAGTGGCTTGGATATCTGGCCTCAGGTTCGAAATTACTGGGGTGTGCTTATCTCCTTTGTATGTGCCTTTTACCCTTATGTTTATTTGCTTGTTCGGGGGCGATTAAAACGCCAAGGGCAAGAAATTTATGAGGTGGCTCAAACACTTGGCTGTAAACCGATCGCTTTATTTTTCCGTGTTGCTTTGCCAATAGCCTGGCCAGCTGTAGTTGGTGGTGCAGGCTTGGCTGTAATGGAAACCATGGCAGATTTTGGTGCTGTTTCTATCTTTAATTATCAGACTTTTACAACTGCTATTTATAAGTCTTGGTTTGGATTCTTTAGCTTACAAACTGCGGCACAGTTAGCGTCTATGCTGGTTGTTGCTGTTATTGTATGGCGTTCAATTGAAGCATTTATGCTACGTGGTCGTGATGCGACTGGTGAAAAAACAACTCGCTCAAGAGCAGTAGAGCGGTTTAATCTCAGTGCAAGGACTGGTTGGTTAATTACTTTTCTTTTTACACTCCTTTTTTCTATTACTTTTATAGTTCCAATGTTTCGTCTGGTTATGTGGGTAGGGCAGGCCTGGAGCCCATCTGTTCTAAATCATTTCTATGAATATCTGAGCAATAGCCTTATTTTATCAGTTGCTGGCGGAATACTTGTGGTTTTTTGCTCGCTATTTCTTGCGATTGGTACACGCCAAGATGGTCGTAAACGCATGAAAAATGCTGTACGGTTTGCAACCCTAGGTTACGCGCTTCCAGGGAGTATTCTTGCAGTTGGCTTGATGATGGTAGTGCTTTTCCTGCAGAAAAAGATTGAACTCTACACAGGCCTGTCTTTGGCGCTAGTCGGTGGAGTTGGAGTCTTGCTCACGGCCTATGTTGTTCGATTTTTAGCTGTTGGTTATTCAGGAGCTCATACTGCAGTAACAGAAGTGCAGCCTCATATTGGCGAAGCCGCGCAAGTTTTGGGTGTCCCACTCTGGCGTCGAGTTATAAAGCTTTATTGCCCTCTTGTTTCCCCTGGCTTGTTTGCAGCTTTGTTATTGGTTATTGTTGATATTCTTAAAGAAATGCCTGCAACTTTATTGCTTAGACCATTTGGCTGGGACACCTTGGCAGTGAGCATTTTTGGCTTTACAGCTGAAGGTGATTGGGCGCTTGCCGCTTTGCCAGCTCTTGCTCTTGTTCTTATTGGCTTGGTACCTGTTTATATTCTTATTAAACGGTATTAGCCTTGGTTTGTGAATTCGTGGCATCACTTTTGTAATACTGGTACACTGCGCATCTTAGTTTTTATTTTAGTGATAGACCTGCACTTATTCTTCAATGAAAAGTGGGGTAAAACATGAGTTTCTGACATGCATATTCATAGGCTTTTGAATCCAGCAGTTTGGCATGACCAAGTTGATGCGAAGGGTATATCATCTTCACAGTCTTGGGCTCTTGCTATTGGTAACTTTGATGGTGTTCATCAAGGACACCAGCTGATTATCAAAACTTTAAAAGAACAAGCTTCTCGAGTTCAGGCTCAGCCTGCTGTGATGATTTTTGAATCGCAGCCATTAGAATACTTTTTAAAAGATAAAGCACCTATTCGCTTAATGAGTGCTCGAGATAAGATTCAAGCCTTATTCAATGAAGGCGTTGCAATGGTGCTGGTATGTCGATTTGATCAAGAGCTATCCCTGCTGCATCCTGCTGACTTCATGAAAAATCTACGTGAAAATGTCAATATAAAGGGATTAACATTAGGCCAAGATTTTCGATTTGGCTTTAAGCGACTTGGCGACGTTGCCTATTTGAAAGGCTATTGCCAAAATGAAGCCTTAGACTTAGTTGCAATGCCAGATTTTAACTTGTCGCAAACAAGAGTATCTTCAAGCTTAATTCGTCAATTTATTGGTCACAGTCAATTTGAAGAAGCCAGCTTATCTTTAGGGCGCCCGTACTATTTAGAAGGCGTGGTACAGCATGGTCGTAAACTTGCGAGAGACTTAGGTTTTCCAACGGCTAATGTAAAGGTTGTTAGACGTATACCGCCTTTGCATGGTGTGTTTGTTGGCAAGGCATATCTGCCATATAATGGTGAAGTTCATTATAATGCCGTGGCTAATTGTGGCTGGAAACCAAGTGTTGGTGGTCGAGTCTGGCAAGTGGAAGTTCATATATTTGATGAGAACTTCAAACCAATTTCTCTTTATGGTCAGAGGCTTAGATTTGAGCCAATGGCTAAGCTTCGAGATGAACAAAAATTTGATTCCCTCGAAGCATTAAAAAATGCAATTGCTCAGGATGTTAAGGCAGCCCGAGCATTTATGAATACAGAATCCTGCTAATTTAAACAAAGTGAGTGGATGATATGGCTGGTGGAAAAGATAAACCAAAGGCTGAGGCTAGCGTTTACAAGGATACATTGAACCTTCCAAAAACTGATTTCCCTATGCGTGGAAATTTACCGCAGCGCGAACCACAGATTCTAGACTTCTGGAATAATGAGTCTGTGTATGATGACCTTGAGAAAGAAGCAATTGAGCGTATTGCAAGTGGTGAAGGCAAAGTATTCACACTGCATGATGGCCCTCCATATGCAAATGGTGATATTCACATTGGTCATGCTGTTAATAAAATATTGAAAGATATGGTCATTAAGTCCAAGCGTCTTGCTGGCTATGCTGCTGGTTATGTACCTGGCTGGGATTGCCACGGTCTGCCTATCGAGCTTCAAGTTGAAAAGAAGTATGGTAAGCGGGGTGTTAAATTCACAGATGCTGAGTTCGTTGAAAAATGCCGTGACTATGCCGAGTCACAAGTTCAGCGTCAAAAAAATGACTTTATTCGTCTAGGTGTGCTTGCAAACTGGGATAATCCTTACAAGACAAAAGATTTCCGTACAGAAGCTGAAACGGTTCGTACGCTTGGTAAAATCCTTGAAGAAGGGCATATCTATAGAGGCGTGAAGCCTGTTTACTGGAGTGTGGCAACAGGTTCTGCACTTGCGGAAGCAGAAGTTGAGTACCAAGATAAGGTTTCTAATTCTCTCGATATTCGTTATCCAGTCGTTAATCAAGATGATCTTGCAGCTCGATTTGCACTTGAAAAGCCTTTAACAGACGGCGCGAAAGCCTCTGTCGTTATTTGGACAACAACGCCATGGACTTTACCATCAAGTTTGGCTGTTTCTGTACACCCAGAGCTGACTTATGTTCTAGCGCAAGTAAAATATGAAGAAACAGATGCTGTTGAATACATCATTCTCGCTCAAGATATGATTGAGTCACTTGAGAAACGTTGGGAGTCTAAGAAGCTAACACTTAGTGTGATTGCAGAAGCAAAAGGTCAGTCTCTTGAGCAAATGCAGCTGCATCATCCATTTTATGATCGTGTTTTACCTATGATTCTTGGTGATCATGTTACGACTGAAGCCGGTACTGGCTGTGTTCATACAGCGCCAGATCATGGACCAGATGACTTTTATGCCTGTAAAAAATATGGCATTGGTATCTTGAACTTCGTTGATGACAATGGCTGCTTCAGAGATAAAGTACCTACGTTCGCTGGTCAGCATGTCTATAAAGTTGATGACGCTATTCTTGAGGCCATTGAGTCGCAAGAGCACATGTTCTTCAAAACAAAACTAAGCCACTCATATCCACACTGCTGGAGAACAAAGACACCTTTGATTTTCCGTACAACTTCGCAGTGGTTTATGAAGACGTCAAGCCCTGAGTTTCTTGAGAAATCCATTGATTCTTTAAATGATGTGCAATGGGTTCCAGAGATGGGTGAGAGTCGAATGAAGGCGATGCTTGAGACAAGCCCTGACTGGTGTCTATCTCGTCAAAGACTTTGGGGTGCGCCAATTCCATTTATTACTCATAAAGAGACAGATGAATTACATCCAAGAATGCCAGAGCTTATTGATCAAATTGCAACTGCAATTGAAGAAAAAGGTCTTATGGCCTGGCACGACATGGAACTTTCAAGCCTAATCGGAGATGAGGCTGAAGAGTATCGTAAGTCTTCTGACACGCTTGATGTGTGGTTTGATTCTGGTGCTTCTCACTATGCAATCGCTCGATTACGTCCTGAGTGTCAAATGCCTGCAGATATGTATTTAGAGGGCTCTGATCAGCATCGTGGCTGGTTCCAAACATCTTTAAAAACAGGTATTGCTGTTAATGGCAAGCCTCCATTTAAAGCTGTTATGACGCATGGTTTCGTTGTTGATGGTTCCGGTAAGAAGATGTCCAAGTCTCTTGGAAATGTTGTTGCGCCATTACAAGTTATTCAGAAGTTTGGTGCCGATGTGCTTCGACTTTGGGTTTCTGCTACGGATTACACTGCTGAAATGGCTGTTTCTGATGAGATCTTAAGCCGTAATGTCGATTCTTACCGTCGTATTCGTAATACATTGCGATTCATCATGGCAAACATCCATGATTTCGATCCAGCTAAAGATGCATTAGACGCTGATAAGCTTCTACCTTTGGACAGCTGGCTTATTTCAAAGGCGCAAGAACTACAAGATGAGATTAAAGAAGCCTATTCAGAATACCAGTTTGTTCAAGTGATTCAGAAAGTACATCATTTCTGTAGTATTGAACTTGGTTCATTCTATCTTGATGTTATTAAAGATCGTCAGTACACATGTAAAGCTGATAGCCAGCCACGCCGTTCTGCACAGACAGCTCTTTATCATGCGCTTGAAGCCTTAGTTCGCTGGATTGCACCTGTACTAAGCTTCACTGCAGAAGAAGCTTGGTCTCATATGCCTGGTGAGCGTGATAAGTCTGTTATGACTGCAACTTGGCATAAGCTTCCTGCAGTTCAAATGCCAGAAGAGTACACACCAGCGTTCTGGCGTCAGTTGATTGCTGTAAGAGCAGCTGTGAATAAGGAAATTGAGAAAGTACGTCAAGAAGGTGTTGTTCGAGGAAGCCTTGATGCAACAGTTGAAATTGCGTGCTCATCTGATTTACAAGAGTGGTTAAATCAGCTTGGCGAAGAACTTCGTTTTGTTCTCCAAGTCTCTAAAGTCACTGTTAAAAACTTTAAGGAAGAAAAACAGGTTTCAACGGATGCAGAAGGCATGCTTATTCAAGTAAGCGCAAATTCAGATGAGAAGTGCGAGCGTTGCTGGCACCGTCAGCCTGATATTGGTCAGTATGTAAAGCATCCAAGCCTGTGTGGTAGATGTGTGGAGAATGTCGATGGTGACGGGGAAAGCAGATTCTTTGGCTAAGGAAGACTTACGTCTCTCTGAGTCGGGTATTATGTGGATTTTTCTGGCGATAGCTTGTTTTATCGCCGATCAACTTACAAAGCTATGGGTGTCGGCTTCATTTGAATACAGAGAAGTGCTTGAAGTGCTGCCTGTCTTTAATTTGACGCTAGCTCATAACTACGGTGCTGCCTTTAGTATGTTGAGTGAAGCTGGTGGTTGGCAACGCTGGATGTTTTCAGGGCTTGCGATTATTGCGAGCGTGATTATTCTTGGATGGCTTAGACGTACGCCTAAGTCCTTGAGGGTGTTTTGCATTAGCCTCACGCTTATTTTAGGTGGTGCGCTTGGAAATGTATTTGACCGACTGGTTCATGGCTATGTGATCGATTTTCTTGATTTTCATTGGGGTAATGCACACTTTCCTGCATTCAATATTGCAGATACGGCCATTACAGTAGGTGCCATTCTTATGCTATGGTACTCTTTTTTTATTGAGCCAAAGCTAGAAGCAGCGCAGTCTGAAGAAGGCTCGAAGGAGTAAATATGCTTGCAATTGGACCTAATACTGAAATTACAATGCACTTTTCTTTAGCACTTGCGACAGGAGAAGTGATTGACTCAACGATCAATGCGAAGCCAGGTACATTTAACTTTGGCGATGAAACTCTGCCTGAGACATTTGAAAAGCTATTAGTCGGATTAAAAGCTGGTGATAGACGCTCATATCTTGTGAATGGCGATAAAGGCTTCGGTCCTCGTAGAGATGAAAACATTCAGCGATTTAAAGCTGAAAAACTGCGTCCTATGGCAGATGAGCCGCTTGCAAATGGTCTTACTATTTTGTTTGAAGATGCATCTGGTCAGTATATTTCTGGTGTGATTTCCAATTTGCCAGAGGGCGATGTTGCAGATGACTACCTAGTAACTGTTGATTTCAATCACCCGCTTGCTGGGCGTGACTTACATTTTTCAGTTGAAATTATTGATGTAAAGGCTGTTGCTCAAACAGTTTCAATCCAATAAAAAATTTTTACATACCCTTGAGAGGGTATTTAGATGATATGAGGTGATTCGTGCAAATACTCATGGCTAATCCAAGAGGGTTCTGTGCAGGTGTAGATCGCGCTATTGCAATAGTAAATAGAGCTCTTGAAACATTTGGTCCGCCTATTTATGTTCGTCACGAAGTTGTTCATAACAAGTATGTTGTGCAAGATCTTCAATCTCGTGGCGCAATTTTTGTTGAAGAAGTTGATGAAGTACCTGAAGATGCAATTCTCATCTTTAGTGCGCATGGCGTATCTCAAGCTGTAAGAACTATGGCGAATGACCGAGGTTTCAAAATTTTTGATGCAACATGTCCTCTTGTGACTAAAGTGCATTTAGAGGTTGCCCGTTTTGCTAAAGATGGCTATAGCTGTATTTTGATTGGTCATGCTGGTCACCCTGAAGTTGAAGGGACAATGGGGCAATACGACAGTCAGTCTGGTCAAATTTATTTGGTAGAGAATGTTGAAGATGTTGATAAGCTTGATATTTTCTCTCCAGAAAAGCTTGCTTTTGTGACGCAAACAACGCTCTCCATTGACGATACTCAAGTGATTGTTGATGCGCTGCAAAAGCGTTACCCTCAAATCATTGGACCAAAGAAAGATGATATTTGCTATGCGACGCAAAACAGACAAGATGCTGTAAGGATTTTGGCAGAGCAGAGCGATGTCATGATTGTTGTTGGTTCACCAAACTCATCAAATTCAAATCGCTTGAGAGAGCTAGCAGAGCGATGTGGTACACCTGCCTACTTGGTTGATGATCCTGCTCAGCTTTCGAATACATGGTTTGATAATGTGAGAACGATAGGCGTGACTGCTGGTGCTTCAGCGCCTGAACAGTTGATTCAGCAAATTATTGAGCAGATGAAATCATTCGGTGCTACAGACATGAATGAGCTTGAGGGTATTGAAGAAAATATTTCTTTCTCATTACCAAAGGGTTTAAGAGATGCGGACATTGAAGCAATGGGCCAGATTCCTGTTGTACAAATGCATTCACCTCAGTAAATAAAATCTTAATGATATATCTATAGCCGTAAGCGATAAACATAGTTTTTCTCTTACGGCTTTTTTTATAGGGTTTTTTATTATGAAAAAAGAACTTCAGCCCATTATTTGGGAAGACGCTAAGCTTCAGCTTATAGATCAACGAGCTTTGCCTGCAAAAGAAATTTATATCACTCTAGAAGATGCTGCTGGTGTAGCAGACGCTATTACAAAGATGGTTGTGCGTGGTGCGCCAGCTATTGGTATTAGTGCAGCCTATGGAGTCGTTCTTTCTTATTATCATCGCCAAGGTAATGTTGAGCTGATAAGCCAAGACTTTAAAACCCTTGAGCATAGTCGTCCAACAGCCGTTAATTTGCACCATGCTTTAGCACGGTTAAAAAAGGTATGGTTTGATGAGCTTGAGTCTCATGGTGGTGCGCATGGTGCTTTTGAAGCTATTGGTCAAAGACTACTTGAAGAAGCAAAAGCGATTCAAGCAGAAGATCTTGAGTACAACGTGGCAATGGCTAAACACGGTATCAAATCTCTGAAAGAGTCTACAGAGAAACAGACAATCAAGGTTATGACGCACTGTAATACCGGTTCTTTGGCAACAGGTGGTTTAGGAACAGCGCTTGGTATCATTAAAACAGCTGCTCATAAAGGTTTTGTAGAGCATGTGTATGCAACTGAAACTCGCCCATGGTTGCAGGGAAGCCGTCTTACTGCATTTGAGCTCAATTATGAAGGTGTTCCTGTACAGCTTCTTGTAGAAGGTGGTGCAGCAGGGCTTATGGCATCTGGCGAAGTTGATTGGCTCATCGTGGGTGCTGATCGTATTACTGCCAATGGTGATGTTGCGAATAAAGTAGGTACTTTTACTCTTGCTGTATTAGCGAAACAGTTTGGCGTAAAGGTAATGGTTGCTGCACCATCAACAACTGTTGATATGAGCCTTGAATCAGGTCAGCAAATTCCGATTGAATATCGTGGATCTGAAGAAATTTTAAAGGCAGCTGGTTATGCTGATGGCTTTGATATGCCTGTTTATAACCCAGCATTTGATGTAACGCCGGCAGCGTTTATTGATCTTATCGTCACTGAGCAGGGCGCAGTAAAACCAGCTCAGCTTGCAAGCCTTTTTGCTTAAGGCTTTTATTAGCACGCCGGTTTTATAATCGGCGTTGCTTCTATCTCTAGTGTATTTTCATCATTAGATTCTGCAACGAACTGCAAAAGTGCTTTTGTTAGTTGCTGGTCTTTATGCTCTAAGCTCAGTTTCATCGCCTCTTTAACCCCTGGCAATGTGATCTTCACTTTAATACTTTGTGTTTGCAGCATGCGAATTGCAAAATCTGTTTGCTGTTCTGCAACAGCAACCCAAAGGGCGTTATCGCAGGAGTCTTGGTCTATTAAAGACTGTGTTGCTTCAATTTGAGTTGATAATGCTTCAAGAGTATGAATGTTGCCGCTCAGTGCTGCTTGAAACAATGCTCGACGATATTCTTTTTGTGTATTCATACTCAAGCGAGGTGGTAACTGCGCAGGTTCTGGCACATTTAGGTTTTCTAAATGTAAAGAAATGGCTTGGATGTGCATCAACCTTGCTGCATCTGAAATTTTACTATGTATATGCTGATCGCTCATTGTTTTAACTGCTCACTTTTTGAAAGATAAATCTTAAAGTTAAAAGAGAATATGTAGTTTTAATAAATAAGCTATTTGATACTCATTTGCACTAAGTTGCTTATTTAAAGGTAAACAAACCCCATGACGGTAATATTAAAAAAACCGAATTTTATATATAAATTTTATAAGTGCTTCAATAAAGAAACCTGCTCCATGTATTTCAAATGAGCATGGATTTATTAAAGCTTGAGTATCTTGTCACACGTACACTGCTAGCAATGTATGGCGTTTTAAAGTGTTTTTAACTTTAATAGTGAGAAGAGTAGTTCAACACCTGAGATTGCGCTGTGAAAATGATTAAAAAAACTGATTAATTTTTAATCATAATGAGGTGGCTATTTTTAGTGATATGAAATGTGTGATTTTATGAGGGTTCTGACTTTGTTTGCTATTGGTTTGTAATTATAAATGGAAAAAAAAGGTTTATCTGAATTAGCTCAAATAAACCTTTTTTACGCAAGTAAAACAGCTATAGGTTCACCATAACTGATTTATCTCTTAAATTGATTTTGACTTCATTGCTGTCGCTTCTTCAAGATGCTTTTTAATGACGGGATTATCAGGTGATTTCTCTGCCGCAAGTTGAAGAAGTTTAATACCTTTATCTCGCTTACCTGTTTGCACAAGAATCCAAGCATATGTATCAATAATCTCACCAGTTTCAGGTGCAAGCTTATAAGCTTTAGCTGCATAATCTGCTGCATCGGACTGGTTTTGGTTGAATTTTAACCATGCGATGTTGTTAAGGTACACAGGTGAGTTAGGTTGAAGCTTTAAGAGCGATTCATAATATTCAATAGCTTGCGTAGGGTGGTTATTCTGCTCATAAATTGTTGTTAAGGCAAAGAGGCTGGCCTCAAGCTCAACTGCTGTTCGTCTTTGTTGCTCTGGCGTATTGGATTGCGTTTTAAAGTCTGCTAATACGTTTTTGTACCAAGTTTGTACGTGAGCAATAGACTCTTCAAATGTGCCTGTTGCTTGCTTAAGTTTGAAAACTTTCAGTGCAAGTCTAAAGCTTGGTTGCTGTTCCCATGCTTGGTTGAAGTAGGTAAGAGCTTTATCGTTATGACCATTTGAAAGTTCAAGGTCACCTAGAAGCTCTTGACCAACAGTGAAGTTTGGTTCTTTATCAACAAGCTTTTTCAAAATTTGTACGGCTTCATCTGGGCGCTGTAACTCTACTGCAAGGCGAGTGAATAGCGTTGCCATTTGAGGGGTTGGCATGATATCCATAGCTTCTTTGAGCTGGATATAGGCTGGCTGGAAGCGTTTGCGCTTGAAGTCGTTAAGAGCAGAAGCGTACAGAGAGAAAGATAAAACTTTTTGTACATAAAGGTTGCGAGGCGCTTTCTCATAGAGCTTCTTGGACAGATCTCGTGCAGCTGCCATGTCTTTGTTTAAGATATGAGTAATAGCTAAAGCGACTTCAGTTGCAATGACAGGCTTTGATTGCTGGCTTAGAATTTGTTGAATCTGCTGCTGCGCTGCTTCAGGGCTGCGAGGGTAGCTGCTAATCAGACCTTGGTATGAAGGTAAGAAGTCAGGTCTTACTTTAATACTTTTAACATAGAGGTCTTGTGCCTCTTTAATATCGCCACGATCTTGGTAGATATAGGCGAGTAGGTTCATTGCATCTGGTTCGTTTGCATCTTTAGCTAGAACTTCTTTTAGTTTTGCTTCTGCATCATCAAACTGACCTTTATTCGTCATAACACTAGCCATAAGCACTTTGAGGTCTTGGCTATCTGGGTATTTTTTCAGGCCTTTTGTGAGAAGGTCTTCTGCTGCTTCATACTTACTTAAACGAAGGCGTGCTAGAGCAAGTGCTTTGATTGTTTCTTCATTAAGGCCCTCAAGGCTTTTCGAGGCTTGGCTTAGAAGATGTTCTGCAGTTTCAATATCACCTTGTTTAAGCTTGATCATACCAAGACCAAGATTACTTAATTGGTTATCTGGAGAAATGGAAAGCACTTCTTCAAAGTATTCGCCTGCTAAGCCAGAGTCACCTTGCTCATATGCTTCAAGTGCACTTTTTAAGCTTTGTTGAATTTTACCTTGAGGCGAGTCTGCTAAGGTTTTATTCAAGCGTAAGGCTTCTTCTGTACGGCCTTGGTCTACATAGGCCTTAGAAAGGCCATGAATTGCACGGTAGCGCTGGCTTGTCATAATGTCATATTTGCCGAGAGCAGCAATCGCTTGGCTAAAGGATGCCTCTGCAAGGTCTGGTTGTTTCTGACTAATATAGAAGTAGCCTTGGAATATAAGAGCATCAGCAAAATCTGTTTTTGACTCTATCGCTTGGTTTAACCAGTCAATAGCTTTTTCTGATTGGCCTAAGGCATTATTAGCGAGAGCCATGCCCAGTAAACTTTCTGAGTTTTGCGGGTTTTGATCTAGGGATTTTGAAAAGTACTCAGTAGCTTTTTCAAAATTATTACTCACAAGGGCTGCGTCACCGTAAAGGCGGTTAATATCAGATGTCACTGTGTAGGATTTTGAATACTGATCAAGATTTGCAATAGCTTCTTTGCTTTGACCTAAGTGTGTAAGTGTTTCAATATACTTTGAAAAAAGACCAGGGTACTCTGGTGCATTTGGATCCATTTTAACAAGAATCTCTTTATAATTTTTCTTTGCACTTTTATAATCGCCCGCAGTATAGAATGTGTCGCTTAGAAGGCGCTTAGCTTCCATTGAGTCAGGCTGCATTCGAAGGAGATTCTGGCTTTCAATTAAGGCTGATTGGATCTGACCACTCAGTAGATAGCTTTGCGCTTCAAATAATGTTTGGTCAAAATCTGGTTGTTTTGGTGATCTGTCACATGCTGCTAAAAGCAAGCTAGAAGAGACAAGACCAATGCTCAGGATCTGCTTTACGATCGCCTTCATAGAGGTTTCCTTTTAAGCTTAAAAATTTTTATCTATCGACCAGTAGTCAGTTGCTATTTGAGTTAAGTGCATGTGCACCTGAAATTAATGCATTATTTTAACATAGATAGCTTTAAATCCTAATCGCAGAATATTGGTAATAATGTTATTAAAGTCGTCTAAAGTATTGATAATAGCTAGAGATTAAAAAAATGACCAAACTTTGAGCGTGTCATTTTCAGTACTTGGTTTACTCTATTGGTGGTTCGCTTGTGTTTGAACGGCTTAGGCAATGACTTTAGAGGCATTGCCAATACGACTAAGAAAAAACATGTATTGTTATCAGCTTTATGAGGCTGGTTGGGCATCTAAAGATGAGTTTTAACCTTGTGATGGCAGAAATAGTACAGAGTTATGCCTGATAAATGTGTGAAAGTTCAGTGTACGATTTGAGTTATCTCTAGCATGAGTGCTCGCTAAATAAGCTATTATGGCAAGTAAGAAAAGAATTTGAGGATTTAATTGGATGTTAGAGCAATCGATGTTGGCTCGAGACCGTCGTCGTGAGATGGTGCTATTGGCCGTAACAAGCGTGTTGTTACTAGCTCAGCTTTCAGTGATATTTTTGCCAATATCTGTTGATCGAGAACAGATTTGGGTAAACATACTCATTGGTAGTTGCAGTCTTGTATTTACTGTTATTTGGATGGTGCTTCGAAGCTTGCGCCTGAAAGGAAGAAGATCTTTTTTGTTTCACTCAGGGATGATGGCCTGGTGTATTTTAGGTATATGCGCGGTTTCTTTCCCGTTTATGAAGCTCGGTGTAATTGAAGCATTACCTCTTAGCCTGATTTCTTTCTTTTTCATCTTAATTGGTGTTTATTCTTTTTTGGGTAGAAGCTTAAAGTGGCGTTGGTGCCGTGAGATTGGTTGGCCCTTATATAAATCAATCCACTGGGTTGTTGTTATTCCATTTATTTTGCTTGATTATCTCTATCTGCTTTCAAGTGATCAGGTATATGCTTTTGGCGGGGTTCTCTTGCTTGTTGTATATCGCTACAGCTTTAATCGCTGGATCTACGCTAAGACTGTACACTACCCCTTTAAGAAAACCGCCCCTAAGTTTTATATTAAACAGATGAGGCGCTCGAAGTAGCACCTCACCTGTAGTTATTCATCTTTTTGAAAGTGAAGGACTTGCCAACCATGTTCATTAGCATGCGCAAGCAGTTTTGGATCTGGATTTACGACTACAGGTGTGTGGGCCATATTTAAAAGAGGAAGATCATTAATAGAGTCAGAGTAGGCTGTGATATGCTCAATTTCTTCTTTTTTGTAGCCATGTTGCTCCATCCACTGTTTAAACTTGACGAGTTTGCCTTCTTTTATACAGATAGTGCCTTCTACCTTGCCGGTGTATTTACCATCAATATATTCAGGTACTGTTCCTATAAGGTGCTTAACACCGAAGAGCTCAGCAATAGGCTCAACAACAAAGGTTTGAGTTGCTGTGATAATGACACAGACATCACCTTTGCTGAGATGGAAGTCTACAAGTGCTCTTGCCTGCTTGCTTATCATTCCTTCAACAACTTCAGAAATGTAGCGCGCTCTAAGGGCTTTCATGGATGCTTCATCGTTATCAACAAGTGGTGCAAGGCAAAAGCGATAGTATGCTTCTGAGTCCATTTCACCTTTGACATAGTCCTGGTAAAAGTCATGGTTTTGTTTTTGGAATGAGACTGGATCAACCACTTTATGCTTGCAGAGGTATTCTCCCCATGCATAGTCGCTATCACCTATAAGAAGTGTGTTATCAAGGTCGAAGAGTGCAAAATGTGGCATAGCGAGCTTCCTGTTTAGCATGTTTTTCAAAGCATAAGTATTAGCTATTTTAAGGGTTTGCTTGTGAGAACTCAATAAATTCATTAGACTGAAAACAAAGAGCTATACAAAAACTATGTGAATCTCTTAATAGTTCGACTTGGTATGGCTTTACGTATTTTTTAAAACAGGTAGGCAAGGTGAGTTCAAATAATCAGGATGAAACAACATTGGAGCAATCAGGTCTAACAAATGATTCGATCATAGACTTGGCTGGCTTTCGACAAAATGTTGCTATCGTTGTTATTAATGATGACAACAAAGTCCTCTTTGCGAAGCGCCGCGGCATGTCGGCGTGGCAATTCCCACAGGGTGGTATTCACCCTGGTGAGACACCTGAAGTTGCTATGTATCGTGAACTTAAGGAAGAGATAGGTTTAGAGCCAGAGGATGTAGAGTTGCTTGGCCGCTCCAGAGGCTGGTTGCGCTATCGTTTACCACACCGTATGAGGCGCAGTGGTTCTCCACAATGCGTTGGGCAGAAGCAAATTTGGTATCTATTACGTCTTCGAGCAGAAGACTCTGCAATTAAACTTGATGAATGCGCTCCTCCCGAATTTGACAGCTGGGAGTGGGTTCCTTATTGGTATCCGTTGACGCATGTTGTCGACTTTAAGCGAGATGTATATTCCAAAGGGTTAAAGGAGTTATTGCAAGCTTACTTTGCAAGTGGGCACCGACTTCATTAGAGCAATTATACATTTCTACTAACGTAGCTTTATCCCACAGGCTATGTGTATCAATTAATATGCTGAAAACTATGCTATTAAAAAGGATCAGGGATGATTCATGCATTGCGACGTATTCTTGATGCTGTTAAGTCGGAAACTAATTTTGATGAGGCACTCTTAAAGCTGGTGCAGCTTGTCAAGAAAACACTAGTATCAGACGTTGCATCTGTCTATTTATTGGAAGAAGTTCAACAGCACTTTGTGTTAAAAGCAACCGTTGGATTAAATCCTGCCTCAGTAGGAGCAGCCACAGTTGCTTTAGATCAAGGTTTGGTCGGCCTTGTTGCACAGCGAGAGGAGCCTCTCAATATTGCAAATGCACATGAGCATCCAAACTTTCATTTCCTCGAAGAGACGGGCGAATCTGAGTTTAAATCCTTTTTAAGCGCCCCTCTTGTGGAGCGAAAAAAAGTCATAGGCGTTCTTGTTGTTCAGAGGCGTAGCGCAAGTAAGTTTAGTGTTGCTGATGAACGGTTTCTACTGACTTTATCAACTCAGTTAGCAAGTATATTAGCAGCGCTGAGCGCTCGTAGCCGTGTTTTTTCTGGTCAAAAAGCTGAAGAAGATGGTGACTTAAACCGCTTTGCTGGCGCAAAAATTAATCAAGGTCTTGCTATAGCAAAAGCCCATGTCTTACAGAGGCACACTTCGTTCAAGCGAATAGAAGAACGCCGAATAAAAAACTTTCAAAAAGAGATTCTCTCGTTTGAATCCGCCTGTACTCGCTTACGACAAGATCTCCACTCCCTTAAAAAGCAAGTGTGTGATCAGTTGGAGTCGAAAGAGTTAGCGCTCTTTGATGTCTACATTAATATGCTCGAAGATGATGCTTTTGTTGGTGAAGTTTATCGAGGTATTCAAAGCGGGTATCGAGCAACATCATCTTTAAAAAAAGTGGTAGAGCATACTGTAGAAAGCTTTAGTAGTGTTGATGATGACTATATTCGAGCCAGGGCATCGGATGTTGAAGATCTTGGTTTAAAGCTTTTAAATCGTTTGCTTCCAGTATCTAAAGCTAAGTCCGTAGAAAAAATACCATCTGAATCTGTCATTCTGATTGGTGAAGACGTAAGCCCGACAACACTACTTGAATGGCCTCGTGAGTCATTAGCTGGTGTCATTTCATTGCGAGGCACAAGTAATTCTCACATGGCGATTATCGCAAGAGCCATAGAGCTGCCTGCTGTAGTTGGTATATCAAATCTACCCCTTGATACCCTTGATGGTGAAACCATTATCCTTGATGCCTTTAGAGGAGAGGTGATTGTAAATCCATCACAACGTTTGCTTTCTGTCTATGAGGCTTTTCTACGTCAAGAGAAAAGAGTTTTCGATGATATTAACGCAGAGTTTGATCAGCCTGTTAAAACAGCCTGTGGTACTTATATTAAAATTTTAGCTAATACGGGGTTTTTGGCTGATGCAAAACTTGCATTGCAGCGCGGCGCTCGAGGTGTAGGTTTATATCGGACTGAAATTGGCTTTATGGGGTTCGATTCGTTTCCTTCTGAAGAAGAGCAAGTTAATTTATATCGGCAGCAACTTGCCTGCTTTGCACCGCGTGAAGTTTGTATGAGGACGCTTGATGTGGGCGGAGATAAGTCTTTGCCATATTTCCCTATTCGTGAAACTAACCCATTTCTTGGTTGGCGGGGTATACGCGTTACCCTTGATCATCCAGAAATTTTACTTGTCCAAGTCAAAGCAATGTTGAAGGCCAGTGAAGGCCTTAACAACTTACAAATTTTGCTGCCAATGGTCACCTGTGTGGAAGAAGTTGACAGTGCTCTTCGCTTAATTCATAGAGCGTTTCAAGAAGTGCTAGAAGAGGGCTATAAAGTTAAGATGCCCAAAATAGGTGTCATGATTGAGGTGCCTGCAGCTGTTGTGATGGCTCGTGCATTTGCAGAGCGAGTTGATTTCATTTCTGTTGGTAGTAACGATCTTATTCAATATTTACTTGCTGTGGATCGTAATAACCCTAGAGTTGCAGACCTCTACCAAGCTTATCATCCAGTTGTCATTCATACACTGAGTATGCTTGCTCAGCAGCTTGAACATTTTAATATAGGCTTGAGTGTCTGTGGTGAGATAGCTGGTGATGCTGCATTTGCTGCGCTTCTTATTGGTATGGGGTATCGCTCGCTTAGTATGAGTGCATCTAATATTTTACGTGTGAAGTGGGTACTAAGACGTTTAACTATCAATGATATGGAAGAGATTGTTGATTTGGCATGTCAGTGTGAATCAAGCCAAGAGTGCAGGAGTGTTGTGCTTGGAGCATTAAGACATTTGGGTATAGGTGAGATAGAACCGAGAAGCATAAAAAAAGCCCAGTCTTAACTGGGCTTTTTAATGTCAACGAAGCAAGATTAGCGAGCTGCTGCAGTTGCTGGTTGAATTGTGTAGTTTCTGATGCGCTGTGCAAACTCTTCTAGAGCTTTAATGCCAGACTCTTCAGCTTCTTTACACCATTGGTTTAGAGCTTGAACCATTTCAGTTGAACTGCTTTGAGTCTTTTCCCAAATGCCTTTCAGCTGGTCTCTGAGCACGATAGCTTGATTCAGAGTTGGGTTCTCTTGGTACATTTTCTCCATCTGAGCAACTTTTTGGTCATCAAGAAGATTTTGATCTTGAGTGAACCAGCCTTTAACGCGTCTTAGCGTTGCTTTTGCATCACTTGATGTTTGTTCAACATGAGTCGTTACAAGTGGCATGATCACGTTTTTACGGTAGTTTGCAAGCACTTGGAAACGGTTATGCATCAGAGCACGAACTGTATCAAGATCAATATCACTCTTCGCAGCATCTAGATGCTCTTTAGGTACACTGTTTTTAACAGTTGCAAGACCGAAGAATGAAAGAAGCTTGATATAGCCCCAACCAATATCGAATTCCCACTTCTTAACAGATAGTTTTGCAGAAAGAGGGTATGTGTGATGGTTGTTATGAAGCTCTTCACCGCCAATGATTAGACCAATTGGGCTGATGTTTGTTGAAGCATCTTTACTTTCAAAGTTTCTATAACCCCACCAGTGACCAATGCCATTAACAACGCCTGCTGCGAAGAATGGAATCCAAAACATTTGGATAGCCCACATAGTTAGACCTAGGAAGCCAAAGCATGCTACATCAATGATGAACATAAGAAGGATACCGTAGTTCTTGTATGGCGTATAAAGGTTACGCTCCATCCAGTCGTCTGGAGTGCCACGGCCATATTTTTCAAGGGTTTCTTTATTTTTACTTTCTTCGTCGTAAAGCTCAGCACCTTGAGTAAATACTTTTTTGATGCCTTTAGTCACTGGGCTATGTGGGTCGCCATCTTGGTCACATAGAGCGTGATGCTTACGGTGAATTGCTGTCCAGGCTTTTGTATTCATGCCTGTCGTGAGCCACAGCCAGAAGCGGAAAAAGTGCTTTACTGGAGTAGCAAGCTCAAGTGATCTATGAGCTGAGTGTCTGTGCAGATATACAGTTACACCGACGATTGTGATATGAGTCAATAGTAATGCAATGAGAATGAACTCAAACCATGATGGATTGAAGAACCCAAGCTGATTAAATGCAAGAAAATCGAAATTCATGTAGGCCTCTTTTTTGCCTTGAAATAAAATACGAGAGTGTAAAATAGTTACGACTCTCATCGCAGGTTACAGTTCCTTTAGGGTACTGATAGCACTAAAAGCTGAAATAACCCGTTAGAAACCTTGAGTGACGTATTAAGTGTCATCTCGTGTAATGCTCTGACTCCGTGGTCAGATTCACCATGTCACTATCTCACAAGATTGATGAGCTGTAAACGAGTTGTGACTACTTTCATGATAGCTTTAATTAGGTTGAGGGGTATTTAAGCGTACATTTTTGTTCTTATATATATTAACTGGCCCCTTGATGTTGAAAATTCAAGGGGATAGCCTTTTTTTTCTTTAAAATGAGCGCCAAACAATCAGCTTTGCAAGCTCTTCAAGAAGAGCGGAATTGATGTTAAGTGATTGAATTGTAGATAAGGCTTCGTCATAAAGGCTATAGAGTCTTGCTTTGGAACTCTCGAGTCCAATAAGGGCAGGGTAAGTTAATTTATCATTGTCATTATCTGAGCCAGCTGGTTTGCCTAAAGTAGCTGTTTCGCCTGTAATATCAAGGATATCATCTTGGATTTGGAACGCTAATCCAATGAGTTGTGCGAACTTTTGCAAGGCTCTAAATGTGTCAGATTTTTCATCGACAGCTAAAGTTGCGACCATTGTTACACTTGCTTCGATTAATGCACCTGTTTTGAGGCGATGAAGGCGATCAAGTGATTCTATTGTAGGGGCAGCTGCTTCGGGGCTAGAGGCCATAATGTCAAGCATTTGCCCACCAACCATGCCTTTGATACCTGCAGCTCTGGAGAGTGTTAGCATCGCTTTCACTTTTGATGCTGCATCAAGCTCTGACTCTGCAATCAGCTCGAAAGCAAGGGCTTGTAATCCATCACCAACGAGAATTGCAGTGGCATCGTCATAGACTTTGTGACAAGTAGGGCGGCCACGACGTAAATCGTCGTCATCCATTGCTGGAAGATCATCGTGGGTAAGCGAATAGATATGGATCGATTCTAACGCCATTGCTATTGGCAAGGCTTGGTTTTCGTTTAGACCCAGTGCTTGTGCTGTTGCAAAGGCAAGCATTGGTCTGATGGATTTGCCTGGCTTTTCGATGACGTAAAGTGTCGCATCATGCAGTTGGCTTTCAAAACTTGGGAGTAGTGCTGCAACTCGAGTTGAATACTGGCTGTGAAATAAACGCTGCTTTTCTGGAAGCCAAGCATTAAAGGCATCAGAGTGTTGGGTCATTATCTAGAGATTCCAAAGTGTTGTTTTCAGTCAAAATTTTAATGCGTTGCTCGGCATTACTTAATGCTGTTTGGCAGCTACGCGTAAGCTGGATGCCTTCTTCAAAGAGCTTTAATGAGTCATCGAGACTGAGCTCACCATTTTCAATGGTATTAACGAGCTGTTCAAGCTTTTCAAGTGAGTTTTCAAAGCTTGGAGCCTCTGCTGTTTCCTTCGTTTTTTTGTCAGTCATAGCTATTCCTTAGTCTTGGTCCAATGCAACCCTCAATGAGTGGCTTCTGTCGATGCACATTACCATAATTTGTTGCGATATGCTGAAGAATCATGGGCGAATTAGCTGTTCAAAACCATTTTTTTAGCTGAAATAATCAAAACATGCAGTATTTAATTTGATGTTTGTTTTTTGAGCTAAGCTTTTTATAAAGGCCTTATAAAGAGATCAAAATTCTGTGGCCTACATCTTTTTTCGTAGTGATTTAATGGATTTTTAGCCAGCGGAGTTTTCTTCATGGATTTGGCGTCACTCGTCGGTATTGTCGGTGCTTTCGGTATCATTCTCGTAGCCATGCTACTTGGTGGTAGCGTGCTTGTATTCGTTAACGTGCCATCACTGCTCGTGGTTGTTGGTGGTTCTGTTTTTGTTGTCCTTGCTAAATTTACCATGGGTAATTTTTTTAGTTCTCTTGGGGCAGCAGGTAAAGCTTTTAAGTTCCAGTCTGTTGAGCCAGTTGCTCTTATTGATGAAGTTGTTGGTCTTGCTGATGAAGCGAGAAAGGGCGGTCTGCTTTCACTTGAAGGTAAAGAAGTGAGCCATCCGTTTTTAAGTTCTGGTATTCGTTTGCTTGTGGATGGTCATGAGCCAGAAGTTGTCAGTGATACCATGACAAAAGAAATGAAAAAAGCAGCTGATCGACATGCGCAGGCTGCAACTCTTTTCACAATAACAGGGGACGTTGCTCCAGCAATGGGGATGATCGGTACTCTTGTTGGTCTTGTACAGATGCTTTCAGCGATGGATGACCCTAAATCCATCGGTCCTGCAATGGCGGTTGCACTTTTAACAACCCTTTATGGTGCAATGATTGCCAACATGATAACTCTGCCTATTGCGGATAAGTTAAAGATGCGTGCTAAAGAGGAAGCATTAACGCAAAGCATGATTATTGATGCGATTACTGCTATTCAAGCTGGTCAGAACCCTCGAGTTATTCGTGGCTTGCTGAACACTTATCTGCCTTCAGGCAAGCGTCCTGACGAAGACGGTTAATAGAGGAGGAAGCGAAGTACTATGGCTGACTCTGATGATGACGAATGCGAATGCCCTGCGGGCCTCCCCGCATGGCTAGCTACTTTTGCGGACTTAATGTCCCTCCTTATGTGCTTCTTCGTGCTTTTATTATCATTCTCCGAGATGGATGTTCAAAAGTACAAGCAGGTTGCGGGCTCTATGGCTTCAGCCTTTGGTGTTCAGAATCTTATTAAGACTAAAGATATCCCTAAGGGCACAAGTATTATTGCGCAGGAGTTTAGTCCTGGGAGACCTGAGCCTACACCTATAAATGAAGTGCGACAATTTACTACTGATGTGACCAAGTCAGAACTGAATGTGAATTGCCCGACAGGCGAAACGCCTACAGATGAATCAAGTGGTGATCGCTCTGAGGCTGATGTAGAAAGCTCTGCTCAAGCTGTAGCTCAATTAGGGATGATTGAACTTCAAGTGGAAAAGGCTGCAATGGAAGTAGCCTCAGCACTGAGTAAAGAAGTTAAAAATGGCCAGGTGGAAGTTGAAACAGATGGTGCCAAAATTGTGATTCGTGTTAAAGAACATGGCTCTTTTGCATCAGGTTCCGCAACAATGAGGCCTGAGTTTGTGCCGATTATGGCTCGCATTAGAGATGTGTTGAGAGGCATAAGAGGTGTTTATACAGTAGAAGGTCATACGGATAATATTCCTATCAATACCCCAAGGTTCCGTTCTAATTGGGAGTTATCGACTTCACGGGCTGTATCTGTTTTACAAGAGCTACTTGTAGGTGGTTACTTAGATGAGCGGCGTTTTACAGTTGTAGGCTACGGAAGTACTCGACCAATTCTGCCAAACTCAACACCTGATAATCGTTCGAAGAATAGAAGGGTTGAAATTATCGTGGAGCAGGGTAAGGAGCCAAACTGGGAAGAGTTCAAAGTATTTGAGTCTGATGAAGTGCAGAATGTCATAGATGAAATTCGTGATGCAAATGGCCCGCCAGATTTTAACTTTGATGAAGATGAAATCTTCTAGGCAGAGAATTGAGGGTATTTCTGAAAAGTTGGAGTCTTAGAGCTTTAATAAAAAAAGCCTCTCATATCAATCGAGAGGCTTTTTGGTTGAGGGCGTTTGCTTTAATGGCAGGCGCTCTCAAAATTAAGCAGCTTTGGAGTTGCTAGATTTTGCTTTGGATGCAGATTTTTCAGTTTTCTGAGCTTTAGGTTTTTCAATTTTTTCACCTTCTGTCACAAGCTCGTCAAAGTATTTGTTGCTGCTTTCTTTGACACGAGCAAAGAGGCCAACTGAAGCAAATTTTGCTTTGTTAACTGAGCCACGAACGTCTGCAAATGGTTGGCTAACAGTTGTTTTAACTTGCTCGAATAGATTTTCATCTGATTTTTCACCAGCTTCTACAAGTTCATTAAATTGCTTTGTGCCAGAATCTTTAATAAGTGCAAACAGGCCACGGCCAGCTTTAGCTACTTTATCAAGACTTTTGTTGAACTGTTGGTATTGGTCGTTAAATTTAGTGGACCATTTCTGTGTCGATTCGCTCATAAATGTCTCCTTTAGCTTTAAAAAGTGTTTTAGATCGAGCTGATGCTAAAACGTCTTTGAAAGCACTAGCTGAAAGAAGTGCTGTCAAGGTATAGGCTTTTATCTTTGTTGGTCTGTACTGCTGTAATTTTCATACTACCTGCTTTGGGTAGAGTATGAATTCTAATTTTCAGTACATAAGTTAAAAAAGAATTTATGGCTAAAATGGGTATTAATTTCAATGTTTTAAGTTGTTTCTAATGTGGGTCTATTATGAGTGTTGGTGCTAGTCTTGCTATTAGTGCGGCATAATTTTTTAAGTTAAATGTGCTGTTACTTTAATGTATCTTTTTTATTAAACCCTTATAAAGGACGTTGCCTCATTCACTCTGAAATGAGAGGGATGTTGTAATGGCATGATTTTAGTGAATATAAGCTATGGTGTTTATAAGACAATTTATTAGACCACTTCTTATTTTCTTTGGAATAACTGCTAGTTCTGCCAGTTTTGGCTGGCTAGGTGATAGAGCTAAAACAGGCTTTGAGTATCCTCAAGAAGAAACAGAAGAGCTAATGGAGGAACTGGACTCCCTCGATCCATTATGGGAAGAGTGGCTTGCACCTGAAGAATTGGTTAAGCAGCGGCAGAAATATCGTCGTAATAAACAGCTTAAATGGCCTGGTTCTTTACCATCGATTCGTCCATCTGGATTTACTTATTATCCTGATAATTTTTCAGCATCGGTTTCGGTGCAATTTGATGATAATAAAATTGAAGTGACAGTACCCCGTCAACCTGACCTTAAGAAAAAATATGGCTATGATCAAGCAGCGGAGAGAAGGGCTGCACAAGGCTTTCTCAAAGAGTTTTTAGGACTTAAAAAAAGCGATATATATGAGAAGTTAGCAGCTGAGCTTATGATTGACTCTCAGCAAGTTAAAAATATGATCGATAATAATGAATTTTTAATGTCTTCTCTTTTTAAAAATAAGAATCCATCAAAAGCTGATATTGAAAGGATGGCTTTTAAAATTTTAAAATCAGCTCATGTTAAAGTGCAAGACCAGCTTGCCAATGAGAAGAGTAGGGCTCGAAAAAAACGAGTTGCATTTGTTATGGATTTGCCTGACAAACGGTTAAAGTATGCAGCCCAACGTTACACGCCTTTAGTTAAGCGATATTCTGAAGAGTTCAATGTGCCAGAGGCCCTTATTATGGCTGTTATCCACACAGAGAGTCACTTCAATCCTCTAGCGCAGTCTCACATACCTGCCTATGGTTTGATGCAGATAGTGCCATCTACTGCAGGCCATGATGTTGCACAGATGATATATGACGTGCCTCCAGTTTTAACGCCTGATTTTTTAATGGATGAGAAAAATAATATTCGTTTTGGTGCTGCTTATCTCAATATTTTGTATTACAGGTACCTCAGCAAAATTAAAAACGAAAGAAGTAGAGCCTACTTAGCAATAGCTGCGTACAATACTGGCCCATCCAATGTTGCTCGCGCTTTTGTGAATGTGGCGCGTTTAAGTGAAGCGGTGCCTGTTATTAATAAAATGAGCGATAAAGAAGTATTAGACAGGCTATTAAATTATGCTCCAGCTTTGGAGACTCGCAATTACCTTGCAAAGGTCGTTGCTCGTGAACAATTTTACGAAAAAGCTATGAAATATTGGGATTAGCTTTCTTGCTTGATGCTATTTTAAGTGTGCTAGCCATTACTGTGGCAAGCAGTATCCCGCCGATAATGTCACTAATCCAATGAACTCCAAGAATAAGTCTCGATAATGCTATGAGTGTGGCCCAATAGCCTAAGGCTTGTGCAATCCAATGGCGGTAAGGTAAAAATAAATGAAAGCTCATGAGGATGAGGAAGCTAAAATAGGTGTGTCCGCTTGGAAAGCTTTTCGTAATTTCGCTGTGATCCCCTGGTGGGCGATCAATATCAAAAGCAAACTTCAAAATAAATGGAATTGTATAAGCAGCAAACAATGCCAGCATTAATGCTTTATTTTTTGATTTAAACGCAATGCTAAAGCACCAAACTGCAAAAGCTGTGACTACCCAAGTATCAGCAGTATTCGTTAAGTAATGAACGGATTGCATAAACATATCGTTCTGCTGGAAGCTGAGTCTGCTCGAAAAGTCATATATAAAATGATTTGCTTGGCATGCAAGAATGCACTCTTTAAGATTTAAGCTGTAGACCACTACTGCTGCGAGAATGCCAAACAGTAAGGCACTTATAGCACTAATGACTTTTAGTTTATGTGCTTTATGGATTTTATGTGCAATATAGATAAACACTTGTGGTGTTAAAATGATGGTGATGAGACTGACCCAGTTTTGCCAAGTCATTTCAGATTTAGAGCCTAAGAAATATGCTGGCCCAAGGTATACTGGCGCCCATGCCAAGCACCCAATAATTGCAGTGGTGTAAAACCGAGCTGGTGGAAAAGCCAGAATTCCTGCCATCATTGGCATGAGTGGTCTAACTGGCCCAATAAAGCGCCCGACTAAAAGCCCAATCACACCATAATTCTGGCATATATGCTGCGACTTATGAAAGTAGTCTTGATGCTTTTGAATAATACGCCAGTCTTTAATACGCCATTTGAGTTTTTGCCCTAGAAGAAAGCTCAAGGTATCACCCGTAAATGCACCAGCCATAGCTGCAGCCATAAGCCAGGAAAATGGCATTAGAGAAGATGCATAAGCTGAAAGTGCGAAGAGGATAGCCACGCCAGGGAGTAGAATTCCAACAATAGCGAGGCTTTCAAGAAGGGCAATAAGATAAGTAAGGCCAAGAACAACAGGTGCTGAAAATTCCATTGGGCCTTACTCTCTTCTTTCGTATGGATTATTTCGCTGGTTTGGCTAGCATTTGACCAACATCTATGCCATCTGCTTGTAAATCAGCATGATAAGACGATCTTACCATAGGGCCACTTGCAACTTGTGTGAACCCCATCTCGCGAGCTTCTTTTGCATACATCTGGAATGTTTCAGGTGTTACAAATCGCATAACAGGGTGGTGGTCACGACTTGGCTGCAGGTACTGACCAACTGTAAGCCAATCTACATCGTATTTACGCATATCTCTGAAGACTGCTAAAAGCTCTTCATCGGTTTCACCAAGGCCGACCATGAGACCAGACTTAGTTGGTACGTCAGGATTTCTCGCTTTGAACTTTTGAAGAAGCTCTAGAGACCATATGTAGTCTGAACCAGGTCTGATTTGCTTATAAAGACGAGGTGCATTTTCAAGGTTATGGTTAAATACATCAGGTGGCGTCTCAGAAAGAATATCAAGCGCAACATCCATTCTGCCTCTGAAGTCAGGCACTAGAATTTCAATTTTTGTGTCTGGAGATGCTTCACGCACAGCTTTGATACAGTCGGCAAAATGCTGAGCTCCACCATCACGTAGATCGTCACGGTCAACAGATGTGATAACAACATATTTAAGCTTGAGTGCTGCAACTGTTTCAGCAAGATGTTTTGGTTCGTCAGGGTCAAGGCCTAAAGGCTTACCATGGGCAACATCACAGAATGGGCAGCGGCGCGTGCAAATATCGCCCATGATCATAAATGTTGCAGTGCCTTTACCGAAACACTCTGGCAGGTTAGGGCAGGAAGCCTCCTCACACACTGTATTAAGCTTTTGTGTTTTCAGCATTTGACGAACTTCGTTTGCTTTACCATTGTTTGGCAGGCGAACTCTAATCCAGTCAGGTTTACGTGGAAGTTCTTCTGTAGGAATTACTTTAATTGGAATACGAGCAAGCTTATCTGCGCCACGTAGTTTTTCACCACGCTCAGCTATGCCCTTTGGCTTTGGTTTTTTGGATGGTTGTACGTTTTCTGTCACTGTCCGGCACTCCTGAACTGAATTCGTTGGTCAGTTTGCTGTCGAGAAAGTTGGCCAACATTTAGAATGTGCAACATTATCGAATTTGAAGGTCTTTGTCACACTCTCAATGAAAGCTTGAGTAAATTGTTGACGTGCTTGGGTCTTATTCATACCAGAAAAGGCTGATGTTAGGTGCGTTATCTGGCTAATACTTTGTTTTAGTCCGCATGGATTTATACCACTAAACGGCCTCAAATCCATATCAAAATTTATGGCTACGCCATGGTAACTCATATGTTTTCGAATACGAAACCCTAATGAGGCAATTTTGCCTTGATCTGTGTAGACTCCAGGGTTTTTTGGGTCGTCGAACGCATTGATGTCATATGAGTTGCATGTATTAATAACTGAATCAGTTGTACCATCAACGAGTGTCTTTACTGTTAGCCCAAGACGAGTGAGATCAAACAGAAAATAGCAAACAACTTGGCCGGGGCCATGATAAGTCACTTGGCCGCCACGGTCAGATTGTACGCATTTGATGCCCGAGAGGTTAAGTAGATGCTCAGCTTTACCTGCTTGGCCTTGAGAGTAGACACTTGGGTGGGTTACAACCCAAAGCTCATGCTGCTCAAGAGGATACCTCTGCTGAATCGCATCCTTCATCATCTTAAAGGATGTTGTATAGTCGATTACGCCTAAGTCTCTAATAATTAAGTTGTTATCTTTCATTTAAAGGCTTTGAACGATTTGAGGGTGAGCATGCAGGCTTGCGTAAAGTGTTTTGACTTCCGCTTCACTGTTAAATGTAATGTTGAAAGTAACAGAAAGGTATTTACCACTGCTGCTCTTCTTTGCCGGTGTTTTGCCAGGTTTATAGCTCAGCTTCATTTCTTTAAGAATGTTTTCAAATACATCACCAACTGGATGATGACTAAAACCTATTGCTTTTACATTATGCTCAGCAGGAAAGCTCCAAACTGTTTCAGAATTAGGTGTTATTTCTTTCATTATCTTGGCTCTCATCATGAATACGGCTTGATGGGGTTAGTGCTCCATCCTGTAATTACGTATTACCTTAATGATTGTTTTTTGCGCATTTCTGCGTTGCTGAATTTTGACTTAGGCCCACTAAGCCTGTAATTCAGCGCCTTGAACTGCATCAAAAACCAAATCATCCTTACAATACGTAATTACAGGATGAAGCACTAGGCCGTTGATATAATTGAGTTAAAAAAATGGCGTCACATGTACCTCTTACTCAATTATATGGTTTGAGTAGAGCTACAGTCACGCCATCATAACATCAAGCCTTGTGAAATTAACCTCTTTAACTAGTGTCAATAGGCCAAGGCTTCGTACATTGAAACTATATTAACTGAAAAGGCCGATAAAAAACAACTTAATGCTATCAAACAGCTTTGAGAAGAAGCCGCCTTCTTCAATTGAGTTTTGAGCAACTAGATCTGTTGTTGCAATAACCTCTTCGCCTAACTTGAATTCAATAGTACCAACTTTACTGCCAGCAGCAATAGGTGCTTCTAGTTGCTCTGGTACTAGTACATGTTGTGTAATGTTTTCAAATTGGCCACGTGGGTATGTTAGATATACAGGCTCATTAGAGATGAGGTTTACTTCATCCTGAGCACCTTTCCATACTTGGCTTGTTTGGATTTGAGCATTTGCAGGATATGCCAGCTTTGTTTCAAAGAATCTAAAGCCATATGTCAGCATTTTTTGGGACTCAGTTGCACGAGCATGATCAGATGATGTACCTGTTACGACCGAAATAAGGCGCATACCATTTTCTTGAGCAGAGGCTACGAGGCAATAACCAGCTTCTTCTGTATGGCCAGTTTTGATGCCGTCAACATTTTGGTTCCAGCTGAGCAGTGTATTTCTATTTGGCTGAGTAATACCGTTGTATGTAAATGAGCGTTCGGAGTAAAGGCTGTAGTGCTGTGGAAAATCGCGAATAAGAGCGCGGCTTAAAGTTGCAAGATCTTTTGCGCTGGAGTAGTGACCGTCTGCTGGCCAACCTGTTGCATTCATAAAGTGAGATGTTGTCATGCCAAGGCGTGCAGCATGTCTATTCATGAGATCTGCAAATGCATCTTCAGAGCCTGCAATATATTCAGCGACTGCAATACTAGCGTCATTACCTGATTGGATAATAATGCCCTTGAGAAGATCGCTTAGCTTCACTTTTGTACCTTCTTTAATGTACATTTTTGAGCCGCCTTTTCTCCAAGCTTTAATGCTCACAGGTACAAGGTCGTCAGGTGAAATGTTGCCTTGCTCCATTTCATACTCTGTTACATAGCTCGTCATGATTTTTGTTAAGCTTGCAGGAGGGATTGCGCTATCTTCATTTTTACTCATGAGCACTTGGCCTGAGTGAGCATCAATCAGAATATATGAAGATCCGTTAATTTCTGGTGGTGATGGAATAAGAGACTCATTTGCCAGTGCAAATAATGGCGTAATTGCAAAAAGAAGAAAAGTAAGGGCTGAAACAGTTCTTTTTTTAAGAGATAAGCTGAGATGCGCTTTTGATGTTGATTTAAATTGAGATGAATGCCAATTCAGCATTAGAAAAATCCTCTTTATTTGCGTACGAGTTGAATTGTTTAGAAAACATCTTTTAAGGTAGAAGAAAATAGCATCAAGAATGAGCAAGTTGACGTTTCATATAGACTGAACAACCTGCATATAATGTCAATATGCTTTCCTGAGTTCTGACGCTTAGACTCTTGTACCAAAAATTAGGCAACGTCCCTCATGAGTCGTAAAATTTGAATGAAAAGTAACCTTGTTTAACACATTAACATAGAGATTACTTAAAATGAATGCTATCAAGGTCGATGAAGCCTATGTTTTCTTGTATCGCCACTATTTTAGCAAAAGCATAGCAACTTATACATGTAAGTTTGCAGTTTAAATTCAATAAAGTGACTTTAAGGGTGTTGTCTACATTAGATGGATATATGTTCTTGCAAAATTATGGACAGCTTTGGATGAGTTTATGGATAAATTGAAGTATGGCAAAGATGTTGAAAGTGCTGATGAGCAAGAATTTGAGCAGCTTTATAAAACGTGTTACGGGCTATCCTGTAAGTTTTTAAGACTGCCACAAGCCGTAGCTGCAATTCTATTTAAGCCTAAGGCAAGGGTACTAAACTCTAAACCATTTGGTGCATTATACCTACGTTCATCTGCGCGAAACATATATGGTAATGATCCTGACGCTGAAGCTCCTGAGTGGACCCAAATAAATGATGTCAATATTATTCATGAGTCATCCAACTTATCAAAAGTATCTCAAAGCTTGCTGCAACAACACCCAGAACTTTTAAATCGTTGTGAAAAGCTGTTAACAGAAGATGTGGAACTTAAAGTTTCAATTCTTGGCTGCCATACTGTAGATGTGCTTTGGCCTGATATTAATCAGGTTATGTTAAAAGCACCAATTCAACAGATTACTTTTTTTCCTTTTAATACAGACAGCGGTATTGCTTATTTAGCGATTTTACATGTAGCTCCTTTACTGCATGTTTTTCAACAGTCTATTAAGCTTGTGATTCAGACTGCTAATGCGTTTAAAGCAATAAAGCAAAAACGAAGACCTCAATCTTTAAAAGCTCAATCTGTTCAAAACTTGCCAGAAATTAAAGGTCTTGATGCATATTTACAACCATTGTTAGGAGGTAGTTTCTCTCCGGTTGTTGTAGTGTCAGATCGTAACGAAATTGCTTTTGTTAATGGCGCTTTTTGTCATTTGCTGCAATTGGAAAATATGGCGGATATTTTGGGTATTGATATATCTCGCTATGTTTTTTTGAATTTTAATGGCAAAAACCAATCGACAAGTCAAAGGGTTAATGGGTGTACTGTGTTAGGGCAAGCCCTTGTTCTAAAGATAAACATGCAACAGTTTGTTTTTAATGATCACCAGTATCGTATTTTATATTTACAAGATAAGACAAAGAGCATTTGGCATTCAGGCCAAAAGAAAATATATCAGCATCAGTTATCGTCAATCTTTGACCTTGCTTTGGTTGGTATTTTTGAAGTGAATACGAGAGATGAGTGTGTTTTTTCAAATGCATACCTTGATAAGCTCTTAGGTAAATCTATAGTGGGTAAAAGTAGCTATTCATGGTTGAGTGTGTTTAGCCCAGATGACCAGCAAGAAATACAGAGTCGGTTAGCGGTAGAGCTGCAATACACTGGTATTTATACAAAGTATTGCCAAGTTACGACTCACTCTAAAGAAAATCTATGGATTAGGTTCCATGCTTGTCGAAATCAAGCACCTCACGGCGGTTTTGTTGGCACTATTACTGATGAAACTGCACAACGTGTACAAGAGATAAGACTAAGAGAGTTAGCTGAGCTTGATCAGTTAACAGGTTTAGTGAACCGGCATGTGATGTATTCAAGGCTTAAAAGTGCCATTGAATACACTGAGCGTTATGGTCCTTTTGTTGTTATGTGTCTTGACTTAGATGGCTTTAAAAATATTAACGACTCTTTGGGACATGATATTGGTGATGCACTTCTTGTAGAGGTCTCACAGCGTTTAAAGCAATCAACTCGAAAAGTGGATGTTATTGTACGAATGGGGGGCGATGAGTTTGTCGTCCTACTTGCAAATGGCATTCATGAAACTGCTGCCAGTCGAGTTGCTCATGACATTATTGCAGCTATTCGTAAACCTTTTTACATCGAGTCTCGCACACTCTATGTTACTGTCAGCATTGGCATTGTTATTTGCGATAGAAGTGATATGACACCAAGTACGCTTTTGAAGCAAGGGGATATTGCTCTGTACCAAGCGAAAGCAGCAGGCCGAAATAACTTTCAATTTTTTACACCTGAACTTGATCAGGCTGCTAAGCAGAAGCTTGATGTTATAACTCAGCTTCATGAAGCCTTATCAAAAAAGCAGTTTTCAGTTGAATATCAGCCACAAATAAATATTGCAACAGGTGAAACCTTTGGTTTTGAAGCATTATTAAGATGGAGTTTAAATAATGAGGTTATAGCACCATCGGAATTTATCGGGTTGCTTGAAGACACCGGTCTGATACACGATGTGAGTACTTGGATGCTTGAGGTTTGTTTTGCAGACTTTGCACAATGGCGACGATATGGCTGGGTTAAAGGAGATGAAAAGCTTTGTGTCAATATTTCATCCTCGCAGTTACTTTTAAAAGGGTTTGTCGATAGGCTTGAAGAAACTTGTCATCAATATAATCTTGCGCCTTCAGATATTATTTTAGAGCTCAATGAAACCAGTTTTATGGATCGAGTGATCAAAGGTGAATCCGTTGTACAGGAAATTAAAGCAAGAGGCTTTGTGCTTGCTATCGATGATTTTGGGACAGGATATTCGTCGATATCAGCACTTATACACTTGAGTGTGGATTATCTTAAAATTGACACCAGTTTATTGAGAGATATATTTTCTGACCAAGAGGATAGGGCCATTGTTGATTCAATTTTAGCCATTGGTAAACGGTTAGGTATCCCCATTATTGCGGTGGGAGTGGATGACCAGTCTAAAATTGAATATCTGCGAGAGCATGGATGTACCATTTGCCAAGGATTTGTCTTTTCTAAACCCCTTAACGCATTGCAGCTTGAACACTTTTTTGCTGCTTAAATCCTATCGTTTTTTGATAGAAAAAAATAAGGCCGTTTTAACGGCCTTATTTCAGATGAGGTATTGTCTACCTATTTGGATTAACTTCAATCCAAATAGGTTTACCCCAAGGGCTTGCTGTGAGCTGTCTTTTTAAAGACTCAGCCATTGTAAAGTCCTGAATAGGGCCTACATGAAGTTTTTGATAGCCATCGTTAAAGATTAAATGGACAGGCTCGTTAATATTTCGGCTGACTAACCATTGTTGTAATCTGTTAAGTGCTTTTTGAGCACTTTGCGAGTCAACATAGGCTCCAGCTTGTAAGTAAACAAAGCGCTGGTTATTTGAACCATATCGGTATGCTGATTCATAGGTGCTACCTTGTTGAGTTGGTTGCTGGTAACCAAATTGATTTGCACCGTCCCAACGTACTTGATAGGGGGCAACTGCCTCCACTTTAACTTGGGTTGTACCTTGCTTAGCGAAACCTAGTCTTACAGCAGCGCCGTAGGAAAGATCAATAATTCGGTCCGCATGGAATGGCCCTCTGTCATTAACTCGCACAATAATTGATTCGTTGTTTTCCAAATTGGTTACACGAACATATGTAGGAATTGGCAGAGAAGGGTGGGCTGCTGATATCGCATACATATCAAACGGCTCCATTGTCGATGTTGGACGACCATGAAACTGCTTGCCGTACCAGCTTGCAATACCGACTTGAGAATAGCCTTCACTTGTTGATCTTACATTGTATGTACGGCCCATAACGTTATAGGTTTCGTTATTACCATATCTTGAAGGCGGTTCATCACTTGGTTTTGGCTCTGGCTGGATGTTATAGCCATATTCATCATAATCATTAGTTTGGCAGCCTGTTAACACAAGGGCAAAACATAAGCTCGCGAGTAGTAAGCGAGTTGAATTGAGATATTTTTTAATATCAAGCACGTTTAGTTATCCTCCTTGATCGATAAACTAGCTTTACGAGTAAAACGCTCTTCAATAGCAGAACCTAGCTCATAAGCTGCACGAGCATAAAGCTTCGAGTGATTGTATTCAGTAATCACAAAGAAATTATTTAAACCAAACCAAATTTCTTCTTGTTTATCTTCAAAGGTGAATGGTCTTACTAAAAAATTACCAGGTATAGCAGGGCTAAGAACCAAACCAGCTTTAGCAGCTGTTTCTAGAGTCGTTGTTGGCTTTAGAGGTTTATTCAACAAAGATAGCATGTCTTCAGAGTCTGATTTTACTTTTTTAGCTGGAAGTAAGACAGGTTGACCTGGCATCCAGCCGTGATGGTTAAAGTAATTCGCAATGCTACCAATTGCATCTTCTGGTGAGTTAATTAAATCAGGAATACCGTTACCGTCATAATCAATCGCAAGTTTGAGATAGCTGCTCGGAATAAATTGTGCGTATCCCATTGCGCCGGCATATGAGCCTAAAACATTGAGAGGATCCCACTGGTATTTGCGAGTAAGCACAAGAAACTGCTTCAGCTGTCCATAGAAAAACTTACCGCGAGGAGGGTAATCAAAAGCGAGTGTTGCTAACGACTCAATAACTTTGTGCTTACCCTTGTATGATCCGTAGCGAGTTTCAACGCCAATAATGGCAACAATCATAGCTTCTGGAACATTAAATTCCATTGCAGCTCGACGCAAAGTTTCTTCGTGCTCGCTCCAGAACTTAACACCTTTTTCTATACCTTGCTCATTGACAAATATTGGCTTGTATTCACCCCATGTTTTTGTTTTTTCTGCAGGGCGAGACATTGCCTCTAAAATAGCATCTTGGCGATAAACTTCTTGGAATAAATTAATCAGGTCTTGACGGTTAAACTGTTCTTCTTTTTCAAGCTCGTCAAGCATGTTAAGAAAAATAGGGTGCTGTAAATAGTTTTGTGGTGCCGCTTGAGCGCCAGAAGTAAAAAGCATGGTTAAAACTAAGCCAAAAAAGAGCTGTAGTTTTCGAGAAAGTAATCCGTAATTCAAAATCCGTCTCCTAACGATAGTGCTGTGCGTGGATGGACATGATAAAGCCAAAAGCAGCCATGAGAGATACAACTGAACTGCCTCCGTAGCTTACAAGTGGTAATGGCACTCCAACTACTGGGAGAATGCCTGAGACCATGCCGACATTAACAAAAATGTAGATAAAAAACGTTAAAGTCAATGTGCCTGCTAGTAGTCTACCAAAGGTATCTTTTGCGTTCCATGCAATCATGAGCCCTCTTGCACAAATAATGAAATAAATAAAGAAAAGAAGCAAAACACCTTTAAACCCTTGCTCTTCTGCAATAACAGCAATAATAAAGTCTGTGTGGCTCTCAGGTAAAAAATCCAGTTGAGATTGTGTACCTTGTAACCAGCCTTTACCATCAATTCCCCCTGACCCAATAGCAGCTTGGCTTTGAATACTATTCCAACCTGAGCCTAATGGGTCTGTTGTGGGATCAAGTAATGTCATGACTCTTGTCTTTTGATAATCATGCATGAAATAGTTCCACATAATAAATGCACTTGGAATACTTAAAATAATGAGGCTAAGCAAATAAAGCCATGGCAAACCAGCCATAATTAAAGTAACAAACCCAGAGTAAGCAATAAGCAGCGCTGTACCTAAGTCAGGCTGCCTGCCTATCAGAATGGCAGGAATAAGAGAGACGCAGGCACCAAAAAATAGAATAGAAAAACGAGGAGGAAGCCTGTATTTATTAAAAGTCGCTGCAAGATAAAGTGGAATTGCAAGTTTCATAATTTCACTTGGCTGAAATCTTGCCACTCCTGGAATAACGATCCAGCGTTGAGCGCCTTTTGCATCTGTTCCAAATAAAAGCACAGCCATGAGTAAGAGCAAACCAATACTGTAAACAATAAAGGAATAACGAAGCCACAGACTTTGTGGGATTTGAATAACAACAGCAATAACAAAGAATCCTAAAGCAAGGCGAATACCTTGTTTAATAACAAGAGCAGAGTTTTGTCCTGAGGCTGAGTAGAGAATATAAAGCCCATAAATACAGAGGCAGAGTATAGGGATAAGTAGCCCAAAATCAATTTTAGCCCAAAAAGACTTTGGGCCATCTTGTAGCATATTACTTCTATGCCGAACAAAATCTTGCGGCATTCCTTGCCCCTTGTTTACAGCGTTTAGTTATTTACTTTAATAGACAGCGCCATATATGCATCAAATATTTGCCTTGCAACTGGTGCTGCGACTGAGCCGCCACCACCACCATTTTCAACAATAACAGCCAGTGCAATTGTAGGGTTTTCCACTGGTGCAAAGCCCACAAAAAGAGCATGGTCTCGATGTTCTTCAAGCAGTGCATCAGCGTCATAGCGTTTATTCTGAGCAATAGCGACAACTTGGGATGTGCCAGTTTTACCTGCAATTGTATAGTTTAGGTCGTTATTGATTTTTTTAGCTGTGCCATGAGTTGATGTTACAACTTTCTGCATTGCATTAATCATTTTAGACCAATTTGCCTTGACGCCTGGTGCGTCCATATCAAAGAGTGACTGACTAGGGTATTCGATTTTGATCCAATCACTGCCTTCTTTATGTTCTTTAAATTGTGATACTAGGTGAGGTGTTGTACTTTTTCCGTAGTTTGCAAGAATAGCGGTAGCTTGGGCGAGCTGTAGAGGTGTCGCCAATACATACCCTTGTCCAATAGATGCAATGAGAGTCTCACCTGGGTACCATGGCTTTTCAAATCGAGCTTTTTTCCATTGACTGGTAGGGAAGAGCCCTTTGGATTCACCATTCAAATCGATTCCAGTTGGGTGGCCGAAGTTAAAGTTTGTCATTTGGCTAGCTAAAGCATCAATATTTGTTTTATGGGATACGTCATAAAAATAGGTATCACAGCTTTCGATAATAGCTCGCTCTAAGTCAACCTTACCATGGCCCCAGCGCTTCCAGTCTCTGTATCTTTGAGGTTGATTTTCAATTTGAAAATAACCTGGATCCCAAATTTTATAATCCCATGTCGTCGTACCAAGGTTTAGTGCAGCCAGACCAATCATGGGCTTTATAGTTGATCCAGGAGGGTATTGACCTTGTACAGCTCTATTAAAAAGTGGGCGGAGTTTGTTGTGAAGTAGCTGGTTGTACTCTTTTTGGCTGATACCATAGACAAAGCTATTAGGGTCATAACTCGGAACACTAGACATTGCCAGAATTTCGCCGTTTTGTGGGTTAATAGCAACAGCAGCAGCTCTCTTGTGTTCAGAAAGAATATTAAACATGGCATTTTGGAGTTGAACATCTATTGTGAGCTTAAGGTCATTGCCCGCTGTGGCGTGCTCCGTCTGCAGGGTTCTAATCATGCGACCTCTCGCATTTGTTTCAATAAACTCATGTCCAGACTTGCCGCTGAGCATTGATTCGTATGAGAGCTCTAACCCTTTTTTGCCAACATGAGTAATACCCTGTTTGTCTGAAGAAAGGGCGCGTTTCTCGCTTTCAGTTAGATGGCCGACGAAACCAAGGATATGTGCCATTACATTTGAATATGGGTAAAAGCGTCTTAGTTCTGCTTCTACTTGTATGCCAGGTAATTTATGTTGATTTACAACGATGCTTGCAATTTCTTCAGAGGTAAGCCTGTCCTTTATATTAAGTGGCTCGAAAGGGCGGCGAGGAATACTTTTCATTTTATCAATGATTTTAATTTGGTCTTCAGTGAGTTTTATATACTGAGGAAGCAGAGTTTTAATCTGATCTTGGCTTTCAACTTTTTCAGGAACAAGGTTTAAATTAAAGCTTGGCTGATTATCTGCAACAAGAATATCGTTGCGATCAAAGATCAACCCTCTTTTCGGTTTTAGTGGTCTAACATCAATACGATTTTGATTGGCAACGGCAAGATGCTTTTCATGCTCTATCACCTGTAAGAAATACATCCGCCAGATAAGAATGCCAAGCATAAGGGTGGCTGCTATTGCTAAAGCAATAATTCTATTGCGAGGCAACTGTGCTGCTTCACTATTTGGTTCAAACTGTGACATTCATAAATCCATGTATTGGTCTTTCAGTGCTGAGTTGGCGTGCTGCACTCTGTGTTTAAAGCATTGGTTATGCGTCATTTAATGCAAGGAACATGCCTAGTTATTTGTGTCTTTTTTCCGGACAAATCCTGTTGTTTAGTTCAGTTTTCTAGGTTAGGGGTGTTAAATCTTCGTAAAGAATTACAGCGATTATCGCAGTTTAGTACACTCATTTTTTCTTGATAGCTCTATTAAATAGAGGGGTGGTACATCCTAAAGACTTCAATTCTTCGTATTTAAGGTTATGTCTGTCATTCTCACAAGTTGAGTGAGGGAATCTTTTTATAACTTTGATGAAAAAGCGTTTGTAGCTTAAGCTCTGGTATTAGCCAAAAAGTGAGCGTAGAATACGTCAACAGTGGTTTCTAGTCGTTTCTAAGGTTATCTCTAAGGTAGTTTTAGGTACGGCGGGAAGGTTAAATTATCGACAAAAAATCGAGGTTTTGGACTATGAAATTAACGTGGGGTAGCGTTAGTTTATGGCGGTTTTTAACAGCTATTATTATGAGCTGTTTGCCATTCCTAGCGAGCACAGCTTTTGCTGCAGGTGCAACGACCATAAATCATGACTTTACAAGTCAATGGTTAGGTATCGTTTGTTTAATTATTTTTGTTATTGCCTTTGTTCTTGTTATTTTTGAAGAGCAGCTCCATCTTGCAAAGTCCAAACCTCTTTTGCTTGCCGCTGGTGTTATTTGGGTTTTAATTGCTGCTACAGGTATTGGTAATCCAAATACACAAGAGCTTATTGAAAAAAGCTTAAAACACAACTTCCTTGAATATGCAGAGCTCTTTTTCTTCTTGCTTGTGTCTATGACATACCTTAATGCAATGTTAGAGCGTGGTATTTTTGATTCTCTTCGAGATTGGTTAATTCAAAAAGGCTTAAGCTATAAAAGCATATTTTGGTTAACAGGCTTTTTAGCATTCTTTATTTCGTCTGTTGCTAATAACCTTACAACTGCAATGGTTATGTGTGCGGTTGTTCTTGCTGTTGCGCCTGGTCAAAGTAAGTTTATTTGTCTTACATGTATTAATACCATTGTTGCTTCAAATGCTGGTGGTGCGTTTAGTCCATTTGGTGATATTACGACGCTCATGGTTTGGCAAAAAGGTGTAATTCCATTCACAGATTTCTTCTTATTGTTCTTACCTGCGCTGGCAAATTTTGTTATTCCTGCTTTCATTATGCAGTTTGCAGTTCAAAAAGGCAGCCCTGAAGCGGTTTCGGGTGAAAAGGCTGAGGTAAAACCAGGCGGGAAGACAATGGTCTTTTTATTCCTTATTACAATTGTAACGGCAGTTGTCTTCAGTAATACTCTAGGTATGCCTCCTGTGTTTGGTATGATGATGGGCTTGGCTTATCTCAAGCTTTATTCTTACTACCTTCAAATTAAATCAAATAAATGGGAAAAAGTTCATGTTAACCCTCCTAAGTCGAGAGAAGGTATTGAGAACCCATATTCATTTGATATTTTTGAGAAAATTGCAAACTCAGAATGGGATACATTGTTCTTCTTCTACGGCATTATTCTCGCTGTAGGTGGCTTGGGTTACCTTGGTTATCTAAACTTAGCATCGCATATGATGTACACAGAGCTTGGTCCTATGAATGCGAATATTCTAGTGGGCTTACTTTCATCTGTAGTAGATAACATTCCTGTAATGTTTGCTGTATTAACAATGAACCCAGATATGTCTGAATTCCATTGGTTACTTGTGACTTTAACTGCCGGCGTTGGTGGCAGCTTGCTTTCAGTTGGTTCTGCAGCAGGTGTTGCTCTTATGGGACAAGCTAGAGGTCACTACAATTTCATGAAACACTTGAAGTGGGCCCCAGTCATTGCGCTTGGATATTTTGGTAGTATTGGTGTACATTGGCTCTTAAATAGCTAACTATATCGAAATCAAAGCCCATAAAAAAAGCTGCCAGATGGCAGCTTTTTTTATGTCTATTTTTTTAAAGCATGAAGTTTGTTGGGTTAAACTCTTGGTGATCTGAATCATCGTCTTTTTTAGGTTGAGAGAAGCTTTCATATGATGATTCCGCTTCATGACGACTGATAGATTGCCCCATTTGTGACTCAAGTTGATCAAGGCGAGATTCGCTTTCCCACTTTGAAAACTGTGAGTTTGGCTGTACTTCTTGTTTAGTTTGCGAAAGCTCACGCTTAATTTCTTGTAAGATAAACTTGGTTTCTCTATTCGCCATTTGAGTTTCTTTCGTCGCAAGCTTATTCTCTCTAAACATTAAGTGTGCGTCATCTAGTGCGCGAGAAAGTGTTTGGTGTTGTTCTTGAGAAGCCATAAACTTTTGCTGTACCTCTCGATGCTGTTGTTCGTGTTGCTGGAGTAGGGCTCGCATTTCATCTCGATACTGCGCTTCTTCTCGACGAGTCTTGTTAAGATCAGCAAGCACTTGATCAAGGTTATTCAGCTTTTGCTGAACTTCTATATTCTGCTGCTCAAGCTGCTTTTCTCGTGCTTGTGCCGACTGTTGTGCATGGTAAGCTCGGCTTTGATATTCGTCGATTTTATTAAGCTTCTCATCAATAAGCTTTTTTGTAGACTCTTGCCACTGTGAGAACTCATCTGCTTTAGATGCAGCTGAGACTAACTTTTCTGTTAGCGCTTTCGTTTCATCAAGCAGGCTATCTTGTTTGATCTGTTTGTCATCGTACTCAGCAACTTTATCGATAGCTTCTTTGAAAGATGCTTCGAATTTCGCCTTTTGCGCACCCAAGTGAGCGAAGCTTTGCTGTGCTTTCTTACGAATTTGATCAATTGTTTCTAAGGATTGCTGTGTCTTATCATAGGTTTCATTAACACGATCAAGTAATCCTGCTTGCGCTTTGATAATTTCATTTTGTTCATCAATTTGCAGTTGCTGATCAGCAATAATATGTGCTGACTCATCGCTTTGGCGTGTAATTGTACGCTCAAGCTCAAGAAGGTTATCTTCTTTCTTTGATACAGCCTCTAAATGATTGCGAACAGCAGCTACGGCTTTTTCTACTTGAAGTTGAAGCTCTGTTTGGTTTTGATGAGCATTATTAACAGCATTTTGAATCTGTTTAATGGAAGATTGTTGCTCCATTGTTTGTTGTTGCATACCATGGAATTGATCAATCTTCTGGTTCAAGTCTTCTAAAGCATTTCGTGCAATTGTATTGAGCTGCTCAATCTCTTCTTCTTGTTGAGACTGACGGCTTAACGCTTGAGATAAGTCTTGTTGCATGTTTTTAATAGTTTGAATACTTTCCTGGCGGAAAGCTTCTTCTTTTTGAATTATTTGATTTTGATTCATACAATCTTGAAGTAACTGATCGCACTGTTCTTTAATATACCTAAGTTCAGTTGAAGAGTATTCAATGTCCTTGGCCACATCTTGATTTGCTTTTAGCTTATGATCAACTTCATTCATTTGCGTGATCATTTTTTGAGTCAGGTCTTCAACACGAGAAATATGTTGGTTCACAGACTCTTCTAAAGACGCCATTTTTGTATGTTGATCTTTGCTTGCTTGGTTTGACTCTGTTGCTTCATCAAGTTGTGTTGTCATTTTTTTGACAAGATCATCTTGTGTCTTCACTTGAATATGATGGGCTTTTGAAATAGCAGATTGCAGCTGTCTTAACTCTTCACTGCGAGCCGTATACTCTTCAAGTGTTTCTTTAATGCGAGCCATTGCATCAGTACATTCTGTTTGTAATGTTTTTAAAGCAGGGGAGAGCTGATCTAATTCAGATGTTTTTTCTTCAACAATAGAAAGTTGACGTTTATTTTCATCTTCTGTTTCTTTTAGGGATTGGTGCGTTTTTTCAAGCTCTTCAATCGCTTGTAACTGCTTATTTTGAGCAGATAAAATTTGATCTTGTAAGTCAGTGTATTCCCCTTTTTTATCATCTAGATCTTTAAGAGCATTAATAATAATATCTTTATACTCTTTTTCTTCTTTTGTTGTTGTATCAATTTGCTCTGCGAGCTGTGAGGTTTTTTTACATGCTGCAACAATAAGAGCATGAGAGCGTGTAGCTTGATCGATAAGACGTTTGCAAGCTTCTCTTTGCTCTTGAATATCGACCAGTGCTTGTTGCTGTTCTCTAGAAATGACATCTTGTCTGTTTGCATTTGATGCAACAGTCGAGTCAATTTTGGTGAGACGATCATTTACAGCATTGTTAAGCTGCAATAATTGATTCATACGCTTATGAGCTGATTTTGTATCATCTAACAGCTTTTCCATTGCCTTTCTATTCTCATCTTGCTCTTTTGCTGTGAAAACAGTGGACTTGGCTGTTGTTTTAATATCAAGTTTAATGTTGTTCATGTCTGAGGTTAAAGCTTCAACAGCAACCTTATTTAATGCAATTGCTTTGTTCGCACTTTCAAGGTCATGAGTTAATGTTGATGTGTTTTTCTTATGCTTTTGAAACTCTTCACGTAAAGCATTAATTTCACGTGAAAGGGCAAGGTAGGATGATTGGCCGTTTTTACTTTGCTCAAGACTGTTTTTTGACACTTCAATAATATCTTGCGCTTCTTTGACGATACCATCAATTTGTTTTTGATAGGAATCAAGCTGCTCATCGACAAGATTATTTTTTGTGTTTATTTCATTTCTAAGAGTTTCACATGCCTCAAGTTCTTCTTGTACTTTATTAAGTGCATTTTCGGCTTGTTGCTCAGATTCATTAATTTGAACTTGATAGTTCTCAAGCGCTTTTTGAGAGTTCTGTAATTTAGAAATAAAGAGGTTTACTTCGGTTAAATGCTCTTCTGATGGAAGTAATGTTGTTTGCTTTTGAATTTTCTCATGAATTTTTTCAATTTCATCGTAAATAAAATTTGATTCACGTAGTATTCTTTCGCACTGCGCAATACCTTGCTCGATATTTTGCATTTGCTCATTATTCTCATTCACTTGAAGATTCGATTCTTTTAACTTATCAAGCAAGGCCTGCTGTGTTGCTTTTGTTTCAGCAAGAATTTTTGATGCTATTTGTGCATCGTGAATCGCTTTTTGAGTTAACGATTGGTTTGCTTCAAGATAGTGAAGTTGTGATTCCTTCAATGTCTGTGCATCGGAACTCGTATCAGCACCTTTTTGAGGTGTTAATGTTGGAATTTTATAAAGCGGAGTATCTATTGAAAGAGATACAGCTGTAATATCTTGATTAACGTCTCTTAATGGGCCTTTATCACGTTGTGGTACCGCGCCAAAAAGCAAAGTAGATCTTTGAGATTGAGCGGGGCGTGACGATTTATTGGCGTTGTCTTTGTTACTTTGCTCATTAGATGTGCTCATGTGATAAACCTTCCCAACTATTGACCTGAATATTTCTATTGACTTCGTCAAAGCGCATTTCCTATCTCTTGAGCTGCTTGTGACAGTTTGAGTAAGTCTGCTGCTTCTATGAAACCTTTAATGTGTCTAGAGGTATCTATGCCATCCGCTTCACTTTTGGCTATAAGCGTCGCGATGCCATTACTCATTCGAATAAACATTGAGCAAAAACCATGCCTCATTTGCCATTCGTGGCAAAAAGATGATTTTGTATGCCGGCAATATTTACAGCAGTAGGTAAATGCAGGCTATAATGGCTAGAATGTATGTTTTTATTAGCTTAAATAGTCATTATTTATTTAGATTTTTTGATATTTGAAAGCTCAATAAAACCTTTTTTAATTGATAGGTTTTTCAGATAAAAAGATTTTGGCTAATCATAAATATCTCTGGAAATTCGAAAAGAACGAGCTTCTAACGCTTTATTCTTAATGAAAGCTGCTTGTTATGAAGGCGTAAAATTCCATTTCATTTGTATATTCGAATAGGTAATACAGTAAGTTTAGCCACAATTCGATAAACACAAATGAATCACAGAAAGTGTGGTTATCATTCATTTTCTGTCATAATGGCGAGTCAAAATTATGATGCTGCTCTTTCGGATGTAGCAAAAATTTGGCTCGTAACTGTAACGATGCAGATTTTGACTAGGGAGCAATGGATGCGGACATTTCGTGATGATAATGAACGATCACAACGTGAGTATATACGCCATCCAATTGATATCCCTATACATATTCAATCCCAAAGCCCTCTAGGGGCACTTGGTGTTCGAATGAATAATGTGAGTATTGGAGGGCTAGCATTTCGGACTCAGCACTATATAGAGCCCGGACATATGATTAAAATTACGATCGATGCTGTACGACCCATATTTCAAGTGAAAGCTGCTGTGCAGTGGTGTCATCAAGTTGATCAAGAATTTGAAATTGGTGTACAGTTTTCCGATTTAGAAGACGCATTTCAGATGCGCATGGTGGAGCAGGTTTGTCATATCGAACATTACCGGCAGCAAGTATGGCGCGAAGAAAAACGTCATCTGAGCGGTGAAGCCGCCGCTGCTGAGTGGATAGAGAAGTATGCACATCAGTTTCCAAAATTAGATTTACCACCTTAGGATGACTGAGTTTTATGAGTTCATGTAAAAAGACAAAGATTATTTTCACAATTGGCCCAGCAACAAGCAGCGATGAAGTGCTTGAGTCCCTATTTAAAGCTGGCGCAAATATTTGTCGTATAAACGCTGCACACGCTGATCAAGCTGCAATCGTCCGTTCCATAGAAAAAATAAAAGAAGTGAACGCTCGTATGGGTACGTTTGTATCCACTCTTGTTGATATCAAAGGTCCTGAGATTAGAACTGGTGACCTTTTCATGCCAGAAAATGGTGAGCTTGTTGAGAAAGAAAAGGTAAACCTCGAAGTTGGTCAGCAGCTTTATATGCTATTAAAGCCAAATGCAGATCTTCCACAAGACGATCTTCAAGTCTGTGTTAACTACGGTGGTATGATTGAAGATGCTGAAATTGGCCAAACGTTATTACTTGATAATGGTTTACTTTCTTTAAAAGTTGTTGAGGTGGCTAAAGATTACCTTAAAGCTGAAGTTGCGATTGGTGGCCCACTAGGTCAACGTCGTCACGTTAACTTGCCTGGTGTGTATGTTCGTCTTCCTTCTATCACAGAAAAAGATAAAGTTGATACTAAAGTTGCAGTCGAAGCTGGCGTTGATTTTATTGCGCTTTCCTTTGTACGTTCTGCTCAAGATGTTTTGAACTTACGTGCATACTTACGTGATATTCAGTCTGATGCAAAAATTATTGCCAAAATTGAAGATGAAAGTGGTGTTAAGCATCTAGAAGAAATTATCAAAGCTTCAGATGGTATCATGGTTGCTCGTGGTGACTTAGGTGTTGAGACGCCAATCGAATATATTCCAATCGAGCAAGGTCGTATGGCTAAGCTTTGTCACCAGTATGGCAAGCCAGTCGTTATTGCTACTCATATGCTTGAGTCTATGATTCATTCTCCAATTCCGACACGAGCTGAAGTTACAGATATTGCGCATGCTGTAGGTGTAAACCGTGCTGACGCTATCATGCTTTCTGGTGAAACAGGCGTAGGTAGCTATCCAGTTGAGTGTGTGAATATGATGACGACAGTAGCTCTGGCACAAGAAAAAATGATGACGACAGGATCTTCATCTGAGTTACGCTTAAATGGCACAAAAGAGCAACTTATTCGCTCTGCGGTTGATCTTGCTGACTCTTTAGATGGTGCTTCTATTGTGGTATTCACTCGCGATGGTTTTAGTGCAAAAATTCTTGCAACATTAAGACCAGCTCAAAGTCGTATTTTTGCATGTACAGACAGAGAAGAAGTTGCTCGTGAAATGAGCCTTTACTGGGGTGTTGAGCCAATTCTACTTGCTCTAGGTCAGCATCAAATGTCTGAAGAATACGCTGTAAATGAAGCTGTTGTTCAGCTGCAAACTCGTAACCTTGTTTCTATTGGTGAAGATTTAGTTGTTCTTGCAAAGACATCAGTTAAATCTAATATTCCTGGCGATATGGTTGATTCTTTGCAGGTGCGTAAAGTGAAATAATCAAAGAAAGTACGACCAAATTAATTGGTCGTACTTTTGACTCACAAGGAGGTGAATATGCGTAGAGTTGTTTTTAATCAGAAAGGTGGTGTTGGTAAGTCCAGTATTGCTGCAAATTTAGCTGCTATTAGCGCAAAAGCTGGTTTAAAAACGCTTCTAATCGACCTTGATCCTCAGTCGAATTCAAGCGCCTATCTACTTGGTCGGGGGGCTGAAATAAATCGACGAAATTCCGCAGAGTTTTTTAAAACAACTTTAAGTTTTAAATTATTACCTGCAAGAGGGGTAGATTATGTGAGGCCAACTCCATATGAAAACCTAAGTGTAATTACTGCAAGCCCAGAACTTGCTGATATTCAGTCATCTCTCGAGATGAAGCATAAAATATATAAGCTACGAGACTTATTAGACACTTTAAGTGATTACGAAGCTATATATATCGATACGCCACCAAATTATAACTTTTATACAATGTCGGCGCTTATTGCATCTGATGTTTGTTTAATTCCATATGATTGTGATGAATTTTCACGACAAGCACTTTATACGTTAATGCAGAATGTAGAAGAAATTAAAGCTGATCATAACGCTAAGCTTGAAGTTGAGGGTATTGTGGTTAATCAATTCCAAGCACGTGCCAGCTTACCACTACAAAATATCCATGAATTAAAAAGTGAAGGATTACCTGTTTTAGATTCAATTATATCTTCATCAGTAAAGATGAAAGAGTCTCATAATGCTTCAGTGCCATTAATTGAGATGTTGCCAAATCATAAATTAACTCAAGAGTTTATTGCACTTTTTCAAGAGTTACACCCTAATATTACTTGCGAAAATCTTGTCTATCGTGATAAAAAACAGGCTGAAATAGTTCAGGACTAATTCAGCCTTGTTTGGTTAGTCTAGTAGTATCAACCATTTATCTAGGTCTTTCTCATGAAACAAGCATTTAAATCAATGATTAATTCGTGCATTAAAAGGCTGCTGATTTTTACTCTTTTGGTTATTTCATTTCCATCTTTCGCTATAGATCAGGAAGATGCTGTCAATATCGTGCGTGAACGCATGGGTGGTAAAGTTTTAGATATACGGACTGATCAAGAAGATAATAAGCCTGTGTATCTTGTGAAAGTTATCACCCGCGATAGTCGTGTTATCACAGTTAAAGTTGATTCAGCTACAGGTGATATACTTTAGCTCAAGCCGGTAATGTATTGTTTTACTTAGGTAAATCACAAAAGGTTACTTTATAAGGCTTGCTGACCCTTTCAAGTTGTTGATTTATAATACTTGAAGTATCCAAGTATTGGCTATTATGCTGTAGTATTCTGATAATACTCATTAAACACCCGCAATGTTGTGGGTGTATGCTAAGAGCTTAAACTGATTTTAAGAAGGTGAACTGTGAAAATAGGAATCGTTGAAGACGAAGAAGCTTTACGTGAACATCTGGCAGGTGGATTGAGAACAGCTGGTTACTCAGTTGAAATGGCTGGTGACGGTGAAGAAGGTCTTTATCTCGTTAAAGAGTTTGGTCTTGATTTAGTTGTTATTGATTTAGGTCTCCCAAAAATGTCTGGCCTAGAGTTGATTAAAACTATTCGAGAGAGTAAAAACGCAGTTCCTATTTTAGTTCTCACTGCTCGTGGTAACTGGCAAGATAAAGTAGAAGCACTTGAAATAGGTGCAGATGACTATGTTGTTAAACCATTCCAGTTGGAAGAAATCATTGCTAGGATCAATGCTTTACTGCGCAGGTCGGTTGGGTTGGCTTCTCCAAAGATTGAGCGTGGCCCAATAGTCATGGATACTGTATCTCAGCAAGTAACTGTAGAAGGTGCTGCAATTGAGCTGACATCTTACGAGTATAAAATTCTTGAGTATCTTATGATGCACCCTCAAGAAGTTATATCTAAAACGAAGCTTACTGATCATATTTACGAACAAGACTTTGAACGTGACTCAAATGTTATTGAGGTGTTTATTGGTCGATTACGTAAGAAAATCGATCCAAATGGTTCCTATAAGCCCATTGAAACACTTCGTGGACGAGGTTATCGCTTCTCCATTCAGGCTGCTTCAGAGTAATAGCCTTGGGAAGTCAAGAAGAGGGCTATAGCCCAAAAGCCAAACCGAGTTTAAGCCGACGGTTGCGGGTTGCTGCAACCTTGTTGGCACTTCTGTTTTTTTCACTTGTCGGCTTTGTCATTGATCATGCTTACCAGGTAAGTTTGCTTAATGCTGTTGAAAGCCGTTTACAAGCGCATATCTATACACTATTAACATTGGCCGAAGTTGATGAGTCGGGCGTTTATATCCCTGATGCGTTAGCTGAAACTCGCTTTAACCAGTTTGATTCAGGCTTGTACGCCTTTGTCTTAAATGAAAAAGCTGAGCCAGTTTGGAAATCAAAATCATCAGTACTCCTTGATCATATCGGTCTATTCAATGTAAAGCGAAATGCTCGAGAATTTGTGCAGTTAGATTTACCTGATGCTATGTATAACTCATTAGGTCAAGGTATTTTATGGCAAGATCTAAATGGAGATGAAATTCCATTAACCCTTTGGGTGCTTGAAGATTCGAGTTACTACAAGGGGCCTTTAATTCAGTTTCGTTGGATTTTATGGTCGGGCTTGATTCTTGTGGCAATACTTCTCCATTTTGGGCTATGGGCGCTAATGTATTGGGCGCTAATTCCATTGAACGATCTTGCTCGTGATGTGCGTCGAATAGAGTCTGGTGCTTTAGACGCTTTATCTTCAAACTACCCACGAGAGCTTCGAAATGTAAGCCAGGCCTTTAATATGATGGTTGCTCATGAGCGGCAGCAAATTGACCGCTATAAGCTAACCCTTGCTGATTTAGCCCATAGCTTAAAAACACCTCTATCAGTGATAAAGGCTCTAGTCGAGCAAAACGGTAAAGTGGACCCTGAAGCGGCAAATGATATTAATCATCAAATTAACCGCATGAATCAGAGTGTTAGCTATCATTTAAAGCGTCCTGTACATCAGCGTGCGCTTTCGAAGCAAAATAGGGTTCTGTTATCTCCATGCGTTTATCGTGTGCTGAATGCTCTCTCAAAGGTTTATTCAGACAAGAATGTAGAGCTTAAAGTTGATATAGATGAAACCCTCGTTTTTCCAGGTGCGGAAGATGACTTGTTTGAACTACTCGGAAACCTGCTAGAAAATGGGTTTAAGTATGGACAAAGCAAATTGTCAGTTTTTGCCCATGAAAATAAGGTTGATGATGATCGCTATGAATTTGAGTTTTATGTGGATGATGATGGCCCTGGGATACCTCTTGAGAAAAGAAGACTTATCCTTAAGCGGGGTGTAAGGCTGGACTCTCAAGAAGAGGGGCAAGGGCTTGGTCTTGCCTTAGTGAAAGATATTCTTCAAAACTACAGCACAAAACTCGAAATTGGTGACTCGCCTTTAGGTGGTGCTCGTTTCAAAATTAAGTTTTCCTACGTGCCACTTGCTTAGAGACATCTTTTAAAGTGTTTTAAGTAGGTCTTGGTGGCACTTTTGTGCTGCCATTCTCAGCTCCTCAAGGCTTCCATTATTATCAAGAATATAGTCCGCAGCCGCATGACGTTGCTCTGGAGTTGCTTGTGACGCAATAATTGAGTTTGCAAGTGTCTCAGACATTCCATCTCTAGAGAGTAAGCGCTGGAGCTGAATATCTCGAGGAATATCGACAACCACAAGTTTATGCATATTCTTAGCGCTGCCTGACTCAATAAGGAGTGGAGATACAATTAATATATATGGTGCATCACTGTGTTTTTCGATAATTGATTCACTTGCTTCAAATACGAGGGGGTGAATAATGCCTTCCACTTCTTTTTTTGCTTCTGGATTATTAAAGATAATTTCTTTTAAGGCTGGGCGATTAAGTTCTTGGTTTTCTGTAAGGATGCTTTGGCCAAACTGACTTACAAGTTGTTTAAGCCCTTTACTTCCTGCTGCAACAACATCCCTTGCCAGTTTGTCGTGGTCTATGCAAGGTACTCCTAGTGCTTCGAAGGCTTTTTGTGCTGTTGTTTTGCCTGAAGCAATGCCTCCGGTGAGACCAATTTTAACTGGCTGAGTTGTTTTTTTCATGAGATGTCCTTTGTGTATGATTGTTTTATGCTATTTGGATTTGGCGATGTATTAGGGGATATGCCTACTCAGTATTTCATAATTTTCAAGCAAAAAAAAAGGGCGTGATTAACACGCCCCTTCCGAAGAATGCAAACTAGTGTGATTGAGTATCAGCACTTGATTTGCTTTTCTCTTCTGATGTGGCTTCAGTATCATCTGAAGCAGAGTTGGCTGCTTCTTCTTGAGCTGTAACTTCAAGAATTGCTGCTTCAGTTTCTGTTACATCAGTCGCTTCAACTTCTACAGCTGGCTCAGTTGTCGAAACAATATCTTCATCTAACTGAGGCTCATCTTTCGACTTTGCTTTAGCTGCTTTTGGCTTCTCTTGCTTTTGAGCACCTTTTTTTGCTTTAGCATCCTTAGGTGTAGCTTCTTCGCTGCCTTTATGCTCAGGCGCTTTATTGTGCAAAACTCCTAAGCTTGAAGTCTTTTTTTGAGCGATCAGCCTGCGTCTTACTTCACGTGGATCATTAGAAGGGCGGCTTAAAAACTTAGGCGCTTCCTTCTTTGGTAGGATATTTTCTGGTAGTTCACTCCAGAATGTAACCTGATCAACACGTAGTGAAGCAGGGCGCTTTTCTACAGTCTTACTTGCTTGTGCTTCTAAAGGTAGAAATACAGCTTCGCCCTTCGGTTTTCTCACTGGTAAAGGCTCAAGTGTAGAAACATCTGGAATCTGAGTTTTCTTCACTTCCGGCTGAGGCTCTTTTTCTTCAGCTTTAGCTTCACTAGGTTCGACTTCTGCTTCTGTTTTATCTTCAGCTTTAGGTGTCTGTGCTTGAGGAGCTTGAGCTTTAGGTGTTTGTACATCATTATCCAGATCACTGTCATCATCCGCATCAATATCAGAATTGGAGCTATCAAGCGGGATCGCATGACCAAGCAGAGACTCAGGAATGTCGTATGACTCAGACTTAGGGCCTTCGGCAGTAGGGGCCATAGGCTCGCCTTCAGGCTTCAGGCTTGGCAGTTGAGAGATCACTGGAAACTCTTCTTCATCTGCTTTATGAGTTTCAGCTGTAGCAACAGGAGTTGGTGCTTTTTGCTGACGCTCTACCGGTGCCTGAGCTGCTTCTTGAGGCTTAGCATCGCTTGCTGCTTGGACTTCATTATTTTGCTGTGCAGCTTCTTGCTCGGCAATATAAGGGCGTGGCTGGCGTTGACGATGTGGATGACCTTGTGGACGACGACGGGAGCCAGATTGGTTGCTAGAAGCTGTCTCTTGCTGATCATTCTTATCGTTACGATCAGATTGGTTGCCACGATTGTCTTGGCGGTTATCGCGGTTGTCATTATTGTTACGACGGTTGCGACCATTGCGACGGTTATCATTGGACTTAGGTGCTGTTTGATCTTGCTCATTATCGTTGTCTTTGCGACCACGACCTTTTTTGCGTTGATCGTTATCTTGCTTATCTCTTTGAGATCTGTTGTTTGAGCCATTGCCAGAGTTTGACTTTTTTGTCTGCTCAATTACCTCACCTTCTTCTTGGAAGAGTGCGGAGAACCAGCCTGTAAACTTTTCAAGTGCAGTATAAGATGTTGCCTTTTGAGCAGCAGCACTTTTCTTTTCGTTTGTTTGAGGTGGTGGAGCAGTGTACTGCACAGATTTTACAGCTGCTTCTTCTTGTTGAACGCTTGTGCTATTGGAATAAGGGAGAGTGTATTCAACATCAGTTGGCTTGTCGATTAACTGAAAGCTGGACTTTGAGAGAGGCTCTCCACCTTTATTGCGACGAAGCTCGTAATGCGGTGATTCAAAATGAGGGTTAGGAATCAGAAGAATTCGTTTACCATTACGTTGCTCTAGCTGTTGAATGATTGTGCGCTTTTCATTGAGCAGGTACGCAGCAATATCAACAGGAAGTTGAATTATCACTTCATGAGATTCTCTCTTTGCTGCTTCTTCTTCTAGCATACGTAGAATGGATAGGGATACTGAGGCGATATCGCGAATAGTGCCTGTACCATTACAACGAGGGCAGCTCTTACCGCTACTTTCTTCAAGAGATGGTCTTAGGCGCTGTCTCGAAAGTTCTAGAAGACCAAAGCGAGAAATACGACCAACCTGTACACGAGCGCGATCTAAAGCTAGGGCTTCACGCATTTTATTTTCAACATCACGCTGGTTCTTAGCTGGTGACATATCGATAAAGTCAACAACAATGAGGCCACCAATATCTCTTAGGCGCAGTTGTTTTGCTATTTCAACTGCAGCTTCTAAGTTAGTGTTTAAAGCAGTTTCTTCGATGTCTGAGCCTTTCGTTGCACGAGAGGAGTTGATATCAATAGAAACAAGAGCTTCCGTTGGATCAATAACGATACTGCCACCAGACTTTAACTTCACTTCGCGCTGGAATGCTGATTCGATTTGCTTTTCAATATCGAATTTTGCAAACAGCGGTTGAGTGTTTTTGTAAAGCTTAATGCGGCCAGCCATTTGTGGCATAACATTGTTAACAAGCTCAATTGCATCGGAATAAACGAATTCGTTATCGATAATTACTTCGTGAGTATCGTCACGTAGGTAGTCACGAATCGCACGGAAAACGATATTGCTTTCTCTGTAAAGAAGGAATGGGGAAGGGCGTTGGCTTGCTGCATCTTGAATAGCATTCCAAAGAGGAATAAGGTACTGATCAAGATCCCATTGTAGATCTTCTGTACTACGGCCAATACCAGCTGTGCGAACAATAAGGCCCATAGATGGAGGCGTATTAAGGCCAGCCATTGCTTCTTTCAGTTCAGCGCGCTCTTCACCTTCGATACGTCTTGAAATGCCACCAGCACGAGGGTTGTTTGGCATAAGAACAAGGTAGCGGCCTGCAAGGCTGATAAATGTAGAAAGGGCAGCACCTTTGTTGCCACGCTCTTCTTTTTCGATTTGAACAATAACTTCCTGACCTTCAGCAACAGCATCCTTAATGGAAAGACGGCCGCCAGCATTTTGGGCTTCAGGTTTGAAATATTCACGAGCAATTTCTTTGAAAGGCAGGAAGCCATGACGCTCAGCACCATAGTCAACAAATGCAGCTTCTAAGCTAGGCTCAATGCGCGCAATGCGACCTTTGTAGATGTTGGCTTTCTTTTGTTCACGACCGCCGTGCTGAATGTCAAAATCATACAGTTGGTGGTCATCGATGAGGGCCACTCGCACTTCTTCAGAATGGGATGCATTGATGAGTATACGTTTCATCTTTCTCTAATCTCTTGGGTTAGAGCTAAAAGACGAGAACATCTGCAAATATGTCGGGTCCAGGCGCAAAATTTACCCCAGGCCCATAAGCCGCCGAGCTGCCCTAAACTACCCAAAGTACAATTGTATGGGCAAGGATGCGCTGAGAGTCACTTTGTAAAGACAGACCAGTTGAGCTCTGAAACTATTGGTTTTAAAGCTTCGTGAAACAGGACCTTTTCTTTAATAATTCGCACCAATAGCGGCGAACAAGTTCTTTCAGTGGCATGTTTAGTGGCCTATATGTTGTTTTGGACAATAGCTATACATCAGCTAGGTCCAATCAAAATCTTTTCAATCTCAGGTCTTAGCGGGCTCTTTGTACTTTCTTTTTTTGCGAGCCAGACTCTATCTATTTGCAAATCTTCTTGCCTATTAGCAAGTTAAGTTCTGTGAGCCTAGTCTTTACTCTTTTTCAATCCAAGGCTCTTCATTCAAAAATTTTTGAGATAATCTTTAAAAAATAATGCTTTGCCGATATCTTTTATATCGGGATTTAGGGTGTCTATGCTGAGCTTGAGGGCCTATCTCATCGGTCCCAGTGCTCATGCTATTCTATGACCCCTTATATAGTAGTTAGCATGAAAATTGGTAAAAGGCTAGTTTTGTCAGATAACTCGCGTAAATCAGCTTAGGACTTCTGACCCTCCTAGATTATCATGCTTTGATTGTGCCGCCAATAGATCAAACAGGCGATCTGCTTATAAGATATATCTATGTGGAATCAATAATCTGCTGAAGAAGCCAACTGTTGCCCGAAAGGAGCTGAAATGACTAAAGATGACATGATAAATGCATTGTTCGAAAAAGGTCTAAAAGCAGATCGTAATATTTTAAGTCGGGTGTACGATGTGAGCTTATTTGTGCAAAGTCATATCACTCACTGGAATGATGAGCTGCGCATGTGCGAATTTAAGCATCAAGCTCTAGCTCGTTGGTTGCCTTTATGGCAGGAGGGTCTGACTCTTGAGTGGATGAAGGCGGAAGTTGATCAAGTTTTTTCTGGTTTGCCTGATGATGTTAAAAGCCAGCCTATGGCTGCTTATGAGTTAGCAATGAATAGAATGCGCTTTATTCGAAATCTCTTTCAAACGAGGTCGATCTATCGTGAAGTAGCGCTTCTAAACCAGCAGGATCATTTGTTTATTGATCAGATGAAAGAATACTCATTATTTGCCGAGCTCGTATTTCATGCATCAGAAAGGGCTGTTAGAGGTTGGCAGGCACTGCAGTGGAAGGCTTCGGTTGTTCCTCCTGCTATGATGATTTTTGCCCTTGGTAAGCTTGGTGCTACAGAACTTAATTTGTCCTCAGATGTTGACTTAATTTTTTGTTACAACCACGAGGCACCTTACGAAGATGATAAAGAGCGTTCGGTGAGTGAGTTTTATACAAGGCTGGGGCAGCGCCTGATTAAGTTCCTTGGAGAGCATACTGAAGAAGGTATTGTCTATAGAGTGGATATGCGTTTGCGTCCATTTGGGCAGAGTGGGGCACTCGTATGGTCAGCACAAGCACTGGAGACTTACTATGAGCAGCAGGGACGTATGTGGGAACGCTATGCATGGATCAAAGCACGACCTTTAACTGGCGGCGTTCATGCAGCAGTATTGCAGGAGAATATGAAGCCGTTTGTATATCGTCGCTATGTGGATTTTGGCGTAATCGAAGCTCTTCGAGATATGAAAGCTATGATTGAGCGAGAGGTGAGCCGTAAAGATTCTGGTGATAATATTAAAATTGGTCGAGGCGGTATTCGGGAAGTTGAATTTGTAGTGCAAGTTGTACAGCTTATCCGTGGTGGTGAGTTTCCAGAATTATGTCAGTACTCATTGATGGAGGCTATGGCTCAAATTGAAGCTTTAGAGCTTTTACCTGCACGAGTTATTCATGAGCTTAAAGATGACTATTTATATCTAAGGCGAGTGGAGCATTTAATTCAGGCTTATCAAGATCGGCAAACACAATGTCTTCCAGCCTCAGAGCCTGAAATGGAATCCTTGATAATGGCTCTCGGTCTAAAAGATCCCACAGCTTTTTTTGATAAATTGCATCAGGTTAGAACAAGAATTCATGCTCATTTTCAAGAAACAATCAGACCTCAGCGTTCTGAGCAAACATTTGTTCGCGAAACATCTGAGTGGGCTCAGTTTTGGCCTGATCGTATTTCTGATATTCCTCAAAAAGCCTTTATACCCTTATTGCAGGAGTTTCGCGAAAGTCGAGCAGTAAGTAAATCAAGCGAAATATCTATTCAGCGCTTGGACGAGCTCATGCCACTTGCACTGGCAATGCTCGAAACAGTCACGCAGCAAAAGTCTTTAGAGCAAGAGGCTACTCTGTCCCATCAGCTTCATGTCAGTCTTCCTGAGCTCGAAGTCTGTTGGGTTGAGCCAACTGAAACCTTAAAGCGATTTTTAGCTATTGTTGAAGCTATTATGCGTCGCTCGGTTTATTTATCACTTCTTATTGAAAACCCATCAGCTTTATTAGTTGTAATTCAATTGTGCGGTATGACGTCACTTGTACCAGATAAGCTCGCTCGCTTTCCAAGTTTGCTGGAAGAGTTTGTTGATGATCGACCTGTTTATCAGCCGCCTTCTAAAGAGTCATTATCTGATGAGTTACGACAGCATCTGATGCGTGTCCCTGAAGATGATTACGAACAGCAGTTAAACCGATTAAGAGCATTTAAGCAAAGGCATACACTTAGAGCTGCTAAGGCGGATATCACTGGGCAGTTATCTTTGATGAATGTGAGTGACTATTTAACATGGCTGGCAGAAGCTTCTTTGCAAGCCGCTCTTGATATTGCATGGCGGAAGCTTGTTCAAAAGTATGGTGAACCTGCAGGTTATCAAGGCTCAGGTAAGGGGTTTCTTATTGTCGGCTATGGTAAGCTTGGCGGCATAGAGATGAGCTATAGCTCTGACTTGGACATTGTCTTTTTATATGATGCACCTCTTGATGGTGAAACTGACGGGCCAAGAAAAATAGAGAACAGTCTTTTTTATATGCAGCTTGTCAAAAACTTAAATCATATTTTAATGACGGACACATTAGATGGCAGGCTTTATGAAATTGATATGCGCTTGAGGCCATCGGGTAGTGCAGGTTTATTTGTTTCCACATTTGAAGGATTTCAGCGCTATCAAGAGAAGGATGCTTGGGTATGGGAGAGGCAGGCACTTGTACGTTCTCGTCCTGTTGCTGGTGATCGACATTTATTCACTCGCTTTAATGCATTAAGAACTGCATGTTTGGCAACAGAGGTTGATCAAGCTGCTTTAAAACAAAGTGTGCTTGAGATGTTGCAAAAAATGAAGTCTCACTTATCCAGTAAGACAGATGTTTTCGACTTGAAATATGGCGATGGCGGTTTAGTGGATATTGAGTTTTTAGCTCAGCATATTGTGTTAAGTCAGTCTGTAGAGTATCCGGCTATAACGCGCTTTTCTGATAATGTGCGTATTTTTGAAACAGCTGTGAAACAAGGCATTCTATCCGAGGAAGATGCCCATACTTTAACTCAGGCATATTTAATCTATAGGGCACTTATACATAGATTAAGTTTGCAGCAACAATCAAATTTAATTGATCCGCAAGGATTAACACAAGTTCGACAAGATGTTATTGATGTATGCTCGCGATGGTATGCATCAGTTGATAAGAGGTAGACATGAAAATTTTAGTAGTTGGTCCATCATGGGTTGGCGATATGTGCATGGCTCAAGTGCTCTTTAAAATGCTAAAAAAGCGTTACCCTAAAGCGCTTATTGATGTACTTGCACCTGCATGGACGCAGGCCATGATTGACCGTATGCCAGAGGTGCGCAAGGCTATCTCTCTTCCATTTGGTCACGGTGAGTTTCAATTTAGAAAGCGCATAGCATTTGGAAAAAGTTTAAAGCAAGAAGGATATGACTGGTCAATTGTATTGCCTAACTCTTGGAAGTCTGCAGTTATTCCTTGGGCGGCAGATATTCCTCGTCGAACAGGTTGGCTTGGTGAAGTTCGGTATGGCCTATTAAACGATTATAAAAAACTCGTTAAAAGTGACTATCCGTTAATGATCCAACGATTTGCAGCGCTTGTCGATTTTACTGACTCATGCATTCCTAAGGATGAGTTGCCTGTACCTCATATGATTGCAGATACTGAAAACCAGCAAAAACTCATGAAAGCATTAGGGCTTAATCTAGATAAGCCGGTCTTAGCGCTTTGCCCTGGTGCAGAATATGGCATTACAAAAATTTGGCCCGCTGAAAAAGTTGCAGATGTTGCAACACATTATCTTAAGCAGGGTTGGGCTGTTTGGGTGCTAGGCTCTCCTAATGATCAACAAATTGCACAAGATATTCAGTCTCGAATTCAAGAAGAGCATGAGGCATTTCATAACCTTGTTGGTAAAACAAAACTAGCTGATGCTGTTGATCTTTTGGCTGCAGCAGAGCAAGTTGTAGCGAATGATTCAGGGTTAATGCATATTGCATCTGCCCTGAATCGAAAAGTTGTTGCTATCTATGGATCTACATCGCCACGCTTTACACCTCCATTAGGTGATCAAACTAGCTTGGTACAGTTAAAGGATCTGTATTGTGCACCTTGCTTCAAGAGAACCTGTAAAGAAGGGCACTTACGTTGTTTAAATGATATTCAGCCTGTGGAGGTCATTTCAACGCTTAAAGAGCTTTCTTAAAAAGATCGGCTTAAGATCACTGAAAGGGCGTTTGGGTTATGATGCTCCTAAACGCTCTTCTACTTTCTCGCAAATACTAATAATTTGAAGGTCTGCATGCCATTTATAATCTTCAATAGTGGTAATTAAATCTAAAATGCCATGGGATACCTCATCAGAGCTTCGGGCTTGTAATACCTTTTCTGTATATTTTATTTTTTCTTGCATATTTATTGAGACGCTTGAAAGGGGCGGTAGAGACTCTGCAAGCCCCATTACCTGTCGAGCTGTTTGTTTAAGCATGGCAAACTTTTCTTTACCTCCAACTGCTTTAAAAGAATATAAAGCTTCAATAAGTGCATCTTGAGTACGCAGTAGGTTAAGTGCTTTCCTATGAGCATTTAACAATGAATAGATTGTTTTTTGCTCTTGTGGTGTGCCAATGCTGAGTGTCATTGCAATGCAACGCCCAGTTTTTTTTCCAAATAATGTTTCGATTTCATTGAGTTCAATATGTGCTTTTTCAAGATTAATTGATCCCGTCGTATTTACTTTATTCTTAATACTGTAAGGGGTAATTTTACTATCCCACAACATAATGCGAGGAAGGTGATTAGGCGCTGCAGATGAAATGTCGTTATTTAATGAAAGAAGATCACTCTTCAACGTCATGAGTGAACCAGCATTACTTTCAGAGAGGTCAGGGATAATCGATCTATTCACTCTGTAAAAATTTGAGTAATAGCGGTTTACAGGGTCCACAGTGAGTTGATCTTTAAAGGCTGTATGTGCTGTATGGGTTTTTATGAGCTGGTCATCATTAAAACCAAGCTTTTGAAGTGTCTTGATCGAAAGAGTATTTGCATGGGGGTTAATATTTTTAATCAGTAAGTTTGAAGGGAAGTTGTGTAATATTTGGCATGGTTTATGTTTAAGCTCTAATCCATGAGGATAGTTTGTAATATAGCTTTTGATCTGGTCACTAATATGTAAACTTTCAGTTTGATGCTTCGTATTATGAGATTCGCTTGCGCAGATTATTTGAGTGACCATATTTATAGGTAATATTTCTTCCGTTGTTAGCGTGCGTATGCTTGAGTTAAAAGCTTCTTTGAGTAGCTCTTGCTTATAAAATGCATCGATTGTTGTTTGGAAGTCGGTCACTTGTACTGCATTTACTAAAGATCGCTGAATTATATCCTTTTTAAGGATATTTGTTGGGGCGCTTAACATTTTATCGAGTGAAGACTGAAGTGCCATGTTAGTAAACGGTTGCAAGGATTCATGGCCAAAGAGTAGTGATATATGTTTTTGGTTGAGCATTTTAAAGGCGCTCACATTATAGGCAACTAGCGAAATGAGTTCGATATAACTCAAGCTATGCAAGAGAGGAAGGCCGATATGTAAGTGTGGCTCACCATTAGTAATAGCAATTTTGATTTCTGGTTTTAGGGTGAGTAGTGTCTTTACTCTATCGAAGTTAAAGAGTTTATATATCTGCTCCAGTAATAGATTTAGCAATACTGATCTGTCATGGAGTTCAATAGATGTATTGTAGATTTCATATTGATTTTTAATGTGTTTAGCCTTGAATATTGAGTAGCTATAACTTGTAATTGCAGCGGTTGCACCTACACCTAAAATGGCGTAGCCACCCATATTAAGATTTAAAAGCTCTGCTGTTAAAACATTGATGCCTGCAAGAGCTATGGTGCTTGCAGAAACTAGAGCAGACCAAGTTGCTGTTTTCTTAAGGTATACATTTACAAGATGATCTGGAAGGTTAAGGGTATGCTCGTCAATACTGACATTTGATAAACTTATAGTAATGTCGCGAGCAGAGTATGCAGGGCGCGTGTTTATAGATAACTTTTTAGTCTTTTTCTTTGGCTTGAAAACCTCTCGGGCTGTTGTTTTATGCAGGGGTTTTTTTTCCACTCCGAGCATTGAAGAGTCTTCAAATTCAATGTGTGATTTATTGAGGTCTTTGGTTTCATTTTTAACTATTACTGGGGATACTTTTTTAACTGCTCTCATCGACTAACCTTTATACCTTGTCAGAGTACGATCTACAAAAAGTAGATGTCACTGCTTAATGTGATGGTTTTAGTACAGTATTTTTGAGTTGGTTTTTTATTAAAAGGAGACAAAAGCCCCTTATTTAATTGTACATAGGTTGGTGTTATGGTGCTGAGACCTTTGTCACAGTTTCGAGAGAATTTTGAAAAATAACTAAAAGGCATTGATTTAAATGTGAAAATAAAAAAGCGCTTTAAAACGTAAATTATTATTAAAGCGCTTTTTAATACTTAGAAAGTTTATCCTAATCCTCTTCAGCTAAAGTGATTAAAAGCTGTTTATTTTTAACCTGCTGATTTGCCGAGATATGAATGCCTGTAATGCTACCATCGAAAGGTGCCTGAATAGGGTGTTCTATTTTCATGGCATCAATAATGGCGAGAGTCTGTCCTTTTACAACATCTTCTCCAATATAAGTAGAAATATGAATAACTTTGCCGTCCATAGGTGCTGTGAGCTGCCCTGAGTGGCTCTCTGTCACAAGGTGTTCTGCTTTATGAAGGGATACAACGCCTGAGAATTGCCTGTTCGAAATCCAAATATTATCTTGTTCAAATGCATAAAAATATCGAGTGCGAATATTATCGAATGTAATTTCTGCACAGTTTTCTGATTTTGACCATAGCGTAGCTTCAGAAGAAAAGTAGAGTTCTTCTTCACCATTGTATTGGTTATATACATTAACAGTGTAGTGAGAGACATCGGAACTGCATTTAATAGGTTGAAGTTCGACTTTGAAAAGCATGTCATCTAGTGTTAAAAAAATGTATTGCGGCCCAGTCATAGACTGATACTCTAAGGTGCTAGGCTCTGTTTGTATGAGTGCAGCAATTGTGAGTTGCTCCATTTCATGCTGAGGTTCTATTAGATCATTAATGATATCTTTTGATTGTAGCGTTGAGGTATCGAATTGACCTTCTCGAACATAGTCTGCTTCGAGTAGTTCAATTAAGAAGTCTCGGTTTGTTTTAATGCCACATAAATGTGTATTACGAAGCGCATTTGTTAAGTAGCGAATGGCTTGAGTTCTGCTTTCGCCATACCCAATAATTTTTGCAATCATAGGGTCATAAAAGGGTGTAATTGCTTGCCCTTGTTCAATGCCTGTATCTACACGAATACCCTTGCCTGACGGGGCTTTCCATAAAATAACTGGACCTGATTGAGGCATATAGTTATTAACAGGATCCTCGGCATAGAGTCGAGCTTCGATGGCATGGCCTTTAAGCTCAATATCATGTTGCTTTAAGCGTAAAGGCTCACCAATTGCGATACGTATTTGTTGTTCAACAATATCAACATTGGTTACAAGCTCTGTGACAGGGTGCTCAACTTGAATGCGAGTATTCATTTCAAGGAAGTAGAAAGTTAAATCGTCATCCACTAAGAATTCAACGGTGCCTGCACCAATGTATTGGCATGATTCAGCTGCTTTAATTGCAGCCCTCCCCATTTTTTCACGAAGACTAGCTCTATCAAGAGGGCTAGGGGATTCTTCTATTACTTTTTGGTGGCGTCTTTGAAGCGAGCAATCACGTTCACCTAAATGAATACAATGACCAAAGCTATCTGCTAGGATTTGAATCTCAATATGGCGACCACTTTCAATGGCCTTTTCAAGAATAAGTTCTGCACTGCCAAATCCTGATAATGCTTCAGATCGAGCGCTCTGCAATGCTTCTGGTAGAAGGTGTGGTGCTACTACTTTTCGCATACCGCGCCCACCACCACCGGCGGCAGCTTTAACCATAAGTGGAAAACCAATTTTTGAAGCTTCTTCAATCAGTCTTTCATCACTTTGATCTTCGCCTTGGTATCCTGGAATGCAAGGAACACCTGCTTCTATCATTGCTGCTTTACTTAAGCTCTTACTGCCCATAAGCTTAATGGCATCAGGTGTTGGGCCAATAAAGATGAGCTTTTCACGCTTACATCTTTGCGCAAAATCTGAATTCTCTGAGAGAAAACCATAGCCTGGATGTATGGCATCTGCTTGAATCTGTTTAGCAGCTTGAATAATTCGTTCAATATTGAGATATGATTGATTTGATTCCGCGGGTCCAATTTCTATTGATTCATCTGCCAATTTAACGTGTAGCGAGTGTTTGTCGGCTTCGCTAAAAATGGCAACTGCAGTAAATCCCATGTCTTGAATGGTTTTTATCACTCTGCAGGCGATTTCACCGCGATTAGCAACAAGAATTTTTTCAACCAACATGTTTCTACTCCTTAAGCTTTAGTCCAATTGGGCTTACGTTTTTCCATAAATGCTGTGTTGCCTTCAAGCCCTTCTTCGCTGAGAGTAGCATGAGCAAGTGTCTTTGCAATAGTATCAATAGACATGGCATTTATTGGAGCTGCTGTTTGGATCAGTTTTTTTGTATTTTGGATAGCAATAGGTGCACATTGCAAAATATTAAGGCATATTGATTCTGCGGCTGCTTTAAGAGATGTGTAGTCATCATGGATACTATTTATAAACTGCCATTCAATTGCAAGTTCACCATTTATCTTTAATCCTTGAAGCGCCATTTCTTGGGTGCGAATAAGACCGAGCTTATTAAAAACATAGGGAAATATTTGGCCTGCTATGATACCCAGTCTAGGCTCAGGCATTCCAAAGCTTGCATTTGGTGTACAAAGTATGAAATCGCAGACGCAGGCAAGGCCCATACCTCCACCAAGAGCAGGTCCATCAACTAATGCAATGGTTGGAATAGGGCAGTTGTAAATGGAGTGAAGAAGTTCGCCAAAATTTTTATTATTTTCATAAATAGCTTTGCTGCCACTTTTTTTAATTTCAGATATTTCTTGCAGGTCTGCTCCTGCGCAGAACTGTTTTTCACCACCTTCAATGATAATTGATTTTATTTCAGCGAATGCTTGAATAGAATAAAATATATTTTTAAGTTTTTTTATGGTGTCTCCATTAAGGGCATTTTTTCTTTTGGGGCGATTGAGTTGTATTGTGAGAGTCGGTGGTAGCCATTCAAGTGAAAGTTCTTTGTTTGAGTTCTTGCTTATAAAATCATGAAAAGTACCCATATACATATCCCTATGTTAGATCAGCTTAAATTAGCTAATTCAGCTATTTTTTAACTAATTTAGGTTTTTAATATCCGATTGATTTGAAAAAAATACTGTAAAAACAACTTTATAGTGTCTATTTTAGCTCTTTTGGCTGAGATTATCCTCCCTTTTGCAAGTGCGTAGTGTGATTGTGCGTACTTATGTAAAAGGCTATTGAATAAAAAAGTGGCTTAGTGATATCTTTGTCAGGTCAGCGCAATCGACCTATTTATAAATAAGTTTTTTGCTCTAGATGTAAAAGTTATTTAGCATTTTTTTTATGATTAATATTTAAGTTGCTGAGTTTCTTTGTTGGATTGATTCTTTGATAAGAATTATTTCGAAAGAGTAATAAAACTATTAAAAATATTTACAGATGTCTTAGTAGGTTAATAGTACTCTTTATAAGACAGCTTAAAATGAATAACACTTAACTGTAAAAGTAAAAAATAACAAACAATTTGATAATAATAATCAGGAGAGAGTAGATGTCTTTAGTATCTCAAGTAGAACTTATTTCAACAGAAACAGAAACTGCACCAGTTGTTGAAACTGTGGAAAAAGTTGAAAAGAAAGCAGTTAAAAAGGATGTAGATGCTCGCGTAAGAATTTTAGAAATTGCTTTAACTGCGTTTGCTGATAGAGGTTTTGATGGTGTTTCAACTACAGAGCTAGCTAAAGCTGCAGGCGTTACTCAGCCACTTATTCATTATCACTTCAAGAGTAAAAAAGCGTTATGGCAAACAGTTGTTAGAAATAGTTTTGCTGTATTGAATGAAGAGTATATTCAACCAATTCATCGTGCAACAGGGCTAACTCATGTTGAAAAAGCAGAAAAAGCAATTGAAGATTTCGTTGCATTTGTTGCTCGTCGATCTGAGTTTGTTCAAATCCTTATGTCTGAAAGTACTCAAAAAACGGCACGTTTAGAGTGGTTGGTTGAAGAGCTTTTGGAGCCATGTATGCAGGACCTTAAAAATGCATACGCTGAGGGTGTTAGCATGGGAATTTTAGTTGATCTTCCAATGGCAAGTCTTGTATCTCTTGTATTAGGTGCCGCAAGTCAGTTCTTTGTTATGGGATCACTTAATATGCAACTCTTTAGTGTTGATGTAAGTGAAGAAACACATTCACAAGCACACATTGATACGGTTGTTAAAATGTTGAAGAAAGCTTTAATTAAATAGTGTTTAATTAATAGTAAAAAACCCGCTGATGGCGGGTTTTTTGTTTGCCCAGCAAAG